>DATMFW010000076.1:0-30629 GCA_035556655.1 Pseudolysinimonas sp.
ACATCCAAGTACCGCTGATACGCCCCCTCCGCCGCCGCCAGCGCCTCCTCATCCGAGGCGAACACGGGCGTCCCGCTGGGCGCCGGACCGGGCGGCAGCGGCGGACCCTCGGGTCCGGTACAGGAGATGAGCCCCGCCGTGGCGAGGGTGAGGGCGAGGGCCGAGGCGGCCAGAGCGATTCGCATGCGCCCGACCGTAGGCAACCCGCCGCGAGGTCCGCGTGGACTGTCCACAGCATCCGATACCGTGACGGCGTGAGCGAGGTTCCCGGCGCCTGGGCGCGTGCAGCCCGCGGCGCGATGCTGCTGAGCGATGCCGGCGACCTGCGCCCGAGCATCTTCGCCGAGATGAGCGCCCTGGCCATCCGCACCGGCGCGCTGAACCTCGGCCAGGGTTTTCCCGACTACGACGGACCGCCCGAGGTGCTCGCCGCCGCCCGGCAGGCGATCGCCGAGGGGCTTAATCAGTACCCGCCGGGTCTCGGCATGCCGGTGTTGCGAGAGGCGATCGCCCGTCACCAGCAGCGCTTTTACGGCCAGGTCGTCGATCCCGATCGGGAGGTGCTCGTCACCGTGGGTGCGACCGAGGCGATCGCGGCGACCCTGCTCGCGCTGCTGGAACCCGGCGACGAGGTGGTGACGTTCGAGCCGTTCTACGACTCGTATGCCGCGATCATCGCCCTCGCCGGAGCGCGCCACGTCACCGTCCCGATGCCCGCCCCGGGGTTCGCTCCCGACCTCGACGCCCTCCGCGACGCGGTCAGCGATCGCACCCGGCTGATCCTGCTGAACTCCCCGCATAATCCGACCGGCACCGTCGTCGCCGACGAGGCCCTGCGCCTCATCGTGGAACTCGCCGACCGCCACGACGCGGTCATCGTCAGCGACGAGGTGTACGAGCACCTGACGTTCGATCGCCCGCACGTCCCGATCGCGACGCTGCCCGGCGCGGCGGCGCGCACGGTCACGATCTCGAGCGGCGGCAAGACCTTCAACACCACCGGCTGGAAGATCGGCTGGCTGATCGCCCCTCCGCCGATCCGCGACGCGATCCTCGCCGTCAAGCAGTTCCTCACCTTCGTGAGCGGCTCGCCGTTCCAGCCGGCGATCGCGGCGGGGCTCGATCTGCCCGACGCCTACTTCTCGGATGCGGCAGCCGCCCTGCAGGAACGGTGCGTCCGCCTGTCGGCCGGCCTCGCATCCGCCGGATTCACGGTCTCGACGCCACAGGGCGGATACTTCGTGATCGGCGACGCGGCACCCCTCGGCTACGACGACTCGCTGGCCTTCTGCCGTGACCTTCCGGACCTGATCGGCGTGGTCGCGGTGCCCCTCTCGGCGTTCGTGCGGCCCGAGAACGCGGCCGGGTACCGGTCCCTCGTGCGCTTCGCGTTCTGCAAGCGCGACGAGGTCGTCGACGAGGGCGTCGCGCGCCTGAGACTCCTGGCCGAAAAGGGAGGACGGACAGACCCGTCTGCCCACTAACATGACGGGGACGTGTCTCCTATCCCCGATCCCCCCGGCACGCCGCTCGACCCCGACGAGGTGCTCGACGCGGCGGCGGATGCGTTCGCCAACGACGGCCTGGACGCCGTCACCTTTCGCCGCCTGGCCCGCAATCTCGGCATGACCGAAGCCGACGTCGCCGCGGTCTTCGAGTCGATCCCGCGTCTGCTCGCGGCGATGCTCAACCGCGAGTACACCCGCATGTTCCAGGCGATCGTCGACGACATCGAGCGCGATCCGGTCGGCGGGCGGCTGTCGCGCATCTACCGGTACGTGCTCTCGGCGGTGTACGAGCGGCCCCTGGCCCGGTCGCTGTACCTCATGGACGGCGACGGCCTCAGCCGCATCATGCGGCTCACGCACGGGTTCGCCTACATCCCCCAGCTCAGTGTGCGAGCCGAGTTCATCGAGGAGATGAAGCAGGCGGGAACGGTCCGGCCGGGAGTGGACTCGCGTGCGGTGTCGGCGGTGATCTCGGCGGTGTCGGGCGGCGCCGCCCTGCTGACCCCGAATCCGCCGCTCAGCGAGGTGGTCGACGGTCTGGCGCAGCTGCTGGAGTCGGGTGTCGACACCGACGATGCCGACACCTCGCGCGGGAAGGCGACGTTCTTCGCCTACGCGCAGGGGCTCTCCAGCGCGCCGGACTAGCGCTCGACGACCCCGAAGCGCCGCAGCTTCAATGCGGGGTTCACGCGCCGCACCTGCGCGACGCGATCGGGCGAGATCCAGGCGACCGCGACATCCGTCGTCTCGCCGATGGTGACCAGCTCGACGCCCATCGGGTCGACGATCATGCTGTTGCCCACGCCGACCGGGGGTGCGTGGTCGGCCGCCGCGACGTAGACGGTGTTCTCGATGGCGCGGGCCGTGAGCAGCGTGCGCCAATGCGATTCCTTCAGCGGACCCCGCACCCACTCGGAGGGCACCAGCACGAGGTCGGCTCCGGCGTCGACGAGCCGGCGGGTGACCTCGGGGAAGCGCGCGTCGTAGCAGGTCTGAAGCCCGACGGTGAACTCCCGCCACGGGAAGACCGGCACCTGATCGGCGGGCCCGGGCACGATGTAGGCGCTCTCCTGGTCTCCGAACGCGTCGTAGAGGTGCACCTTGCGGTAGTGCGCGACCATCTCACCGGTGTCGGAGAGGGCCACGAGCGTGTTCGCGACTCGCTCCTGCTCGTCGGGCACCTTCTCGACGAGCCCGGCGACGATGTGGATGCCGAGCTCGGTCGCCAGCTCGGCGAGCGCCCGTGAGAACGGACCATGCAATCCCTGGGCGTGGTCGACCCAGTCGGGGCCGAGGGTCGGGGTGAAGTACGAGGAGTACTCGGGGAACACCACCATGAGGGCTCCGCGGTTGGCCGCATCGCCGGCCAGCCGGGACATCTCCTCGAGGTTCCGGGCGGTGTCCTCGCCGGGTGCGAACTGGGCGACGGCGACCGAGTGCTCCATGCGGCCAGCCTATGCGCCATAGTGGGGGCACCGAGGAGGCTTGCCATGACCGTTCCCCACCTGATCGTTCTCACGCTCGCCGCCGGCCTGCTCGCCGGATGCGCGCCGGGCACACCGGACGCCTCGGCCACGGACGACCCCGTCGTCGTCGCCCCCGAGACGCCGACGGCCGAGCCGGAGGAGACGGTCGATCCCGAGGTCGAACTGCGCGCCACCGTGATCGACGCGGTGAGTTCGGGCAACACGGCGGCGCTCGAGGGATCGCTCGCGCCCTCGGTGCACCTCACCTACTGCGCCAGCGAGGCGGAGGGCGATGTCACCGATCACGCGCTGGTGGTGAACAACATCTCGGAGGTCACCGCCCCCTCGGCGACCTGGGACTTCGACCTGCCGGCCTCGAAGCTCGACACCTACGCCAACCATCCGGGGCACTACCCCTCGTACGCCGACGACTTCCCCGCGGGTGCGATCGTCGGGCTGTCCTCGGAGCACAAGGTGATCTCGTTCGTCGTCGAGGGCGCGCTGATCACGCGGGTCTTCATCTGCCTCGATGAGTATGCGCTGACCTTCGCCGACTGACTCGGCCGCGCGGGGCTCAGCTCTGCGCGATGAGCGCCGCGAGCGCGGCGTCGCCGGCCACCTCGGTGAGCAGGGCGGCGCCGTCGATGCCCGAACCGCGGGGCGGGCGCAGGTCGAGATCGGGGAAGCGCTCCCGCAGCGCCGCCTCGAACGTGCGGGCGATGGGCTCGGCACGCAGCACCCCGCCGATGCCGCAGACGACGGGGCCGGCCCCGACGCGGCGGAGTCCGGTGGCGACCGACAGCGCGAGCTCGCGCCCGGCCGCGACGCAGATGCCCGCCGCGACCTCGTCGGTGGCGGCGAGGTCGGCGACGTGCCGGGTGTAGGCGGCGATCCGGCGCACCCGGCCGGGGTCGCCCTGCAGCGTGATGTAGGCCTGCTCGAGGTCGGGGAACTCGGCCTGCGCTCGCGCCGTGAGCGCGGTGCGCGGTCCGCGCCCGTCGTGGGCGCGCATCACCGCGTCGAGGGCGGCTCGCCCGATCCAGTAGCCGGACCCGGCGTCGCCCAGCAGGTTGCCCCAGCCGTCGACACGCGCCACATCGGTCGCTCCGACCGCCAGCGTCACCACGCCGGTGCCGGCGGCGACGACCGCGCCGCGCTCGTCGCCGAGCGCCCCGAGATACGAGGTCACCGAGTCGTGGGCCATCAGCACCCGCGGCACCCCGGCCAGCTCGCGCATACCCGCCGGGTCGGTCTGCCCGGCGGTGAGACCCGTCGAGCCGATGCTCACCACGTCGATGCCGTCGCCGGCACCGCGGATGACCGCCGCGAGCTGCGGTAACAGCGGCTCGGAGGTCAGGACCCCCGGCAGCTCGGCCTCGGCGCCGCGGACCCCGTCCTCGATCAGCAGGGTGCGGATGCCGGTCTGGCCGGCGTCGATGGCGAGGTGGCGCACGCGGGTCAGCCTAGGATGCCGCCGGGACCTCCTGGATGCCCCAGGGCGAGCCGTACTCGTCTTTCAGCGTGTCGAGGAACGGCACCGCGTCGAACGCCTCCGGCCCGAGCACACCGGCACCCGACCAGGTGCCCTTGGCCAGCAGTTCGAGCGCGATGACCGGGTTGACGGCGGTCTGCCAGACCACGCACTGGTGGCCGTACTCGGCCATCGACCACTGGTTGTCGACCACGTGGTACAGGTACGTCGAGCGCGGCGCGCCGTCGGTCCCGGTGCCGGTGACCCAGAGCCCGGCGCAGGTCTTGCCGTGCATCTTGTCGCCGAGTGTCGCGGGGTTGGGCAGCAGCGCGGCGACGACATCGCGGGGGCTGACCTCGACATCCCCCACCTTCACCTTCTCGGTCTTGTCCAGGCCGAGCTTGTGCAGGGTCTTCAGCACGCCGATGAACTCATCGCCAAGGCCGTACTTGAAGGTGGCGCGCTTGGCCTGCACCCAGCGCGGCATCATCAGCACCTCCTCGTGCTCGACGTTCACGCACTCGACGGGCCCGATGCCCTCGGGGAAGTCGAACACCTCGGGCTCGCTGAACGGCTCGGTCGTGAACCAGCCCTTGTCCTTCTCCCAGATGACGGGCGGGTTGAGGCACTCCTCGATCGTCGTCCAGATGCTGAACGACGGCGCGAAGTCGTAGCCCTCGACGACCAGGTTGGCGCCATCCCGGGTGCCGAGCTCGTCGATCTCGCTGAACAGGTGATCGGCGGCGTAGCGCGCGAACACGTTGCTGAGGCCGGGCTCGACCCCGATGCCGACGAGGGCGAGACGACCGGCCTTCTCCCACTCCGCGGACTTCTCGAACTGGTAGTCCCCGAGCTTCTCGCCCGTCTTGGTGTACGGGTCCGTCGGGTGCGGGTGCGACAGGCTCATCGCCATGTCGAGGTAGTCGGCACCGGCGGCGAACGCGCCGTCGAAGATCGGGATGACGAACCGCGGGTCGACGGCGTTCATCACGTGGGTCGCGCCGCTGGCCTTGGCGAGCTCGGCCACCGAGTCGGCGCTCGAGGCGTCCACCTGGGCCGCGGTGAACCGCGGATCGTTCACCGCCGCGACGGCACGCTCCGCGCTGGCGAGTGCGTAGTCGGCGACGACGACGCTGTCGAAGAAGTCACGTCGGGCGGCGATCGAGCAGAAGGCGGATCCGACGCCCCCCGCCCCGATGAGGAGGATCTTCATACCGGGAGCCTATCGGGCGTACATTGTTCGCCATCCGGACGAGAACCGAGGTGTTCCATGCGTGATCCGCTCTCCATCTACACCGTCCTCCCCGTCGCCGACCTCGAGCGTGCGCGTACCTGGTACCGCGAGAAACTCGGGCTGGAGGCCACGCTCGACAAGCCGGGAATGCTCGCCTACTCGGGACCCTCCGGCTACATCTTCCAGCTCTACGAGACCGCGAACGCCGGCACGGCGAGGAACACCCAGATGGGGTGGTCCACCTCCGATCTCGACGGCGACATGGCGGAGCTTCGTGAACGCGGGGTCGTGTTCGAGGAGTACGACCTGCCGGGCCTGAAGACCGAGAACGGCGTCGCGGAGGTCGGCACCGAACGAGCCGCCTGGTTCCGCGACAGCGAGGGCAACACCATCGTCATCTCGCAGACGATTCCCGGCAGGCACAGGTGAGCGCCGAGAACGAGAAGGTGATCGAGCGCCTGATCGCCTGTCTCAACGCCAAGGACATCGCCGTCATGGACGAGTTGTTCACCGACGACGCCCTGATGGACTGGCCGCAGTCGCGGGAGCGTGTGCGCGGCGCCGCGAACCGGCGGGCGATCTACGGCGCGTTCCCGACTCTGCCGACCATCACCCCGCGGAGGTTGTTCAGCAGCGGTGACATCGTCGTCGCCGAGGCCACCCTCGACTACGACGGGCCGACCTACGAGACGATCTTCGTGTTCGAGTTCCGCGACGGCCGCATCGCGCACGAGACGGCGTACTGGAGCGAGGCGTTCCCCGCCCCGGACTGGCGGGCGCAGTGGGTGGAGACGATGGCCTGACCCGCGCGCGGGCAGCAACCTCGGAACAACGGTCCGCGCGCGGCGCCGCCGCACGGGATTGTCGCTGCGCGGGCACCGCAGTTCCGAGGTTGTTGCGCGCGGGCAGGATCCGGGAACAGAGGAAGGCCCGGTCGCGTCGTTTCCGACGAACCGGGCCTTCTCTCGTTGCGGGGACAGGATTTGAACCTGCGACCTCTGGGTTATGAGCCCAGCGAGCTACCGAACTGCTCCACCCCGCGATGCGTGTTCCAGGGTAACAGGCTTTCGGGGGTGGTGCTGACTCAGCCGGCGTTCGTGGCCTTGATAGCCGCCTCCACCGCATCCTGCATCTTCTGATCGGCCTGCGCCGCCTTCACCAGGTCGCCGTCGGCGTAGGCCTGCTGGCGCTCCTTCAGCGCCGCAGAGTAGGCGGCGAGCGCCTTCTCGAGCGCGACCTCGTCGATGGTGCCCGGCTCGGTGGGCTCGGTCGGCGTCGTCGGATCGGTCGGGTCCGTCGGATCGGTCGGATCCGTGGGCTCGGTCGGCACGTCGCCGTCGCCGGCCGCCGCCCCGCTGTCGCCACCGAACAGGGTGTCGAGGGCCGCATCCAGGGTGTCTTCGAACGCGACCTTCTCACCGAACGCCACCAGGATCTTGCGCAGCAGCGGGTAGCTGGTCTCACCCGTGGACTGCACGTAGACCGGCTGGACGTAGAGCAGCCCGCCGCCGACCGGCAGGGTCAGCAGGTTGCCGCGGATGACCTCGGTCGAGCCGCGCTCGAGCAGCGCGATCTGGCTGGCGACCACGTCATCCGAGGTGAACTGGTTCTGCGCCTGACCCGGGCCGGGCACGGTGTCGTCCTTCGGCAGGGTCAGCAGCGTGAGCTTGCCGTAGTCCGGTCCCGCATCCGAGTTCACGGCCAGGTAGCCGGTGAGCACGCTCTGCGAGGCGTCCCCCGTGCTGGTGCGCGGGATGTAGGTCGAGTACAGCGTGAAGGCCGGGCTCTGCTGGTCGGGCAGCTGCATCGTCAGGTAGTACGGCGGCTGCGCCTTCGCGGTGGTCGCCGAGCGGGTCGGGTCCTTCGGGGTGACCCAGGCGTCGTTGGCCGAGAAGAACGTGCCGGAGTCGGTGACGTGGTAGGTCTCCAGGATCTGCCGCTGCACCTTGAACAGGTCGGCCGGGTAGCGCACGTGCGCCAGCAGGTCCTTGCTCATCTTGTCGGCCGAGACGATCGTGCCCGGGAAGATCTTGTCCCAGGTCTTCAGGATCGGGTCCTCGGCGTCCCAGGCGTAGATGGTCACCTCGCCGGAGTACGCGTCGACCGTGGCCTTGACCGAGTTGCGGATGTAGTTGATGTCGTCGATCGCGTAGGCCGGGGTCGGCGTGTACGTGTCGGCGATCGCGCTGGAGAGCTGCTGGATCTGGGAGTACGGGTAGGCGTCGCTCGTCGTGTAGCCGTCGACGATCCAGACCACATGCCCGTCGACGACCGCCGGGTAGGCGTCGGAGTCGAGCGTCAGGTACGGCGCGACCTTCTGCACGCGGGCGAGCGGGTTGCGATCGTAGAGGATCTGCGAGTCGTCGGTGACGTTGCTGGAGAGCACCACCTGCTCGGACTGGAACTTGATGGCGTAGACCAGGCGCTTGAAGACGCTGTCGAGCTGGGGCCCACCGTCGCCGTCGAAGGTGGTGTACTTGTCGCCGCCACCGTCCTCGTCGCCCGAGGGATAGTCCAGCTCGGCCGGGTCGCCATTGGCCGAACCGCCGACGATCGAGTACCGTGGCGAGTTCTCGCCGAAGTAGACGCGCGGCTCGAACTCACCGAGGTCACCGGCCGAGGGGATGCCGGATTCCAGGAAGAGCGGCTGGCCGTCGGGCGAGCGCTGGTTGCCGTAGGCGGCCACGACGCCGAAGCCGTGCGTGTAGACCAGGGTGTTGTTGAACCAGTCGTTGGCGCTCTGACCGCGCTGGTTCAGCTCGCGCACCGCGATCACGGTGTCCTGGGTCTTGCCGTCGATCGTGTACCGGTCGACGTCGAGGTGCTCGGGGAAGCGGTAGTACTGCTTCACCCGCTCGAGCTGCGAGAAGGTGTCGGAGACGATCGCCGGGTCGAGGATGCGGATGTTGGCCGTGGTCTCGGCGTCCTCGCGCAGGGCGCCCTCCTCCGCATCCGTCTTCGCGGCATACGGCCTGACCTGAACGTGCTCGTCATCGACGCCGTACGCCTCGCGGGTCGCCTCGATGCCGCGGTCGATGTATTCGGCCTCGAGGGTGCGGGCGCTCGGCTCGACCTGGAAGCGCTGGACGATGGCCGGGTAGATCGACCCGATCACGAGGCTCGACACGATGAGCAGGGCGGTGCCGATGAGCGGCAGCCGCCAGCGCCCGATGACCGCCGTCACCAGCGCGAGCACGGCGACGAGCGCGGCGATGCCGGCCAGGATGAGCCGGCCCGGGATGACCGCGTTCACCTCGGTGTAGGCGGCCCCGGTGATGAGCGAACCGTCCTCGGTGAGGGTGGCGTACTGGTCGAGGTAGATGCTGACGGCCTGGAGCGCGAGGTAGAGCGCCGCCATCACGGCGAGCTGGATGCGCGCGGAACGGGTGACCCGGACCTCGCGCCCGGTGACCCGGATCCCGCCGTACAGGTAGCAGGTGGCGAGCGCGGCGAACCCGGCGACGAGCAGGATCGCCGACGCGTACGCGACGAGCCCACGGTAGAAGGGCAGCTCGTACACGTAGAACGAGATGTCGAGATGGAACTGCGGATCGGTCTGCCCGAACGGCGTGCGGTTGAGGTACTGCAGCACCGTGCTCCAGCGCGTCGCCGTCGAGACCCCGAGGAAGACGCCCAGCACGATCGGGATGCCGTACATCGCCAGGCGGCGAAGCGGCTCGACGACCTGCTGGTAGCGGTCGAGCTGCGAGTTGAGCTTCACGTACACCGGACGCGACCGGTACGCGATCGCGATGCTCAGCCAGACGATGATCGCCATGGCGCCGAAGCCGATGCCGAACATCGCGGCGAGGGCCGCCCACTGCGTCGTGAGCACCTCGAGGAATCCGAGCTGGTCGAACCAGAGGACGTCGGCGTAGAGGCCGGCGAAGATGAAGAAGCCGATCACGATGACCGCGAGGATCGCGGCGGTGATCGCCAGCGCGGCGCGGGTTCGGCTTCGTTCGGCAGGACGGGCGGAGGCTGTGGACACGCCCCGATCTTAGGCTGAGCAGCCTGCGAGAATGCCCGCCGGGCTCAGCCGCAGCGCGGAAGACCCGACGTATCACCGCCGCCGGCGATGGTCTCGACGATCTCGAGCGCATCGTCCAGCGTCGACATCGCGAACACCTCCAGCCCGCCCGGGACGTGGCCGGCGACCTCGTCGCAGTTCGATTCGGGCGCCAGGAACCAGTCCGCACCCGCGGACTTCGCGCCGTACATCTTCTGCCGGATGCCGCCGATCGCCCCGACCCGCCCGTCGGCCGCGATGGTGCCGGTGCCGGCGATCCGCTCGCCGCCGGTCAGCTCGCCGGGGGTGAGCTTGTCGTAGACGCCGAGCGCGAGCATCGTGCCGGCGCTCGGGCCGCCGACGTCCCCGAGGTTGACGGTGACGTCGAACGGGAAGTCGTAGCTGGCGCGCGGCTGGATGCCGATGATCGGCATGTCGGGCTTGTCGGGCGACGCCTCGGTGGTCAGCTCGACGACCTGCTTCTCGCCGTCCCGTTCGATGCCGATCGCGTAGGTCGAGCCGACCGGGCGGGCGGCGAGCGCGGCGCTCAGCTCGGTCACGCCGTCGATCGGGTCGCCGTCGACGGTGAGGATGCGGTCCCCCGCGAGCAGGACGCCCTCGGCCGGGAAGCCCGGCAGCGTCGATCCGACGACGACGATGCTGGTGTAGTCGATGCCGAGCTCGGTGAGCGCGGCGGCCACGGCCTCCTTCTGGGAGTCGGCCATGTCGGCCGCGCTCTCCTCGTCGGATTCCTGTTCGGTCTGTCCGTCGGGGTAGACCAGGTCGAGCGGCAGGAGTGCCCGGGTGGGGTCGAACCAGGCGATGGCGAGATCGACCCAGCTGAGCGGGTTCTGCCTGCTGCCGCGCAGGGTGACGGTCAGCATGTCGAGCGAGCCCGACGTCGGGTAGGTCTTCTCGCCGTCGATGTCGATGACGGGGACGGTGTCGCCGGCGATCTCGATGTCGCCGATCGTGTCGTACACCGGGCCGGGGCTCTCGAGCACGTACGGCGCGGGGAGGGTGCCCAGCACCACGGTTCCGGCGATGGCGCCGATCATCAGGATCCAGCCGGCCAGCGGAGCGGGCGAGTGCCGGACGTCCCGGAAGCGCTCGTCGGGACGCTCCCACTCGGCGTCGTCCGGGAACTGGCTCACGGGGATTCAGCCTAAGGCGAATCTCCGCTGTGCACGCCGGGGGGCGGGGCTAGCGTAGAACGCATGGCAGACGACCCGCGCGAGGAGCCCTCCGAGGAGGAGTTCCGCGACATGCTGCGCGACTTCCTCGCGGGCGACTCCGATCTCGATCCGGCGCAGCTCGCGAGCGCGGCCGGGCTCCCCAACGATCCCGAACTCGTGCAGCGTCTCATCGGGCAGCTGCAGCAGGCGCTGCAGAACAGCGGCGACGGCATCAACTGGGGGCTGGCGCTCGAGCAGGCGAAGGGTCTTGCACAGCGGTCCGCCGTGCCGGCGACGCCGGGCGAGCAGTCCGCTCTGGAGCAGGCGCTTCACGTGGCGGCGCTGTGGCTCGATGAGACCACCGGCATCGCGGCCCTGACCGCGGCACCGGTTCTGCTGACCCGCTCCGGCTGGGCCGAGGCGACGATGCCGGTGTGGACGCAGCTCGCCGAACCGGTGGCGACCTCGATCGCCGGCGCGCTCACCGGGGTGCTCGAGGAGCAGGCGCCGGAGGAGCTGGCCGGCATGCTCGGCAACGCCGGTCAGCTGATGCGCAACGTCGGCGGCACCCTGTTCGCGATGCAGCTCGGTCAGGTGGTGGGCCAGCTCGCCGGCGAGGTGGTCTCGGGCGGCGATGTCGGCATCCCGCTGCTCGACGGCGACCAGCGCCAGGCCGCCCTCGTCGCCCAGAACGTGGATGCGTTCGCCGCCGGTCTCGACATCCCGCTCGACGAGGTCCGGCTCTATCTCGCGGTGCGCGAGCTCGCCCACGCGCGGCTCTTCCGCCACGCGAAGTGGCTCCGGCTGCACCTGATGACCCAGATCACCGACTTCGCGCGCGGCATCCGCATCGACACCGACCGCCTGGAGCAGCTCGCCGCCGACTTCGACCCCGCCAACCCCGAGGAGCTGCGCGCCGCGGTCACCAGCGGCGCGCTGATCCCGCCGAAGTCGGAGGAGCAGCTGGCGGCACTCGCCCGCCTGGAGACGATGCTCGCCCTCATCGAGGGCTGGGTCGATGTGGTCACGGCGGCGGCGACCACCCGGCTTCCGAAGGCGGAGGCGATCGCGGAGATGGTGCGCCGCCGCCGCGCGGCGGGCGGTCCCGCGGAGTCGGCGTTCGCCACCCTCGTCGGACTCGAACTGCGCCCGCGCCGGCTGCGTGAGGCCGCCGCGATGTGGCAGGCCGTGCAGGATGCGGTGGGCGCCGAGGGCCGCGACGCGCTCTGGGCGCATCCCGACATCCTCCCCGGGGACGCCGAGATCGACGACCCGGCCGCCCTGGTGGCGAGGCTCCAGGCCGGATCCCCCGAGCCGGACGACGTCGATCAGGCGCTGGAGGATCTGCTCAACGACGAGACCGGCGACCGCCCCCGCGAGGACTGAGCCGGCCGGGCCGACGTCGGCGCCCGCTCCTGTGGATGGCCCGCGCGCGCTCCGCGGGCGCGGAGGACCCTGGGCTGATGGTCCTCAAGGTCCCCGACGATGTGCCCCTCGTCTGGCGCACCCCGTCGAGCGTGCAGTTCGGCGTCGACGAGCCCGTCGTGATCGACGACGTCGGGCCCGGGCTCGAGCGCATGCTGAGCGCCCTGCGCGCAGGTATCTCGCGCAGCGGCTGGCAGATGCTCGCGCGTGAGGCGGGCATCGACCCTCCGGAGGCCCGGGCGCTGCTGCGCAGGCTGGGGCCGGTGCTGGCGGGCGACGCGGCCATCGCATCCCCGCCCGCTCAGCGCGTGCTGGTGACCGGCACCGGAGCGATCGCGACGACCCTGGCGAGCCTGTTGCGCGAGTCCGGGGTGCTCGCGGTCGGGCGCGAGGCGCAGCCCGACCTGGCGGTGCTCGTCGCCGAGTGGGTGATCGGTCCGGACGATGCGGCGCACTGGCTGCGGCGCGACGTCCCGCATCTGCCGATCGTGGGGTCGGATCGGGCGATCACGGTCGGCCCGTTCGTCGAACCGGGCCGCGGACCCTGCATCTACTGCCTGCAGCTGACGCGGCGGGATGCCGACCCGGCCTGGCCGGCGATCGTCACGCAGCTCTGGGGCCGGCCCGGTGCTCCCCGCACGCAACTGGCCGATCTCACCGCGGCGACCTTCGCGGCGCGACGCATCCTCGAACGCCTCGGTCGCGGGCCGGGCACGATCGGCCGGGGCTGGCGGCTGGCCGAGGACGGCGCCCGGATCAGCGCCTGGACGACATGGACGCACCCGGAGTGCTCGTGCGCAGCTCCGCCAGAAAGCGACTGGGTGCCCGGTCCTGACCGCGCAGACCCCGTCGCGACCACGACAGGCTGAGGGTGCGCCGGGCACGCGTGATGCCGACGTACAGCAGGCGGCGCTCCTCGTCGATGGCCTCGAGGCCCTGGGCGTAGGCGATCGGCAGCAATCCCTCGCTGAGACCCGCGAGGTGCACGCTCTGCCACTCGAGGCCCTTCGCGCTGTGCAGGGTCGACAGCACGACGGCCGAGATGGTGGGTTCGTGCTCCGCCGCCTGGCGGTCGAACAGCTCGTCGGCGAAGGCCCGCAGGGTGGTGCCCGCCGGGGCCTGATCGGCCAGCTCGACGAGGGCGTTGAGGGCCTCCCAGCGCTCGCGCACCGCGCCGCCGCCCTCGGGAGCCTGCAGGGTCCAGCCGATGTCGCGGAGCACGTCGCTCACCGACTGGAACAGCGGCGGCGCGCCCGTGACGGGCGTCGTGCGGGCGACGCTGCGCAGTTCGAGCATCGCCCGCTTGACCACGTCGAGTTCGAAGAACCGGGTCGCCCCGATCAGCCGGGTCCCGAGCCCCTGCGCGGCGAACGCTGCCTCGAACTGCGGCGCCTGCGAGTTGACCCGGTAGAGCACGGCGATGTCCTCGAGACGGGTGCCGGCGGCGACCTCCGCGGCGACGGCGGCGGCCACCCCCTCGGCCTCATCCAGATCGGAGTCGTAGGCGACGGCTTCGGCGATCTCGGGGCCCTCGCTGTCGCCCGCGCTGACCAGGTCGAGGGCGCCGGCCCGGCCGCGCATCAGCCGGTTCGCCAGGCGCAGCACCGGTTCGGCCGAGCGGTAGTTGGTCTCCAGCCTGATGACGGTGGCATCGGGGTAGCGCTGCGCGAATCCGAGCAGGTACTCGCTGGTGGCACCCGCGAAGGAGTAGATGGTCTGACTGGCGTCCCCGACGACGCACAGGTCGGTGCGGGTGCCGAGCCACAGCTCGAGCAGTTCGTGCTGCAGGGGCGATACGTCCTGGTATTCGTCGACGACGAAGAACCGGTACTGGGCACGCACCTGCTCGGCTACCCAGGGCTCCGAATCGAGCATCCCGGCGGTGGCGAGCAGCACGTCCTCGAAGTCGAGTTGCCGCCGCTCGTCTTTGATCGTCTCGTATGCCTGCTGGAGCGCGACCATCGCATCCACCCCGAGGCCGGGCGGCAGCGCGCGCGACCCCGCGGCGATCGCGTACTGCTCCAGCGACATCCGCGATACCTTGCGCCATTCGATCTCGGCGGCGGCGTCCCGCAGGGCGGCGGTGTCGACCCGGATGCGCAACTGCTCGGCGGCCTGACCCAGCACGCGGGCCTTGCCGTTCAGGATGCGCGGCAGCGAGCCGCCGACGACCTGCGGCCAGAAGTGGCTGAGCTGCGCGAGCGCCGCCGAGTGGAACGTGCGGGCACTCACCCCGGCCGCCCCGAGCCCGCGCAGCCGGGTGCGCAGTTCACCCGCCGCCCGGGTGGTGAAGGTCAGGGCGAGCACCCGGGCCGGGTCGTAGACCCCCGTCGCGACGCCGTTGGCGATGCGGTGGGTCAGCGCTCGGGTCTTGCCCGTTCCCGCTCCGGCGAGGATGCACACCGGGCCGAGCAGCGTCTCGGCCGCCAGGCGCTGCTCCGGGTCGAGACCCGCCAGCGGGTCGGCGATCACCAGCGGCTGCCGTCGGTGAGCGGACCGCCGTACCACTCCTCGACGATGGCGCGGGCGATCGAGGTGGGGCCGGGCAGGATGATCTCACCCGACGCAGCGGCGTCGCGCAGCTCGTCGCGGGTGAACCAGCGCAGCTCCATGATCTCCTCGCCGTCGGGCGTCCCCGCGGTCGGCGTGCCCTCGGCCACCCATGCGCGGAAGCCGACCATCAGCGATGCCGGGAACGGCCAGGGCTGGCTGCCGAGGTACACCGGATCGGTGACGACGAGACCCGACTCCTCGTGCACCTCGCGGATCACCGCCGACTCCAGCGACTCCCCCGGTTCGACGAACCCGGCCAGCAGCGAGAAACGGTTGCCCTCCCACATGGCGTTCGACCCGAGCAGCAGGCGATCCTCACCGTCGGTCACTCCGACGATCACCGCCGCGTCCGTGCGCGGGAACACCTCGCGGCCGTCCTCGTCGAGGCGCGTCCACCCCGCCGACCCCATCGCGGTCGCGGCGCCGGTCCGCGGCGAGAATCCGTAGGCGGTGTGCCAGTTGGCCAGCGCGAGGGCCTGGGTGAAGAGCCCGGCGTCGCGCTCCGACATCAGGTGGCCGAGCCGGCGCAGATCGCCCCAGGCACCCTCGACCGGCGCCGGGCCGGTGAGTTCGGCCGCCTGGGCGTCGTCGACGATCAGCGCGAGGACCGGTGCGCCCGCCGGGAGGTCGGGCGAGTCGGCGATCGCGCGCCCCAGGTAGAGGGCCGCCTCGTGCGGCACGGATGCGGCGGGCAGCAAGGCCAGGGATGCCTCGCCGTCGAGCAGCGCCTTTCCCTCGTGCAGGACGACGGCACGCGCCGATGCCTCGGCCAGCAGGCTCTCGGTGCCGGTGGCCCGAGCGCGGTGGTCGCGATCGAGGGCCGAGCGCGACAGCGGCAGCCGGGCGAGGAACGGGTCGGTCACGACACCCTCCCCTCCAGCCCGGCGTGCGGGCGTTTCACAGGCATGCACGAGGGGCGTGGCGGTCAGCCGTGGCGGGCACGGGGCGACCTACCCTGTCGGCATGGCCAGATCCCATCTCACTCTAGCGGCGCTCGCGACGTCGGCCGTGGACGGTCTGGACGTCGCCGCATCGCAGCCCCTGGGGTCGCGAGGCGGCGACTTCGACGCCGCTCTACTGACCGGCGCCGACGGCCGGCACTGGACGATCCGCGTCCCCCGCAGTGAACGCGCCGAGGCGGAGCAGTCGGCCGATCTCGTGGCGCTGCGCGCCCTGAGCGCCGGGGTACGCACCCGGCTGCCGTTCGCCGTCTCGACCCTCGCCGGGCAGGTCCCGGTCGACGGCACGCGCGCGGTGGTCTACGAGTTCGTGTACGGCTCCAAGGTGCCGCTGGCCGGCTTCAGCCTCGACTACGCCGCGTCCGTCGGCGAGGCGATCGCCGCGATCCACGCCCTTCCGACCAGCTTCGTCGTGGATGCCGGGCTCCCGGCCCACAGCAGCGTCGATACGCTGCGCTCCACGGTCACGCTGATGGATCGCGCGGCCGCGACCGGGCTCATCCCCGCCGCGCTGCTGCGCCGCTGGGAGGCCGCCTCGGAGGAGTCGGCGCTCTGGCAGTTCACCCCGACCGTGGTCAACGGCTCGCTCGGTTCCGACTCGTTCCTCGGGGCGGATGACCGGGTGACCGGAGTGCTCGGCTGGCACGCGTTGCGGGTCGGCGACCCGGCCCGCGACCTCAGCTGGCTGCTCGGTGGCGGCGACGACGTGTTCGATGCCGCGTTCGCGGCGTACTCCCGGCTGCGCGGCGCCGTCGACCGCCAGCTGCGCCAGCGCGCCACCCTGCTCAGCGAACTCGAGATCGCGCGCTGGCTGCTGCACGGCACCGACACCCGTTCGACCGAGATCGTCGACGACGCCGTGGCGATGCTGAGCGGGCTCGTCGACGAGGTGCAGAAGGACATCATGAACCCGATCGGCCCGCAGACGATGCCCGTGCTCGGGGTCGACCAGGTCGAGGCGCTGCTCGCCCGCGCCGAGAACGCCCGCTGACGCCGGCTGATCAGGACCGGTTCGCCCCGACGATCCGAACGAAGCGCCGGGGGCTGCGCAGGCTGAACCGGATGCGCAGCTGGTGGCGCCGGGCCAGGACGATCGCGACGACGACTCCGGCGGTCGCGGGGACGAGGCCGGCGACCGCGAAGGCGACGGTCGTGCCCAGGTGCTCCGCGATCCACCCCATGACGACGCCGCCGACGGCCTGCCCGCCGACCATCACCATGATGTAGATCGACATCACCCGGCCGCGGATGGCCATGTTGGTCGAGAGCTGGGTGAGTGATTCGGCGGCCGCCCCGAAGGTGATGCGCGACAGGCCGATCCCGACGAGGGCTCCGAGGAACAGCGGATACCACGGGGCGAACCCGGCGAACGCGGTGATCAGCCCGTAGGCGATGACCGTGAAGACCAGGCTGCGAAGCCGCAGCTCGCGGCGCAGCGTCGACAGGAACGACCCGACCATCGCGCCGACGGCGGCCAGCGAACTGTAGAGCCCGTATCCGGCCGCACCCGTGCCGTAGGTGTCCCCGGCGGAGGCCGTGAGCAGCACCGGCAGGCTCATGCCGAACAGCGCGTTGAAACCCAGCAGCACGAGCGGCCAGAAGATCGTGGGTTTGCCGTGGATGTAGCGCAACGCCTCGCGGATCTGGCCGCGCTGCGCGCTCACCCGGGGTGACGGGATCAGTTCCCGGCGCCGCATGACGGCGAGGGCCACGATGGCGACCACGCTGGTGACGGCGTTGACGGCGATCGACCAGCCGGATCCGATGAGGACGATCAGCACCCCGGAGATGGCCGGCCCGAGCAGCCCGCCGAGGTGGAAGATCGAGGCGTTCAGGGCGATCGCGTTGCGCAGCCGCCGGGTGCCGACCATCTCGCTGACGAACGCCGAACGCGACGGACCATCGATCGCCATCGAGGCGCCGGTCACGGCCGCGACCAGGAACACCTGCCAGACCTGCACCCAGCCGAGCAGCACGAGGGCGGCGAGCGTGCCGTTCGCGAGGGCGCCGACCGACTGGGTGATCAGCAGCACACGCCGGCGGTCGACGCGGTCGGACAGCACGCCCGCCCACGGCCCGAGCAGCAGGGTCGGGGCGAACTGCAGGGTGACGGTGAGTCCGACCAGGGCGACGTTGCCGGTGAGCTCGAGAACCAGCCAGTCGACGGCGATGCGGGCCATCCAGCCGCCGGTGTTGGCGAACAGCTGCGACACGATGTACAGCCGGTAGTTGTGGGCGCGCAGTGCGGCGAAGGTGTCGCGCAGGCGCGGCCGGGTCTCCAGCACCGGGATGGGTGCCGTGACGGTCGCGATGTCGACGGTGTCAACGGAACTCATCGCGGTCCACGCTAGCCTTGCCGAAGTCATTCGATCGCAGAATGGCGACTATTAGTCCCATTCGATCTCCCAATGAGAGGTCCTTCCCGTGTTCGACCCCGCCCTGCTGCGCACCTTCGTCGCGGTCGCCGAGTCGCTGAGCTTCACCCGCGCGGCCGAGATCGTCCAGCTCAGCCAGCCCACCGTCAGCCAGCAGATCCGCAAGCTCGAGACCGCCGCGAACCGCGTGCTGCTCAGCCGCGACACCCGCGCCGTGTCGCTCACCGACAACGGCGAGGCGATGCTGGGGTTCGCGCGCAGCATCCTCGCTGCACACGACGAGGCGGCGGCGTACTTCACCGGATCCGCGATGCGCGGGCGGTTGCGCTTCGGGTCCGCCGACGACCTGGCTCAGACGCAGCTGCCGCAGATCCTGCGGGACTTCCGGCAGCTGCATCCGCAGATCAACCTCGAACTCACCGTCGGCCAGAGCGCCATGCTGGCCAGGCGACTGCGGGCCGGCCAACTCGATCTCGTGTTCATCAAACAGGAGCCCGACCTGCCCGACGGCCGCGTTGTCCGGCGGGAGCGCCTCGTCTGGGTCGCCCACAAGTCGCTGCAGCTCGATCCCGACGCCCCGGTGCCGCTCATCGCGTATGTCGCCCCGAGCGTGACGCGGGATGCCGCCATCGGTGCACTGGAGGGATCCGGCCGCACGTGGCGCATCACCTGCAACGTGAAGGAGATCAACGGCGCCCTCGCCGCCCTGCGCGCCGCGATCGGGGTCGCGGTGCTGCCCCAGAACATGATCCCCGGCGACCTGGTGCCGGTCACCAGCGCGTTCGGCCTGCCGATGCTCGGCGAGATCGACTTCGCCCTGCTGGACAACCCCCGCGCCTCCCGCGAACCGGTCGAGGCCCTGATCGGTGCGATCGTCGGCCGCGGGGTGGGTACGGCCTCCGGCTAGAGGTGGGCGCCGCAGCGCCGCGCGGCCAGCACGGCGAGCGACCGGGTCACCCGCAGCAGCTCGTCGACGCCGACCTGCTCGCGCGGGGCGTGGGCGAAGCGCACATCCCCCGGCCCGTAATGCAGCGTCGGAATGCCGCCGATCCCCGAGTACAGGCGCAGGTCGCTGCCGTAGGGGGCGGCGACCCGCTCGCTCGGGCGGCCCTCGACATCCGAGATCGCGAGAGCCACCTCGTCGATGAACGGATGCGCGCCATCGATGCGGCCGCTGGCGAACTGGCCGCCGGGCCAGGACACCTCGACGGGGTGATCGCGCAGCCACGGATCGGCGAGCGACGCGGCGGCGAGGGCGACCTCGAGAGCCGCGCGCGCATCCGCCGGAGCCTCGTCCAGCCGCACCCCGAGACGCCCCTCGGCCACCAGCAGATCGGGAACGCTGCTGGCCCAGTCCCCCGCGCGGACCGTGCCGACCGAGATCGGGTACGGCAGCGCCGTCGTGGTGAACAGCGGGTCGGGGTCGGCGTTGCGTTCGCGCTCGAGTTCGAGCAGGGCGGCATGGATCGGCAGGAACGCCTCGAAGGCGCTGTGGCCCTCCAGACGCGTACTGCCGTGCGCGGCACGGCCCGCGACGCGCAGTTCGAAGGTCAGCGCGCCGGCGTTCGCCACGACGAGCCGCCCGCTGGTCGGTTCGGTGAGCACGGCCGCCTCACCGCGATGCCCGCGCAACATGGTGGCGAAGGCGCCCAGCCCGCCGTCCTCCTCGCTCACCACCGAGTGCAGGGCGAACGACCGCTCCAGCGCGACCCCGGATGCCACGATCGCCCGCGCGACCGCCAGATTCGCGGCCGACCCGGCTTTCATGTCGCACGCGCCCCTGCCGTGCACGACGCCGTCGCGGATGGCGCCGCTCCACGGGTCGCGATCGACCCATTTCTCCAGGTCGCCGGTCGGAACGACATCGACATGCCCCTGCAGAACGAGGGCGGGTTCCCCCTCGCCGAGCGTCCCGACGACACCGTACCCCTCGTGCCGGTCGGCCTCGATGCCGGGAAAGTCGGGGTGGGCGTACAGGTCGTCGAGGTCGAACTTCCACGAATCGACCTCGAAGCCCAGTTCGGCGAGCTGCCCCGCCTGGCGGTGCTGCAGCTCGGACTCGGCGTCGGTGCCGGTGACGCTCGGCACCCGGATCAGGTCGACGAGTTCCTGCACGAGAGCGGACTCGTCGATGGCGTCGAGAATGCGGGTCTCGGCGGCGGTGACGTCGGTCATGGGGTCACGTTAGCGCCGAACGCGGCACGCCAGAGCATCAGCAGCTCCTCCTCCGACTCGATGTGGTCGGGCCGCAGCACGTGGTCGTCGGCCACGAAGTAGAACGCGGCATCGATGAGCGACGGGTCGACGCCGGACCACTTGGCATAGGCCAGACGGTAGAGCGCCAGCTGCAGGCGCTTGAGGCGTTCGTCCTTCGCGTCCTTCGGGCGCTTGCCGGTCTTCCAGTCGACGACCTCGTAGCGTCCGCCGGATTCGTAGACGGCGTCGATCTTGCAGATGACGATGCGCCCGTCGAAGGGCAGGTGGATCTCGCGCTCGACCTCGACGGGACGCCTCGACGCCCACTCGGAGCCCTCGAAGACGGCCTGCAGCCGGGCCAGCTCTTCCGCATCGACCGGATCGCCCGCGTCGTCCAGCTCGAGCAGGTCGGCGTCGAGCTCGTCCGAGCCGCCGACGACGCCGTACCGCTGCTCGACCCAGGCGTGGAACACCGTGCCGAGCCGCGTGGCTCGGTAGGGCTTCTCGGGCATCGGGCGCAGCAGCGAGAGCGCGACATCGTCGGGGTCGCTCACGAAATCCTTGAACCGCGAGGCGGGCACCCGGGTGGGGACGATCACCGGCGGGCGTCCGGCCAGCCGCCGTTCGCGCTCCACCAGCAGGGTCTGCACCTGGTCGGCGAGCTCGCCGGCGAGCACCGGCTCGGCGCTGCGGACCAGGTCGGCGGCCCGCATGACGAGGGGACGCCTGCTCTCACCGAGCGGGTCCCGCGGCCAGGTGAAGGTCTCCAGATCGTCGCCCATCGGATTGGTGTCGGACGCCGGCTGATCGGGCTGGGACGGGATCACCCCCGCGTCGGAGAGTTCGACCAGCAGCGGGCTCGGGGCGCGCCACTTGATCTGCGTCGCCCAGAACGATCCGCTGAGCAGCAGGTCGTGCCGGGCTCGCGTGACGGCGACATAGGCGAGCCGGCGCTCCTCGTCGTCGAAGCGCCGCTGGACGGCGGCCCGGAACAGCTTGCGAGCCGCCGCGAGCTCGGCGCGGGTCGTCGCCTCCTCCCAGGCGTAGAAGGGGAGGTCGTCGGCATCGCCGCGGAACGGCCAGGGCAGCTTGCCGAATGAGAGCCAGCCCCCGAGCCCCTCGACGGGCTTCATCGGCAGTTCGTCGGCGACCATCCGCGGGATCGCCACGGCATCCCATTCCAGGCCCTTCGCACCGTGGATGGTGAGCACCTGGACCGTACCGGGCACGGGGTCTTCGGGGCGCGGCGAGAGGTCCTCCTTCTCCTCCGCGGCACGCAGCCAGGCGAGGAACCCGCGCAGAGACGCCCGGTCATCGAGCGCGAGGTAGCCGTCGACGGCATCCAGCAGGGCCGCGACCCCGGCTCCGCCCAGGGTGCGGGTCTCGTTGGCGACCACCTCGATGTCGAGGCGCAGCTCGTGTTCGACGACGGCGACGAGATCGGGAAGCGGCAGCGAGATCCGGGCGCGCAGCTGTGCGATGGTCAGCCCGGCATCCACGAGGCGGGGCAGGCCCTCCGGGCTGAACCACTCGCGCACGCGGTGGCCCTCGGGGCTGTGGGCGAGGAAGTCGAGGGCGTCCACGATCGAGCCGCCCTCGCCCTCGGTCACGGTGGCGCGCATGCGCTTCTCGAGATCCTCGCCGAGCAGTTGCTGCTTGTAGTCGTGCTCGCGCAGCCACGACGACACGCGACGCAGGGCGTGCAGGTCTTGCACCCCGATGCGCCAGCGCGAGCCGGCGAGCAGCCGCAGCAGCTCGAGCCCCGCCTCGGCGTCGCCGAGGACCGTGAGCATGCACACGATGTCGGCGACCTCGGGCTCGGCCAGAAGCCCCCCGATGCCGAGGACGTGCGTGCGCACCCCGCGCTCGCGCAGCGCCGCGAGGAACACGGGCTGCGTGCGGCGGGCGCGCATCAGCAGGGCCGCCGACGGCGCAGTGCCCGACGGCAGCGGTTCGTCGATGGTGCCGACCCGGCGTGCGAACCACTCGGCGACCTCGGCGGCCTCGGTTTCGAGATCTTCGGCGACGACGACGTCGACGTCGTGGTCGGTCGCCTCGGGCGAGGGCACCAGCCGCTCGACCGGGATGCGCGAGGCCTGCGCGAACGGCGCGACGAGGGTGTTCGCGGCATCGAGGATGCGCGTGCCGTTGCGCCAGCTGGTGGTGAGCGCGAACGGGAGGCCGGTCGCGCCGAACTGCCGGGCGAACTGCTCGAGGTTCGACGCCGACGCGCCGCGCCAGCCGTAGATCGACTGGTTGGGGTCGCCGACCGCCATCACCGGGGTGCCGGCGAACAGCGCGGCGAGCAGCCGGGTCTGCACGACCGAGGTGTCCTGGTACTCGTCGAGCAGCACGACCCGGTAGCGGTCGCGGTACTCCGCGCCCACACGCTCCTGCCTGCCGACGATCTCGAGCGCGAGCGCGACCTGATCGGAGTATTCGACGAGGCTGCGCTCGAACTTCGCCGCCTCGTACTCGGCGGCGAGGTCGAGCAGGACGTCGAGGGTTCCGACGGTCGCCGCGATCCGCTCTTCGTCGGCGAGGACCGCCTTGCCGCCGAGCGGGAGGTCCGCCGTCGCGGCGAACCGGGCGGCGTAGGCGCGCACCTCCTCGGGACGCGCCAGATTCTCGGCCATCGACCGGCTCAGCTCGAGCACGGCGCCCACGACCGGGTCGAGGTTCTTGTCCAAGTCGGGAAGGGACGGGTGCGTCGAGCGGGTGACCACGGCGCGCGCGAGCTGCCAGGCGCCGGCGTCGCCGAGCACCGAGCCATCGGCCTCGCGCCCGACCAGGATCGCGTTGTCGCGGAAGATCGCGTTGGCAAACGAGTTGTAGGTGGCCACCTCGGCGGCCTCGAACGGATCGTGATCCTCGGGGATCAGTCCCGTCGCGGCGAGTTGCCCGACGCGCTTGCGGATGCGCGCCAGCAGCTCGCCCGCCGCCTTCCGGGTGAACGTCAGCCCGAGGATCTCGCTGGCACGGACCTTCTCGTTGGCCAGCAACCACAGCACCCGGTTGGCCATCGTCTCGGTCTTGCCGCTGCCGGCACCCGCGATGACGAGCGCGGGCGCGAGGTCGGCCTCGATGACGGCGACCTGCTGCGGGGTCGGCTGCGGGAGCCCGAGGGCGCGGGCGATCTCGGCGGCGCTAATCACTCGACACCGCCCGGACCCGATGCAGGCGCAATCGCGGTGTGGTGCCGAACCCGCCGTAGGACTCCAGCTCGACGGGTCCGTCGAAGCTCGATGCCGCGATCAGGGTCGCCGCATCGAGGATGCGCGTGCGCACCGCCTCCAGCCCGGCGTCGTCGAGCGGGCGCTGTGCGGGCTCGCGATAGCGCTGCGACTTCGTGCCCTCGCGCACGAACAGCAGCTTGGCGCCGCCCGGCCGATGCCCCGGATGCGCGGCGAGCCGGTCGTCGAACTCGCCCTCGGCATAGGCGAGCTGGTATGCCCCGAGCTGCGCGAGCTTCTCGACCTCCGCCTCGCTCTTGGGCCGGCCGGTCTTCAGATCGACGATCACGACGGCTCCGTCGGGGTCGACCTCGACCCGGTCGATCGAGCCCCTCACCAGGATCTCGGGCAGCTTCTCGGTGGCGTATTGCAGCGTGAAGCCGCCCTCGGCGGCGGCGAGGGTCTTGCCTGCGCGACGGAAGTCGGCCAGATAGTCGGCCAGCGCATCCACGAACCCCCGTGCCAGCCGGCGATGCCGCTCGGCGAGCCAGTCCGACTCGAACACCAGCTCTTTCCAGCGCCCCTCGACGGCCTCCCACAGCCGCTCGGCCGTCGGGTCGGGCGTGGTCTCCATCGCCCAGTGCAGGATCGTGCCGACGTTCGCCACGACGCCGGAGTCACCGCCGGCCATGGCCTCGAGGAACCAATCGAGCACCGACTCCTCGATGCGCTCGATCTGCGACGGAGACACCCGGACCGTGTCGCCCTCGTACAGCGGTCCGGTCGTACTGGACTCGGCCAGCCCGTGCCAGTCGGCGGGGTCGGCACCGGGCAGTCCCTGTGCGGCGAGGGCCGCCAGTGTCGACGCCGCGGCGGTGACCTCTGCGGTGGGGACACCCGGTTCGGTCAGGGTGCGCCGCAGCCGGCCGGTCATGCCGCGGAGGGTCAGCGGAGGGGTCGTCGGATCGACGACCCCGACCTCGAGGCCGGGAGGGACCAGGCCGAGGAACACGCTCTCGGCGGTGTCGTCGTTGCTGACGGCGGCCAGCACCACCCGCTCGGCGGCCCGCGACACCGCGAGCGCGAAGAGGCGCAACTCGTCGTCGAGCACCAGCTTGCGCTCGTCGAGGGCCGGGATCGCCCCCGTCGTGACCGCGCGCACGAGGTTCTGGGGCGCCAGCAGCGACCCGCGCAGCCGCAGGTTCGGCCAGACCCCCTCTTGCAGGTCGGCGAGCACCACGGTGCGGAACTCGAGGCCGACCGCACCCGAGGGCGTGGTGACCAGCACGGTGTCGTCGCTGCGGGCTGCCGTGAGGATGTCGCCGGCGAGCTCCGCGGTGAGGATCTCGCTGATGAACTCGGCCGCGATCACCCGCGGATCCTCACCCTGCGGCCGGCGCTCGACGAAGTCCTTGGCGGCGGCGAACAGGGCCACGACGGCGTCGAGGTCGCGGTTGGCCTCGTCGGCGGTGAGCCCCGAGCCGAGCGCCTCGCGCTGCCAGCGTCGCGCCAGGCCGCTGCGGTCCCAGACGATCCAGAGCAGCTCTTCGATGGAACCGTCGCTGCGGCGCACCTCATCGAGCGTCGCGGCGAGGCGTTCCGCGCCGCGCGCCAGCGGGGAGTCGACGCGGGTGAGGCGACCCGGCGCGCCGAGCACGTGCACCAGGAGCTCGTCACTGGTGGCGTCCTCTCCTGCCTTCAGCTCTTCGACCCGCAGCGCCAGGCGCAGGCGGCGCAGCCCGATCGCGTCGTAACCGCCGAACGGGCCGAGCAGCAGCTCCGCCGCCAGCGCCGGATCGAGCTCGATGTCGCCGATGGCGACCCGCACGATGCCGAGCAGCGCCCGGACCACGGGCGCCTCGTGCAGCACGATCCCGCCGGAGGAGGTCCGGGTGGGGACCTCGGCGAGCGCGAGAGCCCGGGCGATCGCCGGAGCGCTCGATCCGCTGCGCACCACGACGGCCAGGTCGCGCCAGGCGACGCCGCGGTGCAGGTGGTCTTCGCGCAGCGTGCGCGCGATCGCGGCGAGCTGGCGGGCCTCGGTGCTCGCCCGGATCATCGACACCGGCGGGAGGTCCGCGATGTCGTTCCCGCCCGCCGCGGCGCCCCGCTGGGCGCCGGCCGCCGCCGTGCCGATGCGCTCGGTGATGCGCGAGACGAAGGACCGCAGCGCCGGACCCTGACGATGGACCGTGTCGAGCACGAGGGTGTCGGCGTCGATGCCGAGCTCGACGCCGAGCCGGCCGAGCGCGTCGGGTTCGCCCCCGCGGAAGGCGTTGCTGGCGACGTCGGGGTCGCCGAAGGCGATGATCGCGATGCCGCGGCCGGCGAGAGCCCGCAGGATCGCCAGGGTCGACTCCGTCGCCTCGTGCAGGTCGTCGACGATGACCAGCCGCAGCGCGGCGACCCGGCTGTCGGGCGGCGCGGAGACGATCGCGGCGACGGCGAACCGCGCCAGCTCTGCCGGGTCGAGCTGCTGCTCGCGCGCGCCGCCGGCCACGGTCTGATACCGCTCGATGAAGTCCGCCGCCGCGCTCCACTCCGGCCGGCCCGCCGAGGCGCCGAGCTCGCGCAGGCGGGCTGGTGGTACGTCGTACTCGGTGGCGCGCGCCATCAGCTCGCGCAGCTCGGTGCGGAAGCCGCGCAGCCGCCGAACCCCGGCGTCGAGCGGGTCGGGCCAGGCGGGCCCGGTGCCGTCGGCGATGTCGCCCTCGAGCAGCGCGGCGAGATCGGCGTCCTGCTCGGCCCCGGTCAGCAGGCGCGGGGGCTGCGCACCGGCGGCGCGCGCCGCCGCCGTCACCACCTCGAACGCGAAGGAGTTGACGGTGCGGGCCAGCGGCCCGTTCGTGGGTCGTTCCAGCCGAACCGCGATCCGGTCGCGCAGCCGCGTGGCAGCGGCCCGGGTCGACGCGATCACCAGCAGCTCGTCGGTGCTCCAGCCGCGCTCGCGCACGCGGTCGGCGACGAGTTCGATGACGGTGGCCGTCTTGCCGGAACCCGGCGCACCGAGAACCGCGGCCGAGCGGCCGTCGGGCAGGCCGAGGACGGCGCGCTGTGCCACATCCGGCTCGATCGGATCGGTGACCGGCCGGCCGCCTCGCTCGAACCGGATCGCCGCCATGCGCTCCACCGTAGCGGGGCGCACCGACGCCGGTTCTGCCCTCAGTGAACCCGCACCTGGAGGCCGCATCGCATCCCGTACCCTCGCATACGTGGACATTCGCATCGGTATCGCCAACAGCCCCCGCGAGCTCGCCTTCGAGTCGTCGCAGACCTCGGCCGAGGTCGAGAAGATCGTGTCGGACGCCCTCGCCTCCGACGCCAAGTTCATCAAGCTGACCGACGACAAGGGCAAGGTCTACATCGTGCCGACCGCGTCGTTCACCTACCTCGAGGTGGGGTCCGAGAAGTCCCGCAGCGTCGGATTCGTCGCCTGAGCTGCTGATACTCTCCCCGGCATGGAACTGCTCTACGTCACCGTGATCGGTGCCGGCATCGGTGCGGTGGTGCGGTATCTGATCCCGGGCCGCCGCGCGCACGGGATGCTCCTGCTCCCCGCGATCGGCGCCGCCGTCACCAGTGCCCTCTGGGTGGGGTTGCTCTGGCTCGGCCTGACCTTCGACGGCGGCTGGATCTGGGTGATCTCGCTCGGCGCGGCGACCCTGGCGTCGATCGCGGCCGCGATCTGGCTGGCCCGTGCGCGCGAGCGCGGCGACCGGCGCCTGCTGCACCAGCTCAGCGGCGGCAAAGCCTGATCTTCTAGAACTTCAGGTTCTCGTGGTGCTGGAACACCACGCTCGTGCGCGTCGAGGCCACCGCCGGATGCGCCGACAACTGCTCGACGACGAACTCGCGCAGCGCATCGGTGTCGTGCACCGCGACGTGCAGCACGAAGTCCTCTGCGCCGCCCAGGAAGAACAGCTGGCGCACCTCGGGCCGGTGCTCGAGGTCGTCGCGGAACTCGGTGATGCGCTGGCGCGCTCCGGTGCGGATGCTGACGCTGATCAGCGCTTCGATGCCCAGTCCCAGCGCGGCCGGGCTGACCGCTGCGGTGAACCCGGTGATCACGCCGCGCTCGACCAGTCCGCGCACCCGGGCCAGACAGGTGGAGGGGGCGATGCCCGCCAGCTCGGCCAGCCGGCTGTTCGGTGTCCGGGCGTCCTCGCGCAGCAGATCGAGGATGCGGCGATCGACCTCGTCGAGGGAGTCGCTCCGAATATCACGCGCCATATCAGCCATTCTGCCGAATCTTCTGCCGAAATCTCCCGGCCAAGGCATCCATTCAGCACAATATCGGCATGCTGATCGGCGTCCCCACTGAGATCAAGAACAACGAGAACCGCGTGGCCATCACGCCCGCGGGCGTCAACGAGCTGACCCGTCGCGGTCACGACGTGCTCATCCAGGCCGGAGCCGGTACCGGCTCGGGCTTCTCGGACGACCAGTTCGCCTCGGTCGGCGCCACCCTGACCCCCGACGTCGAGAAGGTCTGGGCCGAGGCCGACCTGCTGCTGAAGGTCAAGGAGCCCATCGAGGTCGAGTACCCGCGCCTGCGCAAGGGGCAGGTGCTGTTCACCTACCTGCACCTGGCCGCGTCGCGTCCGTGCACCGATGCGCTGCTCGAGTCGGGCACCACCGCGATCGCCTACGAGACCGTCCAGCTCGCCGACCGCTCGCTGCCGCTGCTGCAGCCGATGAGCGAGGTCGCGGGCCGGCTCGCGCCCCAGGTGGGCGCCTATCACCTGATGAAGTCCCAGGGCGGGGCCGGAATGCTGCTCGGCGGCGTACCCGGAACCCCCAAGGCCAAGGTGGTCGTCATCGGTGGCGGCGTGGCCGGCGAGCACGCCGCCGCCAACGCCCTGGGCATGGGCGCCGACGTCACCATCGTCGACATCGCCATCCCGCGCCTGCGTCAGCTCGAGGTCCGCTTCCAGGGCCAGGTGCAGACCCGGCCGTCGACCTCGTACGAGATCGCGAACCTCGTCGCCGACGCCGACCTCGTGGTCGGGTCGGTGCTGATCCCGGGCGAGAAGGCCCCGAAGCTCGTGACGGATGCGATGGTCGCCACCATGCGCCCCGGTTCGGTCCTCGTCGACATCGCGATCGATCAGGGCGGATGCTTCGAGGGCTCGCGCCCCACGACGCACGACGACCCGACCTTCGCCGTCCACGACTCCATCTACTACTGCGTGGCGAACATGCCGGGGGCCGTGCCCGGCACCTCGACCCGTGCGCTCACCAACGCGACCCTGCCGTACGTCGTCGCGCTGGCCGACAAGGGCTGGCAGAAGGCGCTCGGCGACGACCAGGCGCTCGCGCTGGGTCTCAACACCCACGAGGGCAAGGTGTACTACAAGGGCGTGGCCGACGCGTTCGGGATGAAGCTGGCGACGCTCTGAGTTCTGCCGGTCGAGTGGCGCCGGAGGCGCGTGTCGAAGCTCTTGGCCACGAGCTGGGTTTCGACACGCGACCTGCGGTCGCTACTCAACCAGCACAGGGCGCGTCAGGCCGTCAGGCCGAGCGCGTCCATGCGGCGCGTGTGCGCGGCGATCAGCTCGGTGAACACCGGCTCGATGCGCTCTTCCCCCGGAGCCTCGCGCCCGAGTGCCAGCGACGACCGCGCGACGAGCATCGTGTCGCCCACGAGGCGCCGACCCCACATGGCCAGCCGCGAAGCGAGCCGCGGGCTGCCGTCGATGGCCTCCCGCAACTCCTCGACGAGCAGCGCCTCGCCCTTGTCGACATCGAGCGCGATCGACACGCGTTCCGAGAGCCCGGCGGGGAGGCCGGCCGCGAGCCCCTCGAAGAAGTCGGTGAGGAATCCGGCCGTGAGGTAGCAGGTGACGAGGATCTCGTGCCAGTCGGCACCCTGCGTACGCCGCTGGAAGTCGTCGAGCTCGACGCGGGAGGGGTCCATCGCCGCCACCGGGTCGATGTTCAGCCGGCGCATCTCGACGACGATGCTCTCGTGCGCCTCGAGCACCTCGGCCGCCGCCCGGCTGAGCTTGGTCTTCGCCGACGTCGTCGGAGCGGCGGCGACGGCACGGCCGAGATTCTCGAACAGAACGAGGGTCAGGTATCCCAGGCGCCCGAGGTAGGCCTCCGGCGGCGGGGTCAGGTCGGCGAGCTCGACGCGGGCGACGGCGACCGTCTCCGAGCGCGGCGTGATCACCGGCGCGGCGGACCGCGGACGGGGACGCCGGCGACGCCGGAAGATGCTCAGCACGCCCCACAGCCTAGCCCCGCGTCGCGGTTCGCCCGGTGAGCGCGGGCGCGGCCCGGTAGACTGGGGCCCACTCATATTCCAGACAGGTAATCCTTGACTTTCAGCGACCTCCAGATCGACCAGGACATGGTCGACGCCCTGGCGGCCAAGGGCATCATCGAGCCCTTCCCGATCCAGGCACAGACCATCCCTCTCGCCCTCTCCGGCCAGGACATCATCGGCCAGGCCAAGACCGGCACCGGCAAGACCTTCGGCTTCGGACTCCCCCTCATCCAGCGTCTCGGGCTCGAACCCGGTCCCGGCGTCCAGGCGCTCGTCGTGGTCCCCACCCGCGAGCTCTGCGTCCAGGTGGCGGAAGACCTCGAGCTGGCCACTTCGAACCGCGGCACCACCGTCGTCGCGATCTACGGCGGCAAGGCCTACGAGGGCCAGGTCGAGCAGCTCAAGGCCGGCGCCCAGATCGTCGTCGGTACGCCCGGCCGCCTGCTCGACCTCGCCGGTCAGCGTCTGCTGAGCCTCAAGGACGTGAAGGTGATGGTCCTCGACGAGGCCGACAAGATGCTCGACCTCGGCTTCCTGCCGGATGTCGAGAAGCTCTTCGCGCAGACCTCGCCCACCCGGCACACCATGCTCTTCTCGGCCACCATGCCCGGACCCGTGGTGGCGCTGGCCCGGCGGTTCATGAACAAGCCGATCCACATCCGCGCCTCGGACCCCGACGAGGGCCTGACGCAGGCGAACATCAAGCATGTCATCTACCGCGCTCACGCCCTGGACAAGGACGAGGTCGTGGCCCGCATCCTGCAGGCCGAGGGCCGCGGGCGCACGGTGATCTTCACCCGCACCAAGCGGGCCGCCG
>DATMFW010000077.1:0-47109 GCA_035556655.1 Pseudolysinimonas sp.
GAGATCATCACCACCTATCTGGTGGAGGTCGTGTTCCGCTTCCACGATCTGGGCTACGGCGCCGCGCTGGCCACCATCATGACCGTCGTGGTGCTCGCGCTCGGTTTCGTGTTCACCCGGATCCGGGCGCGCGCGGGGGGAGCGAACATTGAGTACTGATCGCCGCATCCGCCGCCGTCGCCCGCCGCTGCGGGCCGGTTCGGTCATCTACTACGTGGTGATGACCGCCGCGTCGCTGTTCTTCGTGCTGCCACTGCTGTGGATGGTGGCGTCGTCGTTCAAGACCAAGCGCGAGATCTTCGACTCGCCGTTCTCGCTTCCGACCTCGTTCGATCTCACCGTCTGGTCGACCGCATGGGAGCGCGGCGATCTCGGCGTCTACGCGATCAACAGCGTGATCACCACGGTGTTGTCGGTCGCCGGGATCCTGATCTTCGGTCTGCTGGCGGCGTACGCGTTCAGCCGATTCCGTTTCCGGCTGAGCAGGTGGCTGCTGCTGCCGTTCGTGCTGGGGCTGCTGCTGCCCGTGCAGTCGTATCTGACCGCGCAGAGCAGGTGGCTGGACTTCTTCTACCTGCTCGACACCCGGTGGGCGCTGATCCTGCCCTACATCGGGCTGGGGCTGTCGCTGTCGGTGTTCCTGCTGAAGGGATATCTGGACACCCTGCCGCGCGAGCTCTTCGAGGCCGCTCGCATCGACGGCGCGGGCGACTTCCGGATGCTGGTGCAGCTGGTGCTGCCGCTGATGCGTCCCGGGCTGGCCACCGTCGCCACGTTCTCGATCCTGAGCTGCTGGAACGAGTTCCTCCTGGCCATGCTGTACATCCAGGACGAGGACCTGCGCACCATCCCGATCGGGCTGCTGGCGTTCAGCGGCAAGTACTCGACCGACTACCCGACGCTGTTCGCCGCGCTGTCGATCATCACGATCCCGATGATCGGCATCTATGTGATCTTCCACCGCCAGGTCATCAGCGGCATCACCGAGGGTTCGGTCCACTAGGCCGTGAGGCGTCGTCCCATGATCGTCGTGCCGCCGTCGACCCGGAGGGTCGTGAAGTCCAGGTGCTCGTAGAACCCGATCGCGCGCAGGTTCGCCGTCGCGACCTCCAGATGGATGCCGGGGACGCCCGCCGCGGTCTGCTCGCGCAACAGGCGGCGCATCAGCTCGCCGCCGAATCCGCGGCCCTGCACCTCCGGGGTCAGGTCGATGTGCAGATGTGCGGGGTACTCGGCCAGCAACCCGGGATCGGCGCGGGGCGGGTCGTAGATGATGCCGACGACCTCGTCGTCGGGAGTTCCGGCCGGGAATGCGTCACGGGCGTAGCGTTCGCGCAGCGCCGGCCACCATTCCTCGGCGCATCGTCGCTGAAACGCCGCCGTGTCGGGTGCACAGAGCGCGTACGCCGAGGCCACGCCGTCGGCATCGACCACGAGGGCCGACTCCGGCTGGAACGCCAGATACGGTCCGACGTACACCTCACCGAGGAGGCGCGGGTCGGCGAACAGCCGCGTGGCGTCCTCGCCGTCGTCCCCGGTGCGCAGGCAGACGCGGTAGAGCTCGTCGGTGTCGGGTGGCTGGAAGGGGCGGACGTGCACGTTTTCGAGCCTAGCGACGGGCGCGCGTCGTGATGGTCGACGCCGGGGTGGACGGCGGCCAGTCCCAGGTGCGGCTGGCCATCGCCGGTCGGCCGGAGGTGCACGCCGTCGACGGGGTCGCGCATTCCGACGGCGACACCGTCGCGCTGCTGGTCGACCGCATCGCGGAGGCGTGGGCGGCCGCGCGTCAGGACGACGACGAGCTCGGCCGGCTCGTGCTGGGACTGACGACGATGCCCGCCGACGACGGGACGGCCGAGCGCCTCGCCGACCGGATCGCCGGGGCGACGGGAGCGCGCGAGGTGTGGCTGACCGGTGACGCCGTCACGGCGCATGCCGGAGCGCTGCCCGCGGGCGACGGGGTCGTGATGGTGGTCGGCACCGGCATCGCGTGCCTCGCCATCGACGCCCGCACGGGCGCGACGCGCCGGGTCGACGGGGACGGGTTCCTGCTCGGCGACGCCGGTGCATCGTTCTGGATCGGCAGCCGCGGCATCGAGGCCGCTCTGCGTGCCTTCGACGGGCGCGGCGGCGCGACGGCCCTGTCGGGCGCGGTGGAGGAGCGCTTCGGGTCGCTCGACCTGCTGCCCGGCCGCCTGCACGCGCAGGAGCGCGCGGTGAACGCGATCGCCCAGTTCGCCGCGGTCGTCCAGGATCAGGCGCGGGCGGGGGATGCCGTGGCCGGCGCGATCCTCGCCGATGCCGCCGACGAGGTGGTGACCTCCATCCGGGCCGCCGCCGGCGTCATCGAGCACAGCCCGGTCCCGGTGGCACTGGCGGGCCGGGCCGTCGCTGCCGGGACGCCCCTGCGTGACCTCATCGACGAGCGCCTGGCGCTCGAGCCGCGGCTGATCCCGGTGGCGGCGGCCGGGAGCCCACTCGACGGGGCGTGTGCGATCGCCCGCGACGGCGACCGGCCCGGATACGAGACACTGATCAGAACGAGGAGGTCGGCGTGAGCACCACGGATCCGCTGGGGGAGTACACCCGCATCCTGACCGAGCAGCTCGATGCGCTGCGGTCGCAGGAGGACGCCCTCCGGGCCGCCGCGGAGGCCGTCGCCGGAACGCTCGCCGCCGATGGGCTCCTTCACGTCTTCGGCACCGGACACTCCCACCTGCTCGCCGAAGAGCTCTTCTATCGCGCGGGCGGCCTGGCGGCCATCAACCCGGTGCTGATCGAGGGGCTGTTGCTGCACGCCGGGGCCGAACTGAGCACCTCGATGGAGCGCACGGCCGGGCTCGGCGAGGTGATCTTCAGCCGGCTGGGCGCCTCGGCCGCCGACACGCTGCTCGTCGTATCCAACTCGGGTGCCAACGTGATCGCGCGGGAACTCGTCGACCAGGCGAAGTCCGCGGGGCTCACCACGATCGCCGTCGTGAGCCGCGCCCACGCCGCATCGGCCGCCTCGCGCGGATCCGGCGCGCCCGGCATCCAGGATGTCGCCGACATCGTGATCGACAACCTCGGCCGGCCCGGTGACGCCGCGATCGAGGTGGCGGGCGTCGAGAGCGCCATGGGTCCGACCTCGACGGTGATCGGAACCGCCATCGTCAACATCATCGCCATGACGGCCGCCCGGCTCTCGGCCGAGCGCGGGGTGCAGCCTGCGGTGTTCACCAGCAGCAACGTCGCGGGGGGCGACGAGGCCAACCGCGCGGCGCTGGAGCGCTACCGGCTCCGGGTGCGGTCGCTGTGACGACGGCATTCCCGGTCCGCGGCATCATCGAGGGCTTCTACGGCACGCCGTGGACCCACGCCCAGCGCCTCGACATGATCGCGTTCATCGGCGAGCTCGGCATGAACACGTTCGTGTACGCCCCGAAGGACGACCCGTTGCTGCGGCGCGAGTGGCGCGACCCCTACGACGGGGACGCGCTCCGCGCTCTGGGCGAGCTCATCGCCGCGTGCGGCCTGGCCGGCGTCGACTTCGTGTTCGCGGTGTCGCCGGGGTTGTCGATGCGCTACTCGGAGCCTTCCGATGCCGACGCACTGGTGCGCAAGTTCTCCCAGGTACGCGAGCTGGGCGGGGCCGGAGCCGCACTGCTGCTCGACGACATCCCGCCGCAGCTTCAGCATCCGGGCGATCGGCAGATGTTCTCGTCGCTGATCGCCGCCCAGATCGCGCTCGTCGGGCGAATCCACGGGTCGCTGGATCAGCCGCTCATGGTCGCCCCGACGCAGTACTGGGGGCACGGCGACGAGCCCGACATCGCGGAGTTCGGGCGCGGCCTCGACCCGCAGATCGACCTGTTCTGGACGGGGCGCGCGATCTGCTCGCCCGAGCTCGAGGCCGCCGACGCCCGGCGCTTCCTCGAGGCGACCGGCCACCCACCGCTGTATTGGGACAACTTCCCGGTCAACGACGTCGCGATGACGGGTGAGCTGCACATCGGTCCCTACCTCGGACGTGACCCCGGGCTGGTCGGCATCGCGCGCGGCATCATCGCCAACGGGATGCCGCAGGCGGAGTCCTCGAAGGTCGGCTTCGCCTCCGTCGCCGACTTCCTGGCCGACCCGCAGGGCTTCGACGCCGAGCAGAGCTGGGAGCGTGCCCTGGAACGGGTCGCCGGTGCGGACATCGAGACGGTCAGGGAGTTCGCCGACGCGGTCCGCGGTTCCGCCCTGTGTACCGACGACTCTCCCCGCCTGGCGGAGTTCCTGGCGCGATTCTCGTTCGCGCACGAGTTCGGAGACCGCGCAGCCGCCCTCGAGGAGCTCTCAGCCGAGGCGCGTCGGCTGGCGGTGGTGGCCGAGCGCATGACGCGGATCGACAACGCCGCCCTCGCCCGGGAGGCGGCACCGTGGGTTGCGCAGTACGCGCGGGCCGCGGAGGGTCTGGCGCTCTGCGCCCGCGAGTTCGCATCGCAGCATCCGGACCGCGCCCGGATCATGGGTTTCCTGACCGACCTGCGATCGCACCGGCTGCGCGTGCACGGCGACCTGGTGGACATGTTCCTCTCGGATGCCGCGCACGAGTTCGAGGTCTAGAGCGGGACGCGCACCTTCTGCTGCCAGGACCGGGTCACCGCGTCGAGCACGGCGGCGTTGCGGACGGCGTCCGCCGGAGGGAAGAGCAGTTCCGCGCCGCCCCTGACCGCCGCCGAGAAGCGCTCGGTCTGCAGCCGGTAGTGGTCGACGACGTCCGCGGTCTCGGTGCGGGAGCCTCGAGCCGTCTCGACGAGGAAGTCGCCGTCCTCCGGTGCGCAGATGAACGCGTGCGGCACGACGATGCGCCCCGCGGTGCCGATGATCTCGATCACGTCGGTGTCCGTCGCGGCCATGTCGACGTGGAAGAGCAGCGTCGCCGTACCGAACTCCACGAGCGCGGACGTCGCCATGTCGATATCCCCGTGCAGCGCCGAGACGGACGCGGTGGCGGTCACGGCCGTCGGTTCGGCACCCAGCAGTGCGCGCGCGGAATGCACCGCGTAACACCCGACGTCGTACACGGCTCCGCTGCCCGGAAGGCCCTGGAACCCCGAGTGGTCGAGCTCGCCGCTGGCGTCGAACGAGAACGTGGTGAGGATGGTGCGGACCGTGCCGATCTCGCCGGTGGCGATGAGTTCGCGGATCCGCGCGTAACGCGGATGGTGGGCGTACATGAACGCCTCGGCCAGCAGCAGACCGGCGGCGGAGGCCGCGTCGGCCATCTCGCGCGCGTCGGCCCCGGTGATGGTCATCGGCTTCTCGCACAGCACGTGCTTGCCGGCGGCGATCGCCCGCAGCACCCACTCGTGATGGAACGCGTTGGGCAGCGGGATGTAGACGGCCTCGATCTCCGGGTCGGCGAGCAGGGCGTCGTAACCCTCGATTGCGCGTCGGGCACCGTACCGTGCGGCGGCCTCGTCGGCACGCGCGGCCGTGCGGCTGGCGATGGCGACCAGTTCGGCGTTGCCGGCGGCGACGATCGCGGGGGCCATGGCCGCATTGATCCCCGCAGCTCCGAGGATCCCCCAGCGCACCGGCGTCATTCCCGCGTCCAATCGAACAGGACGCCGAGATACTCGGACCGGTGGGTCTGCAGGCGGGCGTACACCGCCGGAGCGTCGGCCGGGGCGACACGATGCGAGATGAGCCCGTCGACATCCATGCGTCCCGTGCGCAGCAGCAGGAAGAACAGCTCGGTCATGGCGGCGATCGTCCAGCGATCCCGCGGGGTGCGCACCTCGGGCGCGATCGAGGCGTGAACGCCGAGCACCGCGATGGAGTCGCCCACGATGCGAGGACCGAGGTGCTGCTTGCTCGGGGACGGGCTGTCTCCGAGCAGGACGAGTCGTCCCAGCGGCCGCAGCAGCGTCGAGGCATCGGCGAGCACGGCGTGGTGCCCGGTGATGTCGAACACGACGTCGAGCATCTCGCCACCGGTCAGCTCTGCCACGCGGTCCCGGGCATCGCCCGCCGTCGCGGCGATCAGGTCGCTCGCGCCGTGCTCGCGCGCGCGATCCAAGCGCTCCTGCGCGGTGTCGATGCACACGATCCGTCCCGCGCCGGCGACCCTCAGGTACTGCACAACGAGCTGACCGAGCAGGCCGAGCCCGACCACTCCCACGGTCTCGCCGAGCTCGAGGCCGGCTCGTCGCACGCCGAGCTGGGTCGTGCAGGCCAGCGACATCCACGCGGCCTGCTCGTCGGTGATGTCGGCCGGGATGCGAACGGCCTCGGCGGCCGGAACCGCGAAGAGTTCGGCGTGCGGGGTCTGCGTGGCCACGCGGTCCCCGACGGCGTAGTCCTCGACACCCGCTCCGGTCGCGACCACGACCGAGGTCATCGAATAGCCGGGCGCGAACGGGTAGCGCACCCACTCCTCCCAGAACGTGCCGGGATCGAACTCCCCGGCCAGGCAGAACGACTCGGTGCCGGTGCTCAGCAGCGACACCTGTGCCCGGCAGAGGAGTTCTCCGGGTCCCGGAACGGGCGCCGTGCCCTCTTCCACGACGACCCGGCCGGCCGCGGGGAACAGGATCCGCTTCACAGGGAGGCCTCGAGCTCGGCGAGCACCCGGACGATGTCGCGACCGAAGCGCACATCCGACGGGTGGTGCCGGTCACCGGCGAGGACGGCATCCCGCAACTCGCCGACGGCGAGGCGCAGCGCGCCGCCCTCATCGACGTCGTCGACGGGGAGCGCGGTGCGTCCGCTCTCACCCCAGATCAGAGTCGAGAACCCGTCCGCCGCATCCGCCGCGTCCAGGGTCATGGTCGCCGTGCTGGTCGCGCCGCTCCGGTGGCGGAACACGCCGTGCACGAGGTCGGACGCCCCCCGGACTCCCGACGCGCTCACGATCGGTCCGAGCGTCGCCCAGAGCACCGAGACCGCATGCGGGCCGAGGTCCCAGAGCGCGCCCTTCTCGCGGCGCCAGGGGGTGTTGAAGGGATTGTCGTCGCGGAGCGCGGACCCGAGCCACAGCCCCGCGCCACCTGCCCACCCGCTCGCCGGCGGGTCGGCCACGATCGCGCGCATGCGCTCGTCGAACAGGATGGTGTGGAACACGACGGATGCCACCCCCGCCTCGTCGACGGCCGTCACCAGCCGCTCGGCGGCGTCGGCGGTCACGGCGATCGGCTTCTCCAGCAGCAGATGCTTGCCGGCTCGCGCCGCGCGTTCGGCCAGCTCGGACTGCACGTGGGGCGGTGCGGCGAACTCGACGACGTCCACCGCATCGAGGAACGCATCGACGTCGGAGTACGCCGTGGCGCCGTGGGCGGACGCGAGCGATTCGGCTGCCTCGGGACGACGGCCCCAGACCGCCGCGAGCGACACCCCCTCGGTGGCGGCGATGGCGGGGGCGTGCGCGTGCGCGGCCCAGAATCCGGTTCCGACGAGTCCGAAGCGCAGGTCAGCCATGCGCGTCTCCGATCTGCGCGCGGACGCGCTCCAAGGCGGCGTGCACGCCCGCACCGCCGGACCACACGTGCTCGACGCCGAGCAGGGCGGCGCCGACCACCGGGCGTTCGGCGAGGAAGACCGGCCGGCCGCGCGGGGCGTCGCGCGCGAGACCGGCGAGAACGGCGTCGCGCATCAGCGGACGGTCCGATGTCAGGATCCCGCCCCCCAGCACGATGTCCGCGGGCGAGTCGAGGAGTCCGAGGCGCCGGAGCGTGACCGTCGCGAGCAGCACCACCTCGGAGGCCTGGCGGAGCACGAGAGCACGGGCGATCGGGTCGCCGGCCTCCGCCGTGTCGAACAACACCGGGACGAGCTCGTGGATGCGCTCGGGGCCGAGGGTGTGCAGGTGCAGTGCCTCGGCGACGGCGATCGCCGTGGGCAGGCCGAAGTGCGCGGCGGCCGCCGCGGTCAGCGCGGTCGGCTCGCCCCGCCCGTCCTCGTCGCGGGCGGCCGCCCACAGCACCTCCTTGGCCAGGCTGAGGCCACCGCCCCAATCGCCGGTGGTGCGGCCCAGGGCCGGGTAGCGGATCTGCGCGCCCCCGGAGGCGACGCCGACGCAGTTGATACCGGCGCCGCAGACCACGGCGACCGCGTCGGGAGAGAGGGTGCCCGCCCGCAGCAGGGCGAGGGTGTCGTTCGCGACGACGACGCTCGGCGCCCAGGCGCGCGTCAACATCTCATCCCGGATCGCCTCCTCCTCGACCGGCAGATCGGCGTTGGCCAGGTAGGCGGCGATGTGGTCCGCGTGGGGGAGGCCCGTTGCGCTGAGCACGCCCGCGATGGCGGCGGCGAAGCTCTCGACGGCCACCGCCGGACCGACCAGGTGGGGGGTGAACGGGCCGGAGCGGGCCCGGGCGAGCACCGTGCCGTCTCCGCGCAGCAGCACGACATCCGTCTTGCTGTTACCCCCGTCGATCGCGACGATCGTGCGGTCGGGTGCCGGTGCCGGGGCGCTCATCGGGCCGGTCCCAGCCAGGCGGCGTTCTCGGTCAGCAGCAGCTCGGTGAGCGCGTCGGCGGTCTCGAGCTGGCCGACGAGGGGATGCGCCAGCAGCGCACGGGACACCCGGTCACGTCCGCCGTTCCGGGCGGCATCCAGGGCGAGGACCTCGTAGGCCGCCGTATGGGCGATGAGCCCGAGGGCGAGCGGCGGGACCTCGCCGACCTCGACGGGCACCGCACCGTCCTCATCGACCATCGCGGATACCTCGATGACGGCGTCGTCCGGCAGGAACGGCAGCGTCCCGTCGTTGCGCGTGTTGACGACGTGCCGGGCCGGTTCGCCGGCGATGAGCGAGCGCAGCAGGGCTACGGCCGCCTCCGAGTAGTAGGCACCGCCGCGCTGCGCGAGCAACTCCGGCTTCTCATCGAGCGCGGGGTCGGCATACAGCTCCAGCAACTCGCGTTCGATCGCCGCGACCGCGATCGCCCGGCTCGGCGAGTGCGCGGCGGCGCGGACGAGCGCATCGTGCTCGTAGAAGTACCGCAGATAGTACGAGGGGATGACGCCCTCGCGACGCAGCAGTTCCACCGGCAGCTCGACGTCTGCCACGAGTTGCTCGCCGAACTCGGACAGCAGTCGCGGGAGCACCTCGCGGCCGGCGACCGTGACGCCGGTCTCCCAGCTGAGGTGATTGAGACCGACGTGTTGGAGCTCGACGCTGCCGGGATCGACCTCGAGCAGGCCCGCGATGAGGCGTTGCAGCCCGATCGCGACGTTGCAGAGCCCGATCGCGCGATGACCGTCATCGAGCAGTGCACGGCTCACGATTCCGACCGGATTGGTGAAGTTCACGATCCAGGCGCCGGGGCTGACCCGGCGCACGGTCTCGGCGATCTCGCGCACGACCGGGACCGTACGCATCGCCTTCGCCAGGCCACCGGCACCTGTGGTCTCCTGGCCGATGCATCCGCATTGCAGCGGCCAGCTCTCATCGCGCGCGCGCGCGGCCTGGCCGCCGACCCGCAGCTGGAGCAGCACCGCAGCGGCACCGGAGGCCGCGGTCGCCACCTCGGAGGTGGTGGTCACCCGGCAGGTGCTGCCGAGGCGCGTCAGGATGCGACGGCCGAGTCCCGCGATCACCTGGAGCCGGTCGGTGGCCGGGTCCATGAGCGCGAGTTCCTCGATGTCCAGGCCCAGTCGCCCGATGCCCTCGATGAGCTCGGGCGTGTACGTCGAGCCCGCCCCGATGACCGCGACCTTCACGTGGAGAAGACCCGGTCGCGCGTGTTCTCCAGGCCGAGCAGCAGGGCACCGGCCAGGACGGCGTCGCGCCCGGCACCGCCGAGCAGCAGCCGCGGGGTGCGGATCGAGATCTCGTCGAGCTCGGCACGGATCGCGTCGCGGAGGACCGGACCGCCGGCATCCAGCGTGCGGCCGGCGAGCACGATCGCCGGCGGGTCGAGGAGGGCGATCGCCGAGGCGAGGCCGACCGCGTACCGGGATGCGAGCTCGGTGACGAAGTCGCCGAAGCCGGAGGCCACGGCGGCGGCGACGGCATCGTGCGGCGTCTCGCCCGGCAGTCCATGCTGGGCCGCGAGCTCCCGGATCGCGTCGCCGCCGGTCAGGTCGTTGTAGCCGCCGTGGTCCGTGCGCACTGGATTCCGCACGACGGGTACCCCGGGGACGAGGAGGTAGGCGACCTCGCCGGCCCCGCCCGAGCTGCCGCGATGCAGGTGCCCGTCGAGCACGATGGCCGAACCGATTCCCTCGTCGCTCCAGAGCAGCAGGAAGTCCTCCTCCTGCTGCGCGGCGCCGGTGCGCTGCTCGGCCATCGCCACCAGGTTGACGTCGTTCTCGATGGATGCGGGGGCACCGATGGCCTGCTCGAGACGGCCGCGCAGGCCCGGTTCCTGCCAGTGCGGCAGGTGCGGGGCGAAGCGCAGCAGATCGGCGTCGGGGTCGAACGATCCCGGGAGCGCGACCACCAGCGACGACAGGCGGCTTCCCTCGATGCCCGCGGCGCGGAGGGCGATGAGGAGCGCGTCGACCGCGTCCTGCGGGCGCCCCGCCTGGGCGCTGCGATGCTCGCCGATGACGGTCCCGAGGATGTCGGCGATCTGCACGGTCACCCCGGCGGGCGTGACGTCGACGGCGGCGGCGTACCCGGCCGCGGGGTTCAGGCGGTACATGGTCGTCGCCCGGCCGCCGCGGGCGGATTCCTCGACGCCGCTCTGCAGCACGTGCCCGCTCTCTTCGAGCCGGGTGAGCGACTGCGACGCGGTGGGCTTGGAGACCCCGGTCAGGCGCCAGACGTCGCTGCGGCTGAGGGCCCCGTGCTCGAGGAGCAGGTCGAGGACCACGCGATCGTTGATCGAGCGCAGCAGACCGGGTGTCGCGGGTTTCGGCCCCTCGGGGTCTCGACCGGGACGCTCCCATGACGAGCGGGGCACGATTCCCTCCGGAGAGTTAGGAAACTTTACTTCCTCCGCAATCTATCCACTCGTGCGGGGGCTGTCAATCGCCTCGACCCATTCGGAAACACTCGATCGGACGCTCTAGAGAGCGCGTCCGATCGACCCGACCACGGCATCCATCGGAACGCCCGACGCGTCGCGCTTCGCCCCGGAATCGGGCAGCGTACGCAGGGACCCGTCGCCACCCACGGCCAGCGCGGGGGCCGGGCCGGCCCAGGCCAGCGCGAGCGCGTTCTCGCCCTTGAGGAAGGTGTGGGCCCGTACGCCGCCGGTCGCCCGCCCCTTGCCCGGGAACTCGGCCAGTCTCGAGACCTTCGCGCGACCGGGATCGGCGCCGGCCAGCGTCTCGGCGGGGCTCGAGATCGTGGCGACCACCGCATCCGCCCCCGCATCGAGCGAGGTGAAGAACAGCACGCGCGCCTTCTGGCCGAGGTTGATGCCCGCCATGCCGCCGGCGGAGAGTCCCTGCGGGCGCACCGACGACGCCGGGAAGCGCAGGAGCTGAGCATCGGTGGTGATGAACACGAGCTCTTCCGAGTCCGGGCCCTGAGCGACTCCGACGACCTCGTCACCCGGTTTCAGCGCGATGATCTCGGCCTCGGGCTTGACGGGGTAGGCCCCCGGTGCGACGCGTTTGACGACCCCCTGCGCCGTGCCGAGCGCGACCGGCAGGTCGGCATCGAGTGAGATGAGGCCGAGAACCCGCTCTTTCTTGTCGGTGATGCCGAGGTAATCGGCGATGCGGGCACCCGCCGCCGGCTGCACCGAGTTCGCCGGGACGGCGGGGAGATCGACCGGGGTGAAGCGCAGCACACGGCCGCGCGAGGTGACGGCGCCCAGATGGCCGCGTGAGGTGGTGACGACGCTCGAGCGGATGGCGTCGTGCCTGCTGCGGCGCGCCTGCCGGGTCGGCGGCTCGGTGCCCTCCGGCAGATCGACCCGCACCGCGCGACCGGTGGTGGACAAGATCACGAGCGTGGGGACGTCGGCGATCTCGAGCGCCGGGCCGGAGGCCGCAGCCGCCTTGCGGGCGGCCGGGGTCGATGCGATCGACGCGGCCGCCTGGGTGAGCAGCGTGCGCCGGGGGGTCCCGAAGCGCTCCGCGACCTCGTCGAGCTCGGTGGCGACGCGGTCCCGGATGCGAGCCGGGTCGCCCAGCATCGCCTCGAGTTCGGCGATCTCGGCCTGCAATCGATCCCGTTCGGTCTCGAGTTCGATGCGGCTGAACTTCGTGAGCCTGCGCAACTGGAGTTCGAGGATGTAGTCGGCCTGCAGCGTGCTGAGGTCGAACACGTCCATCAGCCGGCCGCGCGCCTGCGCCGCGTCGTCGCTCGTGCGGATCACCTGGATGACCTCGTCGATGTCGAGGATGGCGATGAGCAGCCCGAGCACGAGGTGCAGGCGTTCCTGCCTGCGGGTGAGACGGAATCGGGAGCGGCGGGTCACGACGCTGATGCGGTGATCGAGGTAGACCCGCAGCAGCTCTTTCAGACCGAGGGTCTGCGGGGTGCCCTCGACGAGCGCGACGTTGTTGATCGAGAAGCCGTCTTCGAGGGGGGTCAGGCGGTAGAGCTGCTCGAGGACGCCCTCGGGGCTGAAGCCGGTCTTGATGCCGATGACCAGCCGCAGGCCGTGCTTGCGGTCGGTGAGGTCGGTCACATCGGCGATACCGGTGATCTTCTTGTTGGTGACGCCGTCCTTGATCTTCTCGATGACCTTCTCGGGCCCGACCAGGTAGGGCAGCTCGGTCACGACGAGCCCGGTGCGCCGCGCCGACAGCTGCTCGATGCTGACCCGGGCACGGGTCTTGAACGACCCGCGGCCGGTCGCGTACGCGTCTTTGATGCCGGAGAGCCCGACGATGGTGCCGCCGGTCGGCAGATCGGGGCCCGGCACGTACGCCATCAGCTCGTCGAGCGTGGCCTCGGGGTTCTCGAGCAGATGCCGCGCGGCCGCGGCGACCTCGATGAGGTTGTGCGGGGCCATGTTGGTCGCCATGCCCACCGCGATTCCCGCGGCACCGTTCACCAGCAGGTTGGGGTAGGCCGCGGGCAGCACCGACGGCTGGGTGAGCTGGTTGTCGTAGTTGGGGACGAAGTCGACGACGTCCTCGTCGAGTCCATCGGTCATGGCCATCGCCGCGTACTGCAGGCGCACCTCGGTGTAGCGGGCCGCGGCCGGGCCGTCGTCGAGCGAACCGAAGTTGCCGTGGCCGTCGACGAGCGGGACCCGCATGGTGAAGTCCTGCGCCATGCGCACGAGAGCGTCGTAGATCGCGGCATCGCCGTGGGGGTGGAGCCTGCCCATCACGTCGCCGACCACGCGAGAGCTCTTCACGTGCCCGCGGTCGGGGCGCAGCCCCATCTCGGACATCTGGAACAGGATGCGCCGCTGCACGGGCTTCAGACCGTCACGGGCGTCGGGGAGGGCGCGCGAATAGATGACGGAGTAGGCGTACTCGAGGAAGGAGCCCTGCATCTCGGCTGCGACATCGATGTCTTCGATGCGCTCACCGGCGGTGGAGGCGGTGGTTTCGGGGGGAGTCATAGGATCGTGGCCATGCTACCGGCGGCGAAAACCTCCCGGTTCAGCCTGGCCGACGTGATGCCGAATTGCCTGGACGCGCTCCAGGGGAGGACGGGAAGGCTCGGCCTCGCCGGGGTGAGCCACGCGATCGTCCTGCTCTGCGACGGACTCGGCCGGACCGCGCTCGAGGCGCATCGAGGGCACGCCCGCACCCTTGCCGCCCGCCTGGAGCGCGACCCCGCGATCTCGGCCGGCTTCCCGACGACGACAGCGGCGGCGCTGCCCACGCTGACCACCGGTCAGCCGCCCGGCCGGCACGGGATGGTCGGATACCGCACCCTGGATCCCGACCGCGGCGCCGTGGTCGCCCAGCTCACCCTCGAGGGCGTGGACCCCGCCGGCTGGCAGCGTCTGCCCACGCTGTTCGAGACCGGCGGCGTGCGATCGGTGGCCATCGGTTCCCCTCGGCACGTCGAATCGGCCTTCACGCGCGCGGTCTTGCGCGGTGCGGAATACCGCGGCGGGGTGACGACAGCGGACCGCGTGGCGCTCGCCCTGCGCGAGCTGCGGGCTCCCGGGCCCGCCCTGATCTACCTCTACGTCGCCGAGCTCGACGTCGAGGGTCACGCCCACGGCGTGGACTCGGAACGCTGGGTGGCCGCGCTGGAGGGTCTCGACGCCGCGGTGGCCGACCTCGCCTCGGCCCTCGGGCCGCGGCAGGGCATGCTCGTCACCGCCGACCACGGCATGGTCGACGTGCCCGTCGAGGCGCAGCGGCTCATCGCCCCCGAGCTGCTCGCCGGGGTGCGCTTCGTCGCCGGCGAGCCGCGCTGCCTGCAGCTCCACGTCGAGCCCGGCACGGATGCGGGAGAGCTCGCCGCGCGCTGGCGGGCGCACGAGGGCTCCCGTGCCTTCGTCGCGACCCGCGACGAGGCCATCGACGCCGGATGGTTCGGCGAGGTGGACCCGGTGGTGCATCCCCGTATCGGCGACGTGCTGGTGGCGGCGAAGAAGCGCTACGCGTACTACGCCGATCCGGCCGACACGGCACGCCGCATGATCGGCCAGCACGGCTCCCTCACCCCTGACGAACTGCAGGTGCCGTTGTTGCGTTTCGGGGCCTGGGCCTGACCGGACTGCGTCGTACCTCAGTCGTCGTCGGTGCGGGCGCCGAACACGATCTCGTCCCAGCTCGGCATCGCGGTGCGGTTCTTCCGCCCGCCGCGCGAGATGCCCTGCGGGCCGGTCCCGGTCGATCCGGCCGACGGTGTGCCCGCCGATCCGATCGGGCCCTCGCCCGGTCCCTCGAGCGGGACGTCGATCAGCTTGACCGCGCCCGTCTCCGGGTGCCCGGCGAGGGATTGCTCGTGCTCGGGATCCATCGGGTCGCGTTCCCCCCGGCGCCGGCGCAGAGCCTCGAGCAGGTCGGCGGTCTGGTGGGTGGTCTTGCGCGGCGGGGCGTCGTCCGCGGGATCCTGGGCGCCGATGCGGCCGTGGATGACGGGCTCCAGCAGCGGGCCGGTCTCCTGCTGGTCGGCGGCGACCGGCTGGAACGCGCCGCTGTCGAAGCGGCTGGTCTCGACCTCGTCCTCGACGGCCCGCAGGCGCGGGACCAGGTTCTGCGGAAGCTCACCCTGCTGCGAGAGCGAGACGGCCTCCTGGTTGAGGGGCGCGAGCGCCTGCTTCTTCGGGTCGAAGCTCCAGCGGGCGTCGTGCTCGATCTGCTCGGCGACGAAGGTCAGCTTGACGATCCAGGAGCCGCCCTCCTCCTTCCAGCTCGCCCAGCGCTCGTTCAGAGCCCCGGCATCCACGAGGCGCCGGCGCAGCACGCCGCCGAAGGTGGCGCCGCCGGACAGCGGGTCGATCTCCATGGCCGTGTGCACGGGCACGTTGAGCGCGGACTCGATGACGAACTCGCGCTCGGCCAGCACGGGGCCCTCGAAGCGCTGGACATAATCCAGCGGGGCGCCCGTGATCGCCGCCACGTCCTGGGCGGACATCCCGGCGCGGATGTGGGTCTGGATCTCGCGCGGCGACAGCTTGCGCTGCGCGCCGAGGTCGGGGGAGGACTGGCGCAGCCGCGACTGCAGCTGGTCGTCGACGGCCACCCGGTACCGGGCGCCCTCGTCGGAGGCGACGAGGAGCGCCCCCTCCTCGATGCCGATCACCTTCAGCTCCTGCATTGCCGAACGCCCTCTCCAGCCGTCACGATTCCCGGCAAGGATGCCACGAGGAGGCCGGAAAACCGGGGAATATCGCGGGCGCGCCGCCGGTTGCACGCGGAGCATCGGGGAGCAGACCTCAAGGGTTTGCATCCGGTGCAACGATCATGCAGACTGTCGCCGCCCGCACGGGCGCGCGATGACGAGAAATTGGACGGGAATGGCTACCGACTACGACGCACCGAGGAAGACCGACGAGGACACCGAGTCGATCCAGGCCCTCCAGGAGCGTGTTCCCGACAAACTCTCGGGCGTTGTGGATGTCGAGGATGCCGACAACCCGGGCAGCTTCGAACTGGTCGGTCAGGACCTCGCCGACCTCGACCTCGATGTCGTCGTGCTTCCCCCGCAGGAGGACGAGTTCACCTGCACGAGCTGCTTCCTGGTGAAGCACCAGTCGCAGTTCGACCACGAGACCAAGCTCGGGCCCGTGTGCCACGAGTGCAGCCTGTAGGTCTCGACACGCCCTTCGGGCTACTCGACCGGCTTCGACACGCCCTTCGGGCTACTCGACCGGCGGAGCGTCGACCGGCTGTAGTGCCGCGGCGAGTTCGTCGGGCCGACGGCTCGAGACGAGCCAGTACGGGGTCGGGTCCTCCGGGTCGGTGATCTCGATCCGCACGACGCCGGGGATCCAGCCGCGCACCAGCATCCAGGCCCGCGCGTCGAGGCGCGTTCCGCGTTCCGCGTTCGCGTCGGCGCCGGTGGATGCGGTGGCCGCCCCCACGAACCGGCGCTCGATCCGCGCGCGGCCGGCCCGCAGTCCCTCCGCGCCGACCTCGATCGTCGCCGTCGTTCCGAGCAGCACGCCGACGATCGCCGCGTAGAGCACGATGGCGACGACGACGCCCGCCTGGGGCGAGATCGGCAGGAACACCAGAAGGCTCGCGGGGATCACCAGAGCGGTCGCGATGAACACCCAGGGGGCCGGCCAGAGCCGCTCCCGGTAGGTCGTCTCGTTCGGCATGCTCCCATTCGACCATGGACTAACCTCGTTGCGTGACCGACGTCGAGGTGCTGCTCACCGGGGATCACCTGCCCGCCTACGCGCACCCGGGCGACGCCGGCGCCGACCTCATCGCCCGGGAGACCGTGGTCCTGGGGCCGGGCGAGCGGGCCACCGTGGGCACCGGGACGGCGATCGCTCTGCCCGACGGGTACGTCGCATTCGTGGTGCCGCGCAGCGGGCTCGCCTCTCGTCACGGCATCACCATCGTCAACACCCCGGGCACCGTCGACGCCGGGTACCGCGGAGAGATCTGCGTCATCCTGCTGAACACCGACCAGAGCGAGCCGTACACGGTGACCGAGGGCGATCGCATCGCCCAGGTCGTCGTCATGCCCGTGAGCCGGGCCCGCTTCGTCCCGGTCGAACGCCTGCCCGGAAGCCATCGCGGCGACGGCGGGTTCGGATCGACCGGGTACGCCAGTCAAGGAGCCACCTCGTGAGCGACACCCCGATCGACCCTCCCGCAGCGCCGGAGCACCCCAAGTCGGCACCAGCGGACCGCGCGTCCAGCGGACCCCTCGACGAGAGCGAGGCCAACGCGGTCCGGCCGTACGTCGACCTCGGCGGGGTCAAGATCCTGCCGCGACCCGACCTGCGGGTGCGGCTCGAGGTCGAGGAGGGCGGCAAGCGGGTCGTCGCGGTCGCGCTCGACTTCCAGGACTCCTCGCTGCAGGTGCAGCCGTTCGCGGCGCCGCGCAACAGCGGCCTGTGGCACGAGATCCGCGAGCAGATCGCGGCCCAGATCGCGCAGCAGGGCGGGACCACCGCCGCGTCGGACGGCCCGTTCGGCCCGGAACTGCGCGCCGAACTGCCGCCCGCCGCCGGAGCGTCGGCGCCGCGGGTCGCCCGGTTCATCGGCGTGGACGGACCGCGCTGGTTCCTGCGGGGCGTGATCAGCGGGCGTGCCGCATCCGACCCCGCCGCCGCCGGGCCGATCGAGGACCTGTTCCGCAGCATCGTGGTGGTGCGCGGGTCCTCCCCGATGCCGCCGCGCGATCTCATCCCCCTGCATGTCCCGCCCGCTGCGCAGGCGTCGGCCCCGGCGCAGAGCGTCTAGTGGCCGAGAGCGACGAAGAGAAGGACCCGACGGTTCGCGAGGCGTTCGCGGCCGCCGCACAGCGCTCACGGCTGTCCGGGGTGAAGCCGGGGGAGGCGCCGAGCGGTGCGGCCCTGCTGGGAGCGGTCGGCGGCATCCGCGGCCTGATCGAGACGATCCTGCCAGGCCTGGGCTTCCTGGTGATCTACACGATCACCAAAGAGTTGCTGCCCTCGGTGCTGGCACCGGTCGCGATCGCCGTCGCGTTCATCGTCGTGCGCATCGTGCAGCGCAAGCCGGTCACGCCGGCGGTGAGCGGGGCTCTCGGGGTGGCGCTCTCGGCTGGCGTGGCGGTGCTGACCGGCAACGTGTCGAACAACTTCGTGCTCGGATTCGGCATCAACGCGGTCGCGGTCGTCGCGCTCTCGATCAGTCTGGTGGTGCGACGGCCCCTGGTCGGCGTGGTGATCGGACTGCTGACCGGCGATGAGCACTGGCGGCACGACCCGGCCAAGCTGCGGGTCGCCTATGTGACGAGCTTCCTGTGGCTGGCGCTGTCGGGCGTGCGGCTCGCCGTGCAGGTGCCGTTGTATGTCGCCGAACTGCCCGATGCCCTGGCGGCGACCAAGCTGCTGATGGGCGTACCGCTTTATCTGGGGCTGCTCTGGGTGACCTGGATGCTCGCCCGGACTGCCTGGCGACCCGCCGATGAGGACGAGGCGCCGGCGACCGGCGACCGGGTGTAATATATCTTGATGTCGAGATAAATCGGCGACGGTGAGGCTTAGGGTGGCCTTGCGGGAACACCAAGGGAGACAAGGGATGTCGACGGTCAACAGCTTCGGGTCGAAGGACACGCTCACGGTCGGCGGAACCGACTACGAAGTCTTCCGGATCGACACGGTCGCCGGGCACGAGAAGCTCCCGTTCAGCCTCAAGGTGCTGCTGGAGAACCTGCTGCGCACCGAGGACGGCGCCAACGTGACCAAGACGCAGATCGAGGCGCTCGGCTCGTGGGTGCCGACCGCCGAGCCCGACACCGAGATCCAGTTCACCCCGGCGCGCGTCGTCATGCAGGACTTCACCGGGGTGCCGTGCATCGTCGACCTCGCCACCATGCGCGAGGCGATGAGCGCGCTCGGCGGCGACGCCACCAAGATCAACCCGCTGGCCCCCGCTGAGCTCGTCATCGACCATTCGGTCATCGCCGACCTGTTCGGCAGCGAGAACGCGCTGGAGCGCAACGTCGAGATCGAGTACGAGCGCAACGGCGAGCGCTACCAGTTCCTGCGCTGGGGTCAGACGGCGTTCGACGACTTCAAGGTCGTGCCGCCGGGCACCGGCATCGTCCACCAGGTCAACATCGAGTACCTCGCGCGCGTGACCTTCACCCGTGAGGTGGGCGGCGCTCTGCGCGCCTACCCCGACACCTGTGTCGGCACCGACTCGCACACCACGATGGTCAACGGTCTCGGCGTGCTCGGCTGGGGCGTCGGCGGCATCGAGGCCGAGGCGGCGATGCTCGGCCAGCCCGTGTCGATGCTCATCCCGAAGGTGGTCGGCTTCAAGCTGAGCGGCGCGATCCCCACCGGCGTCACCGCGACGGATGTCGTGCTCACCATCACCCAGATGCTGCGCAAGCACGGGGTCGTCGGCAAGTTCGTCGAGTTCTACGGCGAGGGCGTCGCCGAGGTGCCCCTGGCCAACCGCGCCACCATCGGCAACATGAGCCCCGAGTTCGGCTCGACCGCCGCCATGTTCCCCATCGACGACGTCACCCTCGACTACCTGCGTCTCACCGGCCGCACCGACGAGCAGGTCGCCCTTGTCGAGGCGTATTCCAAGCTGCAGAAGCTCTGGCACGACCCCGCCGCCGAGCCGGTCTACAGCGAGTACCTCGAGCTCGACCTCGCCACCGTCGTCCCCTCGATCGCCGGGCCGAAGCGCCCGCAGGACCGGGTCGAGCTGAGCAAGGCCAAGACCCAGTTCGAGCTCGACGTCGTCGACTACGCGTCCTCCTCGTTGTCGAAGGTCGACGCGGCCGTCGAGGCCACGTTCCCCGCCTCCGATCCCATCGGGTTCACCGCGGAAGATGAAGAGAGCGCGCACGAGCACTCGCACGATCACGTGAGCCACGCACCCGCAGCGGTGTCGCATCCGGTGAAGGTGTCGACGAGCGACGGCAAGAAGTACACGCTCGACCACGGGGCCGTCGCGGTCGCGGCGATCACCTCGTGCACCAACACCTCGAACCCGAGCGTCATGCTCGCCGCCGGGATCCTCGCCCGCAACGCCCACAAGAAGGGCCTGAAGGCCAAGCCGTGGGTGAAGACCACGATGGCCCCCGGCTCGAAGGTCGTCACCGACTACTACGAGAAGGCCGGACTCACCGACGATCTCGAGGCGCTCGGCTTCTACACCGTCGGCTACGGCTGCACGGTGTGCATCGGCAACACCGGTCCGCTCATCGACGAGGTCTCGGCCGCGATCAACGACAACGACCTCGCCGTCACCGCCGTGCTCTCGGGCAACCGCAACTTCGAGGGCCGCATCAGCCCCGACGTGAAGATGAACTACCTCGCCAGCCCGCCGCTGGTGATCGCCTACGCCCTCGCCGGATCGATGAACTTCGACTTCGAGGTCGACGCGCTCGGACAGGACTCCGAGGGCAACGACGTCTTCCTGCGCGACATCTGGCCCGACGCGGCCGAGGTCCAGAAGACCATCGACGACTCGATCTCGACCGAGATGTTCACCCACGAGTACGCCAGCGTGTTCGAGGGCGACGAGCGCTGGCGCTCGCTTCCCACCCCGGACAGCGAGGTGTTCGAGTGGGATGCCGAGTCCACCTACGTGCGCAAGCCCCCGTACTTCGACGGCATGACCCTCGAGACCACGCCGGTCACCGACATCGCCGGCGCCCGCGTGCTGGCCAAGCTGGGCGACTCGGTCACCACCGACCACATCTCGCCGGCCGGGTCGATCAAGGCCGAGAGCCCGGCGGGGCAGTACCTGCAAGAGCACGGTGTCGACCGCAAGGACTTCAACTCCTACGGGTCGCGCCGCGGCAACCACGAGGTGATGATCCGGGGCACCTTCGCCAACATCCGCCTGCGCAACCAGCTGCTGGACAACGTCGAGGGCGGCTACACGCGCGACTTCACCCAGGCGGACGGCCCCCAGGCGTTCATCTACGACGCCAGCGTCAACTACCAGGCCGCCGGGACCCCGCTCGTGATCTTCGCGGGCAAGGAATACGGGTCGGGCTCGAGCCGTGACTGGGCGGCCAAGGGGACCTCGCTGCTCGGGGTCCGCGCGGTCATCGCCGAGAGCTTCGAGCGCATCCACCGCTCGAACCTGATCGGCATGGGCGTGGTGCCCCTGCAGTTCCCGGCCGGCGCGACCGCCGACGATCTCGGGCTCGACGGCACCGAACTGGTGTCGATCTCGGGTATCGAGCAGCTCAACGACGGCACCACCCCCAAGACGGTGCGCGTCGTCGCGGCCCCGAGCGAGCATTCGCCGGCGGGCAAGCAGCCGATCGAGTTCGACGCCGTCGTGCGGATCGACACCCCCGGTGAGGCCGACTACTACCGCAACGGCGGGATCCTGCAGTACGTCCTGCGGAGCCTGGTCTGACCCTGGTGGTCTCGGCGTGAGCGGCCCGGTGCGCACCTCCTCGGCGGGGGCGCAGCGGATCGCCGTGATCGCACTGGCCTCGGTGCTCGGCGGGATGACCGCGGGGGTCGCCGTCATCGGCTCCGAAGCGTTCGAGGTCCCTCTCACCGATGCGGCGCAGGCCGCCCTGCACGACGCGAGGCTGACCGGCGTGAGCGTGCGATTCGACGGCCGCGAGGCGGTGCTCACCGGTGACGCGGCGGATGCGGCGGTGCTCGCCGAGGCGGCGCGCGTCGTCGGGCGGGTCGACGGGGTGCGCTGGGTGAGTCTCCCCGAGACTCACGGTCTCGCCCCCGCGCCGACCCCGACCCCCAGCCCCGCGCCGGAGGAGGATCCCCGGCGGGACGCCGCCGTGGCGGAACTCGAGTCGACGACCATCCGGTTCGCCCCCGACAGCACAGCGCTCGACGATGCCGGCCTTCGCCGCGTGGCACGGGTCGCGGTCCTGCTGACCCAGTTCCCCGAGCTGCGGGTGCGGCTGACCGGCCACGTGGCGATCGCCACCGGGACCACGGCGGATGCCATCGCATTCAGCACCCGCCGCGCCCAGGCCGTCGTCGACGAGCTGGTCGCGGCAGGGGTCGATCCCGGCCGGCTCGGGATCGCCGGGGCCGGAGCCACCGGGGTCGACGCCGCCGACGGGCGCCGGGTGGACCTCGAGATCGTGGAGGAGGGCTGATGTCGCTGTACACCGTCGGCGAGATCGTCGTCTGGATGATCCTCGCGGCGCTGCTCGGGTTCGGCCTCGGATGGTTGCTGCGCGGGCTGCTGCGCCCGCGCGCCGCCGAGCCGGAGCCGACCCCCGCATCCGAGCCGGAGGATCCGGCGGGCACCCAGGTGGAGGACATGGACACCGGCGCATCGGGGACGGATGCGGCGCCGCTCGATGCCGCGGCGTTCGCTCCGAGCGCACGGGACCGGATCGCGGGGATCGCGAGCCGCACCGCAGGGGGCCTGACGCCCCCGAGCGACGATCTGGTCCGCATCCACGGTGTCGGGCCGAAGATCGCGCAGCAGCTGGAGGCGATGGGCATCACCAGCTTCCGGCAGGTCGCCCGGTTCACGGCCGAGGACGTCGAGGCGGTCAACGCCGCGATCGAGGCCTTCCCGGGTCGTGTCGAGCGCGACGACTGGGTCGGCAGCGCCCGGCGGTTGCACAGGGAGGTCTACGGGGTCGACCCGTAAACTCGGAGCATGTCGTTGCTCGAGGGCGTCCATGGTCCGCGCGACCTCGACGGCCTGACCCGTGACCAGCTGGCCGAACTGGCCGACGAGATCCGCCGGTTCCTGGTCGCCGAGGTCTCCAAGACCGGTGGCCATCTCGGACCGAACCTCGGTGTCGTCGAACTGACGATGGCGATCCACCGGGTGTTCGACTCGCCGCGCGATGCCATCGTGTTCGACACCGGTCACCAGAGCTACGTGCACAAGCTGCTCACCGGGCGCCAGGACTTCGGCCGGCTGCGTCAGCGCGGCGGCCTGGCCGGGTATCCGCAGCGCTCCGAGTCCGAGCACGACATCGTCGAGAGCTCGCACGCCTCGAGTTCGCTGAGCTGGGCCGACGGGATCGCGCGAGCGTTCGCGATGACCGGGCAGGACGATCGCTACGTCGTCGCGGTGGTCGGTGACGGCGCGCTGACCGGCGGCATGACGTGGGAGGCGCTGAACAACATCAGCGACGACAACCTGCGCAAGCTCGTGATCGTCGTCAACGACAACGGCCGCTCGTACGCCCCCACGATCGGCGGCATGGCGCGTTTCCTCAACACGGTGCGCACCCGCCGCGCCTATCTCGATCTGCACCGCACCAGCGAGAAGCTGTTCGGCCGGTTCGGGGCGCCGGGTCGCGCGTTCTATCGCGGCACCCGCGGCGCTGTGCACGGCTTCCTCGCCCGGTTCACCAACAACGAAGCGCTCTACTCCAACCTCGACATCAAGTACATCGGCCCGCTGCACGGGCACGACAGCACCGCACTGGAAGAGGGGCTGCGCCAGGCCAAGGAGCTCGGCCGCCCGGTCATCGTGCACGTCATCACCGAGAAGGGCCACGGGTACGAACCCGCCGTCGCGGACGTCGCCGACCAGTTCCACGCCGTCGGCCAGATCGATCCCGAGACCGGCGAACCCGTCGAGCAGGCCAGCCGCCCGTCGTGGACGAGCGTCTTCGCCGACGAGATCGTCACCCTCGCCGACCGCGACCCGCGTCTGGTCGGGATCACGGCGGCGATGCTGCGCCCGACCGGGTTGCACCGGTTCGCCGAGAAGCATCCGGGCCGGGTATTCGATGTCGGCATCGCCGAGCAGCACGCGGTCACCAGCGCCGCGGGACTCGCGTTCGGCGGACTCCACCCCGTCGTCGCCCTGTACGCCACGTTCGTGAACCGCGCGTTCGACCAGATCCTCATGGATGTCGCCCTCCACCGCGCGGGCGTCACGTTCGTGCTCGACCGGGCGGGTGTCACCGGCCCCGACGGTCCGAGCCACCACGGCATGTGGGATCTGGCACTGCTGCAGATCGTGCCGAACGTCCGGCTCGCCGCGCCGCGCGACGCGACGCGGCTGCGCGAGGAGCTCGCCGAGGCCGTCGTCGTCGACGATGCGCCGACGGTGCTGAGGTTCTCGAAGGGGAGCGTGGGCACCGAGTACGACGCCGAGCGCCGGACCGCCGACGGGGTGGACGTGCTGCGCGAGGCTGCGCACCGCGATGTGCTCATCGTCACGGTCGGCCCGATGGCCAAGCTCGGCCTCCAGGTCGCCGAGCGTCTGGCGGCGCAGGGCATCGGCGCGACGGTCGTCGACCCGCGCTGGGTCATCCCGGTGCCCCGCAGCATCGTCGACATGGCGCGCGATCACCGGCTCGTGGTCACCATCGAGGACGGCATCCGCGTGGCGGGCATCGGCACCCGTATCCGGCAGGATCTGCGCGCCGCCGGGGTCGATACTCCGCTCGACGAGCTCGGTCTGCCCGACGAGTTCCTCGAGCATGGCGACCGTGACGAGTTGCTGGCCGAGGTCGGCCTGACCGACCAGCGCATCGCGCACGACATCGTCGCGCAGGTGCTCGGCACCGAGGGGACCCGCATCCCCGTCGCGCGGCGGCTCCCGGATGAGCCCGAGCAGATTCCATCTGCCGGCAACAATCGGCAGGCTGAGCATCACTAGGTTCTCGTCATGAGAACCCGCATCACGGCGGCCCTCGTGGCCGCCCTTCTGCTGCCTCTCACGGCGAGGACCAGGCGATCGCCGTCGAGTCCGAGTTCACCTGGGACGGCGAATCGCTGACCTTCCGTGGGGTCTCGAGCATCGACTGCAAGTAGACGGACGGCACCGTCGCGTTCCCGGAGGCGTTCGGCATCGACACCTCGTACGACCTGACGGTGGGTGAGGGCGACGCCGACGGGGTGACCTCGTTCACCGGGACCGTGGAGAGCGAGATCTCCACCACGGAGGACGCGATCGCCAGCGGCTGCCCGGAGTCGGCCGGCGTGCGTTCTTATGAGGTCGAGGTGGTCCGGGCGGAGTAGCCCCGCTCAGTCACGGGAATACCGCGGGGCGTCGCCGACTTGCATTGTCGGCGGCCCGCGGTACTATATGTGGACACTGTTCACAAACGGCGGTGAGGACGCATGCCTCCCGCCGTTTCCCGTTGTGGACGGCCCCTGACGACGATCGAAGCGAGACACAGATGAGTCTGAACACGACCACGCCCACCGGCTCGATGATGACGGAGGACGCGATCGCACGGCGCAACCGGACGGCTCTCATCCTGCTTCTCGCAGCCGTGTTCGTCGTCTTCCTCAACGAGACGATGATGACGGTCGCCCTGCCCAAGATCCAAGAGGCGCTGCGCATCGACGCGACGCAGGGGCAGTGGCTGACCACGGCGTTCGCCCTCACGATGGCCGTCGTCATCCCGACCACCGGCTGGCTGCTGCAGCGTCTCAACACCCGGCCGGTGTTCATCGTCGCCATGGTCACCTTCAGCGTCGGCACGCTGATCGCCGCGCTCTCGCCGATCTTCGAGATGCTCATCGTCGGCCGCGTCGTCCAGGCGGTGGGCACCGCGATCATGATGCCCCTGATGATGACGACCGTCATGACGATCGTCCCGCCCCAGAACCGCGGGCGCATCATGGGTCGTATCTCGATCGTCATGTCGGTCGCCCCCGCGGTCGGGCCGACCGTCTCGGGCGCGCTGCTGCAGTTCCTCCCGTGGCAGGGGCTGTTCTGGGTCATGCTCCCGATCGCCCTGGTGATGCTCGCGATCGGCATCCGGTACGTCCCCGACGTGACCGAGACACGGGCGGCACCGCTCGACGTGGCATCGGTGATCCTGTCCGCCATCGCGTTCTCGGCGCTGGTCTACGGCCTGAGCAGCATCGGCAGCTCGGCCCTGGGCGAGGTGCCCGTCGCGCCGTGGATCCCGATCGTCATCGGGCTCGTCGTGCTGGGCCTGTTCATCTGGCGTCAGATCCGGCTGCAGCGCACCGACTCCGCACTCCTTGACCTGCGCACTTTCCAGTCGCGCAACTTCGCCTTCTCGGTGACCCTGCTCGCCGTGGCGATGCTGGCGCTGTTCGGCGTCGTCATCGTCATCCCGCAGTTCGCGCGCTACACGCTCGGGCTCGACGTGCTCTGGGTGGGCGCGATCCTGCTGCCGGGCAGTCTGCTCATGGGTCTGCTCGGTCCGGTGATCGGCCGCCTGTACGACAAGCACGGTCCGCGCCCGCTCATCGTCCCGGGAGCGGTCGGGGTCTCGGCGGCGCTGTGGATCCTGGCGCTCTTCCTCGGCGACGGCTCGTCGTGGCTGGTGCTGCTCGGTGCCCACGTGCTGCTGAGCCTGGGCCTGGCGTTCATGTTCACGCCGCTGTTCAGCGTGTCGCTCGGCTCGCTCGAGCCGAAGCTCTACTCCTACGGCAGCGCGACGATCGCGACCCTGCAGCAGGTGGCGGGCGCAGCGGGCATCGCCCTGTTCGTGGCGCTCTATGCGACGGGACTCGCCGACGCGGGCAACATCGACCCCGAGCAGCCCCTTGCCGCCGAAGCGGCCGCGGGAGCCCACCTCGCGTTCCTCGCCGGGGGAGTCATCTCGCTCGCGGTGATCGTGCTCACCTTCTTCATCCGCCGGCTCGAGACTCCGGCGATGCCGGAGGGCGAATGGGGCGACGCGGCGGCGACCGGGGGTCACTGACCCCGGGTCGCCCCGCGTGCCCTCGCCGGGAGGCTACTCGACCCCGCGGATCGGCGGGTGGTGGAAGGTGTCGCCGAACACGCGCTGGGAGGCGCCCACGCGATCCAGATACGGGGTGGCGCCGCCCATCTGGAACGGCCAGCCGGCCCCGAGGATCATGCACAGATCGATGTCCTCTGCCGCCGCGACGACGCCGTCCTCGAGCATGCGGTGGATCTCGTCGGCCAGGCCGTCCTCGATGCGCACCTGCAGCTCGCCGGCGGTGTACGGCTTCGCGTCGGCCGGACGGTGCTTCGCGACGATCTCGAGCGCCTTCTTGTCGTAGCCGGTGACCTTGCCCTTGCCGTCCTTCTCGAGGATGTGCCCGTAGTCGGCCAGTTCGTGCAGGGCCTTCGACTCGAAGAAGCGCTCGGGGAACGCGCCGTGGTGGGTGTCCAGGACGTGGGCGCCCACCTTCAGCCCGACCAGCTCGAGCAGCACGAACGGGTCCATCGGGAATCCGAACGGCTTCTGCGCTTCGACGACCGTCTCGAACGGCGTTCCCTGCTCGACGGCATGCATGGCCTCACCGAGCAGCTTGGCCAGCAGCCGGTTGACCACGAACCCGGGGGTCGCCTTGGTGATCACGGCGTTCTTGCGAAGTTTCTCGGCGGTGACCATCGCCGTGCTCAGCGCCACATCGTTCGTCTTCTTCGCCTTGACCACCTCGATGAGCGGCATGACCGCGACGGGGTTGAAGAAGTGGAAGCCCACCAGGCGCTCCGGGTGCTTCAGCTTCGCGCCGATCTCGTCGATCGACAGGCCGGAGGTGTTGGTGGCGAGGATGACATCGTCGGCCACATGTTTCTCGACGTCCGCGAACACCTGCTGCTTGACGCCGAGTTCTTCGAAGACCGCCTCGATGACCCAGTCGCAATCGGCGAAGTCGGCCGTGTCGGTGGTGCCCGAGATCAGCGAGCGCAGCTTGCTTGCCTCATCGGAGTCGATGCGCCCCTTCATCAGCAACTCGTCGATCTCGCCGCGGATGCTCGCCACGCCCTTGTCGACGCGCTCCTGATCGAGGTCGGTGATGACGACGGGGACCTGCAGACGCCGCACGAAGAGCAGGGCGAATTGGGTCGCCATCAGTCCCGCGCCGACGACCCCGACCTTGTTCACCGGGCGGGCGAGCTTCTTGTCGGGGGCACCCGCCGGCTTCTTGGCCCGCTTCTGCACGAGGTTGAACGCGTAGATCGACGCGCGGAACTGATCCCCGGCGATCAGGTCGGCGAGTGCGTCGTCCTCGGCGGCGAACCCGGTCTTCTTGTCGGTGTTCTTGGCCGCCTTGAGCAGTTCCAGCGCCCGGTATGGGCTCTTCGCGACGGTTCCGATGCGACTCTTGAGCATCTTCTCGGCGACGCCGATCGCGATGTCCCATTTGACGGCACGCTCGAGCTTGCCCGGCTCGTTCTTGCGCTTGACCTTGATCGCGCCGCCCAGCACGCCGTCGGCCCACGTCAGTGAGTCTTCCAGGAAGGTGGCGGGGCCGAACATCGCATCGGCGATGCCGAGCTCGAGCACCTGCGGTCCCTTGAGCGTGCGGTTGTTCTTCAGCGGGTTCGAGATGATCACCTCGAGCGCGTTCTCGATGCCGATGAGGTTCGGCAGCAGCCAGGCCCCGCCCCAGCCGGGCACCAGCCCGAGGAACACCTCGGGCAGCGCGAGGGCCGGGATGCTGGAGTCGACGGTCCGGTACGTCGCGTTGAGCGCGATCTCGGTTCCGCCCCCGAGGGCGAGTCCGTTGATGAAGGCGAACGACGGCACCCCGAGTTCCGACAGCATCCCGAGGGCTGCATGGCCGAGCTTCGCCATCAGCACGCCGGTCTCGCGATCCGCCATCTGGTCGACCTTCGACAGGTCGGCACCCGCGGCCAGGATGAACGGCTTGCCGGTGATGCCGACGGCGTGGATCTCCCTCTTCTTCGCCCGCTCGGCCAGGCCCTCGAGCACGCCCTTCAACTCGAGCAGGGTGTTCGGACCGAGCGTGTTCGGCCGGGTGTGATCCCGCCCGTTGTCGAGCGTGACGAGGGCCAGGATCCTGCCGCTCGGCAGCGTGACATCGCGCACGTAGGAGTGGGTGACCACCTCGTCGGGGTCGAGGGAGATCAGCTTTCCGAAGTCGGTCATCTACTTGGCTCCCTTGTAGTGCGGGTTCTCCCAGATGACGCTTCCGCCCTGGCCGAGGCCGACGCACATCGCGGTCAGGCCGTAACGGACATCCGGCTGCTCGGCGAACTGCGCCGCCAGCTGGGTCATGAGACGCACGCCGGATGCGGCGAGCGGGTGGCCGATGGCGATCGCGCCGCCCCAGGGGTTCACGCGGGGGTCCTCGTCGTCGATGCCGAAGTGGTCGAGGAAGGACAGCACCTGGACGGCGAACGCCTCGTTCAACTCGAACGCGCCGATGTCGTCAATGGTGAGCCCGGCGCTCTTCAGCGCTTTCTCGGTGCTCGGGATCGGCCCGATGCCCATCACCTCCGGCTCGACGCCGGCGAATCCGAAGCCGACCATCGTCATCTTGACGGTCAGGCCGAGCTCCTTCGCCGCATCCGCCGACGCGAGCAGCGACACCGTCGCGCCGTCGGTGAGCGGCGAGGCGTTGCCGGCAGTCACCTTGCCGTGCGGGCGGAACGGGGTCTTGAGGGTGGCAAGACCCTCCATCGTCGTCTCGGGGCGCATGCCCTCGTCCTCGGTGGCCAGGCCCCAGCCGGCCTCGCTGCGGATCGCGACGGGGATGAGATCGGGCTGGATCTTGCCCGCGGCGTAGGCTGCGGCGACCCTCTGCTGGCTGAGCATGCCGAACCGGTCGGAGCGCTCCTTGGTGAGTGCGGGGAACCTGTCGTGCAGCCGCTCGGCGGTCATGCCCATGTTGAGGGCGTCGGGACTGACGAGCTTCTCGGCCAGGAACCGCGGGTTCGGGTCGGCGTCGGCGCCCATCGGGTGCCTGCCCATGTGCTCGACGCCTCCGGCGATGCCGACGTCGTAGGCGCCGAATGCGATGCCGCCCGCGATGGTGGTGACGCTCGTCATCGCGCCCGCGCACATCCGGTCGATGGCGTAACCGGGGACGCTGAGCGGCAGTCCGGCCAGGATGGCGGCCGTGCGGCCGAGGGTGAGGCCCTGGTCACCCGTCTGCGTGGTCGCGGCGATGGCGACATCGTCGACCCGGTCCTTCGGCAGTCCCGGGTTGCGCTCGAGCAGCCCGATCATCGCCTTCACGATCAGGTCGTCGGCGCGCGTGCCCCAGTACTGACCCTTCTCGCCTGCGCGTCCGAACGGGGTGCGGACCCCGTCGACGAACACGACCTCTCTGCCTGCAGCCAAGGTGTCCTCCATCGGCTCGAAAACGTTCGAGATCCAGCCTAGGCACGCCCCTGCGGGCGCCCGAATCGTTTGACTGATCCTACGAAGCGGGGTTCTCCGGCTCGTCCGCGTTTTGGTCGGACCGCACAAAGGCATCGGCGATCACCTGTGCGATTGCGTCAATCTGCCAGGCGCGCGCACCGAGGGCGGCGAGGGCCTCGCCGATGCTGTCGGCGGTGATCTCGGCGGGCGGGCTCCAGGCGACCCGCCGCAGGAAGTCGGGGGTCAGCAGGTTCTCCAGCGGGAGGTTCATCGCCTCGGAGACCTGGGTCACGTCGGCCCGGGCGCGGCGCAGCCGGCCGTCGGCCTCGGGGTTCTTGTCGGACCAGACGCGCGGCGGCGGCAATGCGTCGCTCGGCGGGCGGACCACCGGCAGGTCATCGGTCGCGACGCCGCGCTGGATGGCGGCGAACCAGCGGTCGATCTGGCTTCGGCTCGCCCGGCCGGTGAACTCCTTGATCCCCGCGAGATCGCGCTTGGTGGCCGGGAGCGCCTTCGCCGCGGCCACGAGAGATCCGTCGGGGACGAGCCGGCCGGGTGCCGTGTCGATCTCCCGGGCGTAGGCGTCGCGTTCCAACCAGAGTTCGCGCGCGACGGCGAGGTTGCGTGCCTGGCGCAGGTTCTGGATGCCGGAGAGGCGCCGCCACGGATCGGCGCGCACCACGGTCTCCCGCTGCAGCGTCGCGGCGAACTCCTGCCGGGCGATCTCGGTCTTGCCGTCGGCCTCGAGCAGTTCGGCGATCCTGTCCCGCAGATCGGGCAGCAGCTCGACGTCGAGTGCGGCGTAGACGAGCCAGCTCTGCGGCAGCGGGCGGGTCGACCAGTCGGCGGCCGAATGCTCCTTGGCCAGATGGATGCCGAGCAGCTCCTCGACGACCGACCCGAGGCCGACCCGGGCGAGACCGGCCAGCCGGGCGCCCAGTTCCGTGTCGAAGATGCGGTCCGGGTCGAGACCGACCTCACGCAGGCAGGCCAGGTCCTGACTGGCGGCGTGGAGCACCCATTCCTCGCCGCGGATCGCATCCTGCAGCTCGGTGAGCGGGCGGCCGATGGCCGGGGGATCGAACAGGAACACCCCGGATCCGCGGCGGAAGATCTGGATCAGGTAGGCGCGCTGCGAGTACCGGAATCCGGATGCCCGCTCGGCGTCGACCGCGATCGGACCGTGACCGGCCTCGATCGCGGCGACCGCCGCCAGGTAGGCGTCGACCGACTCGATGACCTCGAGATCCGGGGCGGTGTTCGGCTCGTCAGTCACGCGCCGCTCGGACATGGGGAAGCAGGCCCACCGCCTCGGCGGTGGGCGGCAGGCCGGCGAGCAGGCACAGCAGCTCGCTCCAGCCTTCGACGGATGCGGCGACCGAGTCCTGATCGGGGGTCCACGACGCGCGCAGCTCGAGCTGCGCCCCGTCGCTCTGCCCGGCCAGCTCGCCGAATCCGGTGGAGAGCACCTTGGTCGCGGTGCCCGACGCCGCGGTGTAGACGGCGCCGCGCGCATCGAGCGCATCGGTGAGATACGACCAGGCGACGCCGGTCACGAACGGATCGAGCCCGATGTCGGTCTCGAGGGGAGCCTGGGCGAAGCAGACGACGCGGAACGAGCCGCCCCAGGCCTCCGGGGACTCGGGATCGTAGAGCAGGACGAACCGGCCGGTGCCGAGCACAGAGTCGACGCCGTGCTGGGCAGGCCGCACGTCCGCGGCGAGGGCGACGGCGTGGGGAGCCAGCCCGGTGGGGGCCGGGATCTCCGTCAGGACGAGCTCGGGGCGGGTCGTCGCCTCGTGCACCGAGGCCAGCGCCTGCCCGAACAGGACGGGGACGGCGGGGCCGCGCGCGGTTTCGGACACGTCTGCAGACTAGGGTTTCCACGGGGGCGCCGTCACGTGCCACGCCGACCCCTGCCGTGGGACGAGAGGGCTGCAGATGGGACGCCGGGTCGCCGGAGGGATCGCGATCGGGGTCGTCGCGGCCGCCGGCGCGGCCGCGCTGGCCGCCGCAGCACTGAGCGTGATCGTCGCCCGGACGGTCATCATCCCGCCGTCGCGCCGCACCGAGGACGTCACGATCCTCGCCTACGAGCCCGATGCCGGGATGATCCTGCTCTCGGCCAACGCCGACTCCCGGCTGCCGGGGGAGTACAGCTTCTGGTTCAGCTGCGACAGCGGACATGCGCGGCTCGGCGAGATCATCGCGCAGGATGACCGCACGGTCCGGCGCCGGGTGCTCGGCGTCGACTTCGGGGATCTCGCCGCAGCCCGTCGTGGCCGCCTCAGCGGCTGGTTCGTGCTGAGCCCGCGCGATCTGCCGTTCCCGTACCGGGATGTGAGCGTCGAGACACCGCTCGGTCCGGCACCGGCCTGGCTGGTCCCCGCTGCGGACGGGGCGACGGCCGACGGCGCCCCGAACCGCTGGGTCATCAACGTGCACGGCCGGGCGGTCCGCCGCTCCGAGACGTTGCGCGCCGTCGCGCCGTTCCGCGCCGCCGGGTACACCTCCCTCATCGTGTCGTACCGAAACGACGGCGATGCCCCGCGCAGCGACGACCACCGGTACGCGCTCGGCGACCGCGAATGGCAGGACATCGAGGCGGCGATGCAGTTCGCCCTCGACAACGGCGCGGACGAGCTGGTGCTGATGGGCTGGTCGATGGGCGGGGCGACGGTGCTGCAGGCGCTCACCCGGTCACCACTCGGCGCGCGGGTGCGCGGCGTGGTGCTGGAGTCTCCGGTGGTGGACTGGATCGCGACCCTCGACTTCCAGGTGGCGTTGCGCCGGCTGCCGTCGCTCGTGCGCTGGGGCGTTTTGATGCTCTACTCCCGCCGGTGGGGAGGGTTCTTCACCGGGCTGGCCGAGCCGCTGGATCTCGATCGCATGGACTTCGTGCGACGTGCGCGCGAGCTGGATGTGCCGATCCTCATCCTGCACAGCGACGACGACGGATTCGTGCCGTCCACCGCATCCCGCGCCCTCGCCGTCGCGCGGCCCGACATCGTCACCTACGAGGCGTTCGAGGTCGCGCGGCACACCAAGCTGTGGAACTACGACCGCGACAAGTGGGAGGGCGCGATCTCGCGGTGGGTAGAGGGTCTACGCCGCTGACTTCTCGGTGACCTGTCTCTGGATGCGCCCGAGGAGCGCCATCATGCCGCGGATCCGCAGCGGGCTGACCGCCTCGGTGAGACCGATCGTCAACGGATAGTCGGCCGGCACGGCGAGCACCTGTTCGACCGTGAGGTCTTTGAGTCCCTCGGCCAGAATCGAGGCGAAACCGCGGGTGGTCGGAGCCTCTTTCGGTGCCGTGACGAAGACGTGCACGATCCGTGCCGCGTCGACCTCCACGAAGATGAAGACCGGTGACTGGCACTCCTCGACCCGCTCCAGCAGGTCGGGGTGGTCGCGATAGCGCTCGGGCAGGTCCGGCAGCGCGTTGGAGAACTCCAGCAGCAGTTGCAGCCGTTCCCGCACGTCCAGCGCCAGGAAGTCGTCCCGGATCTCGGCGAGAGCCGTCGGCAGCTGCTGCTCGGTCATGGTCCGATTCTGGCTCAGAGGGAGCCCGGCTCGGCTCCCTTCACGATCGGCACGCGCACGGCGCTGCCCCACTCGGTCCACGACCCGTCGTAGTTCTTCACGTTCGGGAACCCGAGCAGGTGGGTGAGCACGAACCAGGTGTGGCTCGAACGTTCCCCGATGCGGCAGTACGCGATGACGTCCTCGCCCTCCTTCAGCCCGATCTCGTCGCGGTAGATGGCGTCGAGTTCGTCGCGGCCCTTGAACGAGCCGTCCTCGGCGACCGCGCGCGCCCAGGGCACGTTGCGCGCCGTCGGGATGTGACCGGCGCGCAGCGCCGACTCCTCGGGGTAGGCCGGGGCGGTGGTGCGGTCACCGACGTACTCCTCGGGGGAGCGCACGTCGACCAGGGGCACGTTGCCGATCGCCGCGAGCACGTCTTCCTTGTAGGCGCGCTCGGTGGAGTCGTCGCGCTCGACGACCGGGTAGTCCACGGCCGCGGGGGACGGCACCTCGGTGGTGTACGGACGACCCTCGGCCTCCCACTTGGCGCGCCCGCCATCGAGCAGGCGGACGTCCTCGTGGCCGAACAGCGTGAACACCCAGAGGGCGTACGCCGCCCACCAGTTGTTCTTGTCGCCGTAGATCACGACGGTGGAGTCGCGCGAGATCCCCTTGCTCCCGACGAGCCGGGCGAAACCGGCGCCGTCGACGTAGTCGCGGGTCACGGGATCGTTGAGGTCGGTGTGCCAGTCGATCTTGACGGCGCCCTCGATGTGCCCGGTCTCGTAGAGCAGCACGTCCTCGTCGGATTCGACGACGACCAGCCCCGGCTCGCCGAGGTGCTCGGCCAGCCATTCCGTGCTCACCAGCCGTTCGGGGTGGGCGAAGGCGGCGAATGCGGGCGACGGGTCGCGCTCGACGGTCATGGGGTCCTCCACGGGCAGCTCGGCGAATGGGTACCCTCTCAGGGTAGGCAGTCGACCGCGAGCCCGCTGAAGTGCCGTAAGAGTTCGACACGATCCCCGGTATCGAAGGCACCCATTCCGCATGCAGCTCTCCGTCCCGTCGCTCGCCGAGCGCACCCCGTCGATGACCGCGGCCGAGATCGCCGAATCGCTGGTTCCGCCGCGCCAGTTCGAGGACGCCACGCTCGACAACTACGTGCCGGATCCGGACTACCCCTCGCAGGCCCGTGCCGTCGAGCGGGTTCGGGCTTTCGCCGCGGCCTGGAAGCCGGCCCGCGGCATGTTCGCCAAGAAGCAGGCGCCGACCAAGCCGGGCATCTACCTCGACGGCGGTTTCGGCGTGGGAAAGACCCACCTGCTGGCCGCCCTGTGGAAGCTGGCGCCCGGCCGTACCTATTTCGGCACGTTCATCGAGTACACGGCGCTGGTCGGCGCACTGGGCTACGCGCCCACCGTCAAGCTGCTGAGCGGGTCGAGCTTCCTGGCGATCGACGAGTTCGAGCTCGACGATCCCGGCGACACCATGCTCATGACGCGGCTGCTCGGCGAGCTGGTGGCCGGGGGCACGCGCATCGCCGCGACGTCGAACACCCCGCCGAACGCTCTGGGCGAGGGCCGGTTCGCCGCCGCCGACTTCCTGCGCGAGATCCACGCGATGGCCGACCGCTTCGAGACCGTGCGCATCGATGGCCTCGACTACCGCCGACGCGATGTCGAGGGGCACGCCGTCGCTCTCGACGAGGACGGCTACGCGGATGCGGTGGCCGGGGCCGCGAAGAGCGGCGCCGTCACCGCGGATCGCTTCGATGCGATCCTGGCCCATCTGGCATCCGTGCACCCCTCGCGGTACGTGCGGCTCGTCGAGGGCCTGACCGCCGTCGGGATCAGCGATGTGGCGGTTCTGCACGATCAGACCCAGGCGCTGCGGTTCGTCGCCCTCGTCGATCGGCTCTACGACGAGCAGGTGCGCGTCTACGCCACCGGGGTACCGCTGGATCAGGTCTTCGGCGACGAGATGCTCGCCGGCGGCTACCGCAAGAAGTACCTGCGCGCGATCTCGCGCCTCATCGCTCTCACCTCGTAGCGCTCACCTTCTCGCGCGAAACACGATGTTCACACGCGGGCCGGATGCGTAACCGCCGCGAAACACGCTGACATCGATGCCGAAACCTGGCGGGGCCACAGTGAGCCCGTGCCCCCGTGGTGCATTCGGCAACTTCCCCAGAGAGGTAACAGATTCGATGGATAGCGGAACTTTCGCCTGGGCCGTCACGGCGGGCGCGTTCGTGCTCTTGATGACCCCCGGCCTCGCCTTCTTCTACGGCGGTCTCGTCAAGGCCAAGAGCGTCATCAGCATGATGATGATGAGCTTCGGCGCCATGGCGCTGATCGGGGTCCTCTGGATCCTCTACGGCTGGAACATGTCGGCCGTGAGCGACCCGTTCCAGTTCGCGGGCAACCCGTTCGTCGAGACGTTCGCGCTGACCGGTGTCGGTGAGTCCGACCTGGTGCTGGCGTTCTTCGGCTCGACGTTCGCGATCATCACGGTCGCCCTGATCTCGGGCGCGATCGCCGACCGGGCGAAGTTCGGGTCGTGGCTGATCTTCGCCGGCCTGTTCGCCACGTTCGTGTACTTCCCGGTCGCGGCGTGGGTCTGGGGCGGCGGCTGGATCGGCAACCTGGGCGACATCATCGGCGTCGACGCCACCGTGCTCGACTACGCGGGCGGCACCGCGGTGCACATCAACGCGGGTGCCGCGGCGCTCGCGCTGGCGCTCGTGCTCGGCAAGCGCATCGGCTTCGCGAAGGGTGCGCACCAGCCGCACAACCCGCCCTTCGTGCTGCTGGGTGCCGCGCTTCTGTGGTTCGGCTGGTTCGGCTTCAACGGCGGCGCGGAGGCGGCATGGGCCTACGGCGACGGGGTGTACGGCTCTCTGACCGCCGACGGCACCTTCCTCGGGACCATCGTGGTCAACACCCTCGGAGCCACGGCCGCCGCGATCATCGGCTGGCTGATCGTGGAGAAGTTCAAGGACGGCAAGGCCACCTCGGTCGGCGCCGCATCGGGTGCCGTCGCGGGTCTCGTGGCGATCACCCCCGCGTGTGCCTTCCTCGAGCCCGGCTGGGGCCTGCTGCTGGGTCTGATCACCGGTGTGGTGTGCGCCCTCGCGATCGAGTTGAAGTTCAAGCTCGGGTTCGACGACTCGCTCGACGTGGTCGGCATCCACCTGGTCGGCGGCCTGATCGGAACGCTCTACCTCGGCTTCTTCGCCAAGGAGACCGGCCTGCTGTTCAGCGGATCGCCCGCCCAACTGGCCGTGCAGGCGATCGCCGCCGTCGGCGTCATGGTCTACTCCTTCGTCGTCGCGTTCGTGATCGGCTTCGTGATCGAGAAGACGATCGGGTTCCGGGTCAAGAACGAGGACGAGATCGCCGGCATCGACACCGTCATCCACGGGGAGGAGGGCTACGTGCTCGCCGACGCGAAGGCGTAACCGAGTCCACGCCTCGCGGGGCGCCGTTCCTCCGGGAGCGGCGCCCCGTATCGTGTGAGCGGTGAACCCGATCGTTCTCGTCGGCGTCGCGGCGTCTCTGCTCGCCGCGGGGGCCGTCCTGGCGCTCGTGCGGCCGGTGCTGCGGGCCCGGATGCTGGGGCCGGCCGTGATCGCGACGCTCGCCTCCGGGGTCCTCGTCGTCGTCCCCGGGCGCCTCCTCGGTCTCGGGTCGCCGGAGTTCCTGATCGGGATCGCGGCGTTCGCGCTGCCGGTCATGCTGCTGCTGGAGGCCGCGGCCACCGCATCCGGGGCCGATGCGTTCGCCCGGCGCCTGCTGATGCTGGTGTGGGGTCTCGTGGTGTTCCCGGTGTCGGCATTGCTGCCCCTGGCCCTCACCTCGGGGTGCCTGGCGCCGGAGTGCGGATTCGAGGACTTCGGCGCCGCGTTGCCGTTGCTGGTGTCGTCGTCGGCGTTCGTCGTGCTGGCGTGGCTGCCGGCCGGGGTGCATGAGCGCGCCGCGCTCGACCGCAGCTCGGGTCGCCGCGCCGTGGTCGCCGGACTGGTGTTGTGGCTGGCTGCCGCCGTCTGGCTGGCGCACCTGGAGGGGGTGGTCGATGACTTCACCCCGCGGATCCTGCTCGCCGCCGTCGTCGGGCCGCTCGGCGGAGCGGTGGGCTGGCTGGTCGTCGACGTGTTGCGCGACACCCGGGGCTCGACGGCGCGGTCGCTGATGCTCGGCCTGGTCGCGGGCATGGTCGCGACGCTGCCGGGCGCCGTGACCGTCGGGCTGCCGTGGCTGCCGATCACCGGGCTGATAGCCGGAGGTCTCGCCGCGCTGCTCTACTCCTGGCGGGGGGTCGAGGGGACGAGCCTCGCCGCGCGCTGGGGCGTCGCGATCCTGGTCGCGGCCGGGACCGGGTTCCTCGCCCCCGCGATCTCGGGTGACACCGTCGGCATCATCTTCGCCGCGCGCGCGTCAGTGCTCACCGTCCCGCTGCTGGCCTTCTCGGCGGTCGCGGTGTTCTCGGTCGCGGTCTCGGCCCCGGTATGGGTCCTGGTGCGCCGGCACGCGGCGCGCGAGCGGATCCCGGATCAGATCGTGGCCTCCGAATGACGGCGCCGCGGCCGATCACGCACGAGGCGCCCGCTCTCGAGGGGCGGCCGATCGCGTCGCAACGCTGGAGCGACCTGACCTTCCTGCACTGGAGGGTTCCGGCCGCCGAGGTCGCGCCCCTGCTGCCCGAGGGCGTCGTGCCCGACGAGTTCGACGGCAGCAGCTGGGTCGGGCTGATCCCGTTCCAGCTCGACCAGGCGACGCTGTTCGGCAGCCCGCCGGTTCCGTACGCCGGCAGCTTCGTCGAGGTGAACGTGCGCCTGTACGGCGTCGACTGGTTCGGGCGCAGGGGAGTGGTGTTCCGCTCGCTCGAGGCGTCGCGGCTCGTCGCCGTCCTCGCGGCCCGAGCCGCATTCGGCCTGCCGTACTTCTGGTCCAGCACGCACATGCAGCGCGAGGGCCGGTACTACGGCTACGACGCGCGACGCCACGGGGGCGGGCCCTCGAGTGCCATCCGCGCGCGGGTCGGGTCGCGGATCGGCACGGGCCCGCTGGCCGACTTCCTCACCGCCCGCTGGGGCATGTTCACCCGGCGCGGCGGCAGGACAGTGTGGGTGCCCAACGAGCACGAGCCGTGGGCATTGCATGCCGCAGAGCTGATCGATCTGGACGACGAGCTGGTCGCCGCAGCCGGCCTGCCGGGGATCGTCGACCGCCCCCCGGACTCGGTGCTGTTCTCGCCCGGCGTCACCACCCGGTTCGGCCGCCCGGCCCCCGGCTGACGCGACGCGGGGCGCGTGAGAGCATGGATGCGGCCCCGGCGCCCTCGCGCCGCCCCGGACGAGACGCACCGTACCCGGCCCGACAAGACGGATGCGAGAAGGTCCGTCATGAACACCGTCATCCAGGTCGCCGGATCTCTGGCGATCCTCATCCCGTTCGTCCTGGTGCAGCTCGGACGCATGGATGCGAAGCGCCGCCCGTACCTGCTGATCAACCTGGTCGGCTCGACCGTCCTCGCCGTGGATGCGGCGCTCGGGGCCCAGTGGGGCTTCCTGCTGCTGGAGGGCGTCTGGGCGATCGTGTCGCTGGTGGGCCTGCTGCGGATGTGGTGGGCGATACCGGACTCGAACCGATGACCTCTTCCGTGTGAAGGAAGCGCGCTACCAACTGCGCCAATCGCCCGCGGCCTCCATCTTGCCACAGCGCCACGGGGGCGATGTGCGGGCACCCCTAACCCCTGCGTTAACCCTGTGCGTGGCCCCCGTACGGGTGACACGGAGGGGGCCGCCGACCTAGGGTGAGGGCGTGAGTTCCCCCGACTCCGCCCTCCCCGGCGTGCTGCGCCCGGTCGCCCCCGTCCTCACGGTCGTCCCGCGTCCGGCATCCGGCTACGCCCGCGCGCGTGCGGCGTTGCATGAGCTTCCGGTCGCCGCGGTGGCGGCCGCCGGCCTGGCCGCGGTGCAGAGCGTCGCCTTCGTCGCCGGACGAGTGCTCGCGGTCAACCTGAACTTCGACATCTTCGTCGACACCGGCGATCTCGCCCGCGGGTTCGGGATCGTCTCCTTCCTGTCGATCGTCGCGATCGTCGCCGCGATGCTGCTCGGCCACCGCGGTCTCGCTGCGATCCCGTCGCAGCGCCAGCTCAGCCGCCACATCGCGACCATCGTGCTCGGGGTCGCCTATCTGCACCTGATCCTGTGGTTCACGCGCGTGATCTCGGCCTCCGTCGCCGCGGCGTCGCTGCAGTCCAGCGCGCTGTTCATGCCGAGCGTCTTCTGGTGGGGCTGAGCTCGAATCCCGACAGGCCCGTCACATGGTTTGGAGAGGTCGGGTGCATCGGATAGAGTCGAGTCCGCAGCCGGCAACGGATGCAACGCGGATGTGGCGCAGTGGTAGCGCATCACCTTGCCAAGGTGAGGGTCGCGAGTTCGAATCTCGTCATCCGCTCGAGTGAAGGCACCAGCCTTTCAGCCTGGTGGCGTGGCCGAGAGGCGAGGCACCGGCCTGCAAAGCCGTTTACACGGGTTCGAATCCCGTCGCCACCTCCACTCCTCTGCAAGACATAACTCAACAGCGGGCGATTGGCGCAGCGGTAGCGCGCTTCCCTGACACGGAAGAGGTCACTGGTTCGATCCCAGTATCGCCCACCGAAAAACCCCCGGTCCGCCGGGGGTTGTGTCGTTCGGACGCGGCCTACGCGAACTCCGCTATCGCGTCCGCCGCGATCTGTGCCATCTCCGGCCCGCCGTGACCCTCGGTCTCGACGATGACGAGCCGGCTTCCGGGCCAGTTCCGGTGCAGCGTCCACGGCGTGACGGCGGGACCGCTCAGGTCGAGCCGCCCGTGGACCAGGACACCGGGAATCCCGCGGAGTTCGCCGGCGCGGCCGATGATCCCGTCGACGAAACAGTCGTGCGCCCAGTAATGGGTGACGAGCGTCGCGAAGTTGAGTCGCATCCGCGCGTCGTCGTGCAGGGGGCCGGGGCGCACGTTCGGATCCAGCGAGATGTGGGTCGCCTCCCACCGGTCCCAGATGTCGGCGACGCGCTGCCGTGCCTCCGTGGTCCCGGTGCGCAGCAGCCGGGCGCAGGCATCGAGCGGCCGTTCACCCGGCCCAGCGAGAGCCTCGACCTCTGCCCACGCCTCGGGGAACACGCGCCCCATTGCCGACGTGATCCAGTCGAGTTCGGCCCGGCTCGAGGTCGTGACGGCCATCACGACGATCGCCGAGACCCGCGCCGGGTGGGCGAGGGCGTAGGCCAGCGCCAGGGTCGAGCCCCAGGAGACCCCGTGCACCAGCCAGCTGTCGATGCCCAGGTGCTCGCGCAGTGCCTCGATGTCGGCGATCAGCGTCTGGGTCGTGTTGTCGTCGAGCGTGTCGAGGGCATCGATCGCCCACGGCTCGGAGCGGCCGCATCCGCGCTGGTCGAGCCCGATGACGCGATACCGCGCCGGATCGAAATGCCGGCGGTAGCCGCCACGCCCGAGACCTCCGCCCGGACCGCCGTGCAGGTAGAGCGCCGGCGTGCCCTCAGGGCTTCCGCTCTCCTCCCAGTACAGGGCGCCGCCGCCGGGCCCGGCCAGCGTCGCCGACATGTACGGCTCGATCGGCGGGTGCATCATGTCACCCTAGACGCGTTCCGGGTACGGCTTGCCTGCCATCTCGATCCAGGGCACCCTGGGCCGATGGGCCCGCGAACGCCGTCACCTGCCGGTGCACGACGCTGGGCTCTCGTCGTGGCCGCCGCGCTGGTGCTGACGGGGTTGTCCGCTCCGCAGCCCGGGCTCGCGAGCGGTGCCGACGGGGATCCCGAGGCCGAGCTCGCGTCGGCCCTGACCGGCTATCTCGCCACTCGATCGGGGAGGTACTCGATCACGGTGCGCGAGCTCGATGGCGAGCAGCGATCCCTGTCGCTGTCCGGTGCGCGGACGTCGGACCCCGCATCCACCATCAAGCTGTTCTATGCCTGGGCAGCCCTCCGGGCCGCCGATGAAGGGACGCTCGCCCTGACCACCCGGCTGAAGTCGGGCGTCACCGTGGGCAGTTGTCTCACCGTCATGATCCAGATCTCCGACAATCCGTGCGCCGTCGACCTCAGGACGAGGCTCGGGATGAGCAACCTCAACCGCCTGTTCGCCGACGAGGGCTTCACCGGCACGTACCTCGTGCTCGACTCGAAGGGCCGCTACGTCACCAAGCGCACGAGTTCCGACGATCTCGCCCTGCTGCTGTCCCGCCTGGAGCAGGGGACGCTCCTGAGCGAGGCGGGGACGACCCAGTTGACGAGACGGTTGCTCGCCCAGATCTGGCGGCAGCGCATCAGCTCGGGGGTCGCCGAGGGAACGGTCGTCGCGTCGAAGTCTGGGCAGTTGTGGCTCTCAAGCGGAATGGTCGAGGCCGACGCCGCGATCATCCACGGCGAGCACAGCACGTACGTTCTCACCGTCATCGGCACCCACGGTGCGACCGGCACGACGGTCCGCGGCATCTCGACCATCGTCTACCGCTACCTGCAGGGGGACTTCGCGGTCAGGGCGAGCTTCCCGGCCCGCCAGTACGTCACGACGGCGAAGGTCAAGCTCCAGAAGTCGCCGGGCGGCAAGCTGGTCCGCTACCTGCCGAAGGGCGCCGCCGTGCAGGTGCTCTCCAGCAACCGCCTCTGGATGCGGGTCACCTGGGGCAACCGCACCGGCTGGGTGCCGATTCAGAAGCTCGCGCTGCGCGATGCGTACCGCTGGCCGTCGCCGGACTAACCCGCCGGGGTCTCGGTGGGTTCCGGCTCCTCCGTCGGCGGAGGCGGAGGCGGCGGCGGGCTCGCGGGAGGGTCGGGCTTCTCGGACGGCTCCTCGGGCTCGGGTGCCGGGTTGCCGCCCCCGGTGCCCTCATCCGGCGTCGAGGAGGGCGTGGGGACCGGCGTGCTCTGCGTCGGTGTGGGCACCGGCTGCGGCCCCCCGGAACCGAGGGCGATGCCGGTGATGATCGCCGCGGCCGCCCCGGCGGCGACCGCGGCGATGATCGCCCAGAGCCAGGGTCGTGATCGACGGGCCGGCGGTGCGGGCTCGGCGGGGGCGACGTACCCGCCGACCGGGGTGTACGGCTCGGTCGGCACGTCGGCGATCGGCACGTGCGGAGCGACCTCGGGCGGGGTTCCCGGCAGCGGCTGGGTGGGCGCGTCCGGGTCGGATCCGTCGATCTCGGCCATCTCGACAGGATGGCCCCGCGCCGGGCGGACACGGCCGACGGGGAGGTTTCTCCCAGGCCGTGTCCACGATCCACTCAGGTCGTGGGCGGCAAGTCCGCGTCCTCCGGCGCGACTATCGTTGACCGGGTGAGCGCGCAGACTGGTTTCGACCTGTTCCCCGACCGCGCCGTCGTCGCGATCCGCGTCAACGGCGAGCTCAAGGACAAGGCGACCACGGTCTCCGCCACCGACACGGTCGAGCCCGTCGAGGTGTCGTCTCCCGACGGCCTCGCGGTCCTGCGCCACTCGACGGCGCACGTCATGGCGCAGGCGGTTCAGAAGATCAATCCGGACGCCAAACTCGGAATCGGCCCGCCGATCACCGACGGGTTCTATTACGACTTCGACGTGGCGACGCCGTTCACTCCCGAGGATCTGAAGGCGATCGAGAAGGAGATGGACCGCATCGCCCGCTCGGGCCAGCGGTTCCAGCGCCGGGTCGTCACCGACGCGGAGGCGCGTGCCGAACTCGCCGGGGAGCCGTACAAACTCGAGCTGATCGGGCTGAAGGGCTCCGCGGGCGAGACCGCCGAAGAGTCGGTCGAGGTGGGCGCGGGCGAACTGACCATCTACGACAACGTCGACCGCGACGGCGTCACCGTCTGGAAGGACCTCTGCCGCGGCCCGCACGTGCCCAACACCGGCGCCCTAGGGGCCAGCAAGCTGATGCGCAACGCGGCGGCCTATTGGCGCGGCAGCGAGAAGAACCCGCAGCTGCAGCGCATCTACGGCACCGCCTGGCCGACCAAGGACGAGCTGAAGGCGTACACCGAACGCCTCGAGGAGGCCGCCAAGCGCGACCACCGCAAGCTCGGACGTGAGCTCGACCTGTTCTCCTTCCCGGAGGAGATCGGCTCGGGCCTGTCGGTCTGGCACCCCCGCGGCGGGGTGGTGCGCATGGAGATGGAGCAGCACGCCCGTCGCCGGCACATCGAGGCCGGCTACACCTACGTCTACACCCCGCACATCAGCAAGGCCGACCTGTTCATCACCTCGAACCACCTGGTGACCTACAAAGAGGGCATGTTCCCGCCGTTCCAGATGGACGAGGGTCAGGACTACTACCTGAAGCCGATGAACTGCCCGATGCACATCCTGATCTACAAGGAGCGCGCCCGCAGTTACCGCGACCTGCCGATGCGCCTCGCCGAGAACGGCACCGTGTACCGCAACGAGCTCTCGGGCGCGCTGCACGGTCTCACCCGGGTGCGCGGATTCACCCAGGACGATTCGCACCTGTTCGTGACTCCGGAGCAGCTCGAAGAAGAGGCCACGAAGGTCCTCGAGTTCGTCATCTCGATGCTGCGCGACTTCGGTCTCGACGACTTCGAGCTCGAGCTGTCGATGCGCGACGACGAGAAGTCCAAGTGGATCGGCACCGACGAGTTCTGGGAGTACTCCACGCAGGCGCTGCGCAATGTGGCGATGGCGAGCGGCCTGAAGCTGACCGAGATGCCCGGCGAGGCCGCGTTCTACGGACCCAAGATCGACCTGAAGACCCGCGACGCGATCGGCCGCACCTGGCAGCTCTCCACGGTGCAGGTGGATCCGAACCTGCCCGACCGGTTCGAGCTGGAATACACCGACCGCGACGGGCAGAAGAAGCGGCCCATCATGATCCACCGCGCCCTGTTCGGGTCGATCGAACGGTTCTTCGCCATCCTGCTCGAGCACTACGCCGGAGCCTTCCCGGTCTGGCTGAGCCCGGTGCAGGTGATCGGCATCCCGGTCGCCGACGAGTTCGCCGGGTATCTCGGCGGCATCATCGATCGGCTGAAGAGCGAGGGCGTCCGCGCCGAGCTCGACACCAGCGACGACCGGATGCAGAAGAAGATCCGCAATGCCGCGCAAGACAAGGTGCCCTTCCAGCTCATCGCGGGGGAGCAGGACCGGGCGGCGGGAACCGTCAGCTTCCGGTTCCGCAGCGGGGAACAGGACAACGGCATCCCGGTGGATGAGGCGGTGCGCCGCATCCGCGAGGCCATCGACACGCACGCCCAGGTCTGAACCCGATGCGGGACTACGACGGCACCGACTACCCGGACGCGGAGCCGGCTTCGGCGTTCGCCGGCGTACCCGACGGCTTCGCGCGGCTCTGGACCCCGCATCGCATCGCGTACATCCAGCAGGGTCGTCCGGCCGAGCAGGACGCCTGCGTGTTCTGCACCGCCCCCACGCTGACCGACGAGCAGGCACTGATCGTGCACCGCGGTGAGCTCGGCTACGTGCTGCTGAACCTGTTCCCGTACAACTCCGGGCACCTGCTCGTGGTGCCGTACCGGCATGTCGACCTCTACGACGCCGCGACCGCCGAGGAGGCCGCCGAGATCGCCGCGATGACCCAGACGGCGATGCGCACCATCCGCGCGGTCTCGGGGGCCGAGGGGTTCAACATCGGCATGAACCAGGGCGAGATCGCCGGGGCCGGGATCGCGGCCCACCTCCACCAGCACGTCGTGCCGCGCTGGGCGACCGATGCGAACTTCTTCCCGATCATCGCTCGCACCAAGGCCATCCCGCGCTTGCTCGGCGAGGCCCGCGATGAGCTGGCGGCCGCCTGGGCGGCGGGGTGAACAAGGCCAATTTTCGGCCGTTGGCCTGATCCCGGCTTGGCGGCCGCCGCATTCCGAAATCTACGATTGTCGGTATGACCGACACCTCCACGACCCCCGACCTCGGCACCAGCCGCGTCAAGCGCGGACTCGCCGAGATGCTCAAGGGCGGCGTCATCATGGACGTCGTCACCGCCGACCAGGCCAAGATCGCCGAGGATGCCGGTGCCGTCGCCGTGATGGCTCTCGAGCGCGTCCCGGCCGACATCCGCGCCCAGGGCGGCGTCGCCCGGATGAGCGACCCCGACCTGATCGACTCGATCATCGCCCAGGTGTCGATCCCCGTGATGGCGAAGGCGCGTATCGGGCACTTCGTCGAGGCGCAGATCCTGCAGCAGCTCGGCGTGGACTACATCGACGAGTCCGAGGTGCTGTCGCCGGCCGACTACGTCAACCACATCGACAAGTGGCCGTTCACCGTCCCGTTCGTCTGCGGCGCGACCAACCTGGGTGAGGCGCTTCGCCGCATCACCGAGGGCGCGGCGATGATCCGCTCGAAGGGCGAGGCCGGGACCGGCGACGTGTCGGAGGCCACCAAGCACATCCGCACGATCACCGGCGAGATCAACGCCCTGAAGTCCAAGACCAAGGACGAGCTCTACGTCGCGGCCAAAGAACTGCAGGCCCCGTACGAGCTGGTCGCCGAGGTCGCGGCCACCGGCAAGCTCCCGGTCGTCCTGTTCACCGCCGGCGGCGTCGCCACCCCGGCCGACGCCGCGCTCATGATGCAGCTGGGCGCCGACGGCGTGTTCGTCGGATCCGGCATCTTCAAGGCGGGCAACCCGGCCGCCCGTGCCGCCGCGATCGTCAAGGCCACGACCTTCCACGACGACCCGGCGGTCGTCGCCGAGGCGTCGCGCGGTCTGGGCGAGGCCATGGTCGGCATCAACGTGGCCGACCTGCCGGCTCCGCACCGGCTCGCCGAGCGTGGCTGGTAGGCCCCGAGTCGGAGTCCTCGCCCTCCAGGGCGACGTCCGCGAGCACCTGCTCGTCCTCAACGAGCTGGGTGCGGATGCGGTGCCGGTTCGCCGGGAGAGCGAACTCGATCAGGTGGCCGGTCTCGTCATCCCCGGCGGCGAGTCCAGCGTCATGGACAAGCTCAGCCGCCTGTTCGGGCTGGCCGAGCCGCTCAAGGGGCGCATCGCATCCGGGATGCCGGTCTACGGCACCTGCGCCGGGCTGATCATGCTGGCGGACACCGTTCTCGACGCGATCGAGGGCCAGCAGAGCCTCGGAGGACTGGACATCGCGGTTCGCCGCAACGCGTTCGGCAACCAGAACGACTCGTTCGAGACCGACCTCGCCATCCCCGAACTCGGCGATCCGCCGGTGCACGCGGTGTTCATCCGCGCGCCGGTGGTCGAGACAGTGGGGGAGCGCGCGACGACGCTGGCCTCGCTGGCGGACGGACGGGTGGTCGCCGTGGAGCAGGGGAACCTGCTCGGCACCTCGTTCCATCCGGAGGTCACCGACGACTACCGCTTCCACCGGCGTTTCCTCGATCGGGTCGAGCACGGCTGATCGACGAGCCGCGTAGCGGCGCATCGGGATGACCTTCATGCTGGACCCATGAAGCTCTACTCGGACTACCCCGCCCGCCGCAGCGCGCAGATCCTGGCCGACCTCGTCGCTCTCGGCATCATCGCCGCGGCCGTCTGGGCCGGCACCATCGTCTACACGGCGATCGCGGTGCTCGCGGCGTTCGGCAAGACGATCGAGGACGCCGGCACCGGATTCGAAGAGACGATGGCGGATGCGGG
>DATMFW010000078.1:0-16617 GCA_035556655.1 Pseudolysinimonas sp.
GCCGAGGGCGGCGAGGGTCTCCAGCGCGTCTCCCGCCCCGCCGACGAGCAGCCGGGCCTCATCGAGACCGGCGAACAGCAGGTGAGCCCGGGTGGCGATCGCGCGGTGCACAGGGATGGCCTCCGCCGCATCCCAGAGCCGGCTGCGGTGGTTGACGTCGTACGAGATCGTCGCACCGGCCGCCTCGGCCAGGTCGAGCGCGTGCTCGACGGTGGCCCGGGCGGTCGCCGACAGGGCCGGTGTGATGCCGGTCAGGTGCAGGATGTCGCCCGGGCCCAGAGCGATCCCGTCCAGGTCGGCGGGGGTGAGCCTGCTGCCTGCGCTGCCCGCCCGGTGGTACTCGATCTCGGTGCGCCCGGGCGAGGGGCTGGTCTTGCGCAGCATGCCGGTCGGGGCCACGGGGTCGACGATGACCCGGGCGTCGACGCCCTCGGCCTGCAGGATCGCGGCGATGCGCCTGCCCGCTTCGTCGTCGCCGACCCTGCCCAGCCAGGTGACGGGTGCCCCCAGGCGGGCCAGTCCGATCGCCACGTTCAGTTCGGCACCCCCGGTGCCCGGGCGCATCCCCTGGACGTCGAGCGCCTCCCCGACCGTGACGACGCGACTCATCGCAGGCTCACGGCCTCCGCGCTCAGGCGTTCCACGCGCTCCCAGTCACCGGAGGCGAGGGCGTCCGCGGGCACCATCCAGCTGCCGCTCACCGCGAACACCGTCGGCTCGGCGAGGTAGGCCGGTGCCCGGGCGGCGCTGATGCCACCGCTGGGCAGGAAGCTCACCTGCGGGAACGGTCCGGCGAGCGCCCGGATGGCGGCCACGCCGCCGAGCGGCTCGGCCGGGAAGAACTTCAGCCGCGACAGACCGGCGCGCAGGGCGCGCTGCACCTCGGATGCGGTGGCGACACCCGGCACCACGTCGGCTCCCGCGGCGGCGGCCGCGGTGGCGACGGTCTCGTCGAAGCCCGGGCTGACCACGAAACGGGCCCCCGCATCCACGACCCGTTTCGCGACCTCGGGGTCGATCACCGTGCCGGCTCCGACGACGATGCCCGGCACCGTCGCGGCCGCCTCGAGCACCTGGAACGAGTGCGGCGTGCGCAGGGCGATCTCGGCCGAGCGGATGCCGCCCGCGGCGAGCGCGCTCATCAGGTCGCGCGCCCGGGCGGGATCGTCGAGCACCACGACGGGGACGATGGGGCCGAGGTCGGCGGGTTCGAGGTCGATGGCCATGGCTAGTGGGTGCTCACGGCGGAGATCTCGGACCGGTCGCCCGACCACAGGGTATGGAACGTCCCGGCCTTGTCGACGCGGCCGTAGGTGTGCGCCCCGAAGAAGTCGCGCTGCCCCTGCACGAGCGCCGCCGGGAGCCGGTCGGCGCGCAGACCGTCGTAGTACGCCAGGCTCGACGAGAACGCCGGCGACGGGATCCCGGCCGCTGCGGCGTGGGCGACCACCCGCCGCCAGGCCTCCTGCGTGCGGGTCACGACGTCGACGAAGAACGGGGCGGTGACGAGCGCGACGAGCCCGGGATCGGCGGCGTAGGCCTCGGTGATGCGGTTGAGGAACCGGGCGCGGATGATGCAGCCGCCGCGCCAGATCTTCGCGATCTCACCCTTCTCGATCGTCCAGCCGTACTGCGCGGCCCCCGCGACGATGGCGTCGAAGCCCTGCGAGTAGGCGATGATCTTCGAGGCGTAGAGCGCCTGGCGCACGTCCTCGACGAAGGCGGCTGGGTCGTCGACGGCGGGCACGGACGCCGGCCCCGGAAGCCCGGCGGCCGCCGCGCGCTGTGCCGGCTTGGAGCTCAGCGAACGGGCGAACACCGCCTCGGCGATGCCCGAGACGGGGATGCCGAGGTCGAGAGCGTTCTGCACCGTCCAGACCCCGGTGCCCTTCGACCCGGCCTGGTCGAGGATCACGTCGACGAGCGGCGCCCCCGTCTCGGCGTCCACCTGGCGCAGCACCTCGGCGGTGATCTCGATGAGGTAGCTCTCCAGCTCGCCGGTGTTCCACTCGGCGAAGATGTCGGCGATCTCGGCGGGGCTCTTTCCGGTGCCGCGGCGGATCAGGTCGTAGGCCTCGGCGATGAGCTGCATGTCGGCATACTCGATGCCGTTGTGGATCATCTTCACGAAGTGCCCGGCTCCGTCGTGGCCGACGTGGGTGACGCAGGGCTCGCCGTCGACGATCGCCGCGATGCTCTTCAGGATCGGGCCGAGCGTGACCCAGGCCTCATCGGATCCGCCCGGCATGATCGAGGGGCCGTGCAGCGCCCCCTCCTCGCCACCGGAGATGCCGGCGCCCACGAAGTTGATGCCGGTCTCGCGCACCGCCTTCTCGCGCCGGATGGTGTCGGTGAACAGCGCGTTCCCGCCGTCGACGATGATGTCGCCAGGCTCGAACACCCGCACCAGCTCGTCGATGACCGCATCGGTGCCCTTCCCGGCCTGCACCATGATGATCGCGGTGCGCGGCGTGGCGAGCGACGCGGCGAACTCCGCGTAGTCGCGGGCCGGCACGAACCCGGCCTCGGGGTGCTCGCTCACGAGGGTCTCGGTCTTCTCGTATGACCGGTTGAACACGGCCACCGTGTTGCCCTCGCGGCTGGCCAGATTGCGGGCCAGATTGGAGCCCATCACCGCCAGCCCGACGACTCCGATGTTGGCGGTGGCGGTGGGGGTGGCGGTCATGGGAATCAGGCTACCGCTAGCGTTGCAGCGTGGATTCCGTCGTCGTCATGGGGGTCTCCGGCTCGGGCAAGACCACCGTCGGGCAGGCCCTCGCCGCCCGGCTGGGGGTGCCGTTCACCGATGGCGACGACCTGCATCCGGCGGCCAATCTGCGCAAGATGACCGACGGCATCCCGCTGACCGACACCGACCGGCAGCCCTGGCTGGATGCGGTGGGCGCGGTGCTCGCGGAGGGCACGTGCGTCGTCGCCTGCTCCGCGCTGCGCCGGGCGTACCGCGACCGCCTGCGCACCTGGGCACCCGGCCTCGTCGTGGTGCACCTCGAGGTGCCGCCGGAGGTCCTCCAGCAGCGCATGACCACGCGGGCGGGGCACTTCATGCCGGTCGCGTTGCTCGACTCGCAGCTGGCCACCCTGGAACCCCCCGCCGCCGGGGAGGCGGCACTCACCCTCGATGCCACGGCGCCGGTCGGCGAACTCGTGGAGCGCATCGCGACCTGGCTGGAGACCCGATGACCCCGACACCCCCCACCGATCGTCTGCGCGTGGTGATCGCCACCCCGATGAGCCCGGCGAACGTCGACCTGCTGCGCTCGCTCGAACCGCGCATCGAGGTGATCCACGATCCCGAGCTGGCCGGCCCCGCGAGCGACAACTGGATGGAGGAGTACGACCGCCCCGCCGGTCTGCAGGAGGCGTTCGAGGCGTACGTCGACTCGGCGGATGTGCTGTACGGGGTGCCCGACCAGTCCGGCCGGGCGCTGGCCCGCACGGTGGCGGCGAATCCCGGGCTGCGCTGGGTGCACACCATCCCCGCCGGCGGAGGCCAGCAGGTGCGCGCCGCGCGCCTCGATGAGGACGCGCTGCAGCGCATCGTGTTCACCACCTCCGCCGGCGTCCACGCCGAGCCGCTCGCCGAGTTCGCGGTGTTCGGCGTGCTGGCCGGGGCGAAGCTGCTGCCGTGGCTGCTGGAGGAGAAGGCCGCTCACCACTGGGGCGAGCGCCGGGTGATGCCCATCGCCTCCGATCTCACGGTCGCCGTCGTCGGGCTCGGCTCCATCGGGCGGGCGACGGCCGCGAAGCTCTCGGGTCTCGGGTACACGGTGGTGGGCGTGCACCGCCGCGAGGTCGAGGCGCCCGGGGTGTCGCGCATCCGCCCCGTCGAGCAGCTGGCGGAGGTGCTCGCCGAGGCCGACGCCGTGGTGATGGCGCTGCCGGGCACCGATTCCACCCGCGGCATGCTGAGCCGTGAGGTCCTGGCCGCGGCGAAGCCCGGGATCACCGTGGTCAACGTCGGACGCGGCACGACGATCGACGAGGAGGCGCTCATCGAGGCGCTCGGCGAGGGACGGGCGGGACTCGCGGTCCTCGACGTCACGGCCGTCGAACCGCTCGCCCCCGACAGCCCGCTCTGGGACCTCCCCAACGCCATCGTCGCGCCGCACACCGCGGCGATCAGCCCGCACGAACCGCGGCTGATCGCCGAGCTGTTCGCCGAGAACGCCCGACGGTTCCTCGACGGCGAGCCCCTGCTCAACCGTGTCGACACCCGGGAGTTCTACTGATGACATCGCGCCTGTTCAGCCTGATCGCACTGCCGCTCTCGCTCGTCGGTCACCTGCTGTTCTGGCCGGGCAGCGCCGGGCTGCTGCGGGCGACGCAGCGCTTCGACGGCGGCCTCGACATCGGGGCGCTCGCGCTCGTGGTGGTGGGCATCGCCGTGATCGCCGCCGCCGTCGCGACGCTCGCGATCGGGTGGCTCGGCGTCATCGTGCTGGGCGGGGTGCACATCGTGTTCTCGCTGCTGCTGCACCTGGTGCCGATCGATCTGCGCGCCGATGCGTTCTCACCCGCCTTCGAGCTGATGAACGCCGCACGCGGGGCGAGCGCCGAGCTCGGCGACGGGATGTTCTTCTATTTCCCGCCCGGCGCGGGTCTGATCATCGGGGTGGTCCTCGTCGCCGCCGGGCTGGCCTCGGATGCGCGGCGGACCCGGCCGGCCGGCCCGGCCCGCGGACTGTCGGCGCTCGCCGGCGTGGGGGGAGTGTTCGGGCTGGTGCTCGCGCTCGCCGGGGGTGCGATCACCTACGTCCGTCTGCTGGTCATGCTGGCCGGCGCCGACGCGCTCGGCCTGGCTCTGCTCTACGTCGGCGCGATCCTCGTCGGGGCGGCCGTGTACGTCAGCCGGTGGTCGTCGGCGGGGGCGTTCGTGCTCGGCGGCGTCACCGTCCTCGCCGGGCTCGCCCTGCTCGCGGCGCCCCGGGCACTGGTCGGCCCCGTCCCCACCCCCGAGCTGCGCCGCGCCCTCGAACTCGCCGGACCCTCTGGCCTGCTGCTGCTGATCGGCGTGGTCGTGCTGGTGGCCGGCCTCGCGGTGCGATACCGGGCGCGCCGGGCGATCCCGGCAGCCGTGTAGACTGACCGACTGAACTTCGGCGAGGGGTGCCAGGCGCACCCGTTATCGACGCGGTGGGCTGCTCCCCTTTGCGTTCCGTCGCCGATCTGAGACCTGAGGGAGTACAGCAATGGCTGACGACAACAAGCTCGTCGCGGAGGTCCGCGACCAGTTCGGCAAGGGCTTCGCCCGCCGCATCCGGGCCGCGGGCCGCATCCCGGCCGTGATCTACGGGCACGGCACCGACCCGCAGCACGTGAGCCTGCCCGGCCACGAGGTGAGCCTGATCCTGCGCAAGGCCAACCAGGTGCTCGAGCTCGACATCGCGGGCACGACCCAGCTCGCGCTGGTCAAGGACGTGCAGAAGGACCCGGTGCGCCAGATCATCGAGCACCTCGACCTCGTCGTGGTCCGCAAGGGCGAGAAGGTCACCGTCGATGTGCCGGTGCACGTCGAGGGCGAGTCGGCCGCCGGCACGATCGCCGCGCTCGACGCGACGACCCTGTCGCTCGAGGCCGAGGCCACGCACATCCCGGAGCGCATCACCGTCGACATCGAGGGTGCCGAAGAGGGCACGCAGATCTTCGCGAAGGACCTCACGCTGCCCGAGGGTTCGTCGCTGATCTCCGACCCCGAGACGCTGGTCGTCAACGTGACCGTGCCCGCCGCCGTCGACCTGGGCGAGACCGCTGCCGAGGGTGAGGCCGCCGAGGGTGAGGCCGCCGACGCCGGCGAGGCCGCCGAGGGCGAGTCCGAGGCCCCGGCCGACGAGGCCGCGGAGTAACCATCCCTCTCGGCGAAACCCGTGGGTTGAGTAGCGCGTCGCGCAGCGACTCGCGTGTCGAAACCTGGCTCCTGGCCGGGCTCGGGAATCCCGGGCCCGGCTACGCCGGTCATCGCCACAACGTCGGCCAGATGGCGCTCGCCGAACTGGCCGACCGGGTCGGGGCGTCGTTCACGACGCACAAGACCAACTCCACGGTCGCCGAGGCGCGCCTGGTGCCGGGTGGCCCGAAACTGGTGCTGGCCAAGCCGAACACCTTCATGAACCTCTCCGGCGGGCCGGTGGCGGCGCTGCTGAGGTTCTACTCGCTCGACGCGTCCCGTCTGATCGTGCTGCACGACGAGCTCGACATCCCTTTCGACACCGTGCGGCTGAAGTCCGGCGGCGGCCACGGCGGCCACAACGGGGTCCGCGACATCGCCGCCGCGATCGGCACCCCCGACTTCACCCGGGTGCGCATCGGCATCGGCCGTCCGCCGGGACGGCAGGACGCCGCCGACTACGTGCTGAAGCCGTTCAGCAAGGTCGAGCGCGAGGCGCTGCCGAGCCTGCTCTCCGATGCGGCGGACGCCGCAGAGCTCGTCATCACCGCGGGTCTGCTCGAGGCGCAGCAGCGCTTCCATTCCCCACGCGAGTGAGCCCCGCGCGACCCGCGAGTGGGCGTCGGCGGGCGAGCGTAGGCTTGCGCGAGTGGGACTGCACGCGCTGATTCCGGAGCTGGCGCGCGCCCGCGCCCTCCAGACCGCCCTCGACAGCGCCTCGGGCGACGCCGACTTCTCTCTCGTCGAGGGCATGCGGGTGCCCCTGCTCGCGACGCTCCTGCAGCTCAGGGGACCGGCATCCGCGCTGCTGGCGATCACGGCGACCAGCCGCGAATCGGATGCGGTGCAGGCGGCGTTCCGCGCCTATCTGCCGGATGCGCGCGTGCTCTCCTTCCCCGCCTGGGAGACTCTGCCGCACGAACGGCTGAGCCCGAGCGCCGAGACCGTCGGCACCCGGCTGGCGACGTTGCGCACGCTCGCCGAGCCCGGGCGGACGACCCCGCTCGTGGTGGTCGCGAGCGTTCGGGCCGCGCTGCAGCCGCTCGCCCCCGGCCTGGATGCGGTGCGCCCGATCGAGCTGACCGTCGGCGCCCGCGGCTACGAGCTCGCGGCGCTCGCGACCCGGCTCGTCGAGCTCGCCTACGTGCGGGTCGACCTGGTCACCCGGCGGGGGGAGTTCGCGCTGCGCGGCGGCATCCTCGACGTGTTCTCCCCGGATGCCGAGCATCCGGTGCGCGCCGACTTCTTCGGCGACGAGCTCGAGCAGCTGCGCGCCTTCAGCGTCGCCGACCAGCGCTCGCTGCCGGGCGAGCTGACCCGCACCGAACTGGTCCCGAGCCGCGAACTGCTGCTCACCGACGCGGTGCGCCAGCGCGCGCGCGAGATGGAGCGTGAGTTCCCGACCCTGTCGGCCATGCTCGCCAAGATCGCCGAGGGCATCCCGGTCGAGGGCATGGAGTCGCTCTCTCCCGCGCTGCTGGAGGGGCTCGTCCCGCTCACCGACTACCTGCCCGCGGATGCGGCGGTCGCCGTCCTCGGACCCGAACGCGTCGCGACCCGGGCCTTGAGTCTCGCCGAGACGAACCGCGAGTTCCTCGACGCCGCCTGGAATGCGGCGACCGCCGGGGCGCAGAGCCCGATCGATCTGTCCCGGGGCGACTTCCTCACCGTCAAGGGCCTGCGGGCCGCGGCGGAGGGTCGCACCTGGTGGTCGCTCAGCCCGTTCGACGCCGGAGACGACGAGGTGATCCGCATCGACGCCGCCGCCGTCCCGAGTTTCACCGGGCAGGCCGAGGGTGCGCTCGACCACGTCGCCGCGCTGGCGCGCGACGGCTGGCGGGTCACGGTCGCCGCGAGCGGTGCCGGGCTCGTCGAGCGCGCCGCCGAGGTGCTCGCCGACCGGGGTGCCGTGGTGTCGACGGCGCAGGGTGCGGTCGAGGCCGGGTTCCAGCTACCCGAAGACCGGATCGCGGTGCTCGGCGAGGCCGAGTTCTACGGCCGCAGCGCGGGGGTCGACTCGCGGCAGGTGAAGCGTCTGGCCAGCCGGCGCAAGAACGTCGTCGACCCGCTGCAGTTGACGGCGGGGGACTACGTCGTGCACCAGACGCACGGCATCGGCCGGTTCGTCGAACTGGTGCAGCGCGAGGTCGCCAGCGGCACCCGCACCCCGCGCGGTCCGCTCGGTACGACGGTCACGGCCGCCAAGGTGGTGCGCGAGTACCTGGTGCTGGAGTATGCGCCGAGCAAGCGGGGGCACCCGGGCGACAAGCTGTTCGTGCCCACCGACCAGCTCGACCTGCTGACCCGGTACGTGGGCGGCGAGGCGCCGGCGCTGTCGAAGATGGGCGGATCGGACTGGGCCGCGGCGAAAGGCAAGGCCCGCAAGGCGGTGCGCGACATCGCCGTCGAACTGGTCAAGCTCTATTCGGCCCGGATGGCGAGCAAGGGGCATGCTTTCCCGCCGGACACCCCGTGGCAGCGCGAACTGGAGGAGGCCTTCCCGTTCGCCGAGACGCCGGATCAGCTCGTCACCATCGACGAGGTGAAGGCCGACATGGAGCGGCCCATCCCGATGGACCGGCTGATCTCGGGCGACGTCGGGTACGGCAAGACCGAGATCGCGGTCCGCGCCGCGTTCAAGGCGGTGCAGGATGGCAAGCAGGTGGCGATGCTGGTTCCCACCACGCTCCTGGTGCGTCAGCACATGGAGACCTTCGCCGAGCGGTTCGCGGGCTTCCCCGTGCACCTGCGCGCGCTCAGCCGGTTCCAGACCGACAAAGAGGCCAAGGAGACCATCGCGGGGCTCGCCGGCGGCGAGGTGGATGTCGTGATCGGTACGCACCGGCTGCTCGGCGAGGGCATCCGGTTCAAAGACCTGGGGCTGGTCGTCATCGACGAGGAGCAGCGGTTCGGGGTCGAGCACAAGGACGCGCTGAAGAAGCTGAAGACGAATGTCGACATCCTCGCGATGTCGGCCACGCCGATCCCGCGCACGCTCGAGATGGCGGTCACCGGCATCCGCGAGATGTCGACGCTGGCGACCCCGCCGGAGGACCGTCACCCGATCCTCACCTACGTGGGCCCGTACAGCGACAAGCAGGTGGCGGCGGCGATCCGGCGCGAACTGCTGCGCGAGGGCCAGGTGTTCTTCGTGCACAACCGGGTGTCGTCGATCAACCGCGTCGCCTCGCAACTGGCGGAGCTGGTGCCCGAGGCGCGGATCGCCGTCGCCCACGGCCAGCTGAGCGAGGGCGTGCTCGAGCAGGTGATCGTCGACTTCTGGGAGGGCAGGTTCGACGTGCTGGTCACCACCACGATCATCGAGACCGGCATCGACATCGCCAACGCGAACACGCTCATCATCGACCGGGCCGACAAGTACGGGCTCTCGCAGCTGCATCAGATTCGCGGACGCGTGGGCCGCGGCCGCGAGCGGGCCTACGCCTACTTCCTCTACGACGACGACAAGCCGCTGAGCGAGACCGCGCAGGACCGGCTCGAGACCATCGCGGCGAACAACGAGCTCGGCGGCGGGATGCAGATCGCGCTGAAAGACCTGGAGATCCGTGGTGCGGGCAACCTGCTCGGCGGCGAGCAGTCGGGGCACATCGCCGGTGTCGGCTTCGACCTGTATCTGCGGATGATCGGCGAGGCGGTGAGCGCGTTCCGCGGAGATGTCGCGGAGGGTCAGACCGAACTGCGACTGGAACTGCCGGTCGATGCCCACATCCCCGAGGAGTACGTCGAGAGCGAGCGCCTGCGGCTCGAGGCCTACCAGAAGCTGTCGACCGCGTCGGCGCCGGCCGGGCCGGACGATGCCATCGACAACGTCCGCGACGAGCTGGCCGATCGCTACGGCGAGCCTCCCGTCACGGTGCAGAATCTGATCGCGGTGTCGCGTCTGCGTCGTCGGGCTCAGAAGGCGGGGCTGTCGGATGTCGTGGCGATGGGCGGGAACCTGCGGATCGCGCCCGCCGATCTTCCGGATTCGATCCAGGTGCGGCTGCAGCGGCTCTACCCGGGCGCGCGGATCTTCGCGCAACAGCACGCGATCAGCGTGCCGATGCCGGCCGACACCGAGGACGCCGAACTGATCGCCTGGGTCACGACGCTGCTGGACCAGCTGTTCCCGCTATAGTTCTAGTATGACTAGAACAACCGCTGAGACCGCCCGCTGGCGCGACATCCTCGCCTTCGTCGTCATCGCCTGCGGACTGGCCTGGCTGGTGACCCTGCCGCTCTGGCTCGGGCAGGGTCTCGCCGAGCCGTTCGCGCTGGTGCTTCTCGTCGTCATGATGTTCACCCCGGCCGCCGCGGCGCTCCTGGTGGTCCTCGTGATCGGCCGCGGTGCCGACCCCGTGCGACGACTGGGCATCCGGCCGTTCCGGCCGGCACGGCGGACCCTGCTGCTGTGCGTCCTGGGGCTGATCGGCAGCATCCTGCTGATCGTCGCGGGTGTCGGCGTCTCGGCGGCGCTCGGGCTGGTGCGACTGGACCTGGTGGACTTCTCCGGTTTCGCCGAGCTGCTCGCCGCGGGGGGAGCGCAGCCGGAGGCGCTGCCGCCGATCGGTCTGCTGGTGCTGTTGCAGGTGCTCGCGCTGCCCATCGGCGGGATCGTGAACGGGTTCGCCGCGATCGGGGAGGAGCTCGGCTGGCGCGGCTACCTGCTCCCGGCGCTGCGGACCCGGATGGGCACCGCGCCGGCGCTGATCCTCAGCGGCGCGATCTGGGGGCTCTGGCACGCCCCGGTGATCCTGCTCGGCTACAACTTCGGGCGGACCGACCTCGTCGGGGTGCTGCTCATGACCGGCGCCTGCGTGCTGCTTGGCATCCTGTTCGGGTGGCTCACCATCGCGAGCGGCAACCTCTGGCCCGCCGTGTTCGCACACGGAGGACTCAACGCCGCCGGCGGCCTGCTGGCACTCCTCGTCGCCGCGGGGGAGCAGCCGGACCCTGTCGTCGCCGGACCGCTCGGCCTGGTGAGCTGGGGCGTGATGGGGGTGGTGATCGCCGCGGTGCTCGCCGCCGCGCTCGCGGTACCGCGGCTGCGCCGCGTCGTCAGCCGGCCGGGGGAGCCTGCGGCGCAGGGCTGACGGGGGACGGGCGCGTGGAGTTCCACACTCCGCCGAGCGCGACCGGGATCAGCACGAGCGAGCGCAGGTCGATGAGGGCGTGCAGCACGATGGGCACCACGATCGTGCCCGAGGCGATGTAGAGCGCGGTGAAGACCAGCCCCAGCACGAAGGCGAACACGATGCCCGGCAGACCCTGGTAGATGTGCAGCAGCCCGAAGACCACGGCGGCGGCGAGGAACGCGATCGGACCGTCGCCGATGATGCCGAAGAGTAGCGCGGGCAGGGCGAGCCGGAACAGCAGTTCCTCGACGACGCCCGCGGTGAGAGCGAGCCCGGCGCCGTAGGGCAGTTCGGCCCGATTGCGCGGGAGCAGGGAGCGGATGTCGCCGACCGCGGGGATCTCCTCGACGCTCCGGCGCAGCAGCAGGATCGGTATCACACCTCCGGCGACGAACGCCACGCCCGCCGCGGCGACGACGATGCCGATCGTCGGCGAGGCGAAGTCGATGCCGCCGAGGGGACCCCACCCCCTGGCCGCACCGAGGGCGGCGGGCACGAACGGCCAGGCCGCCAGCAGCAGCAGCCCCGACATCCCGCCGAGCACGACGGCGGACTCCACGATCCAGCGGCGGAACACCTTCTGCCGCAGCGCCGTCGAGCGCAGTCGCTTGAACCGGGCATAGTCGTGGCGGTCGCGCATGACGGCGCGCCAGACCAGCACCGCGAGCGCGAGCAGCAGCAGGGCGAGCAGGGCGGAGGTCACACCCCAGTATGGGCCGCGGTCAGGCCTGGTCGCCGTCGAGCCAGGCGCGCAGCGCGTCGCCGTGCTCGTCGATCGCCGGGGGCGCGCTCGGCGTCACCGGCTCGAAGCCCGAGTAGCGCACCGGGTGACGGATCTGCCGCGGATTCCCCGGCCCCACGTCGACGGTGGGTTCCAGACCGAACGACTCGGCCAGCGCGATCGCCTCGCCGATGTCGTTGACCTTGCCGGCGGGAACGCCCGCGGCCCGGAGTTTCGCGCTCCAGGCCGCGACGTCGTCGGCGGCCAGTCCCGCCTCGAGCACCTCGACCATGGCGGTGTGGTGCTCGACCCGCGCGGCGTTGGTGGCGAACCGGGGGTCGCCGGCGAGGTCCGGCCGTCCGATGACGGCGGCGACGCTCGCCCACTGCCGGTCGTTCCCGGCCGCCATGGCCAGGTACCCGTCGCGGCAGCGCAGCGTCTCGTACGGCGCGATCGACGGATGCCGGTTCCCCATCCGCCGCGGGACCTCCCCGGTCGCGAGATAGGACGACGCCTGATTCGCCAGGGAGGCCAGCGAACTCGACAGCAGGTTGATCTCGACGTGCTGGCCCTCACCGGTGTTCCGCCGGTGCACCAGCGCGGCGAGGATGCCCATCACCGCGTGATTCCCGGCGAACAGGTCGACGACGGCGACCCCGACCTTCGTCGGCTCGCCCTCCGGGTCGCCGGTGATGCTCATGAGGCCCCCGACCGCCTGCACCAGGAAGTCGTAGCCGAGTTCCTCGGCACCGGCTCCGCTGCCGAACCCGGTGATCGAGGCGTAGATCACCCGCGGGTTGCGCGCCCGTACCGCGGCGGCATCGAGTCCGTACTTGACGAGTCCGCCGGTCTTGTAGTTCTCCACGACGATGTCGGCACGGTCGACGAGGGCGCGGGCCCGGCGCAGATCGCCGGGATCGCCGAAGTCGAGCGCGATCGCCTCCTTGCTGCGGTTGGCGCTCTCGAAGTACGAGCTCGACGACCCGGCCCACGGCGGCCCGAACCGCCGGGTGTCATCCCCGAGGCCCGGTCGCTCGACCTTCACGACCCGTGCGCCCAGGTCGGCGAGCATCATCGTCGCCGTGGGCCCGGCGAGGACCCGGGTCAGATCGGCGACGAGGAGTCCGTCGAGAGGCCGGGAGGTCACCCGGCGACCGTATCGCAGACGCGGGGGCGGCGGGCGGGACTTGTGGTGCGGAGTGCACAGGCTGGACAGCAGGCTGTGCAGCGCGGGGAGGGCAGGGTCACGGCCGCGTGCGCAGGGCGATCCAGAGCTCGGCGCTGAGGTCGGGATCCTCCAGATCGATCCCCAGCTCGTGCTCGACGATGCGCATCCGGTTGCGGATGGTGTTGCGGTGCACGCCGAGTTCCCGGGCTGCCGCCTCCCAACTCCCGCGGTGCCGCAGGTAGCTGCGGGTGGTCTCGACGAGCGGTGCGCGGGTGTAGGTCGCGAGCCGCTCGGCGGCGAGTTCGCCCTCGTCGAGCCCGCCGAGCGGCCGGGTCGACACCAGCTCGCCCTCGGCGGCGTCGCGCGCGCGCCGGATGGCGACGGTCACCGCCCCGGGCAGCTCACCCAGGCGCACCACCTCGCTGAGTGCCCCGCGCAGCGGTGTCGCCCCCGCGTGCGCGGCGGCCGCAGCCGGGGCCTCGGCGGCACCGTCCGCCGCCTGCGGACCGCTGAGCAGCAGCACCCCCACCCCGCTCACCGTGGTGACGCGGGCGGGTCGTGAGCGCTCCGCGGCCGCCGCGGACAGCAGGCCGCGACGCACCAGTTCGCCGATCATGGCCTCCACCCGCGCCGTGGGCGCCTGCTGGCCGCGGGCGTCGTCCTGCACCGGGAAGGCGAGCACCCGGACGGTGGCGGGCAGGGCCCGTCCGCCGGTGGTCTCGACGAGGGCCTGCGCCGCCGTCACCTCGCCGGCCAGCAGCAGGTTGACGACGGCTTCGCCGATCGCGCGGTTCACTGACACGGCATCGCCCTGTGCACGCTCGCGCAGCCCGAGCACGGCGGTCGCGGTCAGGATGAGCTGCCGGTCGGCGCTCGAGGGCCGGCGTCCGACGCCCACGGTCAGGGCACCGCGCACCTGCGCGCCGGAACCGACGGGGTGCGCGACCACGTCGTACCCGTGCAGGGGGAAGGTCGCGGCGCCGACGTTGCCGCGTTCGGCGAACCGGCGCACCTCCTCCTGCAGCCGGGGCAGCACCCCGCTCTGGTTCGCGGGCCACATCACCGGGTCCGCTCCCTGCAGGGGGATGTAGGCCGCCCATCCGCCGACCGCCTGGGCGACGAGGCTCACCACCCCGGCGATGCCGTCCGGTTTCGCGGCTTCTCGGACGAGCGCCGTCTGCGTCCCCAGCTGGGTCACCAGCGATGCCCGGCCGGATGCGGCGACGAGATCCCAGTAGCCGCGCGTCACGCGGATGAACAGCTGGTCGGCGGGCACCATGAGCAGCGGCAGGCCGGCGTCGCGGCAGAGCTCGACGAGCGCCGCCGGGATCTCGTCGATCTGGGGACCGACGCCGATGGCGAGCGCGTGGACGCCGCGCTCGCGGAGCCGGTCGACATAGTCGCGTGCGTCCCAGCCGGGGTCGGTGAACGCCATGCCGGTGGTGAGCAGCACCTCGCCGCCCTCGAGGTACGGGGTGGGGTCGCGCAGCTCGGAGATGTGGATGCCGGTGATCTCGACCGAGCCGCGTGCCGCATCCGTGACCGGAACGAGGGCGGGGCTGACGGCGGCGACCAGCTGGACCAGGGTGACCATAGTGCACATTATGGTCAGCGCACAGTATGCGCGCGTGGCTGTGCTCATCGTCCCCGACGGCTTTCCTAGAGTGGGGGCATGCCGGACCCTCGTGACGTGGACCCCCTCGACCTGCTGTCCATCGATTCCCTGCTCACCGAGGAGGAACTCGCGCTGCGTGGCCGGGTGCGTGCCTTCGTCGACGAGTCGGTGCGGCCGCGGATCGCCGAATGGTACGAGGGTGCGGTGTTCCCGGTCGAGCTGATCCCCGGCTTCGCCGAACTCGGGCTGCTCGGGATGCACCTCACGGGCTACGGGTGCGCGGGGCGCAGCGCCGTCGACTACGGCCTCGCCGCGGCCGAACTGGAGGCCGGGGACTCGGGGCTGCGCACGTTCGTCAGCGTCCAGGGGTCGCTGGCGATGAGCGCCATCCACAAGCACGGCACCGAGGAGCAGAAGCAGCGCTGGCTGCCGGGCATGGCCGCGGGCGAGATCATCGGCTGCTTCGGCCTCACCGAACCGAGCTCGGGGTCCGACCCGGGCAGCATGACGACGTTCGCGCGTCGCGATGGTGATGACTGGGTGCTGAACGGGGCGAAGCGCTGGATCGGTCTGGCCAGCATCGCGCACGTCGCGGTGATCTGGGCGCAGACCGACGACGGGGTGCGCGGGTTCCTCATCCCCACCGATACGCCCGGTTTCACGGCGACGCCGATCGAACCGAAGCTGTCGATGCGCGCGAGCATCCAGTGCGACATCGAACTGGTCGACGTGCGAGTACCGGGGGATGCGCTGCTGCCCGGTGCCGAGGGCCTGCGCGGGCCGTTCTCGTGTCTCAACGAGGCCCGCTACGGCATCGTCTGGGGGGTGCTCGGTGCGGCGCGCGACAGCTACCGCGAGGCGCTGGAGTATGCGCAGCAGCGCCTGCAGTTCGACCGGCCGCTGGCGGCGTTCCAGCTCACTCAGAAGAAGCTCGTCGACATGGCTCTCGAGATCGAGAAGGGTCAGTTGCTGGCCCTGCACCTCGGGCGAATGAAGGACGCGGGCAAGCTGCAGCCGCACCAGATCTCGTTCGGCAAGCTCAACAACACCCGGGTGGCGATCGAGATCGCGCGCGAGGCCCGGGCCATGCTCGGCGGCAACGGCATCACGCTGGACTACTCGCCGCTGCGGCACGCGAACAACCTCGAGTCGGTGCGGACGTACGAGGGCACCGACGAGGTCCACACGCTCGTCCTCGGTCAGGCGATCACGGGCACGGCCGCCTTCCGGTAGCAGACTGGAGCCCATGTCATCAGTACCCCACCCCCGGCTCGATGAGCTGATCGCCACCCTCGAGCGTCTGCGCGCTCCGGGTGGATGCGCGTGGGACCGCGACCAGACCCACGCCTCGCTCGTGCAGTACCTCGTCGAAGAGACCTATGAGCTCATCGATGCGATCGAGTCGGGCTCGCGCGAGGAACTGATCGAGGAGCTCGGCGACGTGCTCTATCAGGTGATCTTCCACGCCGACATCGAGGCCGAGGCGGGCTCGTTCACGCTGGAGGATGTCGCCGAGCACATGCGCGCCAAGATGGTGGCCCGCCACCCGCACGTGTTCGGGGATGCGGTGGCGGAGACCCCCGAGGCCGTCATCGCCACCTGGGAGAGCATCAAGGCAGTGGAGAAGGCGCACCGCTCGAGCGTTCTCGACGGGATCCCGCAGGGCATGCCGGCCCTTGCCCTGGCCGACAAGCTGCTCGGCCGCGCCGAGAAGGTGGGTGTGGTGCGGGATCCGCGCGAGATCCCTCCCACCGAGGAGGCCCTGGGCGCCGAGCTGCTCGCCACCGTGGTCGCCGCACGTGCCGCCGGCCTCGACAGCGAGCGCGCCCTGCGTGGCGCGCTGCGCGCCCTGCAGGAGCACGTGCGCGCCGCCGAACGCGCAGAGCCGGTCGGGTCCGACTCCTAAGCCACCCGACGCAGCGGGCTCTTCGACGGCAGATGCGTGATCACGCCGTCGGCCGTCACCAGCTCGAACGTCACGGTCGGCGGCGGATCGGGATCGGCCACCCGCTGGATGCGCGCACCCGTCTCGTCGAGCCATCGGTGATGGTGCCGGCAGAGCAGGACGCCGTT
>DATMFW010000079.1:0-20185 GCA_035556655.1 Pseudolysinimonas sp.
CGCCGTCTCGCGGTCGGCGGCCGAGGACACCCCGTACCGCACGGCGATCGGCCAGCGGCGCTCGCCGTCCCACGCCAGGCGCACCCGGCGCACCCGGATCCAGTAGACGGCCGCGATCCCGGCCGCGACGAACCCGGATGCGGCCCCCATCCCCAGCGCCCATCGCGGACCCAGCGTGTCGGCCACCCATCCCACGAGGGGTGCTCCGACCGGGGTGCCGCCCATGAAGATGGCGATGTACAGGGCCATCACGCGCCCGCGCATCTCGGGCACCGTGGTGGTCTGCACGTAGCCGTTGGCCGTCGTCATCGCGGTGAGGCCGGCGAATCCGACGAGCACCAGGGCGGCACCGAACAGGAGGTGATTCGGGGCGAGGGCGGCCAGACCGATGCTGACACCGAATCCGAGCGAGGCGAGCGTGAGGGTGCGCAGCCGGGCCCGCTCGCGCCGGGCGCTGAGCAGCGCACCGGTGACCGAGCCGATGGCGATGACCGACGAGAGCACCCCGAACTCGCCGGCGCCTTCGCCGAACTCGATGCGGGCCATGGCCGAGATGAAGATCGGGAAGTTGAACCCGATGGTGCCGAGCACCGCGATCATGGTCAGCACGAGCACGATGTCGGGCCGCCCGCGGACGTACCGGAACCCTTCCAGCAGCTGTCCGCGCTTCCGCGGCGGCCGGTCGAAGGTCGTGAACTGGTCGCTGTGCAGCAGGGCGAGCGAGAGCAGCACGGCGCCGAAGGTGACGGCGTTGATCAGGAACACCCAGCCCACCCCGACGGCGGCGATGAGCAGCCCGGCGACGGCGGGTCCGATCAGGCGCGCGCCGTTGAACGACGCCGAGTTCAGGGCGACGGCGTTGCTGAGGTGACTGGTCGGCACCAGTTCGCTGACGAAGGCCTGGCGCGCGGGGGCGTCGAAGGCGGCGGCGACCCCGAGTCCGAGCGCGAGGGCGTAGACCATCCAGAGGGTCGCGACGCCGGTGAGGGTGAGCGCGGCGAGGCCGAACCCGAGGACGGCCATCGCGATCTGGGTGAGGATCAGCAGGCGCCGGCGATCGATACGGTCCGCCGCGAGCCCGGTCACCGGCAGCAGCAGCAGTTGCGGCCCGAACTGCAGCGCCATCGTGATGCCGACGGCGGTGGCGTCGTCGTCGGTGAGCTCGGTGAGCACGAGCCAGTCCTGGGCGATGCGCTGCATCCAGGTGCCGACGTTCGACACGATCGCGCCCGCGAACCAGAGCCGGTAGTTGCGCACCGCGAACGAGCGGAACATCGCGCTCACGAGTCGGCCAGTTTCCGCAGCACCGGGATGGCGGCCTCGAGCAGGCGTCGTTCGTCATCGCTCAGCTGCTGGAGCTGCCGGGCCAGCCAGGCGGTGCGCAGGGCCCGCGTCTCGCGGATGCGTGCCAGCCCCGCATCGGTGATGCTGACGTGCACCTTGCGGGCGTCGTCCTCGGCCGGGCGGCGCTGGACGAGGCCATCGCGTTCCAGCCCGTTCAGGGTGCGGTTCATGGAGGGCGGGCTGACGTGATCCTGCGCGGCCAGTTCGCCGGGGGTGTGGTCGCCGCCCTCGAGGTGGAACAGCACCCCGAGCCGGGTGTCGCTGTCTTCGCCGGCGCGATTGTTCCGGATGCGGCGCGCGACCCGCTGAATCAGCAGCCGCAGTTCCTCATCCACTTTCGTTAGCCTAGCTCATTAGCTTCGCTAATGTCGGGTGGTCGAGTAGCGCGCAGCGCGTATCGCGACCCAGAATGACCGCATGCCCAAGATCACCGCCGCGCGCGCCGAGCACACCTTCGTCGACGACGGCGGCGTGACCAACCACTACTACGTGTGGAAGTCCGGCACCCCGAAGGCGGTCGTGCAGATCGTGCACGGCATCGGCGAGTACGCCACCCGGTACGAGCCGCTCGCCCAGGCGCTCGTCGCGGCGGGGTATGCCGTCTACGCCGGCGACTACCGCGGACACGGCGCCACCGGAGTGCACCAGTACGACGGTGACCTCAGCAAGCTGGGGCGCCCGGGTAAGGGCGGGATCCGGGCGATCATCCGCGGCATCCGGCAGTTGCGTGACATCGCCCACGACGAGAACCCCGGTGTCCCGATCGTGCTGCTCGGGCACAGCATGGGCTCGCTTCTCGGGCAGCGCCGGCTCAACGAGACCGCCGACGACTACGACCTGGTGGTCTTCAGCGGGACCGCCTACCGGACCCTGCGGCACATGAACTCGGGCGACCTGTCGAAGCGGCACCGGCAGCCCGGCGGGCACGGGCACGAGTGGCTCAGCCGCGACACCGCGGTGGGCGAGACGTTCCGCGACGATCCGCTGACCTTCGACGCCAAGGTGGCGAAACTGTTCGGGATCGCCGACGGGGTGCGCCTGCTGGGGCGGCCTCGCAAGCTCAGCCGCGACATCCCGATGCTCATCGTCATCGGCAGCGACGACCCGCTCGGCGGCCCGCGCAGCGTCGAGCTGCTGGCCGAGGCGTACCGCCGCCGGGGCGGGCTCACCGACGTCACCGTGACCATCTACGACGAGGCCCGGCACGAGGTGTTCAACGAGGTCAACCAGCAGGAGGTGCGCGACGACGTGATCGCCTGGCTCGACGCCCGGACCCCCGCGCGCCCGCGCCCGTAGGCTGGAACCATGCACGGCGAGTTCAAGGTCCCCGGCGGCAAGCTCGTGGTCGTCGACCTCGAGGTCGTCGACGACCGGCTCGCCGACGTGCGGGTGTCAGGCGACTTCTTCCTCGAACCCGACGACGCACTCGGCGCGATCGACGCCGCCCTGAACGGCCTTCCGGCCGAGACCGATGCGCGCGCGCTCGCCGCCGCGGTGCACGCCGCCCTTCCCGCGGGTGCGCAGCTGCTCGGCTTCTCGCCGGAGTCGATCGCCACGGCGGTCCGCCGCGCGCTGCAGAAGGCGACCGGCTGGAGCGACTACGAATGGGAGCTCGTGCACCCCGGGCCGCTCTCACCGCTCATGCACCTCGCCCTCGACCAGGTGCTCGCCGAGGAGGTCGGCGACGGCAACCGCAAGCCCACCCTGCGCATCTGGGAGTGGGATGCCCCTGCCGTCGTCATCGGCAGCTTCCAGTCGGTCAAGAACGAGGTCGACCCCGAGAATGCCGAGAAGTACGGGCACCGGGTGGTGCGCCGCATCTCGGGCGGCGGCGCGATGTTCATCGAGCCGGTCGGAGCGGTCACCTACTCCCTCTACGCCCCGGCCGAGCTGGTGGCCGGCATGACCTTCGCCGACAGCTACGCCTTCTTCGACGAGTGGGCGGTGCAGGCGCTGCAGAGCCTCGGCATCGACGCGAGCTACGTGCCGCTGAACGACATCGCGAGCCCGACCGGCAAGATCGGCGGCGCCGCCCAGAAGCGCCTCGGCAACGGCGGGGTCCTGCACCACGTGACCATGGCCTACGACATGGACGGCGAGCGCATGGCCCAGGTCCTGCGCATCGGCCGCGAGAAGCTGAGCGACAAGGGGACCAAGTCGGCGGCCAAGCGGGTCGACCCGCTGCGCTCGCAGACCGGACTCACCCGCGAGCAGATCATCGAGCGCATGGTCGAGACCTTCCGCGCCCAGCACGGTCTGGCCGACGGCGAGATCACGCCCACCGAGTTCGCCCGCGCCGAGCAGCTGGTCACCGAGAAGTTCGGGACCGACGAGTGGCTGTACCGGGTCCCGTGACCCGGCGCCTGGTCGTCGGCCTGAGCGTCGGCGTGCTGCTGCTCGCCGGGATCCTCGTGTCGGCGATCGCCGGGCAGTTGCCGGTGACGCCCGCCGAGGTGGGCGGCTCCCTGCTACGTGCGGTCGGCATCCCGAATCCCTGGGCGCCGGCCGACCCGATCGTCGAGTCGACCCTCTGGGTGGTGCGCTTCCCGCGGGTCGCGATGGCGATCACGGTCGGCGCCGCGCTCGCCGCCGCGGGCGCGGTGATGCAGGCGGTGTTCGGCAATCCGCTCGCCGAGCCCGGCGTCGTCGGGGTCTCGTCGGGGGCCGCGCTCGGCGCCGCGACGGCCATCGTGCTCGGGTTCGAGGCGTACGGAGACTCCCTGGTGGCGGTCCTCGCCTTCGCGGGCGGCCTGCTGGCGACCCTCCTGGTGTACCTGGTGTCCCGCGCGAACGGGCGCACCGAGGTGGTCACGCTGCTGTTGACGGGAATCGCGGTCAACGCGTTCGCGGGTGCGGGCCTGGCGTTCGTGCTGTTCAGCGCGAGCACGGCCAATCGCGAGCAGATCGTGTTCTGGCAGCTCGGGTCGCTCGGAGGGTCGCTCTGGCGCGAGGTGCTGGTGGTCGCCGTGGTCGCCGCGCCGAGCATCGTGGTGGCGATGCTGCTCGGCCGCCGTTACGACGTGCTCGCACTCGGGGAGCGCAATGCCCGGCATCTCGGCATCGACGTGGAGCGCCTGCGCATCATCTCGGTGGTGCTGGTGGCGCTGCTCACCGGTGTCGCTGTCGCCTTTGCGGGGATCATCGCGTTCGTGGGACTCGTCGTGCCGCACCTGGTGCGCATGCTGCTCGGTCCGGCCCATCGCGGGCTGATCGTCACGAGCGCGCTCGGCGGGGCGGTCCTCATGCTGTTCGCCGACCTGCTCGCCCGCACGATCGTCTCGGGGGCCGAACTGCCGATCGGCATGCTCACCTCGCTGGTCGGCGGGCCGTTCTTCTTCTTCCTGCTGTGGCGTCAGCGCCGCCGGGCGGGGGGCTGGGCATGATCCTGGATGCCGTGGGCGTCATCCGCGACGGCCGCCCCGTTCTCGACGGGGTCACCCTCGAGGTCCGCGCGGGCGAGGTGCTGGCGGTCGTCGGTCCGAACGGGGCGGGGAAGTCGACCCTGCTGGCGGTGCTGAGCGGTGAGCGCGCCCCCACCACCGGCAGCGCGGCCCTCGACGGAACCCCCCTGGCCGGTTACGCCCCGCTCGAGCTCGCTCGACGCCGCGCGGTGCTGACCCAGGACAACGCGCTGAGCTTCCCGTTCCGGGTGCGCCAGGTGCTCGAGATGGGGCGGAGTCCCTGGGCGAGGACCGCGCGGATCGAGGATGACGACCGGGCGCTCGCCGACGCGGCGTCCCGCGCCGACGTCGCTCACCTGCTCGATCGACGTTTCACGGAGCTGTCGGGCGGCGAGCGGGCGCGTGTCTCGCTGGCGCGTGTGCTCGCCCAGGACACCCCGGTGGTACTCCTCGACGAGCCGACCGCGGCGCTGGACCTGCGGCATCAGGAGGACGTGCTCGCGATCGCCCGGGAGCTCGCCGCCGACGGTCGTGCCGTCGTGATCGTGCTGCACGATCTGTCTCTGGCCGGAGCCGTGGCCGACCGCGTCGCCCTGCTGGCCGCGGGCCGGCTCGAGGCGATCGGAACCCCGAAGCAGGTGCTGACCGCCGAGGCGGTGTCGCGCGTGTACGGCGTCGAGGTCGAGGTCCTCGAGCGGGACGGCACCCTGCTCGTCGTTCCGCTGCGCCGATGAAGCGGCCCGATCGCTACGCCGCCCTGGTGCTCGCCGGCGTCGGGCTGACCGTGGTGATGGTGATCGCGCTGGTGGTCGCCGCGACGGTCCCGTCGCTGCGGGTACCGGCGATCGGCGTGGTGTTCGCGACGATCCTCGCCCGGCTGCCGCTGACCATCCTGCGAACGCGGGAACTGAAGCGCCGCCATGCTCGGTCGCGAGCCGCGAACGGTCGTCCACGGCAAGACACTGACGTACCCTGAGGCGATGGAGTGGGTGGTCCTCGGCGCCGTCGTCATCGGGCTCGGCGTACTCGGCGTCGTCGCCCAGCACAAGGGCTGGATCGACATGACCGGCGCGCACGCGCGCGGTCGCGGCGGCGGAGTCGCCGGACTGGTGGGCGGCCTCGACGAGGTGTTCGCTCCCACCCGCTTCGAGGCGTCGAAAGAGCGCGAACGGCAGGTCGAACTGCCGGCGCCGGCGCCCGCGCCGGGCGATCCCGGGCGCGACCCCTACTCCGGCAGCATGACGATCGACCTCAGCGCGACGTCAGATCCTGATACTCGTCGTGAGTAGAGATGTATTTGAACACGAACGGGCATTTCGCCACGACGCGGGCCTCGGAGTTCGCCCGCACGTCGTCGAGCGCCCCGCGCACCAGCTGCGACCCGAGCCCCTTCTCCTGACGCTCGGGGTCGATCTCGGTGTGGGTGAAGACGATCTCACCGCGCTCGCCGGTCTCGTACGCGGCGAAACCGAGTTCGTCCTCGCCGCGGCGCAGGACATACCGCGATCGAGACGGTTCATGGACGACGACATCGGTATCAGCCATGTGTCGACGCTAACCGCTCAGGCCGAACGGCGCTCGATCACCCGCACCGGCATCATCGTCACCGGATCGACGTGCTCGCCGTCGATCAGCCGCAGCAGCACCGACGCCATGGTGGCTCCGACCTCCGTCGTCGGCTGCTCGATGGTGGTGAGCGGCGGCTGCGCGGACTGGGCGAAGTAGTCGTTGTCGATGGTCACCATGCCGATGTCGTCGGGCACCCGCATCGCCCGCTCGCGCAGGGCCGCCAGTGCCCCGGACGCCATCTGCGCGCTCGCGACGAACACGCCGTCGAAGTCGGCGCCGCTGTCGAGGAGACGCCGCATCGCATCCTCGCCGCTGGCCGGCGTGAAGTCGCCGTGTTCGATCCGCACCTCCGGCAGCCCCGCGTCGCGGACCGCCCGCCGCCAGCCCTCGAGCCGGTCCAGGCCGGCCGCCATGTTCTGCGGGCCCGCGATGCACGCCAGACGCGTGCGACCAGCGGCGATAAGACGCGTGGTGATCTCGCGCGCCGCCTCGACGTTGTCGACGTCGACGTAGTACGGATCGGGGCCCTCGGCGCTCATCGGCCGCCCGCCGAAGACCACCGGGATCGACCGGGCGAGCGCCACATACGACCGGTCGTCGCTGTGGTGGCTGAGGATGATGGCCCCGTCGACATTGCCGGCCTGCAGATACCGGCGGGTCTTCTCGGCATCGTTCTCGGCTGCGATCAGCAGGGTGAGCGTGTACTCGGTGTTCGCCAGGTGCATCGCCAGACCCTGGATCACCGTGGCGAAGTACGGATCGGCGAAGAACTTAGCCGTGTTCTCGGGGATCACCAGGGCGATCGAGAACGTCCGCCTGCTGGCGAGGATGCGCGCGGCACGGTTCGGGACGTACCCGAGCTCGTCGATGGCGCGTTCGACGGCCGCGATCGCCTCGGGGGTGACGTTCGGCGACGCGTTGATCACGCGTGAGACCGTCGAGCGCGAGACCCCCGCCGATGCCGCGACCATCTCGAGGGTGGGTGCGCTGCTCATGGTGCGCCCATCCTAGGAGTCGCGGATGATCTGCGCGTACGCATGGCCGCTGTCCTTGATCGTGCGCTCGAGGGTGTCGTAGTCGACCCGCACGATGCCGAAGCGCTTCTCATAGCCCCAGGCCCACTCGAAGTTGTCCAGCAGCGACCAGGCGAAATAGCCACGCACGTCGGCGCCGTCCGCGATGGCGCCGGCCACCGCATCCAGATGGGCCCGCAGATACGCGACGCGCTCGGTGTCGTGCACCGCGCCGTCGGGGGCGACGACGTCGTCATAGGCGGACCCGTTCTCGGTCACATACAGCGGCGGCAGCTTCGGGTACTCGCGCCCCAGGCGGGCCAGCAGGATGCGAAGGCCGCCGGGATTGACCTCCCACCCCATCGCGGTGCGCGGCAGGCCTCGAGACGGGAAGGTGACGTACTCGCTGCCCACGAACGGCGACGCGCCGGGCTTGTCGGTGGGGCGCAGTCCCTCCGGCTCACCGGGGGGCAGGGGCCGGCCGCTGACATTGTCGTCGTGGTAGTGGTTGACCCCGAGGAAGTCGATCGGCTGGGCGATGAGCTCGAGGTCGCCGGTGCGGACGATCTCGTCGAAGCCGTGGCCTGCTACGTCCTGCAGGAAGTCGGCCGGGTAGCGCCCGAGCAGCAGCGGGTCGAGGTAGGCGCGGTTCCAGAGCGCATCGATGCGGCGGGCGGCCTCGACGTCGGCGGGGTCGGCCGGGTCGTCGGGCACGGCGTTGGTCAGGTTCAGGGTGATGCCCAGGTGCTCGGCGCCCCGCTCGCGCAGTGCGGCCACGGCGAGGCCGTGCGCGAGGTGCTGGTGGTGCAGCGCGGCGAGCGCGGCACGCGGCTCGGTGCGGCCCGGGGCGTGCTCGCCCCCCGCGTAGGCGATGAGCGAGGAGCACAGCGGTTCGTTGAAGGTCGTCCAGTGGTCGACCCGGTCGCCCAGGTGCTCGTGAACGAGTTCGGCGTACTCCAGGAACCGTCGCGCGGTGTCGCGGTTCGCCCAGCCGCCGGTGTCCTCCACGGTCTGCGGGAGGTCCCAGTGGTACAGCGTCAGCCAGGGCAGGATCCCGGCGCCGAGGAGCTCGTCGACGAGCCGGCTGTAGAAGTCGAGCCCCTTCGGGTTGGCCGCACAGTCGTCGGGCTTCACCCGCGCCCAGCTGACCGAGAAGCGATACGAGCCGAGCCCGAGCTGCTTCATCAGCGCGACGTCGGCGGGCATGCGGTGATAGTGGTCGACCGCGCGCTCGGGGGTGTCACCGCCGGCGACGTTCCCGGGGTTCTTGGCGAAGTGGTCCCAGATCGAGTCGGTCTTTCCGTCCTCGTGGGCGGCGCCCTCGACCTGGGCGGCAGCGGTCGCGGCACCCCAGATGAACCCGGGCCTCACCCCTTCACCGCCCCGGCCATGATGCCCGAGATCAGCTGACGTCCCGCGGCGATGAACAGCACCAGCAGCGGGATGGTGGCCAGCACCGCGCCGGTCAGCACGATGGAGTAGTCGACGTAGTAGCCCGACTGCAGTTGCCCGAGCGCGGTCTGCAGCGTCGGGTTGGACGGGTTCAGCACGATGAGCGGCCAGAGATAGTCGGTCCAGGTGGCCATGAAGGTGAACAGTCCGAGGATCGCCATCGCCGGGCGCGCCGCCGGGACGGCGACCGTCAGGAAGGTGCGGAACTGGGTCGCCCCGTCGACCCGGGCCGCCTCGATCAGCTCGTCGGGGATGACGTCGACCAGGTACTGGCGCATGAAGAACACGCCGAACGCGGTGACCAGGGTGGGCACGATGACCGCGCCGAGGCTGCCGGTCCAGCCGAGCTGGCGCATGACGATGAACAGCGGGATGATGCCCAGTTGTGTCGGGATCGCCAGGGTCGCCACGACGAAGATCATCATCCCGTCGCGCCCGCGGAAGCGCAGCTTCGCGAACGCGTACCCGGCGAGGGTGGCGAAGGTGACTACTGAGACCGTCACCACGCCCGAGACGATGATCGAGTTGAGCAGCGCCTTCCAAAACGGGATCGCGTCGAAGACCTTGATCGCGTTGGCGATGAAGTTGCCGCCCGGGATGAGCGGCAGGGTCTCCCCGCGGGTGGCGTTGGTGCCGCTGCCCACCACGAAGGACCACCAGAGCGGATAGGCCGAGCCGATGAGGAATGCGCTCAGCAGCCCGTAGGCGAGGAATCCGGGTCGCTTGCTCATCGCATCCCCCGCTTCTGTTCGGCCGAGGCGATCCGCCGCGAGATGAAGAAGTTGAGCAGCCCGAACAGCACGATGAGCAGGAAGAGCAGCCAGGCGATCGCCGCCGCCTCGCCGAAGTCGCGGCGGAAGAACGCCATCTCCCACAGGTAGAGCACCGTGGTCTGGAACTGCCGGTTGGCCCCGCCGATGCCGCCGGCGTTCGAGACGTCGAACAGGCGCGGCTCGGCGAAGATCTGCAGCCCCCCGATGGTGGCGGTGATGATCACGAAGATCAGGGTCGGCCGGATGCTGGGGATCGTGATCGAGAAGAACCTGCGCGCCGCTCCGGCCCCGTCGATCGCCGCCGACTCGTGCAGATCGCGGGGCACCGCCTGCATCGCGGCGAGCAGGATCAGGGCGTTGTAGCCGGTCCAGCGCCAGTTCACCATCGTGGCGATCGCCAGGTGACTGGCGAGCGTGTCGTGCTTCCACTGGACGTCGGCGACGCCGATGAGGTTCAGCAGGTTGTTGGCGAGCCCGTCGGCTTCGTTGAACATGCTCGTGAAGATGAGGGTGACCGCCACCGGGGTGACGACGTAGGGCAGCAGCACGCTCATGCGCCAGAAGGTCTTGGCCTTGAGGTTCTGGTCGAGCACGGCGGCGATGAGCAGGGCGGCGATCAGCTGCGGGAGCGCGCTCAGGACGAAGATGCTGATGGTGTTGAAGATGGAGTTCCAGAAGAACCTGTCAGCCAGCACCGCGGCGAAGTTGTCCAAGCCGACCCATTCGCCCGGTCCCTTGAGCAGGTCCCATTCCCGCAGCGACACCACGAACGTGTAGATGAGGGGGAAGAGCCCGACCGCGCCGAACAGCAGGAAGAACGGCGACACGTAGAGGTAGGGCGATGCCTTGACGTCGAGGCGGCTGAGTCGTTGCCGTCTGGTCAGGGTGGTGCTCATGGGAACCTTCGCTGGTTGAGTAGCCGCGACGCGGCATGTCGAAACCGGAGACGTATTCGAGGCCCCGGCGCCGGGGGAAGCGCCGGGGCCTCGAATGATCGGGGGACTACTTGACCAGCTCGTTCAGCAGGTCGATCGCCTGCTGCCAGGCGCCGGCGCCGTCCGCTTCACCGCGGTCGAGCGCCTGCAGTGCGGGGCCGAACACGTTCTCCTGGATCAGCGAGTCGTCGGGACCCTTGAACTGGGCGACGACGCCCTGGGCGCGACCGGCGAGGATCGCGCCGGCCGGGGCGCCCTGGAAGAACTCGTTCGGCGTGGCCGACGAGGCGAGCTTCTCCTGTGCGGCGACCGTGCTCGGGAAGGTTCCCGCGGCGTCGAACTGCGCGACCTGCTGGTCGGGCTGGGTGAGCCAGTCGGCGAGGGCCGCCGCGGCCTCCTTGTGCTCCGACGAGGTGGGCACGCTCAGGAACGCGCCGCCCCAGTTGGCTGCGCCACCCGGGAACACGTCGGCGAAGTCCCACCCGGTGGAGGCGTCGCCGCCACCGGCCTCGACCTGACCCTTGACCACACCGAGCATCCAGCCGGGGCAGACGAAGGTGGCGAAGGTGCCGTCGACGAACGACTTGCCGCCGTTCCAGTCCCAGGCCGCCTGCGCGGCGGACTGGCCGCCCTTGACCGCGCTCGCCAGCAGGTCGAACCGGGCCTTGAGCTCGGCGTTGTCTTCGACATTCAGGTCGCCGCCGGAGGTGTAGTAGCCCTCGTCGAGCTGGTTGACCATGGCGTTCCAGACGAAGCCGGAGTGGTCGAACCACGCCTTGCCGGTCGTGTCGGTGTACTCCTGGCCGACCTCGAAGAAGTGCTTCCAGTCGCCGTCGAGCAGCGTGGCGACCTCGTCGCGATCCTTGGGCAGCCCGGCGGCCTCGAAGGCGGCGCCGTTGTAGCAGACGCCCTCCGGGCCGATGTCGGTGCCGTAGCCGATGACCCGGCCGCTGGCGTCGGTGCCCTGGGCGTACTTCCAGTCGACCCAGTCGGACTTGCGGTCTTCGATGCCGTAGTCACGCAGGTCCTCGAACTGGTCGCTGACCTCCATGATGGCGCCGAGCCAGCCCTCTTCGATCGCGACGATGTCGGAGAGCCCCGAACCGGCGGCGATCTTGGTGAAGGCGTCGGTCCGCGCGTTGCCGCCGGTGTCGATGTTGGTGGCTTCGATGGTGATGTTCGGGTGGTCCTTCTCGTACTGCTTGTACAGGTCGTCGTAGCCGAAGGTGCCGAACGTGGTGATGGTGAGGGTGATGGGCTCGTCGCTGTCACCGCTGCCGGCGTCGCCGGCGCAGCCGCTCAGAACCAGAGCCAGGGATGCGGTCGTCGCCAGTGCGACGCTCGCTCCTGCAGTGCGTCGTGAGAGTCTCACGGTCACTCCTTTGTGTGCGTGGATGGAGGAAGTGACTCGTTGAGAGCGCTCTCATACTGCGACCATGGGAGCGCTCCCACGAATCGCGACCAAGCTAGCCCGCCGTCGTCCTCGTGTCAATGGGAGCGCTCCCACGGGTTCCGGTTTGCTGTTCTACAGGACTCCGCCGTTCTGCAGGAGCACTCACCCCACCCGACCCGTCTGCCGGAGGGGAACTCCTGCAGAACGGGACGGGTTCGCGGGGAGCGGAGGGTCAGCGGCGCGCGGGCTCCGCCGTGGGCACCGACCCGGTCTGCGGCCCGACGAAGGCGCCGGCCTCGGCGGCGGCGAGCGCGGCCTCCGACTCGAGTTCGGCGTCGGCCGCGGCACGCGCGTCGGCGGCCTCCTCGACGGCCGACTTCTCGCGAAGCGGGGTTGCCTTGAGGAAGAAGCTCAGCAGGAACGCCAGGAACACCACCAGGCCCGACAACCAGAACACGGTGACGGATGCATCGGCGAACCCGTTGAGCAGCGGCGCCTTGAGCGCGATGTCGGCTCCATTCAGGAACGAGGTGTCGCCGTTGAGCGAGTCGCCCGCGTCGGTGTCCCCGCCGTCGGCCGGCAGGTCGTCGATGCTCTGCAGCACCTGGTCGACGATCTGACCGCGGGTGGCGTCGTCGGCGAGGTCGACCCCGGGCGGCACCTGCGCGAGCAGGGGCTCCAGGAGCGGGTCGTAGATGGTCTCCATGATCGGGCCGTTGTTCTCGGCCTGTGCGATGGACGGCGTGAGTGCGGCGTCGAGAGCGTCGTGCAGCAGGTCCTTGTTCTTGAACGAGTCCGCGATGGCGCCTGGCAGCACGCTGAACAGCACCGAGAAGATGATCGCGACACCGAGGGTGCCGCCGATCTGGCGGAAGAACGTCGACGAGCTGGTGGCCACGCCGATGTCCCGCGGTCCCACCGAGTTCTGCGAGGCGAGTGTGAGGGTCTGCATGAGCTGACCGAGTCCGAGCCCGGCGAGCAGCATCCCGGCCATGGTGAAGATGACCGGCTTGTCGTAGGTCGAGAAGGTCAGCAGCAGGAACCCGCCGGCGAGCATGGCCGTGCCGATGATCGGGAAGATCTTGTACCGGCCGGTGCGGGCGATGATCTGCCCGCTCGCGATCGACGAGATCATCAGGCCGACGATCATCGGGATCATCAGCCAGCCGGCCTCGGTCGGGCTCGCGCCGTTCACGAGCTGCAGGTAGAGCGGGATGGTCATCATCGCGCCGAACATTCCGAACCCGACGAGCACACCCAGCACGGTCGCCATCGAGAACGTCGAACTGCGGAACAGCTTCAGGGGCAGCAGCGCGTCGTCGCCCATGTAGCGCTCCACGAGGATGAACGCCAGGATGCCGGCCGCGCCGAGAGCGTAGAGCAGGATCGCCAGCGGGGAACCCCAGCCCAGGTCGCGGCCGAACTCGGCCACGATCAGCAGAGGCACGATGGCCAGGGTGACGAAGAACACGCCGGCCCAGTCGATGCGCACCCGGCCGTGCGCGTGGTGGGGCACGTGCAGGAACGCGAGCACCATCACGAACGCGGCGATGCCCACCGGCACGTTGATCAGGAAGACCCAGCGCCAGCCGTCGAGGAAGAGGATCTCGTCGGCGCCGGCGAACAGGCCGCCGATCAGCGGGCCGATGACACTGGAGATACCGAATACGGCCAGAAAGTACCCCTGGTACTTCGCACGCTCACGCGGGGCGAGGATGTCGCCCATCACGGTCAGCGGCAGGGCCATCAGCCCGCCCGCCCCGAGACCCTGGACGGCGCGGAATGCAGCGAGCATGCCCATGGATGTCGAGAACGACGACAGGATCGACCCGGCGAGGAAGATGGCGATCGCGATGATGAACAGGGGGCGCCGGCCGAACAGGTCGGAGAGCTTGCCGTAGATCGGCGTGGTCACCGTCGAGGCGATGAGGAAGGTGGTGGTGACCAGCGCCTGCAGGCTCTGCCCGTTGAGGTCGTCGGCGATGGTGCGGATGGAGGTGCCGACCACGGTCTGGTTCAGCGACGACAGGAACATCGCGGCCATCAGCCCGATGATCACGAAGTTGATCTGGCGCCGGCTCATGGCGCCGCCGGCATCGGCCATGGCCTGGGCGCGTTCGCGACCGCTCATCCGCGGGCGGCTGGGTGAAGACATGACGAAAGGAACCTCGTTCGAAAAAGGGGAAGGCGGCCGACGTAGGCCAGAAACTTGCGTGGAGTGCAAAGTTACACGCATCGCAGGAGTTCGGCAAGGTCGCGCGACAATAGGATGTCGGGGTGACGGACGACCTCAGGCGGGATCGCTCGCAGCTGCGCCGGGTCTCGCCCCGCGTGCGCCGCAGGCGGGTCATCGCCGTACTGATTCTCGCGGCGCTCTTCGCGGCCATCGTGGTGAGCGCCGTGCTGCTGTTCGCCCCGCGACCCCAGGAGGTGCCGGTGGCCGTCACCCCCACCCCGACCAGCACTCCCACGCCCTCCTCGACCCCCACCGAACGCCCTGACGGACCCCTGAAACTCATGTTCGACAAGCGCAAGTTCTCCATCGACGATCCGGCGAGCCTCTGGGTCGTCGTCAACAAGCTGCGCCCGCTCGATCCGCAGAACTACGCCGCCCCCGATCTCGTGCAGACCCCGGTCAAGTTCGTGAACTCCCCGGTGCTGCGCCAGGAGGCCGCCGACAAGATCGTCGCGATGTTCGCCGCGTTCAAGGCCGAGACGGGCAAAGAGATGCAGGCCCAGAGCGCCTACCGCAGTTACGACGTGCAGGTGAACGTCTACAACGGCTGGGTCAACCAGCTGGGGCAGGCCGGTGCCGACCTGACGAGTGCGCGCCCCGGCCACAGCGAGCATCAGACCGGTCTGGCGATGGACATCTCGGCGGTGCCGAATACGTGCGCGCTCGATCAGTGCTTCGCCGACACCGCGCAGGGCAAGTGGCTCGCGGCCAACGCCTACAAGTGGGGCTTCATCCTGCGCTACCCCAACGGGATGACCGCGATCACCGGGTACGAGTTCGAGCCATGGCACTACCGGTACGTCGGCGTCGAACTCGCGACCGAGATGCACACCACGGGGATCAAGACGCTCGAGGAGTTCTTCGGCCTGCCTGCGGCGCCCGACTACGCCAAGTGAGCGAGACTTGACGCTCGAAACTGAGGCTCGGTAGGGTTCGGAGTCTGTCCCCGTTTCGGGGGACACCCCCATGTCTGGAGCCCGAAATGACCATCGTTTCTCCGCGCCGTCTCACCGGCGCAACCGTCGCGGCGGCGGCCCTGCTGGCGAGCGTTCTCGTCGCGCAGCCCGCCGCCGCCGCCCCGCTGCCCACCTCGGCCAAGCCCTCGCTCAGCACGGCTGCCGACTGGACCCAGTGGGTCGATCCCAGCAATTACGACTACGCGTTCGTGGCAGGACCGCACGGCACGCATCCGCCGTCGCTGCGGATGTCGAACGCGGTCGACACCGCCCAGTTCGGCAACATCCAGCAGCTCTCCGGCCCGGCCATCAGCGCCGTCGGTGAGCCGGGCAGCGGTGCGGCGCACCGGGTGTTCACGGCCGACTTCACCGTCGATGCCCAGAGCTACCTCGCCCAGCCCGGTCTCGCCGTCGAGATCGCGCCCAGCCAGGGGGGCAACCGTGCCGGCGGCGACCTCGTGCTGCGCCACGACGCCGACAACGAGCTGACGCTGACCAACTACTACCTGCCGGCCTCGGCCCCGACCGAGGACGACAGCGAGTGGCGCAACGTCACCGTGAAGGTGCCGTTCACGGCGCCCGTGAACATCCGGTACGTGGTCGAGTTCAACGCCGCCGCGCCGGATATCGTGCGCGTCTACGTGAACAACGAACTGAAGATCTCGAGCGGCGGCTCGTTCGAGCGCTACCACGAGCTCGACGGCGCCGCGCTGCAGTCGGTCGACACCCTGCTGTTCCGCACCAACAAGAACGTGCCCGTCGACGGCGGGGGCTGGACCCGGGTCGAGCCCACCGCCCCCGAGAAGGCCGCTCTCGACGGCAAGGGGTTCTACTTCAGCGGGATCGAGTACGGCGCCTCCAACGTCGCGCTCGCCCCGGCGTCGACCCTCACGGTCCAGCCGAGCGTGACCGGCACCCTCGTGGTCGGCGGAACACTCACCGCCAGCGTCGCGACCAACGTGATCAACCCGACCCTGGCCTACCAGTGGCTCCGGGGCGGCATCGCGATCAGCGGGGCAAAGAGCTCGACGTACACGATCGCCGCGAACGACGCCGGCAAGCAGATCAGCCTGAAGGTGACCGCGTCCAAGACCGGGTACGGCACGGTGATCGTCACGACGCCGAAGTCCGCCGCCGTGTCGACGGCCACGCTCACCTTCTCGAGCCCGGCCGCCATCTCCGGAACCGCGAAGCTCGGGGCGACCCTGACCGCGTCCGGGGCCACCACGCCCGGGGCGACCTACACCTACCAGTGGTATCGCAACGGCGCCGCGATCAAGAACGCGGCGGCCAAGACCTACAAGGTGGGCGCCTCGGATGTGAACCGGACCCTCACGGTCAAGGTCACCGCCGCGAAGGGCGGGTATGCGACGCTCTCCAGCACCAGCGCGCCGACCGCGACGGTGCTCCCCGGCACGCTCGTCGTGGGGGTCGCCACCATCTCCGGCACGACGAAGGTCGGCAGCACCCTGAGCGCTCGCGCGGGCACCTGGACCTCCGGCACCACGCTGAAGTACGCGTTCTACGCCGACAGTGAGCTCGTGCAGCTGTCGACGAACCGCAAGTTCAAGCTGACCTGGGAGGAGAAGGGCAAGCGCATCACGGTCATCGTCCTCGGCTCGAAGCCCGGCTACGAGTCGGCCGAGTCGAACGAGACCGCCCCGCGCGGACCGGTCGCCTGACGACGCTGAGGGGCGCCGGGTGACCGGCGCCCCTCATTCCCCGAGCGCTGCGCCCACGATGGTCCGGGCCTCGGCCTGCACCTCTGCCAGGTGCTCGGGGCCGCGGAACGATTCGGCGTAGATCTTGTACACGTCTTCCGTGCCCGACGGCCGGGCGGCGAACCACGCGTGATCGCTGACGACCTTCACCCCGCCGATCGGCGCGCCGTTGCCGGGCGCCTCGCTGAGCTTCGCGGTGATCGGGTCGCCCGCGAGGGTGTCGGCGGAGATGTCGGAGCCCGACAACCGGCCGAGGCGGGCCTTCTGCGTGGGGGTGGCTGCCGCATCCACCCGGGCGTAGGCGGGATCGCCGAACTCGTCGGTCAGTTCTGCGTAGAGCTCGGACGGGCTCTTGCCCGTCACCGCGCGGATCTCGGAGGCCAGCAGGGCGAGCAGGATGCCGTCCTTGTCGGTGGTCCAGGCCTGCCCGTCGGACTGCAGGAACGATGCTCCGGCGCTCTCTTCCCCCCCGAAGGCGACGGTGCCGTCGACGAGTCCGGGGACGAACCACTTGAACCCGACGGGGACCTCCCACAGTCGCCGGCCGAGCGAGGCCGCGACTCGGTCGATCATGCTGCTGGAGACCAGGGTCTTGCCGACGGCGGCGTCGCGCGCCCAGCCGTCGCGGTGCTCGTACAGGTACCTGATCGCCACGGCGAGGTAGTGGTTGGGGTTCATGAGCCCGCCGTCGGGGGTGACGATGCCGTGCCGGTCGGCGTCGGCGTCGTTGCCGGTGAGCAGGTCGTAGTCGCCACGCCGGGCGAGCACCGAGGCCATCGCGTTCGGCGAGGAGGGGTCCATGCGGATCTTGCCGTCCCAGTCGAGCGTCATGAAGCGCCAGGTCGGGTCGACGTCGGGGTTCACCACGGTGAGGTCGAGGGCGTACCGGGATGCGATGGCCTCCCAGTAGTGCACGCTCGCGCCGCCGAGCGGGTCGGCCCCCACGTGCAGACCGGCGTTCCGGATCGCGGTGACGTCGATGATCGAGGCGAGATCCTCGACGTAGGCACCGCGGTAGTCGTAGCCGTCGACCGCACTCGGTTCGCCGCGGCGGACCTGGTGCAGGCGGTCCTCGATGAGCTCGTTGGCGCGGTTCGCGATCCAGCTCGTGGCATCCGAGTCGGCCGGGCCGCCGTGCGGCGGGTTGTACTTGAACCCGCCGTCGCGGGGCGGGTTGTGCGACGGGGTGATGACGATGCCGTCGGCGGCCCCGGGCGAACCTGCCGACAGCGCGCGGTTGTGCACGATGATCGCGCGCGACAGCGCGGGGGTCGGCACGTAGTCGTCGAACTCGTCGGTGATCGCGTGCACCCCGTTGGCCTCGAGCACCTCCAGCGCCGTGGTCTCGGCGGGCCGGGACAGCCCGTGCGTGTCCCGGCCGATGTAGAGCGGGCCGGTGATGCCCTGCGCGGCGCGATAGTCGCAGATGGCCTGGGTCGTCGCCGCGATGTGGGTCTCGGTGAAGGCGCCGTCGAGGCTCGACCCGCGGTGCCCGCTCGTTCCGAACACGACCCGCTGCGCCGGATCGGACAGGTCGGGGACTCGCCGGTAGTACGCGTCGACGAGCTCGCGAACGTCGATCAGGTCGGAGTCCTGGGCGGGGGTGCCTGCGCGATCCGTCATGCGTTCAGTCAAGCACTCGCCCCCTGTCCGAATCACGGATCAGCACGCCCCCCGAAGCTGTTTCATGGGGAGCGCGGGGGCCGGGGGGTCTCGCGTCCGTGATTCGGCACGGCGGGGGCGGCGGCGAGCCCGCCGATAGACTCGCAGCCATGTCCGTGGCGCCCGAGACCTACAGCTACCTGGGTCCCGCCGGCACGTTCACCTGGGCGGCCCTGTCCCAGGTGCCGGACGCGGCCGGCAAGTCGTGGCGCAGTGTCAACAACGTGGGCGAGGCGCTCGACGATGTGGTGTCGGGGCGCAGCGTCGCCGCGATGATCGCCATCGAGAACAGCGTCGAGGGTGGAGTGACCGCCACCCAGGACGCGCTGGCGAGCATCCCCGGTCTGCGCATCGTCGGCGAGTACCTCGTGCCGGTCGACTTCGTGCTCGTCGCCCGTCCCGGCACGAAGCTCTCCGACGTGCGGGTGGTCGCCGCCCATCCGGTCGCCTACGCGCAGTGCCACCTGTGGCTCGATCGCGAGCTCCCCGAGCACGAGCACCTGCCGGCCACCTCGAATGTGTCGGCCGCGACCCAGCTGCTCGCCGAGGGCACGGTGGCGGATGCGGCGGTCGCCCCGCCCGGAATCGATGCGGAATACCCGCTCGAGGTGCTCACCGGTGAGATCGGCGACAACCCCAACGCGGTCACCCGGTTCGTGCTGGTCAGCAGCACCACGCGCATCCCCGAGCGGACCGGCGCCGACAAGACCAGCGTCATCGTCGAGCTGCCCAGTGACGAACCCGGTGGCCTGATGGAGCTGCTGGAGCAGTTCGCCACCCGCGGGGTCAACCTCAGCCTGCTGCAGTCCCGGCCGATCGGCGACGCCCTCGGACGATACCGCTTCGTCGTCGACCTCGACGGGCACATCCTCGACGAGCGGGTCGCCGACGCGCTGCTCGGGCTCAAGCGCTTCAGCCCGCGGGTGATCTTCCTGGGCTCGTACCCGCGCGCCGACGAGCAGGCGATCGCCTACGACCCGCGCTACGGCGACGAGGTCTTCATCGAAGCCCGCGACTGGCTGCGCGGGCTCATCGCCGGAGAGCCGGACGGCTGATGACCGGCGCGATCGACCCCCGCTACGACCCGCAGTTCCAGCGCGGGTACGACCCGGGTGTGCACGCGCCGCGGTCCCGCCCGGCCCAGGCGGCCCGCCGCGAGCCGGTGCCGGTCGACCCGCCGCCGCCCCCGACGGAGGCACTTCCGGACCGGCCCGTCCCGGTCGACGCCCCGCCGGTCGCTGCGGCGCCGGCGGAGACGGCCGACCCCGCGCAGGACGAGGCCGATGCGCCCCGTCGGCGCTTCCCGTTCCGCCTGGTGCTGCTGCTGGCGAGCGTCGCGTCGATCGCTGCGGCGGCATGGCTGCTGTGGACGCGGGTCAACGCGGACCCGCTCGAGCGCTATTACGGAAGCGATCCCGAACTCCTGTTCCGCGAACAGCTCGTCGACGCGCTGCTGATCCCCCTGCTCGTGGCGGGTTTCGTCGGCATCCTGCTCTGGCTGGCCATCGGCGCCGTGCGGAGGCGCGACGATGCGTGAACGGATGCCGTGGCTGCTCGGCATCGTCGTCGTGGCCGCCGTCACGGCGACGCTCGGGATCGTGATGCTCAGGGTCGCGGCGGAGCTGCAGGCGCAGGTGTACGACTTCTACACCACGAGCCCCGTCGAGCTGGGCGAAGCCGAATACCGGTACTGGGACACGATCAGCACCAACGCGTACACGCTCACCAAC
>DATMFW010000080.1:0-18161 GCA_035556655.1 Pseudolysinimonas sp.
CGCCCGCCCCTCGACCCGGCGGTGGATGAGTGAGCCCGCTGGTCGTGCTCGTCGCCCTCGTCGCGGGGGCGCTCGGTGCTCTCGCCCGCTACGCGGTGACCCTGCTCGTCGCGCGTCGTGCTCGCCCGCAACAGCTGCCGCGGGCGGTCTTCATCGTCAATGTGGCCGGGTGCTTCATCGCCGGGGCCGTGCTGCCCCTCGCGGGCGGCTCCGAGCTGAGGTCCGTACTGCTGAGCGGTCTCGCCGCGGGGCTCACCACCTTCAGCACGTGGACCGTCGAGACCGTGCAACTCGCCCTCGGCGGGCGGGGCCGGGCCGCGCTGGCGTCGGTCCTGCTGAACCTCGTGGTCGGCGCGGCCGCCGCCGTACTCGGGATGACGCTGGTCAGCCTCCTGCTCTGACGCTCTCTCCGGCGCTGCGCCGGCGCGGACGCGGCCGGGTGCGGGCGGCCGCGAGGGCGAGCAGGCCTCCCGCCGCGAACGCGGCGATCGCGAGCACGAGCAGCCCGGGCTCGCCGGTGGCGAGAAGTTCTGCGAAGGTCTCCATGCCATCCCGACGCGCGGGGGCGTCCGCCGGGTTGACACGCCCGCCCCGAACGGGGGCGCGCGGCGCGACTCCGGGGATTCCTAGTCTTTTGCAGGCAAGCAGCATGGGGGGTAGGACGGTGTCGACGACGCTCACGACGGTTGCGGCCGCCGGCTGGTACCCGGACCCCGCCGCCGGCGCCGCGTGGCGCTGGTGGGACGGCGCGGGCTGGACCGACCACGTGCGCGCCGCCGACCAGACCGGGCCGGCGACGGTCGCGGCGACGTCCGGGCCCGAGCGCCTCGCCGGGTTCGACCCCGTGCCGCAACCGGGTCAGATCGCCGAGACGCCACAGGCCGGCGGGCCGATCGCCCGCGCCGCCGACATCCCGGCATCGGAGCAGATGTACTGGCACTCCGCCTCGGCCGAGGTGATCGAGGTGCCGCGGATGCCTCACCACACCATCTCGTCCGAGATCCGGCCGTCGGGCCCCGCGCCGCACTACGTGCGGGACTGGCAGGATCTCGGCTCGCCCCAGACCGCCGGCATCTGGCTGCTCGCCGCGATGCCGCTGCTGGCCGGGCCGATCAGCGGGGCGCTCGTCATCGCTGCCGCGCTGACGGGGCTGAGCCCGCAGATCGCGGTCATCGCCGCCATCGGCGTGACCCTGGGTCTCTGCTGGCTCTTCGCTCTGCTCGACGCGCGCTCCCTCACCGCCCGCGGCTATCACGCCGCGAGCCTGGCCTGGATGCTGGTGCTGCCGCCGCTGCTGTACATCGCGGCCCGCGGGCGAGCGGTCCGCCGCGAGGGACGCCGCGCCTGGCCGCCGGAGCTGCTGTTCTTCCCCGTCGTCCTGGCCGGCGTCGTGAGCATGGTGATGAGCGTGCTCCCGCTGCTGGCGACCGTGACGATCGGCTGACCGATGGCGTCCCCGGTCTCGGTGCTGACCGCCCCTGCGCCGGGGTGGTACCCCGACCCGACGGGTGCCGCGACCTACCGCTGGTGGGATGGCGAGGAGTGGACCGCGGGCACGCACGCCGGCACCGGAGCGACCGGGGTGGTTCCCGAGCGGTTGTTCGCCGAACCCGCGGCGCCCGAGCCCGTGGCGCCCGAGCCCGCAGCGCCCGGACCCGTGCGCCGCGCCGTCCAGCCCTCGACGACGCGCTGGTCCTCGCTGCTGGCCGCGTTCCCCGCCGTGTACCCGCTCGTCGTCGGCATGTCGGCCGGCATCGCCTACGCCGGAGGGGCCGCCTCGAGCATGGCGACCGTCGCCGGCGTCGCGGTCGCGGCCGCGGTGCTCGCGCTCATCCCGGCATGGGCGTTCGCCGCGAAGGACCGCCGCGAACTGCTCGAGCGCGGCTACGAACCGGCCCCCGCCCTACTCTGGATGCTGCTGGTCCCGCCGTTCGCGTACCTGATCGTCCGGCGCCGGCTGGTGGGGCGCTAGCCCCCGTGCAGTGAGCTGAGCGTCGCGATCACCTGGCGCGCGATGGTGCGGCCCGCGCGGTTGGCCCCGATGGTGGATGCGGTGGGCCCGTACCCGGCGAAGAACACCCGCTGATTGCGCCACGACGCGCCCTGCCCGACGGTGATCCCGCCCTCCTTCTCACGCAGTTTCAGCGGCGCGAGGTGGCGCAGTTCGGGACGGAAGCCGGTCGCCCAGATGATGGCGTCGGCGTGCTGGAACGCCCCGTTGCTCCAGCGGATGCCGTCGGGCTCGACCGAGCTGAACATCGGGACCACGTGCAGCAGGCCGCGATCGATGGCGGCCTGGATGCGCCGGGTGCGGGGCACCCCCGTGGTGGAGACGATGGAGGGCAGCGCGCGACCCTCGCGGGCGGCGGCGTCCTGCAGCGCGACGGCGTTGACGCCGGCCTCGATGTTGAGCTCCTGGTCTTCCAGGAACTCGATCGGCCGGCGGGCGACCCAGGTGATGCTGCCGGCGACGTTCTCCAGCTCCATGAGGAACCCGATCGCGCTGGTTCCCCCGCCGACCACGACGACATCCTTGTCGCGGTACTCCTCCGCATCGGTGTAGTCGACGGTGTGCACGTGGCGTCCGGCGAACTCGGTCATGCCCGGATACCAGGGGATGAACGGCGACCCCCAGGTGCCGGTCGCGTTCACCAGGATCTCGGTGCTGACCTCGCGGGTGCCGTGGTCGCCCTCGAAGGTGACGACGAATCCGTCCATGTCCTGCACGACCCGCGTCACGTTCGCCGGGCGCACGACGTTCAGGCCGTAGTGCTCCTCATACCGCGCGTAGTAGTCGGCGACGACGTCCTTCGCGGGGATCTGCCGGTCGGCGGTGTCGAAACTGACGCCGAGCTCGTCCATCCCGGGCAGGTCGTTGACCCGGTGCGCGTAGCCGAGCCGCAGCGCCTCCCAGCGGAACTGCCACGCACCCCCGGTGCCGGGGCCGCGGTCCAGCAGCACGACGTCGTTCCCGGGATCGAGTCCGAGCCGCCGAAGGTAGTACCCGACGGAGAGGCCGGCCTGCCCCGCGCCCACCACCACCACGGAGGTGTCGGTGGTGCGGTCGGTCACCGGCTAAGGCTACCCGGACCGCGGGTGATAGACTTTCGGGCAGTCTTTCCCGACCATTCATCGTTCCTGATACACGAGGGGGTCACGCATGGGGCGCGGCCGTCAGAAGGCGAAGCACACCAAGGTCGCACGCGACCTCAAGTACTTCAGCCCGGACACGAACTACGGTGCCCTCGAGGCCGAGCTGGCGGGCAACCCGCGGCTCGATGAAGACCTGAGCAAGTGGCCGGAGTACGCGGGCGCCGAGTACACCGAGGACGAGTTCGACTCCGACGACGAGGACGAGTCGAAGACGGCTTAGGGTTCGGGGCTCGGGGCTCGATACACCGGCTTCGCCGGCACTCGACCACCGACTACTAGGCGTAGGTTCCTACGAGGCGCACCGCGCCGCCGTCGACGCCCTTCGCCCCCTGCTCGAATCCGTCGAGTTTGCGCTCGCCGACCGTCACGCGTCCCGCCACCCACGCGGGCAGCCCGGATGCGGTGAGGGCATGCGTGACCGCGCTCGCCGCCTCCTGCGCCACGACCGCGATCATCCCCACCCCGAGATTCCAGGTGCCCTCGGTCTCCTCGAGCGTGAGCGCCCCCCACTCGGCCAGCACGCGGAACACCGGCTGCGGGCTCCAGGTCGAGCGGTCGAGTTCGACCCACGCCCCGCGCGGCAGCACGCGGGCGAGGTTCGCGGCGATGCCACCCCCGGTGACGTGGCTGAGGGCGTGCACGGCACCGGGAAGAGTGTCCAGCAGCGAGACGAGAGGCGCGGTGTAGAGCCGGGTCGGCTCGAGCAGCGCCGCGCCGACGGCGCCGCCGAACTCGTCGGCGTGATCGGTGAGGGCGAGCCCGCGCCGGGTGACGATGCGTCGCACCAGCGAGAACCCGTTGCTGTGCAGGCCGCTCGAGGCGATCGCGACCACCACGTCGCCGTGCTGCACGCGCTCGGGGCCGAGCACCGCATCCGCCTCGACGGCCCCGACGGCCGCGCCGGCCAGGTCGTAGTCGTCGACGGCCATGAGCCCCGGGTGCTCGGCCGTCTCTCCGCCGACCAGGGCGGTGCCGGTCTCGGCGCACGCCCGCGCCACGCCCTCGACGATGGCGGCGATGCGATCGGGAACCACCTTGCCGCAGGCGATGTAGTCGGTCATGAACAGCGGCTTCGCGCCGACCACGACGATGTCGTCGACGACCATGCCGACGAGGTCCTGACCGATGGTGTCGTGGCGGTCGAGCGCGATCGCGATCGCGATCTTGGTACCCACCCCGTCGGTGCTGGTGGCCAGCAGCGGGCGGCGGAAGTCCCGGAGCGCGCTGACGTCGAACAGGCCGGCGAACCCGCCGACCCCGCCGAGCACCTCGGGGCCGTGCGTGCGGGCGACGGCCTCCTTCATGAGCTCGACGGCGCGGTCCCCGGCGGCGGTGTCGACGCCGGCTTCTGCGTAGGAGTCGCTCACCTCTCCAGCGTATCTACCCTGGAGGGGTGCATCGGCTCGGCGGCTCCCCCTGGCGTGCGACCGAGGGCGCCTCGCGCGAGGTGCTCGTGGCGTTGTACGTGCGCGACGCGCTCGGCATCGTCGACCCGTCCGGCCTGCCCCGCCTGCTCGGCACCGGCCTGACGCCCCCGCGTGCGGCCCCGGATGCGGTGGTCGGCTGGGCCTGGACGCGCTGGTGGGCGAGCATCGTCGAACCGGGGATCGAGATGCCAGGTCCTCCCGAGGAGGCCCTGGATCTCTGGCGCTCGGCGCTGCGACGACACCTGGACAGCGCGCGCACGTACGCGGCGATCGCGCACGACGACCACGGCATCCGGTCGGCGGAGCGCTCGATGGCCGGCCTCGACGATCTGACCCTGACCGAGCTCGTGGCCGAACGCGAGGCCGAGAGGGGAAGCGCGGCCGACTTCGACCTGCGCATCGAGGTGCTGCCGCTGACCGCCCGCGGCATCTGGTGGATCGCCGAGAGCGCCATCGCCGTCGACGAGGAACTGCGCGAAGATCTCGGCTCCTACCGCGCGGCCCTCCGGCCGATCGTCGAGCGACTCGTGAGAGACTGAGGCGTACAGCCCCTCGACTCCTGGAGACCGTAGCTCGCATGTGCGGCATCGTCGGCATCGTCTCATCGAGCCCGGTCAACCAGCAGGTCTACGACGCACTCTCGCTGCTGCAGCACCGGGGGCAGGACTCCACCGGGATCGCGACCAGCGACGGCTCGATCATCCACATGCAGAAGGCCCGCGGCCAGGTGCGCGAGGCCTACCGCACGCGCGACATGCGCAGCCTGCTCGGCACGATGGGCCTCGGCCACGTGCGCTACGCCACGCGCGGCGATGCGGCCAAGGAGCAAGAAGCGCAGCCGTTCTACGTCAACGCGCCCTACGGCATCGTGCTGGTCCACAACGGCAACCTCACCAACACGCGCGAACTGACCGAGGCGCTGTTCCACGTGGACCGCCGCCACCTCAACACCGCCTCCGACACCGAGCTGCTGGTGAACGTGCTCGCCCACGAGCTGCAGCAGCAGGTGCGCGGGACCGACCTCGACCCCGATCAGGTGTTCGACGCGATCCAGACCCTGCACGAGCGGGTCGAGGGGTCGTACGCCGCGATCGCGCTGATCGCCGGGCAGGGCCTCCTTGCCTTCCGCGACCCCTACGGCATCCGGCCGCTCGTGCTCGGGCGCCGCGCGGCCGGGCTGGTCGGCGAGGAGTGGGTCGTCGCCAGCGAATCCCTCGTGCTGGAATCGGGCGGCTACGAACTGGTGCGCGACATCGCCCCGGGCGAGGCGGTCTTCATCGCCCGCAACGGCGAGATGTACAGCAGGCAGTGCGCGAAGGATCCGGTGCTGATCCCGTGCTCGTTCGAGTACGTCTACCTCGCCCGGCCCGACTCGATCATGAACGGCATCTCGGTGTACGAGGCGCGCCTGCGCCTCGGCGACCGGCTCGCCGACACTATCGCCCGGCACGCGCCGGCCGGCGACATCGACGTGGTCATGCCGATCCCGGACTCCTCACGCCCCGCCGCCATGCAGGTCGCGCAGAAGCTCGGCATCCCCTACCGGGAGGGTTTCTACAAGAACCGCTACGTCGGGCGGACGTTCATCATGCCCGGCCAGGAGCAGCGCCAGAAGAGCGTCAAGCAGAAGCTCAACGCGATGTCGAGCGAGTTCAAGGGCAAGAACGTGCTCATCGTCGACGACTCGATCGTGCGCGGCACCACCTCGAAAGAGATCGTCGACATGGCGCGGGTGGCCGGCGCGAACTCGGTCACCTTCACCTCGGCGGCGCCGCCGGTGCGCTTCCCGCACGTGTACGGCATCAACATGCCGACGCGGCACGAACTCGTCGCGGCGGGCAAGAAGATCCCCGAGATCGCGCTCGAACTGGGCGCCGACCACCTGATCTACCAGGAGGTCGCGGACATGCAGTCGGCGATCCTCGAGGGATCGGACATCGAGGCGCTGGAGATGAGCTGCTTCACCGGGGAGTACGTCACCGGGACGGTCAGCGAGGAGTACCTGGCCTGGGTCGAGGCGAATCAGCTGAGCTGACGGGGGCGGGGGATCTCGATACCCCGCTTCGCGGCTACTCGACCGGGGGGTCTCCGACGACCTCGCGTTCGACGGTGACCGTCTTCGCGCGGCGACTCGCCACCCGGTCCAGGATCAGCCCGAGGATCGCCCCGAGCGCCACCCCGATCGGCACCCCGTAGAGCATGAAGTACCCGAGCGTCGCGGCGAACCCGATCGCCTTGTCGGCCGGGAACAGACTCGTCACGATGAGCGTGGCGAGGGCGCCCACCGCACCGCCGATGATCATGAACACCGGCAGCTTCGGCGCCCGCCGGATGCTCACCTCGCGCTTCTCGCTCACCGACCCATTGTCTCCCACGGCAGCGGAAGCCACTCGCGCAGCGACGCGCGCTGCCCGGATGCGGTGATCCGCGCATCCGCGACCGCCTCGTTCCAGCCGATCGCGCCGGTGGCGACCCCGATCCAGGTCGCCGCGTCCATCTCGATCACGTTGGGGGGCGTGCCGCGCGTGTGGCGCGGACCCTCGACGACCTGCGCGGCACCGTACGGCGGCACCCGCACCTCGACCGTGTTACCCGGGGCGACATCCACCAGCACCTGCAGCAGATAGCGGGATGCGGTCGCCGGGTCGGATCCGGAGCGCACCGCCGCCACACCGGTCTGGGCCGGGATGCGTGCACGGGCCATGGGACGAAGCTACGCCAGGGCGCCGGTAACCTGAACGGGTGAGAATCCTCGTGCTCGGGTCCGGAGCTCGCGAGCACGCACTGGTCACGGCCCTGCTCGCCGAGGACGCGGGACACGAGATCGTCGCGGCACCCGGCAACGCCGGCATCGCCACCGTCGCCGAGACCGTCGCGCTCGACAGCTCCAACGGCGCTCTCGTCGCCCGGTACGCCGCCGACAACGACATCGAACTCGTCGTCATCGGACCGGAGGCCCCGCTCGTCGCGGGCGTGGCCGACGCCGTGCGCGCGCGCGGCATCCCGGTGTTCGGTCCCGGCAAGGCGGCCGCGGCTCTCGAGGGGTCGAAGGCGTTCGCCAAACGCATCATGGACGCCGCCGGGGTGCCCACTGGACGCGCGATCCGCGCGGAGGACATCGACGCGGTCGGCGCAGCCCTCGACGACTTCGGAGCCCCCCACGTCGTGAAGGCCGACGGGCTCGCCGCCGGCAAGGGCGTGCTCGTCACCCGCGACCGCGGGGCCGCACTCGCCCACGCCGAGCATTACCTGCAGCAGGGACCGGTGCTCGTGGAGGAGTTCCTCGACGGGCGCGAGATCTCGCTGTTCTTCCTCGCCGACGGGCACGACGTGCTTCCGCTCAGTCCGGCCCAGGATTACAAGCGGGTCGGCGACGGCGACACCGGTCCGAATACCGGCGGCATGGGCGCGTACTCGCCGCTTCCCTGGCTGCCCGACCAGGTCGACTTCATCGACGAGGCGCTCGACACCATCGCCCGCCCCACCGTGCGCGCCCTCGAGGCCGAGGGCACCCCGTTCATCGGGCTGCTGTATTGCGGGCTCATCGTCACCGGCGACGGCATCCGCGTCATCGAGTTCAATGCGCGCTTCGGTGACCCCGAGACCCAGGTCGTGCTCCCCCGGCTCGAGACCCCGCTGTCGGGTCTGCTGCTCGCGGCCGCCACCGGAGGGCTCGGCAAGCTGCCGTACCCGAAGTTCTCCGACGACGCGGCCGTCATCGTCGTGCTGGCCAGCGAGGGCTACCCTGAGGAGCCCGTCACCGGCCGGGTCATCGAGGGGCTCGAGGAGGCTGCGGAGGTGCCCGGGGTCACGATCGCGCACGCCGCCACCGCCCTCGTCGACGGCCGGTTCGTCGCGACCGGCGGTCGCGTGCTCGGCGTGGTGGCACGCGGAAGCGACACCGCATCCGCACGCGAGGCCGCCTACGCGGCGATCGGACGCATCCGGCTGGAGGGTTCGTTCTACCGCACCGACATCGCCGACGGGGTCGAGGCATGACCCTCGACGGCTGGACTCACGTCTACTCGGGCAAGGTGCGCGACCTCTACACCTCCGAGCATCACCCGGGCCGCATGCTCGTCGTCGCCAGCGACCGGGTGAGCGCGTTCGACCACATCCTCGAGCCGGCGATCCCGGGCAAGGGCGCCCTGCTCACCCAGCTCTCGCTGTGGTGGTTCGCCCGGCTGGGCATGCCGCACCATCTCGCTGCCGCGCATCCGTCGCTCGGCGACCACCTGCCCGACGGCATCGCCGAACGCGCGATGCTCGTGCACGAACTCGACATGTTCCCGCTGGAATGCGTCGTGCGCGGGTACCTCGCCGGGTCGGGCTGGGCCGAGTACCAGGCCTCGGGGACGGTGTGCGGCATCCCCCTGCCGGCCGGTCTGCGAAACGGCGACCGGCTGCCCGAGCCGATCTACACGCCGGCCACGAAGGCACCGCTGGGCGAGCACGACGAGAACATCAGCTACGAGCAGACGGTGCAGATCGTCGGGGCCGACGACGCCGCGGCCCTCCGCGACGACGCCCTGCAGGCGTTCCGCACCGCGAGCGCGATCGCCGAGGAACGCGGGGTGATCCTCGCCGACACCAAGTTCGAGTTCGGCCGCGACCCGCGCTCGGGCGAGCTGATGCTGGCGGACGAGGTGCTGACCAGCGACTCGTCGCGCTACTGGGACGCCGAGACCTACGCAGCGGGCGGCGCGCACCGGCTCGACAGCTTCGACAAGCAGATCGTGCGCGACTGGCTCGCGGCGAACTGGGACAAGACGGGCACCCCGCCCGAGCTGCCCGCCGAGATCGTCGAACGCACCGCCGACCGGTACCGCGAACTGATCGCGCGCATCACGGGCGAGTGATCGAGATCCGCGCCGTCGACTGGGACCACCCGGGCGGCGTCGCCCTGCGCGAGGCGCAGCGGGTCGAGATCCGCACCGTGTACTACCCCGAGCTGTCGGACTCCGAGCCGGGGATCAAACCCTCCGCCGCCGACATCGCGGTGTTCTACGTCGCCTTCGACGGCGAGCGCGCGGTCGCGACCGGCGCACTGCGGGCCATCGACGACACGCACGGCGAGCTGAAGCGCATGTACGTCGATCCGGACTACCGCGGCTCGGGCGTCGCCGCGCAGCTGCTGCGGACCCTCGAGGCGGATGCCCGCACGCGCGGGTGGGACCGTCTCGTGCTCGAGACCGGCGACACCATGATCCCCGCGCAGAGGTTCTACGCCCGCGAGGGCTACACCCCCATCGAACCGTTCGGGCCGTACCGCGACTCGGGGCTGTCGCGGTGCTTCGAGAAGGTGCTGAACAGGTGACCGATCGCCGCCCGCGTCTGCTGCGGGCGAGCCGGGCGCTCGCGGTGGCGCAGGGCGCCCTCGTGCTGCCGCAGGGCCGCCGGCTGCGGCGGACCACGCCGCACCTACCGGATGCGGCGCTGCCCTGGACGGGGAACGGCCGGGACCGGATCCGCTGCGGCTGCTCGTGCTCGGGGACTCCACCGCGGCCGGGGTGGGAGCCCGGACGCAGGAGGAGGCGCTGCCCGGGCACCTCGCGGCCGAGCTGGGCGCGCGGACCGGCCGCGGCATCCGCTGGCGTGCCGTCGGCGAGAACGGCGCGACCGCCGCCGATCTGGTCGCCCGGCACCTCGACGAGGCGCTCGACGCGCCGGTGGACCTGCTCTTCCTCACCGTGGGGGCGAACGACGCGATGCACATGCGCGCGGCGGGAGCGTTCGTGCGCGACGTGCGGCGGATCCTCGACGAGTTCGACGCGCGCGACCCCGGGGCGTGGGTGCTCATGTCGTCGTTGCCGGTGTTCGGACGCTTCACGCTGCTGCCGCAGCCGCTGCGGAGCGCCCTGTACCGCCACTCGCTCGCGCTCGAGGGGGCGGCACGCACCCTGCTCGGACACCGGCCCAACGCGCTCATGTCGAGCGACCCGCCGCCGTACGGCGTCGACTTCTGGGCAGAGGACCTCTTCCACCCCGGCCCGGCGGGGTACCGCGACTGGGCCGGGTGGGCGGTCGACGAGGCGTGGGACCGGGGGCTGGGAGAGCACCTGCGCCAGGGCTAGGCTCGCCCGCATGAGCCGCCTGCCCGCGCTGCTGCTCGCCCCGATCGTGCTGGCGCAGGGTGCACGTCTGCGACGCGGCGTTCCGCACCTGCCCCCCGCTGCCCCGCCCGCGGGCGGGTCACGCGCGGCCGGCGCCCTGCGGCTGCTCGTGCTGGGCGACTCGACGGCGGTGGGCACCGGGGTCGAGCAGATGTCGGATGGGCTGGCCGGGCAGATCGCCCGGCGCATCGAGGAGCCCGTCGCGTGGCGGGTTCTCGGCGAGAGCGGTCTGCGCGCCGACGAGGTGCTCACCCGGCACCTCGACGCGGCGCTCGAACTGCCCGCCGATCGCATCGTGCTGCTCGCCGGGTGGAACGACGCGCTGCAGCTGCGGTCGGCGACGGCGTTCGGGCGCGACCTGCACGCCATCGTCGCGGCCCTCGACGTCGCCAACCCGACGTCGCGGATCGTGCTGGTGGCCCCGCCCCGGTTCGGCGTCTTCCCGGTGCTGCCGCAGCCGCTGCGCTCCGCGCTGGGAGCGCACGTTGCCGGGCTCAGCCGCGAGGCCGCGGCGGTGGCGCGCGAGTTGCACGTCTCGCTCGTCGACGGATTCGACGGCGTCGACGTCGCCGCGGACCGCTTCCACCCCGACGCGGCAGGCTACGCCCGGCTCGCCGACCGCGTCGTGGCGGCCTTCGGGTGAGCGCGCTCGACACCGCCGCCGCGTTCGTCGAGCGGCTGCCCGGCGACCGGCGTGTACTGGTCGGCATCGCCGGGGCCCCCGGCGCAGGCAAGTCGACGTTCGCGGCCGCACTCGCCGCACGCCTCGGCGCGGTCGTGCTGCCGATGGACGGCTTCCACCTGCCGCAGGCCCGGCTCGTCGAACTCGGACGTCGCGAACGCATGGGAGCCCCCGACACGTTCGACGTCGAGGGCTTCGTCGCGCTGCTGCGTGCGCTGCGCACCGGCGAGCGCGTCGAGGCGCCCGGTTTCGATCGCGATGTCGAAGAACCGGTGCCCGCGGCGATCGCGATCGAGCCGGGCGATCGCATCCTGATCATCGAAGGCAACTACCTGCTGCACTGGCCCGGCGTCGCCGACCTGCTCGACGCCACGATCTTCGTGCACCTCGACGACCGCGTGCGCCGGACCCGGCTCGTCGCCCGCCACATCGCGTCGGGGAAGAGCCCCGCAGGAGCGCGCGCCTGGGTGCTCGGACCCGACGAGGCCAACGCGGAACTCATCGCGCCCGGCGCTGCCCGAGCGGGCCTGGTGCTCGAACTAGACTGAGAGCATGCCCACCATCGTGGTCGAGGTCATGCCCAAGGCCGAACTGCTCGACCCCGCCGGCAAGGCCGTCGCCTCCGCACTGCACCGCCTCGGCGACACACCGTTCACGGCCGTCCGCATCGGCAAACGTTTCGAGCTCACCGTCGAGGGCGAGGTCACGGATGCCGTGCTCGCCAAGGCGCGCACGCTCGCCGACGAGATGCTCAGCAACTCGGTCATCGAAGACGTCGTCTCGGTGGAAGTCGCCCCGTGAGGATCGGCGTCGTCACCTTCCCGGGGTCGCTCGACGACCGCGATGCCCAGCGCGCCATCCGGCTGGCGGGGGGTGAGCCGGTCGCCCTCTGGCACGGCTCGCACGATCTCGACGGCGTCGAGGCGATCGTGCTGCCGGGCGGGTTCTCGTACGGCGACTACCTGCGCTGCGGGGCCATCGCCGCGCGTTCCCCGATCATGAGCGAGGTGATCTCGGCCGCCGAGGCGGGGATGCCCGTGCTCGGCATCTGCAACGGGTTCCAGATCCTCGTCGAGGCGCACCTGCTGCCGGGCGGACTGATCCGCAACGATCACGGTGACTTCATCTGCCGCGATCAGGTGCTGCGGGTCGAGAACGCCTCCACCGCGTGGACGAACGGGTTCACCGTGGGGCAGGAGATCACGGTGCCGCTGAAGAACGGTGAGGGCGGCTTCATCGCCTCGCCGTCCGAGCTCGAACGGCTCGAGGGCGAAGGGCTCGTCGCGTTCCGCTACGTGGGGGTCAACCCGAACGGCTCGCTCGATGACATCGCCGGCCTCACGAATGCGCGCGGCAACGTCGTCGGGCTGATGCCGCATCCGGAGCACGCCTCGGAGGTCGGGTTCGGCCCCGACACCCCCGCCGCGATGCGCTCCGGGGTCGACGGGCTGACCTTCTTCACCAGCGTGCTGCAGCACACCCTCGCCCGGGTCTGACGATGTCGGTTCAGGCGCCCGCTGCGGTCGTGCTGATCCGGCCGCACCACTTCGCGCCCAACACCGAGACCGCCGCCGACAACGTCTTCCAGAGCGTGGATGCGGGGCGCACCGCCCGCGAGGTCGCCGACGCCGCACTGGCGGACGCCGACCGGCTGGCCGCCGCCCTCCGGGACGCCGGGGTCACCGTGCACGTGTTCGACGACGAGGAGGAGACCCGGCCCGACAGCGTCTTCCCCAACAACTGGTTCTCGACCCACGCCGGCGGGCGGATCGCCGTCTACCCGATGTATGCCCCCAACCGGCGCCTCGAGCGACGCACCGACGTGCTCGAACTGCTCAAGGCGAAATACCGGGTGCAGGAGATCGTCGACTACTCCGGGCTCGAACCCGACCGGCTCTTCCTCGAGGGCACGGGCGCCATGGTGCTCGACAACCTCAATCGCACGGCGTACGTGGTGCGCTCCCACCGCGCCGACCCGATCGTGCTCGAGCGGTTCTGCACCGCGTTCGGCTATGAGCCGATGGTCTTCGACGCCTCGCTGCGGGGCGAACCGATCTACCACACCAACGTCATGATGTGCATCGGCACCGAGTTCGCGCTCGTCGGGCTCGATGCCATGACGTCGCGGCGCGACGAGATCGCCGACCGGCTGGCCGAGCAGGGTCGCGAGGTGATCCCGCTGACCACCGAGCAGCTCGAGGACTTCGCGGGTAACGCGATCGAGCTGCACGGCGCTCAGGGCCGGGTGCTGGCGCTCTCGGCCCGGGCGTTCGGGACGCTCACGCCCGCGCAGCGGGCCGTGATCTCGCGGAGTGCCGAGCCGCTGCCGGTCGACGTCTCGACCATCGAGCTCGCGGGAGGGTCGGTGCGCTGCATGATCGCGGGAATCCACCTCGACCCCCGGCACTGACCCGCGTTCCCTCCCGCTCCCGTTCGCGAATCCGTCGCGTAAGGCCCTGATCCGCGCCCTCTTGCGGCCACTGGCGACGGAAAAGCGATGGCGCGCGCGGGGGTGTGGATGCGGCGGGGGGCTCTCGGGGCGCGCGCGGCAGGGTGAGGGGGTGGCTCCGAGAACCGCGATCGACCCCGCACTGGGGCCGGTCTTCCGCGTCGCCGACGGCCTCGACGCGGGTCTCAGCCGGAAGCGCATGCGCGGCGGCGACCTGCTGAACCCGTACCGGGGCGTGCGGGCCCGGACCGGCGTCGACCCGATCACGGCGTACGCCCCGCTCCTGCGCCCCGGCGACCGGTTCAGCCACACGACCGCGGCGCGGCTCTGGGGCGCTCCGCTTCCGCGGCGGTTCGACGACGAGGTCCACGTCACGTCGACCCGCGGCCCGCGGCCGCGGTCCGCAGGCTGCATCGGTCACGAGTCGGCCGCCGTCGTCGCGCGCCGGCGCCACGGGCTTCCGGTGTCCGACCCTGCCCGGCTGCTCATCGAATGCGGCACCCTGCTCTCTCCGACCGCACTCGTCGCCGTCGCCGACCACCTGCTGCTCGACCCGCGGGTGCTGGACCCCTCCGACATCCGTCCGCACATCACCCACGGCGATCTCGGCGCTCGACTCGCGGCCTCCCGCGGGCACGGGGTGCGGGCGGCGCGGCGGGCGTTCGCTCTCGCGAGGCCGGGTGTCGAGTCCCCGATGGAGACCCGGCTGAGGCTGCTCCTCGGTTCCGCGGGTGTGCCCGAGCCGGTCTGCGGATACGAGCTGACACGGCCGGACGGGTCCACGGTGGGGTGGTTCGACCTCGCCTGGCCCGAACGCCGGGTGATCGCCGAGTACGACGGAGACCAGCACCGCACCTCGACTCGTCAGTACGAACGCGACATCCGACGATTCGACGATGCCGCCGCGCTGGGATGGCGGGTGATCCGGGTGCGCAGCCACGGCATCCACCGCGCCCCCGCCGACACGATCGCGCGGGTGCGGGCCGCGCTCGCGTGACGAATCCGTCGCGTGCGGCCCGAAGAGGCCCGCGCAAGGGGCCCCACGGGACGGAAAAGCGGAGGTGGTCTCGCTCCAGCGGGCGACGAAGGGGGGCAGCACCCCGGATAAGATCGAGGCGATGATCGACTCGGTTGAGAACGCCGCCGCCACTCCCGAGCGCGAGCAGCCGTTCGAGGCGCTGGGCCTGAAGCCCGAGGAGTACCGGCGCATCCGCGAGATCCTGGGGCGGCGCCCCACGAGCGGCGAGCTCGCCATGTATTCGGTCATGTGGAGCGAACACTGCTCGTACAAGTCGAGCAAGGTGCATCTGCGCAAGTTCGGCGAGCGCGTCAGTCCGGAGATGACGAAGAACCTCATGGTCGGCATGGGCGAGAACGCCGGCGTCGTCGACATCGGCGAGGGCTGGGCGGTCACCTTCAAGATCGAGAGCCACAACCATCCGAGCTACATCGAGCCGTTTCAGGGCGCCGCGACCGGCGTCGGCGGCATCGTGCGCGACATCATCTCGATGGGCGCCCGCCCGGTCGCGGTCATGGACGCGCTGCGCTTCGGCGCCATCGATCACCCCGACACGGCGCGCGTACTGCCCGGGGTGGTCAGCGGCATCAGCTTCTACGGCAACTGCCTCGGGCTTCCGAACATCGGCGGCGAGACCTGGTTCGACCCGGTGTATCAGGCGAACCCGCTGGTCAACGCGCTCGCCGTCGGCGTGCTGCGCCACGAGGATCTGCACCTGGCCAACGCCCGCGGCGTGGGCAACAAGGTCGTGCTCTTCGGCGCGCGGACGGGGGGCGACGGGATCGGCGGCGCCAGCATCCTGGCCAGCGACACGTTCAGCGAGGGGGGCCCCACCAAGCGGCCCGCCGTGCAGGTCGGCGACCCGTTCGCCGAGAAGGTGCTCATCGAGTGCTGCCTCGAGCTGTTCGCGGCAGACCTGGTCGAGGGCATCCAGGACCTCGGCGCGGCGGGTATCTCGTGTGCCACGAGCGAGCTGGCGAGCAACGGCGACGGCGGCATGGCGATCGAGCTCGACAGCGTCCTGCTGCGCGACCCGTCGCTCACCGCGGAAGAGATCCTGATGTCCGAGAGCCAGGAGCGCATGATGGCGATCGTGCGTCCCGAGAAGCTCGCGGGCTTCCTCGCGGTGACCGGAAAGTGGGATGTCGAGACCAGCGTGCTGGGCGAGGTCACCGACACCGGACGGCTGGTGATCACCTGGCGCGGCGAGACGATCGTCGACGTCGACCCGCGCACCGTCGCCGTCGACGGCCCGGTCTACGAGCGTCCGGTCGCGTATCCGTCCTGGCTGGATGCGGTGCAGGCCGACAGCGCCGCGAACCTCCCGCGGGCCACGGGTTCCGCTCTCGGCGCCGAGGTCATGCAGCTGATGGGCAGCGCCAATCTCGCCGACAAGAGCTGGATCACCAACCAGTACGACAAGTACGTGCTCGGCAACACGGCGCTCAGCTACCCCGACGACGGCGGCATGGTGCGCGTCGATGAGACGAGCGGGCTGGGCTTCGCCGTGGCGACGGATGCGAATGGCCGCTACTGCTACCTCGATCCGTACCGCGGCGCGCAGCTGGCCCTCGCCGAGGCGTACCGCAATGTCGCCGTCACCGGTGCGACCCCGGTCGCGGTCAGCGACTGCCTGAACTTCGGCAGCCCCGAGAACCCCGAGGTGATGTGGCAGTTCAGCCAGGCGGTCGAGGGCCTGGCCGATGGTTGCCTCGAGCTCGGAATCCCGGTGACCGGCGGCAACGTGAGCTTCTACAACCAGACCGGGGACGTGCCGATCCACCCGACCCCGGTGGTCGCGGTGCTCGGAACCATCGACGATGTAGGGCGCCGGGTCCCGTCGGGGTGGCAGGACTCCGGCGACAACGTGTACCTGCTCGGCACCACGGCGCTCGAACTCGACGGCTCCGCGTGGGCCGGCGTCGTGCACCGCCACCTGGGGGGCCTTCCCCCCGCGGTGGACCTCGGGCGTGAGAAGGCTCTCGCGGGACTGCTCGCGGCCGCCGCGCACGAGGGCCTGCTGAACGCGGCCCACGACCTGTCCGACGGGGGACTGGCCGCGGCGCTCGTGGAGGCCTCACTGCGCTTCGGGGTCGGGGTGCGGGTGTTCTTCGACGAGCTGCTCGATCGAGACGGCATCGATCTGGCGACCGCGTTGTTCAGCGAGTCGACCGGGCGGGCGATCGTCGCGGTGCCGCGCGAGGAGGACGTCAAGTTCACCCGGCTGTGCGAGGGGCGCGGCTTTCCCGTGATGCGCATCGGCGTGACGGATGCGGTGGGCGCCCAGGTCGAGGTGCAGGACGCGTTCACGATCCCGCTGGAGGACCTGCGGGATGCGGTCCGCGGACCCATGAGCACCGCATTCGGCGCGGTGGTGGGTCAGCGGTAGGGGGTCTCGACACGCTCGCTACGCGGGCTACTCGACCGGCGGAAGACGCTACTCGGCCCGCAGGCGCGTACCGGTGAGCCGCTCGGCGAGCGACCAGAGCTGCGCACCGAACACCGGCGACGCGCTCGAGGCCACCGGCGCGAGCGGAACCGGCAGGCCGGTGAGCAGGCGGGCGGGGCCGAAGAACGAGCCGCTCGCCGCATCCGGATCGGTCATGGCGCGCACGGTGGGCCAGGCTCCGGCGTCCTTGCCCTGGCCCACCGCCCAGAACAGCACGCGCTCGGCGTGACGGCGCCACGCGGCCTGCTCGGTGACGCCGGGCCTCGGCGACGCGAGGCCGGTCACGGCGAATCCGGGGTGGGCGAGCATCGAGCGCCGGGACGACCCGGCGGCCCGGAGGCGCCGGTCGAGCTCGAACGCGAAGCCGTGCACCAGGTGCTTGGAGAACGCGTAGGCACGAAACGGCGAGTACCGCCGCGCCGAGAGCAGATCCGACGGGTCCAGCCGCACCATCCGGGTCGACATGCTGCCGAGGCCGACGATGCGCGCCTCGGCGGTGAGCGCCGGGAACACCTGAGCGGTCAGGGCGAAGTGGCCGAAGAAGTTGCCCCCGACCAGCAGCTCGAGGCCGTCCTGCGTGGTGCGCCGCCGGCGCGGCGAGATGACCAGGCCGGCGTTGTTGACCAGGCCGTCGATGGGACCGAGGGCGCGGATCTCCTCCGCCGCCCGTGCCACGCTCGCCAGCGACGTCAGATCGAGGTCGACGAACGCGGCGGATGCCTCCGGCACCATCGCGCGGATCGCCGCGATCGCGGTGCGCGCCTTCGCCTCCGACCGAGAGGCCAGCACCACCCGCGCCCCGGCACGGGCCAGCTGCTCGGCGGTGAAGTACCCGATGCCGGCGTTCCCGCCGGTGACGACGATCGTGCG
>DATMFW010000081.1:0-6291 GCA_035556655.1 Pseudolysinimonas sp.
CGGGACGCCCCGATCGCCGCGATGGCCAACGGCGTCGCGGTTCGCCGCGAACGGGTCAACGCCTTCATCTTCAGCTCGATGATCGCCGGCGTCGCCGGTGCGGTCTTCTCGTTCGTGGTCACCCACGTCGGCCCGACCCAGTACGGGCTGTTCTTCTCGATCTTCCTGCTGCTGGCGGTCGCGCTCGGCGGTGCCGGGTCGATCCTCGGCGCCTTCCTCGGCGCGGCGTTCATCTCGCTGCTGCCGGTCGCCCTCAACCGGTCCTCCGGCATGACCGACGGCATCATGGGCCTCACCCTGATCCTGGTGATCGCGTTCCTGCCCGGCGGCATCTCCGGGCTCGTCGAGCGCCTCCGCGTCCGCGCGGCCGCCCGCCGCAAGGTCGATCCGCCGGGACCGGAGGAACCCGTCCGGCGACAGTCCGGCCAGGCGAAGGCGGGTGCCCGATGACTCTCGTGGTCGACGACCTCACGGTCGCGTTCGGAGGCAACACCGCCCTCGACGGCTTCGAGATCAGGGTCGACGCCGGCGAGGTGGTGGGCCTGATCGGCCCGAACGGCGCAGGGAAGTCCACGGCGGTGAACGCGATGACCGGGATCATCCGCCCGAACCGCGGTTCGGTGCGGGTCAACGGCATCGAACTGGTCGGGCAGCCGCCGGCGAAGATCCTCCGCGCGGGCATGGCGCGCACGTTCCAGCAGGCTCAGCTCTGGCGCGGCATGACCGTGCTGCAGAACCTCACCGTGCCGATGCTGCATGCCGGTCGCCGTGCCGCGGAGGAGCGCGCTCACGAGGTGGCCGAGATCTTCGGCATCACGCCCCTGTTGCCGGAGTCGGCCGCGCTGCTGCCGTACGGTGCCCGCCGGCTCGTCGAGGTGAGCCGGGCGATGATGACCCGGCCCGACATCGTGATGCTCGACGAGCCAGGGGCGGGGCTGTCGCCGAGCGAGAAGGAAGGTCTGAAGGATGCGCTGCACACGCTGGCCGAGACGCGGGTCTCTGTCCTGCTCATCGACCACGACATGGATCTGGTCATGACCGCCTGCCAGCGGGTCACCGTTCTCGACGTGGGCCGGGTCCTCGCCGAGGGCACGCCTGCGCAGATCCGCGACAATCCGCAGGTCGTCGAGGCGTACCTGGGGGTGGGACTGTGAGCGCGCTTCTCGAGGTGGACTCGCTCGCCGTCGCGTACGGTACGCGGCGGATCATCTGGGACTTCGGCATCGCCGTCGACGCCAACCGCATCTCGGTGCTGCTCGGCCCCAACGGGGCGGGGAAGACGACGCTCGCCAAAGCGATCTCGGGAACCCTGCCGGTCGTCGGCGGCGACATCCGGCTCGACGGCGAGAGCATCCTCGGAATCGACCCGGAGGGTCGCGCCAAGCGCGGGCTCATCCACGTGCCGCAGGGCCGACGGGTCTTCGCCGACCTCACCGTGACCGAGAATCTCTTGGTCGCCCGCTTCGCGGCGGGTCGTCGCGAAGTGGCAGAAACCGTCGACTTCGTCTACGCGCTGTTCCCCAAACTGCAGGAACTCGGCCACCGGCAGGCCGGCAGCCTGAGCGGGGGCGAACAGCAGATGCTCGCCGTCGGGCGAGCGCTGATGGCAGAGCCCCGTGCGCTCGTCCTCGACGAGCCCTCGCTCGGGCTGTCACCGGTGATGGTCGAGAACCTCTACCGGGCGATCGCCAGCGTGCGCGACCGGGGCATCGGTCTGCTGCTCATCGAGCAGATGGTGGGCGCTGCGCTGTCGGTGGCGGATGAGGTCACGGTTCTCGAGAACGGCAGGGTCGCCGCGAGCGGCGGGGTCGAGGAGTTCCGCTCTTCCGGCGAGTTGCTGAGCGCGTATCTGGGAGGCGGCGCGGGTGCATAACGGCATTCGCGGCTACGCCGAGCACCCCGCAGGTCAGCTGCACTACCGTCGCTGGGGCTCGGGGAAGCGGTCCTGGGTTCTGCTGCACCACTCCTCGAGCGACGGACGTTCCCTGGCGGGGCTCGCCGCGGCGCTCGCCGACCGCGGGGACAGCGTGTTCGCCGTCGACACCCCGGGATTCGGCATGTCCGACCCTGTCGAGAACCCCACGATCCCCGTTCTCGCGGATGCGGTGCTCGCCGGCCTGGGCGCGCTCGGCCTCGCGAGCTGGTCCCTCTTCGGCCACCACACCGGAGCGTCGATCGCGTTGAGCATGTCGCTCGCCGGAGCCGAGAGCACCGAACGCCTGGTGCTGTCGGGAATCGCCCTGCCCGAGCCGAGTGATCGCGAGCGGCTCAGCCCCGCCCTCCGCCCGCTGCCCGTGGACCGGGCAGGTTCGCACGTGGTGAGTGCCTGGGAACGGGTCAGCCGGTACATGCCGGATGCTCCACTGGAGGTCCTGACGCGCGAAGCCGTGGCCTTGCTGAGTGCCCACTCGCCGCATGTCGTCTACGACCAGCTGTTGAGATACGATTCCCGAGCAGATCTCGCGCACGCGACGGCCCCGCTGCTCGTGGTGTGCGGGGAAGGCGAGTTCCTCGCGACCAGTACGCCGGCGGCGGCGGGCCTCGCCCAGGATGGACGCTGGCAGATCATCGCCGGGGCAGGGCTGGACATGCCGGAGACGCATGCGGCACCGCTCGCTGACATCATGGTCGCCTTCGCACTCGAGACCGGAGCGAGGCAGTGAACAGCAACGCAGCATCCCGCGGTGACCTGGTGGACCTGATCGTCGCGCGGCTCCAGTCCGAGCTGCCCGAAGCGGGCGCCGAGGCGATCGCGCCGATCGCGCGCTTCAGTCGCCTGACGGCGTGCCTGCGCAAACCGGTCTTCGACGCGATGGCCCCGCACGAGCTGAGCGAGGCCGAGTACAACGTGCTCGCCGCGCTGCGGCGTTCGGGTGCTCCGTACTACTTGGCGCCGTCGGAGGTGAGCCGCTCGCTGCTCTTCACCTCGGGAGGGCTCACCCCGGTGCTGGATCGGCTCGAGCGCCGTGGGCTGGTGCGCCGCGAACCCGACGAGGCCGATCGTCGCAAGCTGAAGGTGCGTCTCACCCCGGAGGGCATGGCTCTGCACGCGAAGGCGCTCGATTCGCACGTCGAGGTGTCGAAGAAGCTCATGGCGGCGCTCTCGCCCGATCAGCTGGAGCAGCTGAACGACCTCCTGCGTGTGCTGCTCCTGTCGTTCGACGAGCCCGCCGCCGAATGACATATTCGATCATCGCGCGCGATGAGAGGTCGGGACGGCTGGGGGTCGCCGTCCAATCGCACTTCCTCGCTGCCGCTGCACGGGTCGCCGGCGCACGCGCGGGTGCCGGCGTCGTCGCGACGCAGGCGAACATCGGCGCGGCATACCGCAGCGGGGGACTCGACCTGCTCGCCGGAGGTGCGAGTGCCGACGAGGCGCTCGCCGTCTGCATGTCCGAGGATCCGCAGCCGGAGGTGCGTCAGGTTGCGATGATGGACGCGCGCGGCGCGATCGCCGTCCATACCGGGGCTGGATGCTGGAATGCGGCCGCGCACCATGTCGCGCCCGGCGTGGCCGCTCAGGCGAACATGGTCGCGAGCCCGGCGATCCCGCAGGCGATGGTGGCGGCGTTCCAGGCTCACACCGGCTCGTTCCCCGAGCGACTCCTGGCTGCGCTCGACGCGGCCGAGCAGCTGGGTGGCGATCTGCGGGGGCGGCAGGCGGCCGGCATCCTCATCGTCGAGGGCGATGCGGAGGTCGACGCCGAGCCCGTGCTGGACCTGCGAGTCGACGACGACGCCGAGCCCCTGGTGCGGCTGCGCTCGGCGGTCGCACGGGCGCGGGCATTCGTTCCGATGTGGGACGTCATCCGCGGTCCGGCGTGCCGGGGCCCGGTGCCCCCGGCGGCCGACGAGTCCGTACACGCGATCGAGGTACTCGGTACCGCCCAGCGCGAGTACGGTCGCCGCAACCTGGAGCCCTCGTTCTGGCGCGCGGTCGCCCTGTGGCGGGCGGGGCGTCAGAAGGAGGCCCGCGTCGCCCTCGACCGGATCGCCCGCGACAACTCCGGCTGGACGATGCTCTTCGACGACGTGGTGTCGCGCTGGCCGATCCCCTGACTCGGGCTACCCGCCGACCGCGACCAGCACCTTGCCCCGCCGGCCGCTCCTGCCGTACTCGGCCAGCGCATCCGACACCGCGTCCAGCGGGAACACGGCGGCCGGTGCGAGCTCGATCTCGCCGTCGCGCACCGCGGGGAGGACCCGTTCGGCGGCACGGGCGAGGATCGCCGCCTTCTCCTCGGGCGCGCGGCCGCTCAGGGTGGTTCCGGTGACGGTCAGCCGGTTGCGCATGAGCGTCATGCCGTCGAGCGGGGTGGTCGTGCCCCCCAGGGCGCCGAGCACCAGGATCCGCGCCTGCGGGGCGGCGCGCTCGAGGTCGTCGGGCAGCAGCGCCGGCCCGACGCATTCGAAGATGCGATCCCACACGGGCTCCGCCGCCACCACGTCGGCGCGCCCCAGCCCGTGCACCCGGTGACCGGCGAGCCGCAGCACGGCGACGATGGCCGAGCCGATTCCTCCGGTGGCGCCGCGCACCAGGCAGCGGTCGTCGGGGCCCGGCGCCGCTTGGTCGACGGCGTCGACGGCGACGGCGAAGTTCTCGCAGAACGCGGCGGCCCGCTCCATGCCGAGCCAGGCCGGCACGGGCAGGCACTGCGAGGCATCGATCGTCAGGCGCTCGCTCATCGCGCCGCCGGTGGTCAGTCCCATCACGGCGTCCCCGGGTGCGAACCTCGCGCCCGCCCCTGCGTCGAGCACCGTGCCGCTGAACTCGATGCCGAGCTCGGCACCCTCGCCGGCCGCGACCCGCAGCGCGTCGACGCCGTTGACCCCGGCGAACGCGACCGCGACGATCAGTTCGCCGGCGGCTGCCGGCGCCGGGTCCGGGACCTCGACCGGCTGCGGCCCGTGGGCGCCGGCGACGATGCGCCTCATCGGGGGCCGGGACGCGCTGCCGCCACCCGGGCCAGTTCGGCCGGATCGACGATGTTGCGCAGCGGATCCCCGGCGACCCACGCCTCCAGATTGGCGGTGAACACCCCGGTGAGCCGGTCGCGCCAGCCGGTCGTGGTGCCCGCCATGTGGGCGGTGACGAGCGTGTTCGGCAGACTCCAGATCGGCGAGGAGGCCGGCAGCGGCTCCACCGCGAACACGTCGATCGCCGCCCCGCCGAACCGCCGCTCCCGCAGCGCGTCGATGAGCGCGTCCTCGTCGACGAGTTCGCCCCGGCCGACGTTGACCAGGATGGTCTCCTCACCGAGCAGCGCCAGCTCGGCCGGCCCCAGCATCCCGCGCGTCTCGTCGGTGAGCGGGGCGACCAGCACCACGAGACCGGCGTCCGGCAGCAGGTCGCGCAGCTCGGTGCTGGCGTGGATCGCGCCGAACTCCTCGTCGGTGCGCGCCGATCTGCCGACCAGGTCGACCGGCATGCCGACCGCTCCGATCAACCGCGCGATCTCGCGGCCGATCGGCCCGGCCCCCACCACGACGGCACGCCGGCCCTCGATCTGCTGGGTGGCCAGGCGGTGCCAGGTCTTGCTGTGCTGATGCCGCAACGCCAGCGGGACCTGCTTGGCCAGCGCGAGGTACGCGGTCAGCACGTGCTCGGCGATCGGGCGCTCGTAGACGCCGGCCGCGTTGGTCACGACCGCGCCGGATTCGACGAGACCCGGCGAGGCGAGCTTCTCGATGCCCACGTTGGCGATGTGCACCCACCGTGGGCGGGCACCCTGCCAGGCCAGGTCGAGGGCGTCGGTGTGGCGATCCCAGAAGAAGTCCCAGACGTAGACGATGTCGGCCTCGGCGAGCTGCGCGACCAGGCGCGACTCGTCGCCGATCGTGACCTCGGCGAGGGTACGGAGCCGCTCGATGTCGGGGGGCGGCTCGTTCTGGGTGAGCACCAGCAGCCGCGGGCGATCCGCGCTCATCGCGTGCCCACCCCCTCGAGCGTGCCGAGCACCACCCCGGCGACCTCGTCCGGCCGTTCGTCCATCACCGCGATCGTCCCTCCCTGCAGCCGTGCCACCTCGCGCGGCGCGAACGCCGCCACCGCCCTGTCGAACTCGGCCGCCGCGTACGGGTCGGCGTCGGCGAAGATGTAGTCGACCGGGCCGCCGTATCGGGGGAAGCGGTCCTCCATGCGGTACTCGGCGATCGCCCGGTGCAGCAGCTCGACCCGCTCGCCGAGCAGCAGGTTCTCGGCGAGGAACCGGTTCAGCAGCGGGATGTCGTCCGGGAAGATCGGGCGCCGCCTGCCCCACCACTCGGTGAGATGGGCGCCATCCGGTCGAT
>DATMFW010000082.1:0-19472 GCA_035556655.1 Pseudolysinimonas sp.
CGATGTCGGCTCGTCGCATCCTGGGGCTGGAGTAGGTCCCAAGGGTTGGGCTGTTCGCCCATTAAAGCGGTACGCGAGCTGGGTTTAGAACGTCGTGAGACAGTTCGGTCCCTATCCGCTGCGCGCGTAGGAAGTTTGAGAAGATCTATCCCTAGTACGAGAGGACCGGGATGGACGAACCTCTGGTGTGTCAGTTGTTCCGCCAGGAGCACCGCTGATTAGCTACGTTCGGACCGGATAACCGCTGAAAGCATCTAAGCGGGAAGCCGTCTTCAAGATGAGACTTCCATCCCTTAGGGGGAGAGGCTCCCGGCTAGACGACCGGGTTGATAGGCAGGATGTGGAAGTGGGGACTAACGACCCATGCAGCTGACCTGTACTAATAAGCCGATAACTTGATAACACATGAGTTTTTAGATCTGTTCGACTAACAGAGCGCTCGCGTCCACTTTGTAGCTCCCGATTTACGGTCGGAGCTGCGCTTTTCGATAAGCGCGATTCACTGATAGATCAATAGTGTTTCGGCGGCCATAGCGAAGGGGAAACGCCCGGTTACATTCCGAACCCGGAAGCTAAGACCTTCTGCGCCGATGGTACTGCAGGGGGGACCCTGTGGGAGAGTAGGACACCGCCGGACTTCTTTGTGAGATGGCCACCCAGGCTGTAGAGATACAGCTCTTGGGTGGCCATTTCGCGTTAACGAGGAGATTCAGACATGACAGACGGCCCCGCCCGTGGAGGCGATCGTCCCCGCAAGCCGGCCGGCCCGCGCGGCCGTGGTGGAGCGGGGGGTCGCGGTGCCGCCGATCGTGCCGGGGCAGGCAAGCCACGGCGCGAGGGGGACAAGCCGGCGTGGAAGCGCGACGACCGCCGGCCCGCCAGGCCCCCGCGCGAACGCGAGTCCGACGCCGGGCCGCGGCACGACGACCCGCACATCCCGGAAGACGTCGCGGCGAATCAGCTCGACAAGGTGGCGCGCGCCGAACTCAAGACCCTCAGCAAGGACAACGCGGACTGGGTCGCCAAGCACCTGGTGATGGCGGCGCGCCTGATCGGCGAGGACCCCGCGCTCGCCCATCGCCATGCGCTGGCCGCCGCCCGGCGCGCCGGCCGGGTCGGCGTGGTGCGCGAGACCGTCGCGATCACCGCCTACGCCACCGGTGACTTCGCACTCGCGCTGCGCGAGCTGCGCACGCACCGCCGGATCAGCGGATCCAACGACCAGCTGCCCCTGATGGTGGACAGCGAACGCGGCGTCGGGCGCCCCGACCGGGCCCTCGAACTCGGTCGCTCGGTTCCCCGGAGCGAGCTGCCGGTTCCCGTGCAGGTCGAGCTCGCCGTGGCGATGTCCGGAGCGCGCCTCGACCAGGGCGACCCGGAGGCTGCGCTGCGGGAGCTGCAGATCCCGCAGCTCGATCCGGACCGCGCCTTCGAGTGGAGCCCGGGACTGTTCGACGCATACGCGACGGTGCTCGAGGAACTCGGGCGCGCCGACGAGGCCGCCGAGTGGTTCGCGCGCGCCGATCGCGCGGCCGTGGCGCTGTCCGAGGCCGCGGACCCGGACGGGGGAGACATCGTCGAGATCGTCGAGGAGGACGCCGGCGATGGCTGACGCCACCCCTCTCCAGGGCGTCGATCTGCTGCTCGCCGACCTGGACGGAGTCGTCTATGCGGGGGATGCGGCGCTGCCATATGCCGTCGAGAGCATCAATCGGGCGCAGGAACGAATCCGGGTCGGATATATCACCAACAACGCATCCAGGACGGCCGATTCGGTCGCCGGACACCTGACGCAGCTGGGTCTGCGGGTCGTCTCCGACGACGTCGTGACCTCCCCGCAGGCCGCGATCGTCCTGCTCGCGGAGCTCGTTCCGGCCGGATCCACGATTCTCGTGGTCGGTGGCGAGGGTCTCACCTCCGTCGTGGAGGAGCACGGGTTCCGGGTCACGCGCAGCGCCGAGGACCGTCCCGCTGCGGTCATCCAGGGCTTCCATCCGGACGTCGCCTGGACCGATCTGGCCGAGGCCGCGTACGCGCTCCGGGCGACCGAGGGCGACCCCGGGATCCCGTGGGTGGCGACCAACACCGACTGGACGATCCCGCAGGCGCGCGGGACGGCTCCGGGGAACGGGACGCTGGTGTCGGCCGTGCACACCGCGGTGGGCCGGCTTCCAGTGGTCGCGGGAAAGCCCGAGCGCGCGATCTTCGACTCCGCCGTGGAGCGGTTCGCCGCATCCCGCCCGCTGTTCCTGGGGGATCGGCTCGACACCGATATCCTGGGGGCGAACCGTGCCGGCATGGCCTCCGCGCTGGTGCTGACGGGGATCGACGGGCCGAAGCAGGTGCTCGCGGCGGACGCCGACTCGCGCCCGACGTTCCTGCTCGGCGACCTGCGGGAACTGTTCGAGCCGTACTCGACCCCGATCGAGTCGGCGGACAGCGGCGACCGGGTGTTCACCGCCGGAACCGCGCGCGTCCGGCTCGCCGGTGCCACCGTGCGCATCGAGGATGAGGGCTCGAGCGAGATCGAGGTGCTGCGCGCCGGGACCGCCGCGGTGTGGGGCGCCGGCGTCCCGATCTACGCGCTCGACGTCGACCCCGGACTATATTCGTAGCCCATGAGCGACACCGAGAACCCGACCGCCGATCGCGACGACGAGCCGAGCGCGCTCGTGACCCGGCTGCGGGTGATCGAGGATCAGCCGCTCGAGACCCGCGCCGAGGCGCTCGCCCAGGTCCACGAGGAGCTGCGCGCGATGCTGGAGGCCGGTGACGCCCGGCCACATGCCTGAAACGCCATATTCCGGGACCGGGGAACGGCTCGACGCCGCCCTGGTGCGGCGCGGACTGGCCCGATCGCGCGCCCTGGCGGTCGCCGCGATCGCGGAGGGCCGCGTGCGGATCGACGGTGCGCCGGCCACGAAGCCGGCCTCGCGCGTGGCCCCGGATGCCGTGCTCACCGTCGAGGGCGACGAGCGCTGGGTGAGCAGATCGGCCGGCAAGCTCGACGCGGCCTTGGAGGCATTCGCCGTGGATCCCGCCGGGCGTCTCGTGCTCGACGTCGGGGCCTCGACGGGAGGTTTCACGCAGGTGCTGCTGGAGCGCGGGGCGCGCGAGGTGATCGCCCTGGATGTCGGGCACGGGCAGCTGGTCCCCGGACTACGGGCGGACCCGCGGGTGCGGGTCGTCGAGGGGGTCAACGCGCGCGAGCTCGACCCCGGGCTGCTGGCCTCGGTGTCCGGGACGGACGAGCGGCCGGACCTCGTCGTCGCGGATCTGTCGTTCATCCCGCTGGGACTCGTGCTCCCCGCGCTGGCGGCCACCGCATCCGAGGGGGCGGATCTCGTGCTGCTGGTGAAGCCGCAGTTCGAGGTGGGCCGCACCGGTGTGCGGGAGGGGATCGTGCGTGACCGGCATGCGCGGCACGATGCACTCGGCGGTGTGCTCTGGGCGGCATGGGATCTGGGGCTGGGGACCGCGGGCGTCATCTCCTCCCCGGTCGTGGGGACGGCCGGGAATCAGGAGTATCTGGTCTGGTTGTCGGCGGTCGTCGGAGGCAATCCGACAGAATGGGGAGGGGCGATCGACGCCCTGCCCTGAGAGCCGCGCAGGAGGTGCACGATGAGCGATGACCGGCACATCCTGGTGATCGCGCACACCGGCCGCGCCGACTCGCTCGAGGCCGGCATCCAGGTCTGCCGTCAGCTCATCGCGGCCGGCATCGCGCCGGTGGTCTCGGCGGACGAGAACGACGAGCTGCGGGCGGCGGCGCCTGATCTGGCGCCCCTCGCCCTGCTCGACACCGACGTCGCCAAAGCGGATCTCGAGCTCGTCATCGTGCTCGGGGGTGACGGCACCATCCTGCGCGCCGCCGAGATCGCGCGCGGGTGCGATGCCCCGCTGCTCGGCGTGAACCTCGGGCACGTCGGGTTCCTCGCCGAAGCCGAGCGCGAAGAACTGCCGGCCACCATCGAGCGCGCTCTCGCCCGCGACTACGAGGTCGAAGAGCGCATGACGCTGAACGTCCGGGTCAAGGTCGACGAGCGGGTCGTGCACGAGACCTGGGCGCTCAATGAGGCGTCCGTCGAGAAGGCATCGCGCGAACGCTCGCTCGAGGTCGTCGTCGAGGTCGACGGCCGGCCGCTGTCGACCTTCGGCTGCGACGGGGTCGTGATGTCGACGCCCACCGGCTCGACCGCCTACTCTTTCTCGGCCGGGGGACCGGTCGTCTGGCCGAGTGTCGACGCGCTGCTCATGGTGCCGCTTTCGGCCCACGCGCTCTTCGCCCGGCCGCTCGTCGTCGGGCCCGACTCCTCGCTCGCCGTCGAGCTGCTGGATCGCTCGGTGGGCACCGGCGTGCTCTGGTGCGACGGCCGGCGCACCTTCGAACTTCCGAGCGGCGCCCGCGTCGTGGCGCGGCGATCGCCCGTGCCGGTGCGGCTCGCGCGACTCAACCCGGGTCCGTTCACGGACCGTCTGGTCAACAAGTTCCGCCTGCCGGTCACCGGCTGGCGCGGCCCGGGTGAGCAGGGGGCCGCATCGTGATCGAAGAGATCTCGATCCGCGACCTCGGCGTGATCGGCGAGGCGAGACTGCCTCTCGGCCCGGGGTTCACCGCGCTCACCGGCGAGACCGGCGCTGGCAAGACGATGGTGGTCACCGCGCTCGGGCTGCTGCTCGGCGATCGGGCCGACAGCGGGGCGATCCGCTCGGGGGCCGAGCAGGCCGTCGTCGAGGGGCACTGGGAGGTCGCCGACAGCGGTCCTGTCGCCGAGCGGGTCCGCGACGCCGGCGGCGAGATCGACGGCGTGGCCGGCGGGCTCGGTGCCCTCGTCCTCGGCAGGTCGGTCAGCGCCGACGGCCGCAGCCGGGCCAACGTGGGCGGCCGCTCGGCACCCGTCGGGGTGCTCAGCGAGATCGGCCAGCATCTCGTCGTCGTGCACGGCCAGTCCGATCAGATCCGGCTGCGCTCGGCGACGGCGCAGCGTGAAGCGCTGGACAGATATGCCGGACCCGAGTTCGCGGTGCTGCTCGGCGACTACCACGAGGTGTTCCGCCGCTGGCAGACCGAGCAGGGCGAACTCGACGTGCTGGTCGCCGAGCGCGACCGCCGCACCCGCGAGGCCGATGAGCTGCGCCAGGCGATGGCCGAGATCGAGGCGGCCGCACCGCGACGCGGAGAAGACGCCGAACTCGCCGAGCGCGTGGAACGGCTGACCAACCTGGAAGACCTGCGGCTCGCCGCCGCCGAGGCGCAGGAGGCCATCTCGTCGCAGTCCCTCGGCGAGCGCGTCGACGCGGTCGCTCTCATCGAGACCGCGCGGCGCGCGATCGAGCGCGTCGCGGGCCACGACCCGGCGCTGGCGCCGATCGCCGAATCGCTCGCCGCCGCCTCGTTCGCGGCGTCCGAGGCGTCCGGGCTGGTGTCGAGTTACCTCGGGTCGCTCGACGCCGACGCCGGGCGCGAACTCGAGGCCCTGCACGAGCGACGCGCCCAGCTCGCCGGTCTGATGCGCCGCTTCGGCCCGACCCTCGACGACGTCGTCGACTACCTCGAGTCCGGCAGCACGCGTCTGCTCGAACTCGACAACGATGCCGATCGCATCGAGGCGCTGGGGGCCGAGGTGGCGGCCGATCGGGCGCGACTCGACGAGCTCGCGGACCAGCTGACCGAGCGGCGCCGGGCCGCCGCATCCGCCCTCTCGGATGCCGTGACCGGTGAACTGCACGCGCTCGCCATGCCTGACGCCCGCCTGAGCATCGACGTGACGCCCACCGAGCTCACGCTCACGGGGCGCGACCAGGTCGCCATCATGCTGCAGCCGCACGCCGGAACCGAGCCGCGTCCGCTGGCCAAGGGCGCATCCGGCGGAGAGCTCTCGCGGGTCATGCTCGCGATCGAGGTCGTGCTCGCCGCGACCGATCCGGTGCCCACCTTCGTCTTCGACGAGGTCGACGCCGGCGTCGGCGGCGCCAGCGCGACCGAGATCGGCAGGCGCCTGGCCAAGCTCGCCCGGCGCGCCCAGGTGATCGTGGTCACCCACCTCGCCCAGGTCGCGGCGTTCTCGAACAACCACCTCGTCGTCGAGAAGGGCAGCGACGGCGCCGTCACCACGAGCAGCGTCCGGCTGGTGCACGCCGACGACCGCGCGCAAGAGATGGCACGTCTGCTGAGCGGCTCCCCGGAATCCGAGTCGGCACTGACCCATGCGCGTGAGCTGCTCGAGGCCGCTCACGGCCGGTGGGACTGATTTCCCGGCGCGTCCCAGCACGCACCCCGTCGGTGCCGATATGCTGAAACCCCGTGGTGGTCAATCCGGGAACCGACAGCAGCACCAAACACATCTTCGTCACCGGGGGTGTGGTCAGCTCCCTCGGTAAAGGCCTCACGGCGGCCAGTCTGGGCAATCTGCTCACGGCCCGCGGCCTCCGGGTGGTCATGCAGAAGCTCGACCCCTATCTCAACGTCGATCCGGGGACGATGAACCCGTTCCAGCACGGCGAGGTGTTCGTCACCGACGACGGCGCCGAGACCGACCTCGACATCGGCCACTACGAACGCTTCCTCGACATCGAGCTCGACCAGGCGGCGAACGTCACCACGGGCCAGATCTACTCCGAGGTGATCCGCCGGGAACGGCACGGCGAGTACCTCGGTGACACCGTCCAGGTGATCCCGCACATCACCGACGAGATCAAGCGCCGGATGCGCCTGCAGGCCCAGCCTCCCGCCGACGGCGGCCGGGTGCCCGACGTGATCATCACCGAGATCGGCGGCACCGTCGGCGACATCGAGTCGCAGCCGTTCATCGAATCGGCCCGTCAGGTGCGCCACGAGCTCGGCCGGCGCAACGTGTTCTTCGTCCACGTGAGCCTGGTGCCCTATATGGGGGCCTCGGGCGAGCAGAAGACCAAGCCGACCCAGCACTCGGTGGCCGCGTTGCGTTCCATCGGGATCCAGCCCGATGCGCTCGTGCTGCGCAGCGACCGCCCGGTGTCGGAGCCGAACAAGCGGAAGATCGCGCTGATGTGCGACGTCGACGAGCGCGCCGTCGTGAACGCTGTGGACGTGCCGAGCATCTACGACATCCCGACGATGCTCAACGAGCAGGGTCTCGACGCCTACATCATCGAGCAGCTCGGACTCGAGCACGCGCACGAGGTCGACTGGGACGGCTGGCAGCAGCTGCTGAAGACGGTTCACGAGCCCGCACACGAGGTGACCATCGCCCTCGTCGGCAAGTACATCGACCTGCCCGACGCGTACCTGTCGGTGACCGAAGCGCTGAAGGCGGGCGGGTTCGCCCAGGAGACGAAGGTCGCCATCCGCTGGGTGCCGTCGGACGAGTGCGAGACCCCCGAGGGCGCGGCGAAGCATCTCGCCGACGTCGACGGCATCTGCGTGCCTGGGGGCTTCGGGGTGCGCGGCATCGAGGGCAAGCTCGGCGCGCTGCACTTCGCGCGCGAGAACCGCATCCCGGTGCTCGGGCTGTGCCTCGGCCTGCAGTGCATGGTGATCGAGTACGCGCGCAACGTGGCCGGCCTCACCGGCGCCAGTTCCAGCGAGTTCGATCCCGATACCGAGTTCCCGGTGATCGCCACGATGGCCGAGCAGGTCGACATCATCGACGCCGGCGACCTTGGCGGGACGATGCGCCTGGGACTCTACGAGGCCGCGCTCGAGCCCGGCTCGATCGTCGCCGAGCTGTACGGTGCCCCGGTGGCATCCGAGCGTCACCGTCACCGCTACGAGGTCAACAACGTCTACCGGCAGCGGATCGCCGACGCGGGCCTGGTGTTCTCGGGGGTGTCGCCCGATCGCGAACTGGTCGAATACGTCGAGCTGCCGCGCGACGTGCACCCGTTCTACGTGGGCACGCAGGCGCACCCCGAGTTGCGCTCGCGCCCGAACCGGCCGAACCCGTTGTTCCGGGGTCTCGTCGCGGCCGCCCGGGAGCGGCAGGAGGCCTCCCGCCTGTTCGAGGTCGAGGAGGCCGGCGAGAACCCCGTCGTGCTGCCCGAGGACGACGCCGACTCCTCGGCGGCCTGACGCCGGTGGACCTCGACGCACTGCGGACGGGGCCGCTCGCCGACGTGCGCGACCCGGCCGAGGTGCTCGAGGCGGCCACCGTGTTCGAGGGCAGGGTGTTCGACGTCGCCCGCGAGACGGCGCGGTTCGGCGCGGGCCGGATCGCGCGGGAGTTCACCGTGCACCACGGGGCCGTCGCGGTTCTCGCCGTCGACGACGATGACCGCGTGCTGCTCATCAACCAGTACCGGCACCCGGTGCGGACCCGCCTCTGGGAGATCCCGGCCGGCCTGCTCGATGTCGCGGGGGAGGACCCGCTCACCGCGGCGAAGCGCGAGCTCGCCGAGGAGACCGACCTCGTCGCCGAGCGCTGGAGTGACCCGCTGCGCTTCTACACCTCACCGGGACAGAGCGACGAGCAGGTCACGCTGTTCGAGGCGCGCGGTCTGCGTCCCGCCCCCGGCCTCCATCCCCGCACCGACGAGGAGGCCGAGATCGTCGTGCGCTGGGTGACGCGGGCCGAGGCGCGCGAGGCCGCATTCGCCGGACGGATCGGCAACGCCATCCTGCTCATCGCCCTGCTGGCCGCCGATGTCCGCGACCGCGATGTCCGCGGCTGAACTCCCGGCGCAGCTCGAGCGCTACCTGCGGCACCTCGCGATCGAGAAGGGCCGATCGGTGCACACCGTCGCCGCCTACCGTCGCGATCTGCAGCCGATGCTGGATGCGGGGGTCGCCTGGGAACCCGCTGCCCTCGCCGCGTACGTGCGCGGCCTTCGCGAGCGTCCCGAGCCCCTCGCGGCGTCCTCGGTCACCCGCACGATCTCGTCGATCCGGACCTTCAGCCGGTTCCTCGTGGACGAGGGGGTTCTGCCCGCCGATCCGTCGGCCGATCTCGTCGCGCCGAAGCAGCCGGCCCGGCTGCCGAAGGCCCTGACCATCGAGCAGGTCGAGCAGGTGATCGCCGCCACCGAGGGCGACGAGCCGGCCGCCCTGCGCGACCGGGCGCTGATCGAGCTGCTCTACGCGACCGGCGCGCGCATCTCGGAGGCCGTCGCGCTGAACGTCGACGACCTGATCGGCGAGGACGGCACCTCCGAACTGGTCCGGTTGTTCGGCAAGGGCGGCAAGCAGCGCATCGTGCCGGTCGGAAGCTACGCGCGCGCCGCCGTCGACGCCTACCTCGTGCGGGCCCGCCCGGTGTTCTCACTGCGCGGGAAAGCCACCCCCGCGCTCTTCCTCGGGGTGCGCGGCGCCCGGCTGTCGCGGCAGAACGCCTGGCTGCTGTTGCGGGCTGCCGCCGAGCGCGCGAAGCTCGGCATCGAGCTGTCTCCGCACAGCATGCGGCACTCGTTCGCCACCCACCTGCTGCAGGGCGGTGCCGACGTCCGGGTGGTGCAGGAGCTGCTCGGCCATGCCAGTGTGGCGACCACCCAGATCTACACCCGGGTCACCGCCGATGCCCTGCGCGACGTCTACATCGGGGCGCATCCGCGGGCGCGCTGAACCCTCAACCTCTGGTTGACGCGTGGCGCCGGGAGGGCTCAGGGAGCCGCCGTACACTCGGGTTCATGTCAGTGCAGCGCGAGGATGTCACCGAGCTGCCGGGGATGGAGAAACCCGAGCTCGGCCCCACCGGCCGACCGCTCACCGAGTTCGCGACGCCCCCGATCCTGACCTCCCACGGCCCCGCCCGCATCGTCGCCCTCTGCAACCAGAAGGGCGGCGTCGGCAAGACCACGACCACCATCAACCTCGGGGCGACCCTCGCCGAGTATGGCCGCAAGGTGCTCGCCGTCGACTTCGACCCGCAGGGCGCGCTGAGCGCCGGGCTCGGGGTGCAGACCCACGACGTCGTGACCATCTACGACCTGCTGCTGGGTTCCACGGCCGATGTGGCGAGCGCGATCCACCAGACCGTGACGCCGGGGCTGGATGTGATCCCCGCCAACATCGACCTCAGCGCCGCCGAGGTGCACCTGGTGAACGAGGTCGCGCGCGAGCAGATCCTGGCCCGGGTGCTGCGCTCGGTGAGCGCGGACTACGACGTGATCCTGATCGACTGCCAGCCCTCGCTCGGCCTGCTCACCGTGAACGCCCTGACGGCGGCGCACGGCGTGCTGGTCCCCCTCGAACTGGAGTTCTTCGCGCTTCGCGGCGTCGCCCTGCTGGTGGAGACCATCGACAAGGTGCGCGACCGGCTCAACCCCGTGATCGAGCTCGACGGTATCCTCGCCACCATGTACGACCCGCGCACCCTGCACTCGCGCGAGGTGCTCGAGCGGGTCGTCGAGGCCTTCGGCGACCGGGTGCTCGAGACCGTCATCGGCCGTACCGTCAAGTTCCCGGATGCGTCGGTCGCCGCCGCGCCGATCACCACCTTCGCGCCCGATCACGCGGCGGCCGACTCCTACCGCCAACTCGCCAGAGAGCTGATCGCCCGTGGCGCAGTCGCCTGACGGCGAGGGCACGTCGGCGGCGGGGGGAGTTCTCGAGGCCGCGCCCGGATTCCGTCTCACCCTGTCGAACTTCGACGGACCGTTCGACCTGCTGGTGACCCTGATCGCCAAGCACGACCTCGACATCACCGAGGTCGCGCTGAGCGCCGTGACCAACGAGTTCCTGTCCTACCTGCACGGTCTGGACTCCGACGAAGAGCTCGAGCAGGCCAGCGAGTTCCTCGTCGTGGCCGCCACCCTGCTCGACTTGAAGGTCGCGGGACTGCTCCCGCAGGGCGAGCTGGTCGACGCCGACGACGTGGCGCTGCTGGAAGCGCGCGACCTGCTGTTCGCGCGCCTGCTGCAGTACCGGGCGTTCAAAGAGGCGGCGACCTGGTTCGAGGGCAGGCTCGAGGCCGAATCCGGCCGCCACGTGCGCTCGGTGCGCCTGGAGGACAAGTACCGCAGGCAGACGCCCGAGCTCGTCTGGACCCTCACCGCCGACGACTTCGCCGCGCTCGCGTTGCTGGCCTTCGCGCCGCGCGAGATCCCCATGGTGGGACTGGACCATCTGCACGCGCCGCTGGTCAGCATCCGGGAGCAGGCGGCGCACGTCGTCGCGCTGCTGCGGGGCGGGGACCCGGTGAACTTCCGCACGCTCATCGCCGGCATCGAACAGAAGGGCGTGATCGTGGCGCGCTTCCTCGCCGTGCTCGAGCTGTACCGCCACGCGGCGATCTCGTTCGAGCAGCTCGAGCCGCTCGGCGAGCTGACCCTGAAGTGGACGGCCGCGCACTGGAACGACGATCAGCTGGCCAACCTGGGAGCCGACTATGACAACTGAAGAACTCGACGCCCCCAAGCCCGCGATCGAGAACCTCGAGCGCGCCCTCGAGGCGATCCTGATGGTTGCCGACGAGCCGCTGTCCCTGGTCTCGCTGGCCACCGGGCTCGGGGTTCCTGTTCCCGCCGTCCGCCAGTCGATCGAACGACTCGTCACCGACTACGACGGGGCCGACGGCACCGTGCGGCGCGGCTTCGAACTGCGCGAGGTCGGCGGCGGATGGCGCATCTATGTGCGCCCCGAGCACGATGCCGCCGTCCGTGAGTTCGTGCTGACCCAGAACCCCACGAAGCTCTCGCAGGCGGCGCTGGAGACCCTCGCCGTGATCGCCTACAAGCAGCCGATCTCGCGGGGCTCGATCGCCTCGATCCGCGCCGTGAACGTGGATTCGGTGGTGCGCACGCTGCTGGGTCGCGGCCTCATCACCGAGGCCTTCACCGATACCGAGACCGGTGCGATCCACTACCAGACCACGGATCTGCTGCTCGTGCAGCTCGGCATCAACTCGATCGAGGAGCTGCCGAAGATCTCGCCCCTGCTGGTCGACGGCGCCGAGGGCTTCGACGACATCGCGGTCCGGTGACCGGCGACGCGGCGAACGAGGGCGAGCGGCTGCAGAAGGTGCTCGCTGCGGCCGGGGTCGCATCCCGGCGAGTGAGCGAGCAGTACATCGTCGAGGGCAGGGTCGAGGTCAACGGCGAGACCGTCACCGAGCTGGGCAGGCGGGTCGACGTCGCGCGCGACAAGGTGAGCGTCGACGGGATCGCCGTCCAGCTCGACCCAGGCAAGCGCTACGTGATGCTCAACAAGCCGACCGGGGTGGTCAGCAGCCTGCGCGACGAGAAGGGCCGCCGCGACCTGCGCGAGTACACCCGCGCGTACCCGGAGCGGCTGTTCAACGTCGGGCGCCTCGATGCCGATACCAGCGGCCTGCTGCTGCTCACCAACGACGGTGAACTCGCGCACGTGCTGGCTCACCCGTCGTTCGGGGTGACCAAGACGTACATCGCGACGGTCGCGGGTGTCGCGACGCCGGCCGTGATGCGGACGCTGGAGAAGGGGCTCGAGCTCGACGACGGACCGATCGCGGCCGACCGGGCGCGCATCGTGGGGGAGGCCTCGCGCGACCGTACGCTCGTCGAGCTGACCCTGCACTCCGGCCGCAACCGCATCGTGCGTCGCATGCTCGACCATGTCGGGCACCCGGTGCTCGAGCTGGTGCGGCGCCAGTTCGGGCCCCTGCACCTGGGGACTCTGGGGATCGGGCGCGCCCGCGATCTCACTAAGGTGGAACTCGGCCAGCTGCTGACCCTCGCCCGACAGGACCCCGCATGAACGACCGCCGGCTCGCGGAGCAGGTCCGCATCGTCGGCAGCGGCCTCCTCGGCGCCAGCATCGGGCTCGGGCTCACCGCACGCGGGGTGGATGTGATCATCGAGGACGCCTCGCCCTCGGCCCGGAAGCTCGCCATCGCCTATGGCGCCGGCCGCGCCGCCGCCGCCGACGATGCGCCCGGCCTCGTCGTCGTCGCGGTGCCGCCCGACGTGACGGCGGATGTCGTGGCCGGCGAACTGGAACGTCACCCCGGCGCCCTGGTCACCGACGTGGCGAGCGTCAAGGTCGCCCCGCTCGACGAACTGCGCGCCCGCGGGGCCGACCTCAGCAGGTACCTCGGCACCCACCCGATGGCGGGGCGCGAGCGCGGGGGAGCCGTCTCGGCGCGAGCCGATCTGTTCATCGGCCGGCCGTGGATCCTCGCCGGTCACGCCGGCATCACCTACCGGCGCGCCGCGGCCATCGAGGACATGATCCTCGACCTCGGAGCCGTCCCGATCGAGATGGATGTCGCCGACCACGACCGCAGCGTCGCTCTGGTGTCGCACGCCCCGCAGGTGATCGCGACGCTGCTGGCGAGCAGACTTCGCGGGGGGTCCGGCGCCGCCCTGGGCCTCGCGGGGCAGGGGCTGCGCGACACGACGCGCATCGCCTCGAGTGATCCGGCGCTCTGGGTGCAGATCCTCGGGGCCAATGCCGCGGCGGTCGCCGAGGTGCTGCGCCCCCTGCGCGAGGATCTCGACGCGGTGCTCGGTGCGCTGGATGCCCCCGACGAACCCGGTTCGCGCCGGGTCCTCGCCGAGACCCTCGCGGCCGGCAACGACGGGGTGTCGCGCATCCCCGGCAAACACGGGCAAGACAAGCGGTACACCGCGATCGTCGTCAAGATCGACGACAAGCCGGGCGAGCTGGCCCGCCTGCTCACCGAGATCGGCGAAGAGGACGTCAACATGGAGGACCTGCGTCTCGAGCACAGCCCCGAGACGCGCGTCGGTTTCGCCGAGATCTCGGTGGTGCCCGAGGCGGCGCACCGCCTCGCCGAGGCGCTGGAGAGCCGCGGCTGGACCCTGATGGAGGCCGAGCGATGAGCCCCGTGGTGGTCGCCGTCGACGGACCCGCCGGCAGCGGCAAGTCCAGCGTGAGCAAAGCCGCCTCGCGCCGGCTCGGCTACGACTACCTCGACACCGGGGCGGCCTATCGCGCGCTCACCTGGGTCGCGCTCGAGAGCGGCGCCGACACCGCCGACCCGGACGAGATCGTCGACCTGCTCGACGACTTCCCGTACCGCACCGAGCTCGGCGAGCACGGCACCGTCGTGCGGATCGGCGACCTCGATGTCAGCGACGAGATCCGAGAGCCGCGGATCAGCGCCGTCGTGAGCGACGTGGCCCGCATCCCGGAGGTGCGGATCGCGCTGAACGACGCCTTCCGCCGGATCATCGCGGGAAGCGTCGCGCCCGGCATCGTCGTGGAAGGCCGCGACATCACGACGGTGGTCGCCCCGGATGCGGAGGTGCGCATCCTGTTGACCGCCGACGAAGCGGTTAGGATTGCCAGGCGTTCCGCCGAACTCGCGCCGGATGCCGCCTCCACGGCGGACCAGCTGCGCGAGCGCGACAGGCGGGACGCCCAGGTGGTCGACTTCATGACCGCTGCGCCCGGCGTCACGACGATCGATTCGACCGACCTCGACTTCGACCAGACGGTGGATGCCGTGGTGCGCCTGGTGCACGAGACGACTTCTTAAGGACTCCCTATGAGCGGCGACGACGAGATCGACGACGCATACGACCCCGAACTCGCTGCGCGGCTCGAGGCGCTCGACCCCGACGAGGCCGAACAGCGCGCCGCCTCCCTGCGCGCCGGTCTCTCCGACTACGTGCTCGATGAGGAGGACCTCGGGCTGCTCGAGGCCGCCGCCGAGGGCCCCGACGGCATCACCTACCTGCCGGCGCTGCCGGTGCTCGCGATCGTGGGGCGGCCGAACGTCGGCAAGTCCGCGCTGGTGAACCGCATCCTCGGCCGACGTGAAGCCGTCGTCGAAGACACCCCCGGCGTCACCCGTGACCGCGTCACCTACAAGGCCGAATGGCTCGGGCGGCGCTTCACCCTCGTCGACACCGGCGGCTGGGAGCCGGACGCCCAGGGCATCAACGCCTCCGTCGCCGCCCAGGCCGAGGTCGCCGTCGACCTCGCCGACGCCGTGCTGTTCGTCGTCGACATCAACGTCGGGGCGACCGCGACCGACGAGCACGTCGTGAAGATGCTGCGCACGTCGAAGAAGCCGGTGATGCTCGTGGCCAACAAGGCCGACGACGCCATCAAGGATCCGCAGGCCGCCGAGCTCTGGAGCCTCGGCCTCGGCGAGCCCTGGCCGGTCTCGGCCCTGCACGGTCGCGGGGTCGCCGACCTGCTCGATCACGTGATGACCGTGCTGCCGGAGGTCTCGGCCGTGGCGAAGGACGAGATCGGCGGGCCCCGCCGCGTCGCCATCATCGGCCGCCCGAACGTCGGCAAGTCGTCGCTGCTGAACAAGGCGGCGGGCGAGGAACGCGTCGTCGTGAATGAACTCGCCGGCACCACGCGCGATCCCGTCGACGAGCAGGTCGAGCTGGCCGGGAAGATCTGGACCTTCGTCGACACCGCCGGCATCCGCAAGCGCGTGCACCTGCAGCAGGGGGCCGACTTCTACGCGTCGCTGCGCACCAGTGCGGCCCTGGAGAAGGCAGAGGTCGCCGTCGTCGTGCTCGACGTCACCGAACCCGTCTCGGTGCAGGACCTGCGCATCATCGACCTCGTCCTCGAATCCGGCCGGGCCCTCGTGCTCGCCTACAACAAGTGGGACCTGCTCGACGATGAACGCCGCCGGTATCTCGAGCGCGAGGTCGAGCAGGATCTCGCCCACGTGTCGTGGGCACCGCGGGTCAACATCTCGGCGCGCACCGGCCGGCACCTGGAGAAGCTCGTCCCCGCCCTCGAGGTCGCTCTCGACAGCTGGGACACCCGCATCCCGACCGGCAAGCTGAACGCGCTCGTCGCCGAGCTGACGGCCGAGCACCCGCACCCGGTCCGCGGCGGCAAGCAGCCCAGAATCCTGTTCGCCACCCAGGCGGCGACCCGGCCGCCGACGTTCGTCCTGTTCACCACCGGGTTCCTGGACCCGCAGTATCGCCGGTTCATCCAGCGCCGACTGCGCGAGGTCTACGGGTTCGAGGGCACGCCGATCGTGGTGAACATGCGGGTGCGCGAGAAGCGCAAGCGCTGAGGCTGGCGCGCCGCAGGCATGCGGAGGATGCTGAAACCATGACAGCGATCCTGAATCCGTACCTGTCTTTCCGCGGCACCGCGCGCGAGGCGATGGAGTTCTACCGGACGGTGTTCGGCGGCGAGCTCAGCATCATGACGTTCGGCGAGATGGGCGACCCGTATCCGGGTGAGAGCGCGAACGTCATGCACGGCCAGCTCGAGACTCCGAGCGGCTTCACGCTCATGGGCGCGGATGTGCCGTCGACGGTGGGATTCGAGCAGGGGCGCAACGTCTTCCAGGTGTCGCTGAGCGGTGCCAAGAGCGACGAAGCCGAGCTGTGGCGCTACTGGGACGGCCTCGCCGAGGGAGCCCGGATCACCGAGCCCATGGCGGTCGCCCCTTGGGGTGCCACGTTCGGGATGCTGCGGGACCGGTTCGGGATCGATTGGCTGGTCAACATCAGCGCCGAGGGCTGAGGCCGACCGTTCATGCCCCCACGTACTGCGCGAGGTGCTGCCCGGTCAGCGTCTGCTTCTGCGCCACGAGTTCTGCGGGGGTCCCCTCGAACACGATGCACCCTCCGTCGTGGCCGGCGCCCGGACCGACGTCGATGATCCAGTCGGCGTGGGCCATGACCGCCAGGTGGTGCTCGATCACGATGACGGTCTTACCGGCGTCGACCAGGCGGTCGAGCAGGCGCAGCAGGTTCTCGACGTCCGCCAGGTGCAACCCGGTCGTCGGCTCGTCGAGCACGTAGACGCCGCCCTTGTCGGCCATATGGATCGCGAGCTTCAGGCGCTGACGCTCACCACCGGACAGCGTGGTGAGCGGCTGGCCGAGCGAGAGGTAGCCGAGCCCCACGTCGGACATGCGCTCGACGATCGCGTGCGCGGCCTTGATGCCGGCCCCGTCGAAATACCCGAGCGCCGCGTCGACGCTCATCGCGAGCACCTCGGCGATGTTCTTGCCGTTCAGCTGGTACTCCAGCACGGAGGCCTGGAATCGCTTGCCCTCGCACTCCTCGCAGACCGTCGCCACCGTCGCCATCGGACCGAGGTCGGTGTACACCATGCCATTGCCGTTGCAGACCGGGCAGGCCCCTTCGGAGTTGGCACTGAACAGCGCCGGCTTCACCCCGTTCGCCTTGGCGAAGGCGCTGCGGATCGGGTCGAGCAGACCCGTGTAGGTGGCCGGGTTCGAACGCCGCGACCCGCGGATCGGGGTCTGATCGACCGAGACGAGCCCGGCATCCTTCGGAACCGACCCGTGGATGAGGGAGCTCTTGCCCGACCCGGCCACGCCGGTGATCACCGTGAGAATCCCGAGCGGCACGTCGACGTCGACGTGTCGCAGGTTGTGACGCGTCGCCCCGCGGATCTCGAGTGCGCCGGTGCGCTCGCGCACCGTCTCTTTCAGCGCCGCCTTGTACCCGAGGTGCGTGCCGGTGAGGGTGTCGCTCGCGCGGAGACCGGCGACATCTCCCTCGTATTGGATGGTGCCCCCGCCGGAACCGGCGCCGGGGCCCAGGTCGACAACGTGATCCGCGATCGCGATCGTCTCGGGCTTGTGCTCGACGACGAGCACCGTGTTGCCCTTGTCGCGCAGCCGCAACAGCAGCTCGTTCATGCGCTCGATGTCGTGCGGGTGGAGTCCCACGGTCGGCTCGTCGAACACGTACGTCACGTCGGTGAGTGAGGACCCGAGGTGCCGGATCATCTTGGTGCGCTGCGCCTCGCCGCCCGAGAGCGTGCCGGAGGCGCGGTCGAGCGAGAGGTAGCCGAGACCGATCTGCACGAACGAGTCGAGCAGGTGCGAGAGGTTCTTCAGCAGCGGACCGACCGACTTGTCATCGAGGCCGCGCACCCACTCGGCGAGGTCGCTGATCTGCATCGCGCACGCATCCGCGATGTTGATGCCGGCGATCTTCGAGGATCGCGCGCCCTCGTTCAGCCGGGTGCCGTCGCAGTCGGGGCAGGGCTGGAACGTGACCGCCCGATCGACGAACGCGCGGATGTGGGGCTGCATCGCCTCTTTGTCTTTCGACAGCATCGACTTCTGGATGCCGGGGACCAGACCCGTGTAGGTCAGGTTCATGTTGCCGATCTTGACCTTCGTGGGCTCTTTGTAGAGGAAATCGTTCAGCATCTCGGGGCTGAAGTCGCGGATCGGCTTGTCGCCGTCGACGAAACCCGACTCGGTGAAGATGCGCACACCCCAGCCGTCGGGGGTGTAGCCCGGGATCGTCAGTGCGCCCTCTTTCAGCGACTTGCTGTCGTCGTAGAGCTCGGTCAGGTCGATGTCGCTGACGGTGCCCATTCCCTCGCAGCGCGGGCACTGGCCGCCGGTGATGCTGAAGTCGCGGCGCTCCTTGGTCGTCTGGCCGCCCTTCTCGAAGGTGACGGCGCCGGCCCCGGAGATCGACGCGACATTGAACGAGAACGCCTGCGCCGAACCGATGTGCGGCTCGCCGATACGGCTGAACAGGATGCGCAGCATCGCGTTCGCGTCGGTGGCGGTGCCGACGGTCGAGCGGGCGTTGGCGCCCATGCGCTCCTGGTCGACGATGATCGCGGTGGTGAGCCCCTCGAGCACGTCCACGTCGGGTCGGTTCATGCTGGGCATGAACCCCTGTACGAATGCGCTGTAGGTCTCATTGATCATGCGCTGGGACTCGGCGGCGATGGTGCCGAACACCAGGCTCGACTTGCCGGAGCCCGAGACCCCGGTGAAGACGCTCAGACGGCGCTTCGGAAGATCGACGTCGATGTTCTTCAGGTTGTTCTCACGGGCCCCTCGAACCCGGATCAGGTCGTGGCTGTCGGCGGCGTGCTCTGCGTTCGTCGGCATGTTCCGACAGTATCGGCAGCCCCGGACGCGCGGCTTCTCAAATCCTGCTGTCAGTAGCGCGGGTTGAAACCCGGCTGCCGCGTACCCAGAACCTCCATACAGAGATCTGCGCACACCACAGCCGTAGTTGGATAGGACCATGTGCCCCTGCGGCTCCGGCCTGCCCTACGACGGATGCTGCGGCCCGCTGCACGCCGGCGCCCCGGCTCCCAGCCCCGAGGCCCTCATGCGCTCGAGGTACAGCGCATTCGCCCGCGGTCTCGCCGACTACCTGCTGGCCACCTGGCACCCCTCGACTCGCCCCGACACGCTCGAGCTCGACGACACCGTGTGGCGGCGCCTGCAGATCGTCGATGTCTCGGGAGATGTGGTCGAGTTCTGGGCGTCGTACCGCGGGGGACTGCTGCACGAGCGCTCGCGCTTCGTGCGCGAGGGCGGCCGGTGGTTCTACCTGTCGCCGGTCGAGTAGCTGTGTTGGTTCAGCAGCGCGCGAAGCGCGCGTGTCGAAACCGGGTAGAGTAACTCCTCGGTGCCGCACCCGCGGGAGCAGCACAAGTCACGGGCTGTGGCGCAGCTTGGTAGCGCACCTGACTGGGGGTCAGGGGGTCGCAGGTTCAAATCCTGTCAGCCCGACCATACGAAATACTCTTGAGCAGTGACCGCCGCTTCGCTCGACACCCTGACTCCGGGGCAGCTCCTCGCGCAGTACGCGGCGATCCTCGGCGAGCTACG
>DATMFW010000083.1:0-17850 GCA_035556655.1 Pseudolysinimonas sp.
GCGGGCAAGTCGACGCTGCTCGGCCTGATCGCCGGGACCGTGGAGCCGACCACAGGGCGGGTGAAGCGCGGTAAGACGGTGAGGATCGCGGTGCTCGATCAGCGCCTGGCCGAGCTCGACGACATCGGGCACCTGCGGGTCAGCGCCGTCGTGGCCGAGCAGCGCGCCGCCTACGTCTCGGGCGGCGTCGAGCTCTCACCCGGGCAGCTGCTCGAACGCCTGGGGTTCGCAAGTGCGCAGCTCTCGACCCCGGTGAAGGACCTCTCGGGCGGCCAGAAGCGGCGGCTGCAGCTGCTGTTGATCCTGCTCGAGGAGCCCAACGTGCTGATCCTCGACGAGCCGACCAACGATCTCGACACCGACATGCTCGCCGCGATGGAGGACCTGCTCGATTCCTGGCCCGGAACCCTGCTGGTGGTGTCGCACGACCGGTATCTCATCGAGCGGGTCACCGATCAGCAGTACGCCATCCTCGAGGGGCGACTGCGGCACCTTCCGGGCGGGGTGGAGGAGTACCTGAAGCTGCGCGGCGCAGCCGCTCTCGCTGGTCGAGTAGGCGGCGCAGCCGCCGTGTCGAGACCCGCGAGCAGTTCCCCGGATCTCGATACGCGGCCGCCCGCCGCGACTCGATCACCGGGTATGACCGGCGCGCAGCGCCGCGAACTCGAGAAGGAGCTCGCCGCGACCGAGCGCCGGCTCGCGAAGCTGGCCGACGGCATCCGCGCGACGCATGAGCAGTTCGCGGCGCACGACCAGGCCGATTACGCGGGACTGGCCGTGGTGCAGGAGGGCCTCTCCGCGCTGGAATCGGAGCACGCCGCGCTCGAGGAGCGCTGGCTGGAGCTGAGCGAGCAACTGGAGGGCTGAGCGTGCCGGTCTACGAGCATCGGGGAGCCGTCCCGCGCATCGATCCGACGGCCACCGTCGCGCCGACCGCGGTCGTCTCCGGTGATGTCACGGTCGGGCCGGGAACCCGCATCCTGCACCACGTCGTGATCTCGGCCGAGGACGGTCCTGTCACCCTGGGCGCGGACGTCGTGGTGATGGAGCACGCGCTGATCCGCGGCCGCGCCGGGCATCCGTGCACGATCGGGGATGCCGTGATGATCGGCCCGCACGCGCACGTGAACGGGTCGGCGGTGGGCGACGGGGCGTTCCTCGCGACCGGGTCGTCGGTGTTCCCCGGTTCGCGCATCGGGGCAGGGTCCGAGGTGCGCGACACGATGCCGAGCATCATGCGGTGGCAATCGGAGTTCTACCGGGCGCACGCCGAGAATCGCGAGATCTAGACCCCGCCGCCGCCTCCGCCGCCGCCTCCGCCACCGGAGGACCCGCCGCCGCCCGAGCCGCCGCTGGAGGACGAACTCGCCGACCCCGAGAACGAGCTCGAGACGCTGCTGCTCAGGCTGCCGATGCCGGCCGCGAAGGCACCGACGTTGAACGCGCTGATGTTCGATCCGCCGTACCAGTCGGGCGGGGTCTCGTCGTAGTACTTGGCGAGCTCGCCGGCCCACTCCTTCTCGAGGCCGAACAGCACGGCGTAGGGCAGCAGCTTCTCGTAGATCTTGACGACGCTCCCCGCGTCGGTGCCCACGCGCTCGGCTCCTGTCACGCTCTGCAGCATCTGCAGCCGGTCGGCCTCGGCCAGCCGGATGTACTCGCGCAGCCCGCGCAGATGCTCGACCGCGAGTGCCCCCTCCTTCGTGAGCGGTCGCCGGCCGCCCAGCATGACGAGCGTCCCGACCGCCAGCCACGAGGTGAGGATGGTGCCCAACACGCCGATGAAGATGCCGAGGTCGGTCGTGGCGCCGAACCCGCCGAACAGCTGGATGAGGAATCCGGCGATCAGCACGAGCGCGATGATGACGATCGGCAACACCGGCGGGCGCCTGCGCAGCTTCCGACGCAGCGCCTCGGCCGCCGTGGCCTTCGTGATGGCGACCACCTGCTGCCCGAGGATCTGATCCTTCTTGGTGAGCCAGCGCACCGGGCCCCCGCTCGCGTCGGCCGGTGCGGGCTCGGCGACGGGGGTGCCGAGGGTGATCAGCCCGGGCGGGTTGGCTCCCGACATCAGCCGGCGCAGCATCCCGAGGCCGGAGGTCGCGAACAGCGCGGAGAGCACGCGGGCATCATCGGCATCCAGCCCGCTGTCGTCGCCGACCCGCTGCACGCCGAACGTGGTGCCCGAGGCGAAGATGCCCTCATCGGGCTTCTCGATGATGCGGATCTTGCGCCGCACCGCGAGGTCGACGATCGCTGCGGCCATGCCCCGCTTGGTCGCGCCGAGCAGGTTGGCCGCCATGAAGGGCGAGATGTCCTCGGCGGGCTCGTACTGTGCGATGACGATGCCGGTGCCCTTGGCGCCGCGGAGCACCGTGAAGCGCATGACCAGTCCGGCGACGACACCGGCCAGCATGGTGCCGAGTCCGACGAAGACGGCGGGCGGGATCCAGGCGAACAGGTCGAAGGGCGCCGGGGCGAAGGTGCCGGCGGGGAACGCCGCCACCACCGTCATGTTCTGGTACCCCAGCAGCCCGTCGACGCTCGCGGTGACGGTGTCGCCGGCGGTGGTGGCCTCGCACTGGTCGTTCGATCCGTCGTAGCCGTAGTAGCACGAGGTGCTCACCAGGCGCTCCGCGAGGCCGTCGGCGAGGGTGAGGGTCGCCGACACCGTCCCGAACGGTTGTGCCCAGCCAGTGCCGTTGACGTCCCAGTAGAACTCGTCGTCGTCGGTGTCCTCGAAGTACGCCGTCACATCGCGCTGCGTGTAGGTGATCACGTAGGTCTGCGCGCCGTGCACGTACTGCCCCTCGGGCACGGCGATGGTGAGCACCTGATACGAACCGGAGTCATCCGATTCGAAGCTCGTCTCGTAGTCGCGCGGGGTGCCGTTCTCGTCGGTGACCGAGACGAGCCGGTTCTGCAGCGGGTGCCCCTGATAGGTGGTCGGGATGTACCGCCGGATCCCGCGGTTCTGGTCGAAGTCGGGGAACACGGCGACGAGGGTCTCGGTGGTGGTGAGGGTCGAGCGCTTCTCGTCGTCGATGCCGAGCGTGTACTGCGCGTCGAAGGAGTCGAACGTGAAGTCGTCGACGCCGCCGAGCACGGAGACACCCGCGGGAGCGGCGGTCGCGGCGGCGGACGGCACCACGGCTCCGGCGAGGGCGAGGGCCGCGGCGGCGAGGCCGCGCAGGAGACGCTGCAGGGCGGGGCGTGTGCGCTTCACGCTGCGAGGTTATCGGCACCGTCGCGGCCGGGGCTAGGCTCGCGACCGTGCCCGTCTCGACCCGAATCGCCGCGGTCGCGGTGCATCTGCCGGAGGCGACGCGCAGCACGGCCGAGACCGAACGCCGGCTGCGGGCCGGGAATCCTCGGCTGAAGCTCGCCACCGGGCTGATCTCGCGGATGACGGGGGTCGAGTCCGTGCACGTCCGGCCGGACGGGTGGCAGGCCTCCGATCTCGCCGTCGCGGCCGCACGCCGTGCCCTCGAGGATTCCCCCGGCGAGGTCGATCTGCTGCTCTTCGCCAGCGCCAGCCAGGACCTGGTGGAACCCGCGACGAGCCACATCGTGGCGGCGAAGCTGGGGCTCACCGCGCCGGTCATGGACATCAAGAACGCCTGCAACTCGGTGGTGAATGCGATGCAGGTCGCCGACGGGCTGATCCGCTCGGGGCAGTACCGCCGCATCCTGATCGCCGACGGCGAGGGGCCGAGCGTGGCGGTGCGCTGGCGGCTGCGCGATCACGACGAGTTCATCCGCTCGTTCCCCGGGTACACGATGAGCGACGGGGGCGCCGCTCTGGTGCTGGAGGCGGACGATTCGGGCGAGTCCGGCATCCTGGCCTCGCGGTTCCTGGCGGTGTCACGGCACTGGGACGTGGGAACGCTGCCCGGCGGCGGCACGATGCGCCCGCACGACCCGGATGCGGCGTACTTCGACATGGACGGCCGGGCCTTGCAGCAGGCCTTCCTCGAACTCGGTCCGGAGCCGGTGCTGGGAATGCTCGCCGACAACGGCTGGACCTGGGACGACTTCGACCTGGTGGCCATCCACCAGGTGGCGCTTCCGTATCTCCCTCCGATCTTCGAGCGCCTCGGGGTGCCCGACGACCGCACGGTGATCACGATCGCCGGTCACGGCAACCTGGCCTCGGTGACGCTTCCGCTGCAGCTGCACCTGGCGCGCGAGCGCGGCATGGTGCGGGCGGGGTCCCGCGTGCTGCTGATCGGGCTCGCCGGCGGGATCTCGCTCGGCCTGATGGCGGTGGGGCTGTGACGAGACCCCTCGCCGTCGTCGTTCCGATGCTGAACGAGGCCGCCGGAATCACCCCCACCCTCGAGGCGCTCGCCGCCCAGCGCGACGCCGACATCGACGTCGTGTTCGTCGACAACAGCTCGACGGATGCCACGGTCGCCGTCGTCGAGACCTTCGCCGCCCAGCGCGGCCTGTCGCGCTGGCGGGTCATCCACGAGCCGGTGAAGGGCACTGGCGCCGCCGCCGACACCGGCATGCGGGCGGCCATCGCGGCCGGGGCGATCCTGCTGGCCCGGACCGACGCCGACTGCATCCCGCGCGAGGACTGGACGGCCGCCGTGCGGCGTGCCCTCACCCCGCGATCCGAGGGCGGCAGGGGGCTGCGCCTGGTCGGCGGCGAACTGGTGCCCCGCCGCGACGAGGGGCTCGGCCTTGCGGCCCGGCTGCTGCTGCGCGGTGCCGTGCACGTGGCGGAGGCGTTCGGGCGCGCGCGCCCCGGCAACCGCTCGCCCGACTATCTCGGCCCCTACATGATGGCCGCCGGCTGCAACGTCGGCATCACCGCGGAGCTGTATCTCTTGGCCGGGGGCTTCCCCCGGACGAAGATCGAGGACCTGCACGAGGACCGCGCACTCGTCAACGCGGTCCGGCGCATCACCGCCGACTACGCCCGCCGGGGCGACGTGGTCGTCTACGGCTCGTCACGCCGCGTGCAGGCCTGGGGCCTTCGGAACACCCTGCTCTGGTACAAGGACCACGCCTACCGGCCCGAGCACGTGGACATCCGGTGATCGCCACCGCCCGCCGCCACGAGGAGCGCGTGCTGCGCGCGGCGCATCCGCTCGCCTACCCGGCGCTGAAAGCGTTGCCGGGGCCGGTCCGCCGCGTCCCCGGGCTCGGCGTCGTCGTGAAGGATGCCGCCCTGCTGCGCGCCGTGCTGATGGACCCGGCGGCGTTCAGCAAGACCGGTCCGGGCGCGCCGAGCGATCTCTGGACCCCCGTGCTCGGACCGAGCGTGCTGCTCAACATGGAGGGCGCCGATCACCTGGCCCTGCGCCGCAAGCTCGGCCCGTTGTTCGCCCCGGCCTTCGTGGACTCGCTGGTCGCCGAGTCGCTCGGTGGGGCGACCCGGGATCTCGCCGCACGGCTGGCCGCCGGGCACCGCGTGGATCTCGTCGCCCACGCCCGCCGCGGGGCGTCGGCGGTCATCAGCCGCCTGGTCGGGCTCGACGCCGGCGTGGTGGACGACGAGCTCTTCGCACGAGTGTCTGCCGTCACCGGTTTCGTCTCGCTCGCCCGGCCGCGTCTGACGCCCTCGCAGCTGGGGATCGCGCGCGGCATCCTGTCCGAGCTGGGCGAGCACGCATCCCGCGCCTACCACGGGGATGAATCGACAGTTCCCGGCCGGATGCGCGCGCTGGGTCTCGACGAGCGCGAGGCGCTCGGCGCGGTGGGGGCGTTCGTGCTCACCGGCACCGAGACCATCGTGTCGTTCGTGCCGCGTCTCGCGGCGATCCTGATCGACAGCGGCTGGCTGCCCCGGCTGGCCGCCGACCCGTCGATGGTGGATGCGGCGGTCGCCGAGGCACTGCGGGTCACCACCCCGTCGCCGGTCATGCTGCGCTCGACGGTGCGGCCGAGCCGTATCGGGGGTGTCGCCGTCCGGCCCGGGGACCGGGTGATCCTGGCGACCTTCGCGGCGAACCGGGCGCTCGGCGAGTTCGATCCGGGGAGCAATCCGGCGGCGCAGCTGAAGCAGCTCTGGTTCGGGGCGGGGGCGCACTACTGCCTGGGGGCCCCGCTGGCGATGGCGCAGATCCGGATCACCCTCGACGCGCTGCTGCAGAACCCGGGCCTGCGGGTGGCCGCGCGGCGGCCCGCCCGCGGGGTGCTGATCCCGTCGTATGAGTCCCTGGTGCTGCAGTGACGGACCTGCTCGAGGCGGTGCTGGCGACCGCCGATGCCCGCGGGGATTCGCCGGCCCTCACGCACGCCGGCCGCACCCTGAGCTACGCCGAGCTCGCCCGCGGCATCCGCAGCGTCTCGGCGGGGCTGCGGGAGGAAGGTCTCGCACCGGGGGACCGCGTGTTGTTCTCGGTGCGTCCCGGCGTCGATGCCGTGCTGCTGGCGCTCGGCATCGTGCACGCCGGTGGCACGGTGGTGTTCGCCGATCCGGGTGCCGGTGAGGCGCTGTTCCGGGCGCGGGCGGCGCTGGCGGCCCCGCGGTTCGTCGCGGCCGAGTCTCTGCTCTACCTCGCCTCGTCGGGGCCGCTTCGCCGGCTCGCCCGCCGCCGCGGGCTCGAGCTCGCCCCGTACGCGCGGCTCGTGCCGGATGCCCGGCACATCTACGCAGGTCCGTGGCTGCCCGGCGTCCCCCGCGGTGCGCTGCCGTTCGCTCGGTGGTCGAGGAGCGCGCCCAGCGGCTCCGGTGGGTCGAGGAGGCCGCGAAGCGGCTCCGGTGGGTCGAGGAGGCCGCGAAGCGGCCGTGTCGAGACCTCCGAGCACACCCCTCCCGATCTCGATACCCCGCCGTCGACGGCTACTCGATCACCGGAAGCGCTCATCATCTTCACCTCCGGCACCACCGACGCCCCGAAGGCCGTCGTGCACTCGCGCACCGGCCTCGGCGCCGGGCTGGCCGACTTCGCGGCTGAGGTGGGCATGCGCGCCGGCCAGCGGGTGCTCACCGATCAGCTGATGGTCGGGGTCCCGGCCCTCATCGCCGGTGCGCACTGGAGCATCCCGCCCGCGGGCGCGAACCCCGGCGCGCGGCCCGCGCACTACCTGGGGCTGCTCCCGGAGGCCGAGGTGCTGTTCGCCGTGCCGGCCGCGATGGACGCGATCCTGCGTGCTCTCGACGAGGATCCGACGCGCACCCCGCCCCGGCTCGACACCATCGTGCTCGGCGGGGCGCCCGTGCTGCGCCCGCTGCTGGAACGCATCGTCGCCCGGTTTCCCGGGGTTCGCATCCGGGCGGTGTACGGCATGACCGAGATCCTGCCGGTGGCGATCGCCGACGGCGCCGAGAAGCTGCGCGCCGAGCCGGGGGAGGGCGACCCGGTCGGCCGCGTCGTGCCGAGCGTCACCGCGCGCATCGTCGCGGGAGAACTCGTGCTTTCCGGGCCGGGTCTCGCGCTCGGCTATCTCGGCGGCGAGCCGCTCACCGAACTCGCGACGGGCGACCTGGCGCGCCTCGACGCGCAGGGGCTGAGGTTGCTCGGCCGGCGGAAGGAGATGTTCATCCGCGGCAGTCAGAACATCTACCCGGGCCTCTACGAACCGATCGTCGCGGGGCTGCCCGGGGTCATCGATGCGGCGCTGGCCGGGGTGCCCGACGCCATCGGCGACGACAGGATCGTGCTCGCGCTGGTCGTCGACGCTCCCGGCGTGCTCGAGCGGGTGCGCCGCGCGCTGCCCGGACTTCTCGACGCCGGCGCGCTTCCGGATGCCGTCGTCGTGCTGCCGGAGTTGCCGCGGACGGGCCGCAGTCGCAAGCTCGACCGCGCGGCGCTGTCCCGCATCCTGCAAGATCAGGTGCTGTGAGGATCGCGGTCACCGGGGCGGGAGGCTTCATCGGCGGCGCCGTCGCGACGACGCTGGCCGACCTCGACCACGAGGTCGTCGGATTCGGCCGCCGGCCCGACGCCTGGGCGCACCCCCACGCGCGGTACCGGGTGTGGGACCTCACGACGGGTCCGGTGCGCGCCGACCGCGGGTTCGAGGCCGTGGTGCACTGTGCGGCGCTCGCCGATGACTGGGCACCACGCGAGGAGGCCATGCGCGTCAACCGGGACGGCACCCGGATGGTGGCGCGCAGCTTCCCGCACGCCCGGATCGTGCACATCTCGACCTCGAGCGTGTACGACGCCTTCGAGCCGAGCGTGGACATCTCCGAGGACGCCGCGCCCGTGCGCCGCCACGTGAGCGCCTACTCGGAGTCGAAGACGCTCGCCGAGTTCGAGCTCGCCGGGACCGACGCCGTCATCCTGCGGCCGCATGCCGTGTACGGTCCCGGCGATACGACGCTGCTGCCACGGATCCTCGCCGGGGTGCGTCGCGGGCGCCTGGTGCTGCCGGAGGGCGCCGAGGTGCGGCACAGCCTGACCTCCATCGGCAACCTGGTGCTGGCGGTGCGGCGTGGGCTCGATCCCGGCTCTCCGCGGGGAACGTACAACATCGCCGACGACGTTCCCGTGCTGCTGTCGGTCGTGCTGCGCGAGTTCCTCGAGCGCCGTGGCGTGCGCGCGCGTCTGGTCCCGATCCCGTATCGCGCCGCGTTCGCCCTCGCCGGCACTCTCGAGACCGCCGCGCGGGCGACGCGCACCCGGCCCCGGCTGACCCGGTACGCGGTGTCGCAGTTGGGCATGGAGCGCACTCTCGACCTCACGCGCGCGCGGAGCCTGCTCGGCTATCGCCCCGCGCCGACCTCGCTCGAGGGCGCCGAGACCTGGTGAGCCTGCCCCCTTGCGCGTTCCGAATCACGGATGCGTGCGACCCCCGCCGCGGAAACTCGGGCGACCCAGGGCCTCGGGCACGTGTACTCCGTGATTTGGACGCGGGGCTACGAGACCTTCTGCACCACGAGTTCCGCGTAGGCCGGGATCAGCACCCGGCGCCCGTACCGGCGTGAGACCACCCGGAACGGGCGTCCGTCGCCCAGCAGCAGCTCGAGGATCGCGGTGAGCTCGGCGCGCGCGAGCGGTCCCCCGAGGCAGAGGTGGCGCCCGGCGCCGAACCAGAGTTGCCGGTTCTGCGGCAGGTAGGGCCGGTCGATGCGGAAGCCTCCGGCCAGGTTGTTCGCCGTCCAGGTCAGCACCATGATGCGATCCCCGGCCCGCAGCGTGCGCCCGGCCAGCTCGAAATCTCCCATGATCGAGCGCCCGATGACGGGGGCGGGGGAGGTGACCCGCAGCGCCTCGCGCACCGCGTCATCCCGGTGCTCGGGGGCGGCGATCAACCGGTGCTGCTCCCCGGAGTCGGCCAGCAGCGCGGCCGTGCGCGCCATCGCCGAAGCGGCGGTCTCGGTGCCGGCCACCATGAGCAGGGTGGCGAGCCCCTTCGTCTCCTGCAGGGTGAGCCCGAGGTCGCGGCACCGGCCGATCACCGTGTCGCCGGGTGCGGTGGCGAACGCGGAATCGACGTGACCGGTGAGGCGCTCGACGATCGCCCGCGCCCGGGCGATCTTCGCCGGGGGCAGCACGGTGTCGGCGGTGGTGCCGAGAGCGGTCGCGGCGAGCTCCTCGCCGGTGGCGAAGATCTCGCGGTAGGCGTCGTCGCCGCGCGAGGTGTCGACGGGGACGCCGAGCAGGGCCGTCACCATCTGCCCGACGAGCACCCGCGACAGGTCGGCCAGGTCCAGCGGTTCGCCGGCCTCGAAGGCCGCGCGCGCCACCTCGAGCCGCGGGCCCCACGCCCGGCGGACGAACGCGGCGCTGTTCTTCTCGGTGAACAGCTCGCGGCTGCGGGTGCGCAGGTCGTGGTGGCCGGGTCCGTCGAACAGGTCATAAACCCAGTCGCCGAGGATCTGCGCCCACAGGTGCCCGACCCCGCCTTCGCTCAGCAGCGTGACGTGCTCGGCGTCGTTGAGCAGGGCCCGCGCGACGAGGGGGTCCGAGGTGATCCAGCCGAGCTTCGGCACCCTCATGATAGGGCGCGCGAACTGGCCGAGCCAGTTGAGCACCGGCAGCGCGGGGCGTGCCGCGCGCAGCAGCCGGTGTTCGTGCGCCTCGGCGCCGCGTCCCCAGCCGTCGGCGACGAGGCGGATGCGGCGGCTCGGCCTCAGCGGAGCCAGATCCTCGGCGACCGGCATCCTCAGCCGGCCTCGGGGGAGGCGTCGCCGAAGTCGAGGCTGAGCTTGCGCAGCAGGGCGGCGAGGCGCTCCTGGTCGGCTTTCGACAGCCCCTCGAGCAGGTCGGCCTCGCCGGCCAGCAGTTCGCTGATCGCGTCGTCGACGGCTTCGGTGCCGCGCGTCGTCATCACCACGAGCACGCCGCGGCCGTCGTGCGGGTCGGTGCGTCGTTCGACGAGGCGGCGTGCCACGAGCCGGTCGATGCGGTTGGTCATGGTGCCGGAGCTGACCAGGGTCTGCTGCAGCAGCGCCTTCGGGCTGAGCTGGTACGGGGTGCCGGCGCGGCGGAGCGCGGCGAGCACGTCGAACTCCCACGGTTCCAGCCCCGAGGCCTGGAAGGCCTGCCGTCGCGCCCGGTCCAGATGCTTCGACAGCCGGGCCACCCGGGACAGCACGTGCATGGGGGTGAAGTCGACGTCGGGACGCTCGCGCGACCAGTCCTCGACGATCCTGTCGACCTCGTCCAGTCCCATAGCCCTATCTTGGACTACGCGCCCCGAGCGCGATCCGCTGTGGTGTAACGGCAGCACGACGGCCTTTGGAGCCGTGAGGCCCAGGTTCGAATCCTGGCAGCGGAGCATGACCACCGGCGACCCCATCCCGATCATCCTCGACGTCGACACCGGCGTCGACGACGCCCTCGCCCTGATCGCCGCGGTGCGTCATCCGGGCCTCGATCTGCTGGCGGTGAGCTGCGTCACCGGCAACGCCGCGCTCGATCGCGTGGTCGACAACACGCTCCGGGTGCTGGATGCGGCGGGGGCTCCCGCGGACATCCCGGTGGCCGCCGGGGCGGTGCGCCCGCTGCTGGCACCCCCGCGCTCCGCGGGACACGTGCACGGCGAGGACGGGCTGGCCGGCATCGTGCTGCCGGAGACCTCCCGGGTGCCCGAGCCCGGCGGTGCGATCGAGATGCTGCGCCGGGTGATCCTCGGGCATCCGCAGAAGGTCACGATCGTCGCCCTGGCGCCGCAGACCAATCTGGCGCTGCTGCTGCGCATCCACCCCGAGGTCGCCGCGAACATCGAGCGCATCGTGTTCATGGGCGGGTCGTCGGCGATCGGCAATGCGACGGCGGTGGCCGAGTTCAACGTCTGGCACGACCCGGAGGCCGCGGCCGCCGTCCTCGGGTCGGGCATCCCGTGCCTCATGTACGGCCTCGACGTGTTCATGAAGGTGGCGATCGACGAGGCGCAGGCGGCCGGGCTGGCGTCGCTCCCGGATGCCGGGGTCGCCCTCGCGGGCCGGTTGCTGTCGCACCGCATCGCCTTCAGCGCCGACGAGGAGGCCGTCTACTCCGGTCTCATCGGGGATGCCGGTGCGGTGTGCGCGCTCGTCGACCCGGGTGCGCTGCACGTGGAGCATCGGCCGGTACGGGTCGAACTCACCGGGTACGCCCGTGGCCAGACCATCGTCGACCGGCGTGAGCGCGGTGGCGAGGACCTCGTGCACGGCACCGCCGGGGGTGCGACGCGCGTCGATGTCGCCCTCGACGTCGATCCCGCCCGTCTGGCGTCGGTCTTCCTCGCCGCGATCGGAGCCCCCTCGGTGGTCGAGTAGCCGCGAGCGGCGTATCGAGATCCCCCGAGCGCGCCAGAATAGAGCCATGTCCGACCCCCGCCTCGCCGTCATCGTCCTCGCCGCCGGTCAGGGCACGCGCATGAGGTCGCGGACGGCCAAGGTGCTGCACCCGATCGCCGGCGTGCCGCTCATCGGTCACGTGCTCGCCACCGCACGCGAACTCGCCGCCGCCCACGTCGTCACCGTCGTGCGCCACGAGCGCGAATCGGTCGCCTCGGCGATCGCCGACCTGATGCCCGAGGCCGTGATCGTCGATCAGGACGAGCTGCCCGGCACCGGCCGCGCCGTCGAGATCGGCCTCGCCGCGCTGCCCGAGGACTTCGACGGCGACGTCGTCGTCGTGAGCGGCGATGTCCCGCTGCTCGACGCCGCCACGCTCTCGGGCCTGCTTCAGGCGCATCGCCGAGCGGCGGCCGCGGCGACCCTGCTGAGCGCCATCGTCGACGACGCCACCGGGTACGGGCGCGTCGTGCGCGACGCCGACGGGTCGATGACCCGCATCGTCGAGCAGAAGGACGCCGCTCCGGACGAGCTCGCCATCACCGAGATCAACTCCGGCACCTACGTGTTCGGGGTGAGCGGGCTGCGCGCCCACCTTCCGCGGGTCGGATCAAGCAATGCGCAGGGCGAGAAATACCTCACGGATGTCGTGGCCCTGCTGCGCGAGGCCGGTCAGCCGGTCGAGGCGGTCCCCGTCTCCGACCCCTGGATCGTCGAGGGGATCAACGACCGCGTCCAGCTGGCCCGCACCGCCGCCCGCCTCAACGCGATGATCGTGCGCGGCTGGCAGCTCGCCGGGGTGACCGTCCATGACCCCGCGACCACCTGGATCGATCTGCGCGCCACCCTCGCCGAGGACGTCGAGGTCCTGCCCGGCACCCATATCTCCGGCGCCACGACGATCGCGCGCGGCGCCCGGATCGGCCCGCAGACCACCCTGCTGGACTGCGAGGTCGGCGAGGATGCGGTGGTGACCCGCACCGACGCGACGCTCGCTGTGATCGGGGCCCGGGCATCCGTCGGGCCGTTCGCGTTCCTGCGTCCCGGCACCGAGCTGGCCGAGGACGGCAAGATCGGTACGTTCGTCGAGACCAAGAACGCCAAGATCGGCGCCGGCAGCAAGGTGCCGCACCTGTCCTACATCGGCGACACCACCGTGGGCGAGGGCTCGAACATCGGAGCGGGAACCATCACGGCCAACTACGACGGGGTGAACAAGCACGCCACCACGATCGGCTCGCACGTGCGCACCGGTTCGCACAACGTCTTCGTCGCTCCGGTGACGATCGGCGACGGCGCGTACTCGGGAGCGGGAACCGTGATCCGCAAGGACGTTCCGCCGGGAGCGCTCGCCATCAACGTGGCCCCGCAGCGCAACCAGGCCGGGTGGGTGGAAGCCAACCGGCCGGGCACGAAAGCCGCGGATGCCGCTGCCGCCGCGGGCGAGGGCACGGACTAGGCTGGCACTGCCCGATCAGGGGCCCAGCGAGCCACCTCGACGCGGAAGGCGCAGATTGTCGGCCATCAAGATCACCGGCCAGAAGAGGCTCGTGCTCGTCTCGGGCAGGGCGCACATGCAGCTCGCCGAGGACATCGCCACGGAACTCGATACCACGCTCGTCCACACCGATGCCCGCACCTTCGCCAACGGCGAGATCTACGCGCGTTTCGAGGAGAGCATCCGCGGCTGCGACATGTTCGTGATCCAGTCGCACACCTACCCGATCAACGAGTGGCTCATGGAGCAGCTCATCATGATCGACGCGGCCAAACGCGCCAGCGCCAAGCGCATCACCGTCGTCGCGCCGTTCTACCCGTACGCCAGGCAGGACAAGAAGGGCAGGGGTCGCGAGCCGATCTCGGCCCGGCTGATGGCCGACCTGTTCAAGGCGGCGGGCGCCGACCGCATCATGAGCGTCGACCTGCACGCCGCCCAGATCCAGGGCTTCTTCGACGGACCGGTCGACCACCTGTTCGCCATGCCGGTGCTGCTGGAGCACTTCCAGGCCAAGCTCGACCCGGCGACCCTCACCGTGGTGAGCCCCGACATGGGGCGGGTGCGGGTGGCCGACATCTGGAGCGACAAGCTCGGGGCGCCCCTGGCGATCATCCACAAGCGGCGCGATCCGCTGGTACCCAACCAGGTGAGCGTGCACGAGATCGTCGGGGAGGTCGAGGGCCGGGTCTGCCTGCTCGTCGACGACATGATCGACACCGGTCGCACCATCGTGAAGGCCGCGGAGGCGCTGAAGGCCCAGGGCGCCCTCACGGTCGTCGTCGCGGCGACCCACGCGGTGTTCTCGGCCCCGGCGACCGAGATCCTGCAGAGCGAGTTCATCGACTCGGTGGTCGTCACCGACACGCTGCCCCTCACCGAGGACAAGCGCTGGGACCGCCTGACGGTGCTGCCGATCGCGCCGCTGATCGCGCGGGCGATCCACGAGGTGTTCGACGACGGGTCGGTCACCTCGCTGTTCGACGGCGCGGCGTAGCGCCCCGGTTCTACAGCGTCGCCCGGAACTCCCGCGCGGCCCCGATCAGCTCGGTGACCCGTGCCCGGTCGACGGCGTTCTCGAACACGCCGTCCTTCTTGAAGTAGGTGCCGACGATGGCTCCGTCGGCGACCGCGAGCTGGTCGGCGACGTTGTGGGCGCGTACGCCGGTGTTGACGAACACCGGCACGGCTCCCGCCGCGGCCTTGACGATGCCGAGGGACTGCAGGTCGGTCGGTGCGCCTGCGGTCAGCCCCGAGACGCACAACGCGTCGGGCGCCGTGGCGAACACGGTGGATGCGGTGATCGAGGCCAGGTCGCGCTCGGCCAGGTAGACGGCCGACTCGGGGACGATGTTGAACAGCAGCTTCACGCCGGCCCCGCCGATGCGGGCCCGGTGCCGGGCGACCTCGCCGATGTTGGTGTTCCAGAGCCCGAAGTCGCTGGCGTAGACGCCGGTGAAGATCTCGCGCACGAAGCTCGCCCCGGTGGCGACGGCCAGGTCGATCGAGGCCCGGCCGTCCCAGAGCACGTTGACGCCGTAGGGCACCGAGAGCCTCGGCATCAGCTCCCCGATGATGCGCGCCATCGAGATGGCGGTGATGGGTTCGGTCTTCGTGAGGTACGGCAGGCTGAACTCGTTGGAGATCAGCACGCCGTCGACGCCGCCTTCCTGCAGGTCGTCGAGCTCGCGCGCCGCGCGGTCGACGATGGCCCGGGTGCCGGCGGCGCTGTCGAATCCCGGGTCGCCCGGCAGCGCCGTGAGATGCAGCATCGCGATGACGGGCTTGGCCAAGGGGAACGTCTCATCGAGCCAAGTGGCCACGGGTACCTCCGGTGTCGTGCTGGGAGCAGCTGTGAGTAGATGACAGATCACCGGCGATTTCCGGGGCGATCCATGTGATTTTGTATCGTAGCCCACCCGTTCTTGTGAATCTGTAACAGATTTCCCTAGACTTGCGGGGTGCCGACCTCGCAGCGCCGAAAGCTCATCGAGCAGCGCGTCGTCTCCGACGGCGAGATCGACTTCGCCAGCCTCGCCAGCGAGTTCCAGGTCTCCGAGATGACGATCCGCCGCGACGTCACCGCCCTGGAGGATCGCGGCGTCGTGCGTGCCGTCAAGGGCGGCGCCATCGCGCTGGTCGGGAAGGCCTCCGAACCGACGTTCGAGACCCGCGCGGCCCAGTCCGCCACCGAGAAGGCCCACATGGCCGGTGCGGTGCTCGAGCTGCTGCAGCCGCACGAGACCGTCATCCTCGACAGCGGCAGCACCGTGCTCGCCGTCGCCCGCGCGCTGCGCGGCCGCGAACTCGGCCTCACCATCGTCACCCCCAGCATGCTCGCCGCCGCCGAACTCGCCGACGACCCCGGCACCACGGTGCTGCTGGCCGGCGGGCAGGTGCGTCCCGGAGAGCTCAGCCTCATCGGCACCGAGACCGAGGCGACCTTCGGGCTCTACAACTGCGACGCGTACGTCATGGGCATCGCCGGCGTCGATGCCCGCCGCGGCATCACCGAATACCACCGCGAAGAGGCCAACGTGAAGAAGGCGGCCATGGCCGCCGCCGACCGCGTGATCGTCGTCGCCGACCTGAGCAAGCTCGGGCGCGTGCAGCTGATGAACGTGGCCGCATTCGACGAGATCGACGCCCTCGTCACCGACGGCCCCGCAGATCACCCGGCGCTGCGCGCCGCGGCCGACGCCGGGGTGAAGGTCGTCCACGTGGAACCCGCACGACGAGAGGGCATGGCTGGATGAAGAAGGTATGGGTGGTCTGCGCCACCGGAGTGGCGACATCGACGATGGTGCGCCTGCGCATCGAGCAGTTCCTGGCCGACAACGGCATCCCCGCGGTCGTCACCCAGTACCGGGTGAGCGAGCTCTCCGCCGATCGCGTCGATGCCGACGCGATCGTCACCACCACCGGCATGCCCGATGAATACTCCGCAGTCGTCCCTGTCATCAACGGGGTCGCGCTGCTCACCGGGATCGGCGAAGACGCCGCTCTCGAGGACCTCAAAAAGGTCCTCACCGCCCCCGAGTAACAACCCCGATACAGAAAGAGATCAATGGACTTCTCGACAGTCCTCGCCAGCGTCGGCGAGTTCCTGAACGGGTTGGGACCGACCATCGTCCTGCCCGTCATCATCATCATCCTGGGGCTGATCCTGCGGATGAAGATCGGCGCCGCGATCCGCAGCGGCCTCATCGTCGCCGTCGGTTTCGTCGGCATCTTCCTCACCGTGGGCCTCCTCGGCTCGACGGTGACCGAGATCGGTGAGGCGTTCGCCAAGAACACCGGTACCGGCCTCAGCGTCATCGACATCGGCTGGCCGGCGGCGTCCTCGCTGGCGTTCGGGTCGCCGATCGGCTACCTGATCATCCCGCTCGGCATCCTGCTGAACGTGATCCTGCTGCTGGTGCGCGCCACCAAGACGCTGGATGTCGACCTCTGGAACTTCTGGCACATCGCCTTCGTCGGTGCGCTCGTGCAGTTCGTGACCGGCAACTTCTGGATCGCGCTGTTCGCGGCCGTGATCGCCTTCGTGATCGCGCTGTTCCTGGCCGACTGGTCGGCACCGATGGTGCAGAAGTACTTCAACCTGCCCGGCATCTCGATCCCGCACCTGCAGTCGGCCGGCTACATGCTGCTCGCGGTGCCCTTCGCCTGGCTGCTGCGCAAGATCCCGGGCCTTCGCAACATGAAGCTGAACCCCGACACCACGCGCAAGCGTCTGGGCCTGCTCGGCGAGCCCATGGTGCTCGGCTTCGTGATCGGTCTGATCCTGGCGCTCGTCGCCGGGCAGGACATCGCGAAGGCGCTCGGAACCGCGATCACCCTGGCGGCTGTCATGCTGCTGATCCCGCGCATGGTCGCCATCCTGATGGAGGGCCTGACCCCGCTCGCCGTCGCCGCCCGCACGTTCATGAACGACAAGTTCAAGGGCCGTGAGGTCTACATCGGCCTCGACGCCGCCGTGCTCGTCGGAAGCCCCGCCGTCATCGCGGCCGGTCTGCTGATGGTGCCGGTGGAGATCCTGCTGGCGATCGGCCTGGCGCCGCTCGGCAACCAGACCCTGCCGTTCGTCGACCTCGCCGACGGCGTGTTCGTCGCGGCGCTGCTCGCCCCGCTGGTCGGCGGCGACCTGGTGATGACCGTCATCCTCGGCGCCATCGTGATGGGCATCGGCCTGTGGTTCTGCACGCAGATCGCCCCCGCGGTGAGCTCGATGGTGCAGGCCTCGACCAACATCGACATCCCCGAGGGCTACAACCTGTTCACGGTGATGAGCGACGGTTCGGTGCCGATCAGCTACGGCTTCTACTACCTCGCCCAGACGCCGGTGGTCGTGATGATCATCGTCGCCCTCGCGTTCGTGGTCGGGCTGTACTTCCTGAAGACCCGGTTCCCGCTCGGCGAGAAGTTCCTGCCGGTGATCATGGCCGGGGAGGTCGCCCAGGCGACCTCGACCGCTCCGGTCGCCGCGTCGGACTCGGCCGCCGCATCCGGAGACGGAGCGGCCGCACCGAAGAAGAAGCCCGCCGCGCGCGGGAAGGACAGCTGACCGCCGACGCGGTGAGCCCTCGGCGGGGCGCTCACCTGACCGTGAGCGCCTCGATCGTGGCCGCCCAGCTCCTCGACCTGCGCGAGGAGCTGGAGCGGCTGCGGT
>DATMFW010000084.1:0-44995 GCA_035556655.1 Pseudolysinimonas sp.
GCAGGGCACCCGCGACGCTTCCGATCACGGCCCCGAGAAGCATGACGAGCACGACCGAGGGGTCGAACAGCATCATCAGCGCCGACGAGAAGGTCTGGAAGAAGAGATCCATCAGATGATTCCCGTCAGCGGTCCGTGCGGAAGGCGCACGAGGAGGAGGATGTCGAACAGGCCGTAGATGGCGGCGGTCCCGATCACGCTGATGAGCACGACCGGCAGCACCCGGCGGAACTGCAGCGCCCAGAGCAGGCCGGCGATCAGCAGCGGGGTGAGGATCAGGAAGCCCGCGATCGGCAGCAGCACCGCGTAGGCCAGGCAGATGCCCCAGACCAGGAACGCCCGCCGGGGGCTCGCGGGATACCCTTCGACGTCCTCGCTGCCCTCGTCGGGCACATAGGTGTCGGTGGTCCGCCAGGCCACCACGCGGCGCAGCGCGAGGGCGAGGCCGCCGAGAATCATCAGGCCGCCGACGATGCCGGGCATCGTCGAGGGTCCGAGCGGGTCGCGGATGCTGCCCTGCGGCAGGTTGACGGCCGCCACCAGCATCACCGTGCCGAGCACGACGACCCCGAGGGCGACCGCGATGTCTTTTCGTCTGTCCACCGTCAGCGACCTTTCCCGGACGTGCCCTCGTCGGCGAGGGCGGGGATGATGCGGCGGGCGTTCCCCGCCAGGATGGCGTCCCGCTCCTCTGAGGTGAGCAACGGGTTCGCGCGGATGTCCGCTGCGGCATCGGGCTGGCCCATGTCGGCGGGGAAGTCGGTGCCGAGAAGCACGTTGTCGATCCCCGCCGCGTCGACGAGCTGCCGAAGCGTCGCCTCATCGTGCACGAGCGTGTCGTAGCGGAACCGGCGCACGAGCTCCTGCGCGCTCGACGGGGCCATGTCGCGCAGTTCGGCGCGCACCCCCTGCGCGTGACGCAGCCGTCCGGCGGCCGCGCAGGTGTAGCCGCCGCCGTGCGCCAGGCAGAGCTCGATGCGCTCGTGCCGGTGCGCCCGGCCGCCGGCGAGCAGGCTCGTCGCGGCGATCGTGGTCTCGAGCGGGTTGCCGATGATGTTGCGCAGGTAGTGCGCGTCCAGTGCCCCGCGATCTCGCGGGGCGATCGGATGGATGAACACGAACGCCGCGGCCTCGTCGGCCGCCGCGAAGAACGGTTCGAGCTCGGGGGCGTCGAGGTTGGTCCCGGCGACGTGGGTGCCGATGGTGACGCCCACGATGCCGGGAAGCGCGAGCGCGCGGCGCAGCTCGTCGGCCGCCGCATCCGGGGCCTGAAGCGCGACCGACGCGAGGCCTTTCAGCCGGCCCGGGAAGCGGGTGGTGAGCTCGGAGAGCTCGTCGTTGAGGTCGCGCGCGGCGGCGACCCCGTCCCCCGCTGCCCGGTCGTACCGGAACAGCGGGGGAAGGAGGGACAGCACCTCGGTGTCGACGCCACGCTCCGCGCTCTGCGCGAGACGCTCCTCGATGGGGCGGAAGTGCAGCGCCGATCCGAACTCGAATGGCTTGCCGTTCCAGACCGCGACGGGGACTCCGTCACGACCCTCCTCGATCGAGGTGCCGAACCAGTCGATTCCGGCGCGGTGCGCTGCCACCGCCGATTCGGGCAGGTAGTGCGCGTGGATGTCGATGACCAGGGTGCTGTCCTCTCCAGGGGTGCGTCGGTCGGGTCAGTTCTGCTCGTAGTGCAGACCCAGCTCCCGGATGATCGGCTCGGCGAACGCGACGGCGTTCGTGATCGCCTCCTTGGCTTCGTCGCCGTCCATGGTGATGGGCAGCGAGCCGGGCAGCGACGCGATCCGGTCCTTGTAGACATCCTGCTCGGACGCGGCACGGATCAGCTCGAACAGCCACGCACGGTGCAGCTCGGAGATCCCGGGCGCCGCGACGAAGCCACGCACCGAACCCCAGGGCTCATCGGGCAGGCCGATCGCCGCGGTGGTGGTGGCGAGCGGGTAGCCGTCCGGAGCCTGCTCGTCGCCGGAGATGACGAGGAGGACATCTCCCCGCCCGGCGTCGACGTGACCCTTCGCGACCGACGGGGTGAGCATGGTGAAGTCCGCTTCACCCGCGCCGACGACCGTCGCCGCCTCGTCGCTTCCGCCGGAGGGGATGCGCTCGGCGGTCCAGCCACCCTCGGTCATGATGCGGGTCATGGCGATGTCGAGCTGCGAGCCGACGGTGGCCATGTAGCGCAGGCCACCCGGGTCGGCCTTGGCGGCCGCGACGAGCTCTTCGTAGCTCGACCACGGGGCGTCGGCACGCGAGAGCAGCACGAAGGGGGTGCGCTCGGTGGCGATCACGGGGTTGAGGTCGTCGATCGTCAGGCCGAACTCGTCGGTGATCGGCTCGGTCAGCAGGTCCATACCGGCGCCGGTCATGGCCGCGACCATGATGTAGTACCCGTCGGGTCCGCCGCGTTCGCTCTGCAACGTCTGAATGCCGGCCCAGGTGCCGAAGGTGGGGTAGCTCTCGTCGCGCACCTGGATGCTGACCGGCGAGATGCCCTCGAGCGCGCTCTGGATGGCGCGGGCGTAGAGCCCGTCGTCGTGTCCGGGGCTGTCGGGGTTGAGCAGCGTGATGGGGTCGCTGGGGAATCCATCGGGCAGCGGCTGAAGCACGCCGTCTTCGTACACCGGCTCCCAGTCGCCGACCTCCTGCGGTCCGCCTCCCGTGGTGGGGCCGGACGAGCAGGCCGCGAGTCCGAGCAGCGCGACGCCGGCGAGCACCGCGGTCACACCTTTGTGAGTTCTCATCTAAGGCCTCTCTGACAACACGTACGCGCCAGTGCGTACGATGGACCCACTGTATACACTGCATATCGAGCAGGTCAACGAAGACGATGCTCCCGAGTGCCGACGGGCTATCCTGGCCCTGCATACGGTGTATACGACCCAGGGAGGCGACATGGCCGACGATGAGCTGCTCGCCGCCATCCAGCCCATCTGGTCCGAGAGCGGATCGTTCAACCGCTCCTCGGACGCCGTGTTCCTCACCCTGCGCGAGGTGATCCTGTCGCAGCGGCTCCCGGCCGGGAAAGTGTTCACCGAAGAGGACCTCGCCGGCGTCTTCAGCGTCAGTCGCACTCCCGTCCGCGAGGCGGTGCAGCGCCTCATCGGCGAGCACCTGCTCGAGCGCCGCGGGCGACGGATCGTCGTCAGCGCGATGTCCCCGGCCGAGGTGCTCGAGATCTACGACGTGCGCGGAGCGCTCGACGCGCTCGCCGCCCGGCTCGCCACCGAGCACGCCACGCCCCCCGAGATCGCCCAGTTGCGCTGGCTCAACGAGCAGATGCGCGCCGCCGTCGACGCCGACGACGTCGCCGGATCGTTCCGCCTGAACCTGGAGTACCACGACTACCTCGCCCGCATGAGCCGCAACGAGTTCCTGCTGCGCCAGGTGCGCATGGTGCAGGATCGGGTGCGCCGCTTCCCGCACACCACGTTCGAGTTCTCGGGGCGGCCCGACCAGATCCTGCACGAGCACCAGCGCATCCTGGACGCGATCGAGGCGGGCGACTCGGCCGCGGCAGCAGCGGCCGCCAACGACCACATCATGCAGTCCAAGGACATCCGGCTCGCGATGCTCGACGACGACCGCACCACGCCCGCCGCACCCGCGGCCGCGCTCGGCTCACCCCTGGAGTGACCGGCTCCCGGCGGCCGCTGGCCGGCGCCCTCACGATGGTGGTGCCGCTGCACATCGCGATCAACGGCATCCGACCGATGACCTCGTACAAGGCGCTCGGCCTCGGAGCGACGGTCGAGCAACTCGGGCTGCTGTCGATCGGGTTCGCCGGGCTCGCGCTGCTCACCGCCATCCCGCTCGGCCGCGCCATCGACCGCTGGGGGGCGCGCCCGTTCACCGTGGCGGCACCCGCCCTGGTGGCGGCCGCGGCGCTCGGACTGGTGCTCACCGACTCGCTCGTCGTGGTGATTCTGCTCCAGTCGGCGATCGGGCTGGGCCTCGTCGCCGCGGCGATCGGCTATCAGACCCTCGTCGCCGCCGCCGGACCGCTGGAGTCGGCCGACCGCCGCTTCGGATCGCTGACCGCCGTCGTCGCCCTCTCGCAACTGGCGGGTCCGGCGGTGGCCGGCGTGATCGCCGAGACCGCCGCCGCCGCCGGGGCGACGCCCGCGGACGACCCGCACGGGGTCACCTGGGTCTTCGCGGTGATGTGCGGCCTGGCGACCGCGTCGGCGATCGTCGCGTTCACGCTTCCGGACCCCGGTGCCCCGGCCCGGCCCGGTGCCCGCTCGGGAATCGGCGCCGACACCGTCCAGGTGCTGCGCACCCCCGGCATCGCGGGAGCCCTCGTGGTCAGCGTCGTGGTCTTCGGCGTGACGGATCTGCTGATCCTCTACCTGCCCGTCTTCGGGACGCAGGCCGGCTGGAGCGTCGGGTTCGTCGCCGCGCTCCTGGCGACCCGGGCGGGGGCGTCGGTCGCGATCCGTCTGGTCTTCGGGCGCCTCATCGAGCGGCTCGGGCGGCGCGTGCTGCTGGCTGCCGGATGCGTGCTCGGCATCCTCAGCGCGGTGGCGCTTCCGCTCGCCGGCGACACGGTCGGGCCCTTCGTCTGCCTCGCGATCTTCGGTGCCGCGGTCGGCATGGGTCAGCCGATCAGCATGGCCTGGGTCGCCCGATTCGCCCCCGCGCACCTGCGCTCGACCAGCCTCGGCGTCCGGCTCACCGTCAACCAGGTCTGGCTCATCGCCGTGCCGCCGGTGGTGGGCGTGATCATCGGCCTGGCCGGACCCGCCTGGCTGTTCTTCTCGATCGCCGGCCTGCTCGCCGCGACCCTGCCGCCGATCGCGCGCGGGCCGCGCTGAGCGCGGGCTTCTAGAAGAGCCGGAACGCCACCGGCTCGGACTCGATCTCGCCGAGCTTCACCTCGAGCCGGTAGGTCGGGCCGTCCGAGTTGGCGACCGCGGCCGGCCGCGACCCCGTGCAGGTGCTGGTCGAGGACCGGGTGCGATCCCACTCGATCGGCTCGGTCTGCTGCGTCACGCCCGGAGCCAGCACGACCGGGGTGGGCGCCCCCTCCGACTGGCAGTCCTTCGAGCTCCAGATGCGGTCGCTGCCGCTGGTGATCAGGTACTCCTGCGTGGCCGGGTTCACATCGAGCGTGCAGGGCGCAGACCCGGCGTTGGTGATCTTCATCGACACCTTCGGCTTCACCCCGGAGGCGTAGCTGTTGGAGTCGGTGACCGCCATCAGCGTGATCTGCGCGGGGTTGCAGGCGGTGCCGCCCGTCGCATCCGTGTAGGTGGGAGTCGGCGTGCCGGACGGTTCGGCCGCCGTGGTGTCGGTCGGCTTCGGGGTGTCGTCGCCCGACGGGGCCCCGCTGGTGAGGCTCGAGACGATGAGCACGATGACGACGATGACCGCGATCAGACCCAGCAGCGCGAAGATGCGCCGGCGCCAGTAGACCGAGGGGGGCTGCGGGCCGACGGGCGAACGGAGCGTCGACATGCCGTCAGGGTAACCCTCGTCGGGGGCTACAGGTGCTTGAGCATCCGCGTGTTCCCCAACGTGTTCTGCTTCACCCGCGCCAGGTCGAGGAACTCGGCGACGCCCTCGTCGGGGCTGCGCACGAGTTCGGCGTAGACGTCGGGAGACACCAGCCCCTCACCGTGCTCGGCGTACCCGTGAGCGCTGAAGAACCCGACCTCGAAGGTGAGGCAGAACAACCGGGTCAGCCCGAGCTCGCGCGCATCGGCCTCCAGCTGCTCCAGCAGCGCGTGCCCGACACCCCGGCCGCGCCACTCCGCTGCGGCGGCGAGGGTGCGCACCTCGCCCAGGTCCTCCCACATGACGTGCAGCGCACCGCATCCGACGAGCGCCCCGTCGGCCTCGGCGACGCGGAACTCCTGCACCGCCTCGTAGAGGTCGACGCGCTCCTTGCCGAGCAGGATCCGCTCGTGCACGAGCGGCTCGACGAGGGTCTGGATGCGGGGGATGTCGCCCGTGCGGGCCCGGCGCACAGAGAAGGGTGGGCCGGTGATCTCCGTCACCGGCCCACCCTATCGAGGTCTCGATACGCCGCTGCGCGGCTACTCGACCACCGGTCAGCCCGCGACGGACGCCTTCTCGGGGAGCGCGTCGCGACCCGGCTGGCGTCCCGTCGAGAAGGTGAACTGCTCGTCCTCGGGAAGCGAGGCGTCGAAGTCGACCTTCACGTGGTCTCCAGCGTTCAGCTCGCCGTGCAGGATCTTCTCCGACAGGCGGTCCTCGATCTCGTGCTGGACCGCCCGGCGCAGCGGACGGGCACCCATGGTGGGCTCCCAGCCGAGCTCGATCAGGCGGGCCTTCACCGCATCCGTGACCTCGATGGTCATGTCGCGGTCGAGCAGCCGCTCGGCCAGCCGCTTCAGGAACAGGCCGACGATCTGCATCAGCTCGTCCTGGCTCAGCTGCGGGAACACGATGGTCTCGTCGACGCGGTTCAGGAACTCGGGCTTGAAGTGCTTCTTCAGCTCTTCGACGACCTTGCCCCGCATCGCGCGATACGAGGACTCGACGTTGCCCTCGAGCGTGAACCCCACGGGGCCGCCGGTGATGTCCTTGGTGCCGAGGTTGGTCGTCATGATGATGACCGTGTTCTTGAAGTCGATGACGCGACCCTGACCGTCGGTCAGGCGTCCCTCCTCCAGGATCTGCAGCAGCGAGTTGAAGATGTCCGGGTGCGCCTTCTCGATCTCGTCGAACAGCACCACGCTGAAGGGCTTGCGCCGCACCTTCTCGGTCAGCTGGCCGCCCTCCTCGAACCCGACGAATCCGGGAGGGGCACCGAACAGTCGCGAGACCGTGTGCTTCTCGCCGTACTCCGACATGTCGAGCGCGATGAGCGCGTCCTCGTCGTCGAACAGGAACTCGGCGAGCGCCTTGGCCAGCTCGGTCTTTCCGACGCCGGTGGGGCCGGCGAAGATGAACGAGCCCGACGGGCGCTTCGGGTCCTTGAGGCCGGCGCGCGTGCGGCGGATGGTCTTGGCGAGCACCGAGACGGCCTCCTCCTGACCGATGACCCGCTCGGCGAGCGCCTTCTCCATGAAGATCAGGCGGCTCGACTCCTCTTCGGTGAGCTTGAACACCGGGATGCCGGTCGCGTTCGCCAGCACCTCGGCGATGACGCCCTCGTCCACGGTTCCCGACGCGGCGACATCGCCGGACTTCCACTGCTTCTCGAGCTTCAGCCGCTCACCGAGCAGCTTCTTCTCCTCGTCGCGCAGCGACGCGGCCTTCTCGAAGTCCTGGTCCTCGATGGCGCCCTCCTTGTTGGCGCGCACCGCGGCGATCTTCTCGTCGAACTCGCGCAGCTCCGGCGGCGCCGACAGGATGCTGAGGCGCAGGCGTGCGCCGGCCTCGTCGATCAGGTCGATGGCCTTGTCCGGCAGGAAGCGGTCGCTCACGTAGCGGTCGGCAAGGTTCGCGGCGGCGACGATCGCGCCGTCGGTGATCGACACCTTGTGGAACGCCTCGTACTTGTCGCGCAGCCCCTTCAGGATGTTGATGGTGTGCGGCAGCGTCGGCTCCTGCACCTGCACCGGCTGGAACCGGCGCTCGAGCGCGGCGTCCTTCTCGAAGTGCTTGCGGTACTCATCGAGCGTGGTGGCGCCGATGGTCTGCAGCTCGCCGCGGGCGAGCAGGGGCTTCAGGATGCTGGCCGCGTCGATCGCGCCCTCCGCGGCTCCCGCGCCGACGAGGGTGTGGATCTCGTCGATGAAGGTGATGATGTCGCCGCGGGTGCGGATCTCCTTGGTGACCTTCTTCAGGCGCTCCTCGAAGTCTCCGCGGTAGCGCGAGCCGGCGATGAGCGACCCGAGGTCGAGCGTGTAGAGCTGCTTGTCCTTCAGCGTCTCGGGCACGTCGCCGCGCACGATCGCCTGGGCGAGACCCTCGACGACGGCGGTCTTGCCGACGCCGGGCTCGCCGATCAGCACGGGGTTGTTCTTCGAGCGACGGGAGAGGATCTGCATGACCCGCTCCATCTCCTTCTCGCGCCCGATGACCGGGTCGAGCTTGCCGTCGCGGGCGGCCTGAGTGAGATTGCGCCCGAACTGGTCGAGGATCTGGCTGCCCTTGTCGGGGGCCGCGTCGTTCCCGCCGACGGCGACCTGCTCCTTGCCCTGGTAGCCGCTCAGCAGCTGGATGACCTGCTGGCGCACGCGGTTGAGGTCGGCGCCGAGCTTCACGAGCACCTGGGCGGCGACACCCTCGCCCTCGCGGATCAGCCCGAGCAGGATGTGCTCGGTACCGATGTAGCTGTGGCCCAGTTGCAGCGCCTCGCGCAGCGACAGCTCGAGCACCTTCTTGGCGCGCGGCGTGAACGGGATGTGCCCGGTCGGCTGCTGCTGCCCCTGGCCGATGATGTCCTGCACCTGCTCGCGCACGGCGTCGAGCGAGATGCCGAGGGACTCCAGGGCCTTCGCGGCGACGCCCTCGCCCTCGTGGATGAGCCCGAGCAGGATGTGCTCGGTGCCGATGTAGTTGTGGTTGAGCATCTTCGCCTCTTCCTGGGCGAGGACGACCACGCGGCGGGCTCGGTCGGTAAAGCGCTCGAACATCTGAAATCTCTCCTCCGGCGCGAGCACGGGAGGCCGCGCCGATACATCGAGAGTAACGACGCGACCCCGGCGATTCGCGGTTGTTCGCCGTGGGCGTGACGGGTCTTGCCGGGTGGGGATACCCCGGCTTGCATCGCATATCGATAGTCGTTATGTTAACGGTATTCGATAAAGGGAGGCATCATGAACGATCAGCAGGCGGACCGGCTCGCGACGACGGGACTCAGCAGGGCGGACGCGGTGGTCTTCCAGGTGATCGCGGGGGCCAACCTGGCGTTCGCCACGCTCGTCCTCGTCCTGGGGGGCATCGCCGCGGTCACCACGATCACGTCCGACACCGTCGACGTTCCGCTCCGCTTCGCTCACCCGGTCTCGGTCGAGGCCGGCGATGTCGCCGTCGCGACTGCCGAGTCCGGCAGAGCGACGGTCACCGCCGAGGGCATCTCGGCCGGTGCCCGAGCGCTGCTGGCGGCTGGGGACATCCTCGGGGCGAGCGTCGGTGCGGTCATCGCCGTCGCGATCGCGATGCTGCTGTGGCGGCTCGCGCAGGGCCGCCCGTTCCATCGTTCGCTGTTCGGTGCGGCTCTGCTGGCCGGATCGACCATGACCCTCGGCGGCTTGCTCGCCATCGCCGCGCACGCATTCGGCGCGATGCAGGTCGCTGTCGAGGTCGACCCGGCCGGAGACGTCTTCACGCCCGGCTTCGAGTTCGATCCCACGATCCTCGCTGCCGGGGCCGCGGTGCTCCTGCTCGCATTCGTGTTCCAGGCCGGCAACCGGCTGCAGCGCGAGACCGAGGGCCTGGTCTGATGGCGCCGGCCGACCCCGACGATGACGCCGGACGCATCCACTGCCGGCTCGACGAGTTGCTCGCCGCCCGCGAGCTGACCCTGACCGAGTTGAGCAAGCTGGTCGGCGTGAGCATCGTCAACCTCTCTGTGCTGAAGAACGACCGGGCGCGGGCGATCCGGTTCTCGACCCTCACCGCGATCTGCGACGCGCTCGACTGCACGGTCGGCGAATTGCTCGTTGTGCGGTAGCTCGTCCTGGGAGCCGCCTGCGAGTCCGCCCGACCCCGCGCGAACCGGGTGAGGCTGGAGAGATGACCAGATCACGGAGGATCCTGGCCCTCGTCGGCGCGGTGCTCGTGCTGGCCCTCGCCGGGTGCGTGCGATTCCAGGCCGACCTCTCGGTGGACGAGCAGAACAACCTCGACGGCGACATCGTCGTCGCCGTCATCACCAACGACGACGACCCCGACTCACCCCGCAACGCGGCGGATGCGGTGGCCCAGATCGAGGACCAGCTGCTGCCCGAACTGCGCGGCTCGGACGGCGTCACCGCGAAGCCGTACGAAGAGGACGACTACGTCGGCACCCGGTTCACGCTGGACGACACTCCCATCTCGGCGCTCGACGGCGGCGACGCCGACGGGGCGCTGACCCTGACCCGCACCGGCGACGAGTTCGAGTTCACCGGCACCCTCGACTTCACCCCGGACGACGAGCAGGTGCCGCAGGACGTGGAGGGCGACCCGGGCGACGGCGGCATCGTCGTCTCGATCTCGTTCCCCGGCGAGGTGACCGATCACAACGGCGAACTCGACGGGACCACAGTCACCTGGAGCACCTCGCTCGAGGGGTCGGTCACGATGCACGCCACCGCGAGCGCCATCCCGGCTGCTCCCTCGGCGGGGGCCGTCATCGCGATCGTGGTCGGAGTGCTGGTGGGTCTGCTGCTCGTCGCCCTGCTGGTGCTGCTGCTGGTGCGCAGGAGGAGCCGTAGCATCACCCCATGACCCTGCTGCTCGATGAGCTCGCCGAGCCGTTCGAGCACCTCGACGCCGAGAGCGTCCGCGCGATCCTCGCCGAGTACTGGGGTGTCGAGGCCGCCGGGCTCACCCGCCTGGACACCGAGCGCGACGACACCTTCCGCGCCGGGGCGTACGTGATCAAGGTCGCGCATCCGGCGGACCCGCCCGCGCTCATCGACCTGCAGCTGGCGGCGATGGACCATGCGCGGGCGGCCGACCCCGGCATCCCGGTGCAGCGGGTCGTGCCCACCACGACCGGTGCACCGAGCGTCGTCGTCGCCGGTCGCATCGCCCGCGTGCTCACCTACCTCGACGGCGAGCTCATGCTCGAGCGCCCCCGGTCGCTCGCCCTGCACCACGACGCCGGACGGATGCTCGGACGCCTGAACGCGGCACTCGCCGATTTCGAGCACCCCGCCGCGGATCGCGACCTGGTCTGGGATCCGGTGCGGTTCCCCGAGTTGCTGCCCGCCGCATCCGACCCCCTGCATGTGGAGGTGCTGCTGCGGTTCGCCGCCGAGACGGCTCCGGCACTGCAGAGCCTGCCGCGGCAGGTCGTGCACGACGACGCCCACCCCGGCAACCTGCTGGTCGACGGGGACCGGCTCACCGGCATCCTCGACTTCGGAGACATCGTGCGTACCGCCCGGGTGTGCGACCTGGGGGTGTCACTGGCGTACCTCGACGGGCCCGAGCGCGCCGCGTTCCAGGCGGGGTTCGAGAGCGTCGTGCCGCTGCTGCCCGAGGAACGGGCCGTGCTGCCGATGCTGATGGCGGCGCGCACGATCACGCGCACGATCGCCTACCTGGCTTTGCAACGCACCGACAATGGAGACCTGGACGAGTTCGCCGCGGCCAACGACCGCAGGCTGCGTCGCATTCTGAGCGAGGGGGACTGATGGTCGGCCCGACCAGCTATTTCGATCCCGCACGGGTCGGCGAGCTCGACCCCGCGACCGCCGCGCTCGTGCAGCGTCGCGCCGCCGCGCTGGGCCCGGCCTACCGGCTGTTCTATCGCGAGCCGCTCGAGTTCGTCCGGGGTGACGGAGCACACCTGTTCACCGCCGACGGCGAGGACTACCTCGACGCGTACAACAACGTGCCGAGCGTGGGGCACGCCCACCCGCGGGTGGTGGCGGCGATCGCCGAGCAGGCCGCGCGGCTGAACACGCACACACGCTACCTGTCCGAGCCGACGGTCGCCTACGCCGAGCAACTGCTCGCCACGATGCCGGACTCGATCGGCCACCTCATGCTCACCTGCACCGGCTCGGAGGCGAACGACCTCGCGCTGCGGATCGCCCGCGCCGCGACCGGGGGCACCGGCGTGATCGTCACCGAGTACGCGTATCACGGCGTGACCTCCGAGGTGGCGGCGTTCTCGCCGTCGCTGGTGGGGCCGGATGCGGTGGCCCCCTGGGTGCGCATGATCCCCGCCCCGCGCCCCGGCCTCGACTTCGCGCAGGGGGTGCGCGACGCGCTGGAGTCTCTGACGGCCGCCGGGCTGAGCCCGGCGGCGTTGATCGTCGACACGATCTTCGCCAGCGACGGCTGCTTCCCCGAGGTTCCGGGTTTCGCCGAGGCGGTCGCCGAGGTGCGCGCCGCCGGCGGCCTGTTCGTCGCCGACGAGGTGCAGCCGGGGTTCGGGCGCCTGGGCGAGGGCATGTGGGGGTTCGGGCGGCACGGCCTGGAGCCCGACCTGGTGACGATGGGCAAGCCGATGGGCAACGGGCATCCGGTCGCCGGACTCGCCGGGCGCCCGGAGCCGATCGCGGCCTTCGCCGCGCAGTCGCGCTACTTCAACACCTTCGGCGGCAACACGGTGTCGATCGCGGCGGCGCAGGCGACCCTCGACGTGCTGCGCGAGGAGGGTCTGATCGAGAACGCGCGCCGGGTGGGGACACGTCTGCGCGACGAGATCGCCGCGCTCGGCTCGGAGCACGTGCGCGCGGTCCGCGGCGCCGGCCTCTTCATCGGGGTCGACCTGCCCGACGAGGCGTTCACGCTCGATGTGGTGAACGCCCTCCGCGAGCGGCGCGTGCTGCTCGCGGCCTCGGGGCCCGACAACGCCTCCCTGAAGATCCGCCCGCCCCTGGTCTTCACCGACGCCGACGCCGACCGCCTGCTCACGGAGCTCGCCGGCGTACTTTCCCGTCCCTAGCGGCCCATGCGACGGCCGGGAAAGGGCCGGTAGCGACGACGAAGTCGAGGTAGCTTGGGCGCGTGAGCGTCGTCGAGGTGCTGGAACCCCGTGAGGTGCCGCTCGGCGGGCCGCGAGCGCTCATGGTTCGGCGCACCCTGCCGCAGCGGGCGCGCTCGCTCGTCGGGGCCTGGTGCTTCGTCGACTCGTACGGGCCCACCCCGGCACCGCATGCCAAGACGATGGACACACCGCCCCATCCCCACACCGGGCTGCAGACGGTGAGCTGGCTGTACCGCGGTGAGATCGAGCACCGGGATTCCGCGGGCCACCATGCCCTGGTGCACCCGACGCAGGTGAACCTGATGACGGCGGGCAGCGGCATCCAGCACAGCGAGGTCTCGACAGCGGATGCGCGCGAGCTGCACGGCGTGCAGCTCTGGGTGGCGCTGCCCGACGCGCACCGGCACGTGCCCCCGTTCTTCGAGACCTACGCCCCCGAGTCCACGGTGATCGGCGATGCGACCCTGCACGTGTTCGTCGGCGGCGACTCGACGGTCACCACGTTCACGAGGCTGTTCGGAGCCCAGCTCGACCTGCCCGCGCAAGGGACGGCGCGCATCCCGGCCGACCCGGCGTTCGAATACGGCCTGATCGTGGATGCGGGCGAGCCCGCCCTGCAGGGAACGCGCGTCCCGGCGGCCCACCTCGGTTTCTCGCCCGTGGGGTCCTCCGAGCTGGTGATCGAGGCGGGTGCCGAGCCGGTGCGTGCACTCCTGATCGGCGGGGAGCCGCTCGGCGAGCAGATCGTGATGTGGTGGAACTTCGTCGGCCGCAGCCACGACGAGGTGGTCGCGTTCCGCGACCAGTGGCAGTCCGAGGTGATCGGCGGCGGGACGCGCGCCGGCCGCTTCGGCGCGCTGACCGGCTACGACGGGTCGGCGCTGCCGGCGCCTGCGCTGCCGAACGTCAGGCTTCGTCCGCGCGAGTAGCGGGGCGAGCAGCCGCGAGCTTCGCGCGCTCCTCCGCCTCGACCTTGGCGTAGGCGGCGCGCTCGTTGCGGTCGGAGCGGATGATGGCGCGCATGATGAACCAGAACACGAGGCCGAGCAGCACCGTGGGCGCCAGGGAGAACAGGGCGGCGGCGATCGGGTCGGCGGGCATGCCTCAACGGTATCCGCTGATCGAGTAGGCCGCAGGCCGAACCCCGCTGATCGAGTAGGCCGCAGGCCGTGTCGAGATCACCCCTGCACGACGACGACCAGCACCACCGCGGCGACGATCACGATGAGCCCCAGGAGCGCGACGAGGCGCGAGCTGCGACGGTCCATGATCAGCCCTTGACGATCATGTTGATGACTCCGCTGACGACCAGGAACAGCCCGATGCCGCCGACGACGATCCAGACGGCGACCCGCTGCCACGTCAGGGTCGGCTGGTCGCTCATGCCCCGAGGGTACCCGGTGCCACCATCGTGACGCCCGCCGGGGCGCCGCCCGACCCGAGCGCCATGAGCGCGGCCGGCGCCTCGGCGAGAGTGACGCGGCGGGTGACGAGCCGGGCGGGGCGCAGCCCTCCCGAGCGCATCAGCTCGAGAAGACGCGGGTAGTCGGCGGCCGCCATCCCGTGGCTTCCGAGCACGCTGAGCTCGCGTGCGACGACCTCGCCCATCGGCACCACCGGGTCGGCGGCGAGCAACCCGATCTGCACGAGTCGGCCGCCGGCGGCCAGCGCGCGGACCCCGAGCGCGAGGGTCTCGGCGCGTCCGAGGGCTTCCACCACGACGGCCGGGCCGTGCGAGCGCAGGGCCGCCACGGTCTCGGCGTCGGCCATTCCCGAGATGTCGAGCACCGCATCCGCCCCCGACTGTGCGGCGAGCTCGAGAGCGGCCGGCGCGATGTCGACGGCGACGACCCGCGCGCCGAGCGCGGCGGCGATCATCACCGCCGAGAGCCCCACCCCGCCGCAGCCGAGCACGGCGACGGTCTCGCCGGGCTGCAGCAGGGCGCGGTCGACGAGACCGCGGTACGAGGTCGCGAACCGGCAGCCCAGCAGCGCGGCACCCTCGGGGTCGATGTCCTCGGGCACCAGGACGGCGTTGTGGTCGGCCTTCGTGATCAGCACGTACTCGGCGAACGACCCGTCGTAGGTGAAGCCGGGCTGCTGCTGGAACGCGCACACCTGCGCGCGTCCGGCGGCGCAGTCGGCGCAGTCGCCGCATCCGCAGACGAACGGGGTGGTGACGCGCGCGCCCACCGGCACGCGTTCGACGAGCGATCCGACGGCCTCAACGATGCCGACGAACTCGTGCCCCGGCGTGTAGGGAAGCCGCACCGTGTCGTCGTCGCCGTGCCAGGCGTGGGCGTCGCTGCGGCAGACCCCGGTCGCCTCGACCCGCACCAGCGCGTCGCGCGGACCCGGTTCGGGCACGGGAACCTCGGCGATGACGGGCGGTTCGCCGAATCCCTCGACCCGCACCGCCCGCATCATTTGACCAGCGGGAAGAGGATCGTCTCGCGGATACCGAGTCCGGTGATCGCCATCAGCAGCCGGTCGATGCCCATGCCCATGCCCCCCGACGGGGGCATGCCGTGTTCGAGCGCGCGCAGGAACTCCTCATCGAGGCGCATCGCCTCGGCGTCGCCGCGGGCGCCCTGCTTGGCCTGCTCGATGAAGCGCTCACGCTGCACGACCGGGTCGATCAGCTCGGAGTACCCGGTGGCCAGTTCGAACCCGCGCACGTAGAGGTCCCACTTCTCCACCACACCGGGGATCGACCGGTGCTCGCGCACCAACGGGCTGGTGTCGACGGGGAAGTCCATGACGAACACCGGGCTCTCCAGCTGCCCCTTCACGAAGTGCTCCCAGAGCTCTTCGACCAGCTTGCCGTGCGTCGCCAGCGGCACCTCGACCCCGGATGCGTCGGCCAGCTTCTGCAGGTCGGCCACACTCGTCTGCGGCGTGACCTCCACCCCCGACCGTTCGCTCAGCGACGCGTACATCGACATGCGCGACCACTCGCCGCCGAGGTCGAACTCGGTGCCGTCGGCCCAGGTCACCACGTGCGAGCCGGCGACGGCGAGCGCGGCGTTCTGCACGAGCTCCTGGGTGAGGTCGGCCATCTGGTGGTAGTCGCCGTAGGCCTGGTACGCCTCGAGCATCGCGAACTCGGGGCTGTGGGTGGAGTCGGCGCCCTCGTTGCGGAAGTTGCGGTTGATCTCGAACACCCGCTCGATGCCGCCGACGACGGCGCGCTTGAGGAACAGCTCGGGGGCGATGCGCAGGTAGAGCTCGGTGTCGAACGCGTTCGAGTGGGTGACGAACGGGCGGGCCGAGGCTCCGCCGTGGATCGTCTGCAGCATCGGGGTCTCGACCTCGAGGTACTCGTGCGCGGCGAACGTCGCGCGCAGGCTCGCGTTCACGGCGGCGCGGGTGCGCACGGTGGTGCGCGCCGTCTCGCGGGTGATGAGGTCGAGGTAGCGCTGCCGCACCCGCGTCTCGTCGCTCAGTTCGGCGCCCTCGTAGAGGTTGGGCAGCGGCAGCAGCGCCTTCGCCGCGATCTGCCAGGTGTCGGCGAGGATGCTCAGCTCTCCGCGCTTGGACGAGATCACCTCGCCCTCGACCTGCACGTGGTCGCCGAGGTCGACGAGTTCCTTCCAGCGCTCGAGGGATTCCTCGCCCACCTCGGCGAGCGAGATCATCACCTGGATGCGGCTGCCGTCGCCGGACTGCAGGGTCGCGAAGCACAGCTTGCCGCCGTTGCGCTGGAACACGACGCGGCCGGCGAGCGCGATCGTCGTCCCGGTGGTCGCGTCGGCCTCGAGGTGTCCCCATTCGGCGCGCACCTGCGGGATGCTGTGCGTGATCCGCACTCCCACCGGGTAGGCCTGACCGCCCTCGGCGAGGAGGCGCTCGCGCTTGGCCATGCGCACGGCCTGCTGCTCGGACTCGGACCCCTCGCCGGTTGAGCCTGTCGAAACCTCGTCGCTCACAGTGGGACTCTCAGTTCAGGTAGATGGCGTCGTTGTCGATCAGACGGGTGGAGCCGACCTGCGCCGCGATGAGCACGCGCGCGGGGCCCCGGTAGTCGTCGTCGACGGGCTGGAAGGTGCGCGGGTTCACGACCTTCAGGTAGTCCAGCTTAACGAGGTCCTCGTCCATGAGGACGGCCTGCGATGCGGCCAGGACGGCATCGATTCCGCGATCGGCGGATGACGTGGCCGCTTCCAGCGCGCGGCTGAGCGCCAGCGCGGCCCGGCGCGCATCCGCATCGAGGTAGCGATTGCGGCTGGAGAGCGCGAGACCGTCGGCGGAGCGCACGGTGTCCACCACCTCCACAGCCGTCGCGATGTTCAGGTCGTGCACCATGCGCTGCACGAGGAACACCTGCTGGGCGTCCTTCTGGCCGAACACGACGTGCTGCGGGCGGACGATGCCGAGCAGCTTCGCCACGACGGTGAGCACCCCGTCGAAGTGTCCCGGGCGCGAGCGCCCCTCGTAGAGTTCGGCGACCCGCCCTCCGGTGACGGTGACCTGGGTTCCGCCGTCCGGGTACATCTCCTCCACGGCCGGGGCGAAGACGTAGGCCACCCCGTGGGGTTCGAGCGCGTCGAGGTCGGCGTCGAGGTCGCGGGGATACGTCGCGAGGTCCTCGTCCACGCCGAACTGCAGCGGGTTGACGAACACCGACACGACGACGGTGGGGGCGAGCTGTGCGGCCCGGGCGACGAGGGCGAGGTGTCCCTCATGCAGGGCTCCCATCGTCGGGACGAGCGCGACATCCTGACCCTCGAGCGCCTCACGCATCGCCGCGATCGTCTCGATCACGACCGGTCTGCTCACCCCGTGATGCTACCGGCTGTCCAAATCACGGATGCGCACCACCCCCGCGCCCGAGTCTCGGGCGTCAGGGCGACTCGGGGCGCGCGACTCCGTGATTCGGCGCGGGGGCGGCAGGGAACTCCGCGTCCGCCAGCGCGCTCTCGACCGAGGAGCGCACCAGCGACCCGAGCACCTGGCCGGGGTTGTCGATGCCGAGTCCGCGCAGCGTGTCCGCGGCCTGGCCGATGAGGGCCGTCGAGAACCCGGTCACGGCCTCCAGGGCGTCGGCGTAGGCGGCGCGGTCGGCATCGGCGACCACGACCGGCTCGGCCCCCATCTCCACGACGAGGGCCTGCGCGATCGGCAGCACGGGGCCGGGCGCGGTGACCGCGCACCAGGATTCGCGCAACCGCACCAGGTCGATGCTGGTGCCGGTGAACGCCATCGCCGGCGAGATCGCGAGCGGGATCGCCCCGGCGGCCAGCGCCGGGGAGAGTACGGCGGTGCCCAGACCCGGCGCGGTGTGCGCCACCAGCTGACCCGGCTGCCAGGCGCCGGTCGCGGCGAGGCCGCTCACCAGATCCGTGAGCTGCTCGGCGGGGACGGCGAGCAGCACGAGTTCGCTGCGCTCCACGATCGTCGGCACGTCGAGCACGGGTACCCCCGGCAGCATCGCGTCGGCGCGGTCGCGGGCCTCCTGCGAGACGGCGCTGATGCCGACGACCGCGTGTCCGGCGCCGCCGAGCGCGGCACCGATGACGGGGCCGACGCGTCCGGCGCCGACGATGCCGACCCCGAGCCGCCCGGAGCGCTCTGCCGGGGTCACGCCGTCGCCCCTCCCGAGCGCCAGCGGTGGGTGCGGTCCGCCGCCGCCGCCGCGACGGCGGTCTGCGCGAGGTCGCGGAAGAACCGTGCGGCGTCCTCGGTGTCGAGAGCGCCGAGACGCGCGGAGATCGGCCCGGCGACGGTGTGCACGTGCACGCCGGCGAGACGCAGCGCGCGGTCGAGCGGACCCTGGTCGATCGAGACGCTCTGCATGCGTGCGGCGGGAACGACGACCAGTTCGCGCCAGATGGCGCCGCGGCGCAGCACCACCGCATCCGGGCGCAGCGCGAAGCCGTTGCGCCGCCACGAGAACCAGCGCAGAACGGCGCCGCGCCGGGGTGAAGTGGTGTAACCGTCGTCGGGGGTTCCCTTGCCGAGGCCCTCGGCGATGATCTGGCGGGTCTGCTCGTCGACGAGACCCGGCAGCACGAGCTCGAGCACCTTGAACACCTCGGCCCGCGACCCCACCGGCAGGATCGTGGTGTTCTGCTGGCCGGCCGCCCCCTGCGCCGAGGACTTCCCGGCCCGGTTGACCTTGACCTCCCACCAGTCGGCCGGCCGCCAGAGCAGCTGCTGCGTGATCGAGATCGAGTGGATGCGTCCCGGCGGCAGTGTCTCGTTGCTCGTCGAGAGCAGCCCGTAGCCGACGCGGACGCCGTCCGGGGTCCCCGCGATCGTGTACCGCAGCGACTTCACGATGCGGTTGACCAGGTACGACCCGAGCCCGAACAGCAGCGGGACGGCGCCGAAGATGAAGTAGAACTCGGCCGAGAGCGCGACGGCGACGAAGGCCCCGATGACGAGCACCACGAAGATCACGGTGCTGCTGTTGAGCACCGTCGAGGCGATCAGCCGTCCGGGGTGCATCTTCACCACCGACTCGGGTTCGGCCAGCGCCGGGTCGAGCTCGGGGGCGATGAACTCCGCGACCCGCTGCTCGATCACCCCGGATGCGGGGGCCGCCGGCGCTGCCGGTGCGGTCACCCGGCCTCCCGCGGCCAGGGTGAGGATGTCGCGTCGCAGTGCGTCGGCCCTCACCCCCGAGAGGTACGCAAGTTGCACGTTGGAGTCGTTGCCGGCCCCCGTGATCTCGAGCCGGGCCGCGCCGAACAGGCGGGCGAACAGCGGACGCACGATGTTGATGCCTTGGATTCGATCGAGCCGCGCCTTGCGGTGCGTGCGGAAGAGGATGCCGCTGCGCACCTCGACGAGCTCGTCCGTGATGCGGAAGGTGTGCATGCGCCAGGACAGATAGAACCCGCCGATGAAGAGGGCGAGCAGCACCGCGATCACCAGCAGCGCGAGCGGCACCAGACCGCGTTCGACGATCTCGTCCACCGGGTCGCCCGGCGAGCCCTGCCCGCCGAAGACCAGTTCGATGACGCGTTCGCGCAGGTTGGCGATGATGATGCCGAGGATCGCCACGAGCGCGAGCCCGCCGCGCAGCAGCGGCGTCGCCGGGTGCAGGCGGTGCCAGCCGCCGTCGGCGAGGTCGGCGGCGGGGTCGACCGGGGGCGGCGGGGGTGCCGGGTGCGGCTCGGTCACAGGCCGGCCCGGCGGCTCTCGGCCAGCTCGACGAGATGGTCGCGCAGCTGCTCGGCCTCCTCGGCCGGCAGGCCGGGAATCGTGATGTTGCTGGCCGCGGCGGCCGTCACCAGCTTGAGCTCCGACAGCCCGACCGCGCGCGCGAGCGGTCCGCGGTTGATGTCGACGAGCTGCATGCGCCCGTACGGTACGGCCGCGAACCGGAGGAACATGATGCCCCGGCGGAACAGCAGGTCGTCCTCGCGCAGCATGTACCCGATCGCCCGGACCCGGCGCGGGGTCAGGCACAGCGTGACGAGCGAGACGACGCCGATGACGATGGGGAACACCAGCATCCAGGGGATCTGGCTGAAGAACCACGGCAGCCCCGATCCGACGGTGACCACCACCCCGCCGATCAGGTTGCCGACGAGGTCGACGACGATGTACTTCGGCGAGACCCGGCGCCACTGGCCCGGAACGGGGTCGAGACGCACGGACGGCGAGGCGGCGGGAACGGTGTCGTCGGTCACGGCTCCACGCTACCCGGCGGGTGCGGCGGGACCGGCGCCCGGATCGTCGTCGGCGTCCTTCGGCACCGTGCACAGCCACTCGGCGACCAGCCCCCCGGCGAGCAGCAGGGCTCCGCCCGCGGCGACGGATGCGGCACGCAGGAACATGTCGGCCCCCGGCTCGCCGGCGCGGGCCAGCAACTCCAGCAGCAACCCGGTCCCCCCTCCGGCGAGCAGCGCTCCGGCGACCGCGGAGGCTTTCGCGAGCACCACGACCCGGGTGGCGTAGAACGGGTCGACCCGGTGCGCGGGGTTGCCGCGGGTGGCACGGCGCACGGGAAGCGCGAGCACCACCGCGGCCACGCCGATCAGCACGACGGTGATCGCGAGCGTGTACTCGGGCCGCAGCTTGGGCTGGCTCGCCGCGGCCAGCACCGCTTGCAGCACGAGTCCGGCGCCCACGCCGATCACGGCGGCGATGATCAGGCTGAGGGGCTTGGTGCGGGTCATCCGAGCGCCTCCAGCAGCTCGGCGACCCGCCGGCCGCCGAGCGTCGCCGCGGGGTCGGCCTCGAGCCACGGGCGCAGCACGAAATCGCGTTCGTGAGCCCGCGGGTGCGGCAGGGTGAGCGTCTCGTCGCTCGAGCGCAGCCCGGCGAAGTCGATGATGTCGAGGTCGAGGGTGCGGTCCCCCCAGCGCTCGGTTCGCACCCGGCCGTGCGCCTGCTCGATCTCGTGCAGCCGGGCCAGCAGTGCGTGCGGGGTCAGCGTCGTCCGCAGGACGGCCACGGCGTTGAGGTACGGGGGTGCGGACTCGTCGGGGCCGTCGACGCGCACCGCCACCGTCTCGTGCAGGCCCGACATGGCGGTCAGCTCGACTCCTGCGGTCTCGGCGAGCTCACGCGCCGCCGCCAGGAGCGTCTCGCCGCGATCGCCCTGATTCGACCCGAGTGCGACGACGGCGGGCTGGGTGATGGTGCGCTTGAGGACCGACATCAGCCCTGCCCTCCGGCTCCGCGGGACCGGCTGATGTGCACGGCGACATCGGCGAACGGGACCGTGATCGGGGCGTCCGGCTTGTGGACGGTGACCTCGACGGAGTCGACCCGCCGGAACCCCAGCGCCACCGCGGCGACGCGCTCGGCCACCGTCTCGATGAGGTCGACGGGGTCGCGTTCCACGGCATCCACCACCTGCTCGGCGAGCACGCCGTAATGCACGGTGTCGTCGAGGTCGTCGCTGGTCGCCGCCTCGTGCAGCGAGAGGTGCACGGTCACGTCGATGACGAAGACCTGGCCGTCGACCCGTTCGTGCTCGAACACGCCGTGATGCCCGGTGGCGCGCAGGCCGGTGAGGCTGATGCGATCCGCCGTCATCGGGCCGACCCCGCCTGCCAGTGCTCCCAGACATCGAGCGCCAGCCGGGTCGCGGCGACGTCGTGCACGCGCACCGCCCAGGCGCCGGAGCGCGCGGCGAGCGCGCTGATCACGGCGGTCGGCGGGTCGCGATCCTCCATGGGGGCGCCCTCCGGGAGCAGCGCGCCCACGAACCGCTTGCGTGAGGCACCGATCAGGATGCCGTGGCCGAGACTGGCGAGCTCGTCCAGCCGCGCGAGCAGCTGCCAGTTGTGCGCCGCGTCCTTCGCGAACCCGAGACCCGGATCGAGCACGACGCGCTCGGGCCGCACCCCCGCGACGATGAGCTCGGCGACGCGTGCTTTCAGCTCGGAGCGCACCTCGGTGACGACATCGCGATAGCCGGCCGCGACATCCGCCCCGCCCCGCCAGTGCATCGCGATGTAGTGCACCCCGGTCTCGGCGACCACCCGGGCCATGTCGCGGTCGGCGAGGCCCCCCGACACGTCGTTGATGAGCTGGGCGCCGGCGTCGACGGCGGCCAGAGCCGTCGACGCGTGCAGTGTGTCGATGCTGACCGTGATGCCCCGCGCCACGAGCTCACGCACGATCGGCATGACGCGTTTGCGCTCCTCGGGGCTCGCCACCGGCGTCGCGCCCGGGCGGGTCGACTCCCCGCCGACGTCGATGATGCCGGCACCGGCTTCGGCCATCGCCACGGCGTGGGCGATGGCCGCATCCTTGTCGCGGTAGCGGCCGCCGTCGCTGAACGAGTCCGGCGTGACGTTGAGCACGCCCATGATGAGCGTCACGCCTCGAGCCCCCGTCCGATGGTGGCCAGCACCGCCGCCTGCATGGCCGGGTCGCTGAGCGTGCCCCGGCTGGCGACGGTCACCGTCGAGCTGTCGACCTGGCGCGTGCCGCGTGCGGTGACGCATCCGTGCCGGGCGTCCAGGACGACGAGCACGCCGCGCGGGTCGAGCCCGTGTTGCAGGGCGTCGGCGATCTGCTCACCGAGGCGCTCCTGCAGTTGCGGCCGCGAACTGAGTGTCTCGACGACCCGCGGGAGCCGGCCGAGCCCGACGATCTTCTGCGCGGGGACGTAGGCGATGTGCGCGACGCCGATGAAGGGCAGCAGGTGGTGTTCGCAGATCGAGCGGAAGTCGATGTCGCGCAGCAGCACGAGCTCGCCCAGCTCGCCGTCGCCGACCTCGAGCTCTGTCGCGTCGCTCAGGTGGTGCTGCGGGTCCTCGCCGACTCCGGCGAAGAACTCGGTGTACGCCTCGGCGATCCGCTTCGGCGTGCTCACCAGCCCGGGACGCTCCGGGTCCTCGCCGATGGCGGCGAGGATCTCGGAGACGGCCGCCTCGATGCGAGCGGAGTCGATCGCCACAGTTGTCCGCTACCCGGAAGTCAGGCTGTCGCGATGCCGGGGTTCTTGCGCGGACGCGGGGTGCGCTTGGGGCGCGGGGTCGAATCCGAGTCGACGCCGCCGTCGACGATGCCGGGATCGACCGGCGCCTTCGCGGCGATCTTGATCGGCGGCTTCGAGCTCGACGGCCGGTTGGTGCTCGAGAGCCACTGCGGGCGCTCGGGCAGTTTCTTCACGTCGGCGAAGATCTCGGCGAGCTGGAGGTGATCGAGCGTCTCCTTCTCGATCAGCTGCTGCGCGAGGGCGTCGAGGATGTCGCGGTTGGTGTTGAGCACCTTCCAGGCCTCGTCGTGCGCCTGCTCGATGAGCGCGCGCACCTCGAGGTCGACGCGCTCGGCGATCTCTTCCGAGTAGTCGCGCTGGTGGCCCATGTCGCGCCCGAGGAACACCTCGCCGCCGGAAGAGCCGAGCTTCACGGCTCCGATGTTGGCGCTCATGCCGTACTCGGTGACCATCTTGCGGGCGATCGCCGTCGCCTTCTCGATGTCGTTGCTGGCACCGGTGGTCGGATCGTGGAAGACGATCTCTTCGGCCACCCGGCCGCCCATCGCGTAGGCGAGCTGGTCGAGCAGCTCGTTGCGGGTGACCGAGTACTTGTCCTCCAGCGGCAGGACCATCGTGTAGCCGAGTGCACGGCCGCGGGGCAGGATCGTGACCTTGGTGACGGGATCGGTGTGTCGCATCGACGCCGCCGCGAGCGCGTGACCGCCCTCATGGTAGGCGGTGATCAGCTTCTCTTTGTCGTTCATGATCCGCGTGCGACGCTGCGGGCCGGCCATCACGCGGTCGACGGCCTCATCGAGGGCGCGGTTGTCGATCAGCTGCGCGTTGCTGCGCGCGGTGAGCAGCGCGGCCTCGTTGAGCACGTTGGCGAGGTCGGCACCCGTGAACCCGGGGGTCTTGCGGGCCAGCACCTCGAGGTCGACGCCCTTCGCCATCGGCTTGCCCTTGGCGTGCACCGACAGGATCTTCTCGCGGCCCTTCAGGTCGGGGGCGTCGACGCCGATCTGGCGATCGAAGCGACCGGGGCGCAGCAGCGCGGGGTCGAGTATGTCGGGGCGGTTGGTCGCCGCGATCAGGATGACGTTGGTCTTGACGTCGAAGCCGTCCATCTCGACGAGCAGCTGGTTGAGGGTCTGCTCGCGCTCGTCGTGACCGCCGCCGAGGCCCGCACCGCGGTGCCGGCCGACGGCGTCGATCTCGTCGACGAAGATGATGGCCGGCGAGTTCTGCTTGGCCTGCTCGAACAGGTCGCGGACCCGGCTGGCGCCGACGCCGACGAACATCTCGACGAAGTCGGAACCCGAGATCGAGTAGAACGGCACGCCGGCCTCGCCGGCGACGGCGCGGGCGAGCAGGGTCTTGCCGGTTCCGGGAGGGCCGTACAGCAGCACGCCCTTCGGGATGCGGGCGCCGACCGCCTGGAACTTGGCCGGGTCTTTCAGGAAGTCCTTGATCTCGTGCAGCTCTTCGACGGCCTCGTCGGCACCGGCGACGTCGGCGAAGGTGACCTTCGGCGACTCCTTGCTGACCAGCTTCGCGCGGGACTTGCCGAACTGCATGACCCGGTTGCCACCGCCCTGGACGCTGGAGAGCATGAACCAGAACAGCAGACCGATGATCAGCAGCGGGATCATGATGCTCGCCAGGCCCGCCAGCCAGTTCGACTGGGGGGCCTGGTCGTCGTACTTGGCGGGGCTGTCGGTGATCGCGGCGACGACGTCGGCGCCGCGCTGGGCGACGTAGTAGAACTGGACGCTCGTGCCGTAGTCGGTCTTGTCCGCGCTGAACGGGGAGTCGAGGGTGAGGTCGACACGCTGTTCGCCGTCGATGATCTTGGCCTTCACGACGGTGTCGCCGTCGAGCAGGGCGAGGCCCTGCTGCGTGGTGATCTGCTTGAAGTTCGACTGCGTGAACAGCGAGACCGCGAGGATCACGAGGGCGACGACCACGAGGATCCAGATGAGCGGTCCCCGGAAGATGCGCTTGACGTCCATGATGCCAGCCAGGCTATCGCGGCCTACCTTGGTGTGCTCCGGGTGTTCGCTCGGGGCGCATCGAGCGGTCAGACCGCCGAGGCGATCCCGGCTTCGAGGTGATCGCGGATCTGCTGCACCAGCTGCTGACGAGCGCCCAGCAGGACGGGCTGCGATCCCGTGGTGCTCATGCGGATCGCGAGCCGGGGCCGCGCGACGCGATCCACGCGGGCGGCGACCCGTTCGGCCAGCGGCTCACCTCCGGCGAGCGCGGTGGGGCCGCCGAGCACGATCATCGCGGGATCGATGACCGCCAGAACGGGTTGCATGGCCATGACCACCCGGTCGGCGATCGCATCCAGAGCGGCGTCGTCCGCGGCCAGGCCGGGAAGCACCTCGGCGAGCGAGCGACCGCCGAGCAGCCTGGCCGTCGCCGGGCCGCCCAGCAGGTCGGTGAGGTCGTGTGCGCCGGGGTCGAGTGCGGTCGCCGACCGCGGGACCTCGAGGTACCCGATCTCGCCGGCGCCGCCGAAGGCGCCACGATGCACCACGCCGCCCATGTCGACGCCGACCCCGAGACCCTCGCCGATCCAGACCAGGGCGAAGCCCGGCGTTCCCCCGGCCGCACCGACGGAGCGTTCCGCCATGGTGGCCAGCTTGACGTCGTTGTCGAGCGTCACGGTGTAGCCCAGCGCCTTCTCGATGCGCTGGCGCGCGCCCCGGCTCGGCCACCCGGGCAGGGTGTCGGTGAAGGAGAGTTCGTCGTCGTCTTCGAGCACTGCGGCCTGCACGCCGATCAGGACCCTGCTGACCGAACTGGTCTCCATGCCGGCGGCGGCGCACGCGGCGGTGACGGCCGCGCTCACATCACCCTCGGGGGTCCGGATGCGTCCGGGCTCGCGCAGGTCGAGCTCGACGATCGGATGCTCGGCATCCGCCACGTCGACGACGACGGCCTGGATGCTGTGCTCGAGCACGGAGATGGCGACGCCCGTCACGTGGTCGGTGCGGACGCCGTAGCTCATCGCGTTCGGCCCCCGGCCGGCGGACACCTCTCCGACCGGGCCGATGAGTTCGAGGCGCTCGAGCCTGGCCAGCATCTGGGCCGCCGTCGGTTTCGACATGCCGGACAGCTCTCCGAGGCGGGCGCGCGTCAGCGGCCCGTGCTCCAGCAGCAGGCGATACGCCGTGCGGTCGTTGTGGGTGCGGAGCCAGGTCGGTGTTCCTGGATCGATCTGCGTCATGGCAACCAACTCGAAACTCTACCCAACGGCATCGGCCGGTCCCGTCTGAGCGCCGGCGCGCACCTCGTCGCGGAGCAGGCCGAGCCGGTCGGGGTCGGCGGCCGCCTCGAGCAGCAGCTTGGTGTAGTCGTGCTGCGGGTGCAGGATCACCGCATCCGCGTCGCCCCGCTCGACGATCTCGCCGCGGAGCATGACGAGGATCTCGTCGGAGAAGTGACGGGCGGTGGCCAGGTCATGGGTGATGTAGAGCACCCCGAGGCCCTCTTCGCGCTGCAGGTCGGCGAGCAGGTTGAGCACTCCGAGCCGGATCGACACGTCGAGCATCGACACCGGTTCGTCGGCGACGATGAACCGCGACCCCGGTGCGAGTGCGCGGGCGATCGCGACCCGCTGGCGCTGCCCTCCCGAGAGCTCGTGGGGACGACTCTCGGCGAATCGTTTCGACCCGCTCAGCTGCACCCGGTCGAGCAGCTCGGCCACCCGCGCCCGGACCTCGGCCGACCCGAGGTGGGGGTGGTGGATGCGGACCGGGCGTTCGAGATGGTGACGGATGGTGTGGAACGGGTTCAGCGATCCGAACGGGTCCTGGAAGACCATCTGCACGTCGCGCCGATAGCGGGCGAGCCCCCTGCCGTGGTGGGCGGCGGGCACCCCGTCGATCAGCACCTCGCCGCGCGTGGGACGCTCGAGCTTCGTGAGCATGCGCGCGATGGTCGACTTGCCGGACCCGCTCTCGCCGACGAGGGCGACCGTGCGGCCGGCCTCGACCGTGAACGACGCCTCGCGCACGGCGTGCACCGTGGTGATGCGCAGGCCGTTGCGCATCCGGAACACCTTGCCGAGTCCGCGCGCCTCGAGCCGGCCGGAGCCTCGTTCAGCCATTCCGGGCTCCCTTTCGCCGCGTTCCCGACCTGATGAAGTCGCCCCGCACGCCGCGCAGGCTCGGGAAGCTGGCGAGGAGTTCGCGGGTGTACTCGTGCTGGGGGCGACGGTAGATGTTCTCGGCGTCGTCGTACTCGACGATCCGCCCGTCGCGCATGATCGCGATGCGATCGCTGATCTCGATGAGCAGGGGCAGGTCGTGCGTGATGAAGACGACCGCGAATCCGAGCCGCTCGCGCAGCCCCATGATCTCGCGGATGATGCCGCGCTGCACGACGACATCGAGCGCTGTGGTCGGCTCGTCCATGATCATCACCTGGGGGTCGAGCGCGAGCGCCATCGCGATCATCACGCGCTGCCGCATCCCGCCGGAAAGCTGATGCGGGAAGCTCGAGATGCGGTCGGGGTCGACCCCGACCATGCCGAGCAGCTCGCGGGACCGCCGTTCTCGCTCGGTCCGGCCCATCGCCGGGCGGTGCGTGGTGAACACATCGTGCAGCTGGGCGCGGACGGTGAGCACGGGGTTCAGGGCGTTCATCGAGCCCTGGAACACCATCGACACCTTGTCCCAGCGGAATGCCCGCAGGGAGTCGCCGTGAAGCCCGACGACGTCGATGTCTCCGTCGTGCCGGTCGTGGAACACGATCTCGCCCGAGGTCATCAGCGCCGGCGCTTTCAGCAGCCGGTTGAGGCCGTAGGCCAGCGTCGTCTTGCCGCAACCGGATTCGCCGGCGAGTCCGAGCAGTTCGCCGCGGTGCAGGGTCAGGGAGACGTCGCGGACGGCGTGCACCGGGTTCTGGGTCTGGTAGCTGATCGACACGCCGCTGGCGCTCAGCACGGCATCGCGGGAGTCGCTCATGCGAGGGTTCCCTTCTCGATGACGCCCTGCCCGGCCCGGGCCGCTCGCCGGACGGTGCGGGCGTTCGCCGGATCGAGACGCAGCTTGGGGTTCACGACCTCGTCGATGGCGAAGTTGATGAGCGACAGCCCGGCCCCGAGCAGGCCGATCGCCGCACCCGGCGGCACGAACCACCACCAGGCGCCGGTGCCGACGGCCTGGCCGGTGCGGGCGTCGTTGAGGATCGTGCCCCAGGTGATCGAGCCGGTGGCGCCGAGGCCGAGGTACGACAGTCCCGCCTCGCCGAGGATGGCGAAGATGATGCCGAAGATGAGCTGCGCCGCGAGCAGGGGCAGCAGGTTGGGCATGATCTCGACGAAGATGATGCGCCAGGCCCGCTCACCCGCGACGCGCGCCGCCGCCACGTACTCGCGGGTGCGCAGAGACCTCGCCTGCGCACGCAGCACGACGGCGGATCCCGCCCAGCCGGTCAGCCCCAGCACGATCGCGATGAGCAGCGAGCTCCTGGCGAAGTCGCTGACGCCGGGTGCGCTCTGCACGTACGCGGCGATGAGGATCACCAGCGGCAGCCCGGGGATCACCAGCACGATGTTGGTGAAGAGCGACAGCAACTCGTCGGCGACGCCCCCGAAGTAGCCGGAGAGCACACCGAACCCGATGGCGAGGACCAGTCCGATCGTCCCGGCGACCAGGCCGATCATGAGAGAGCCCTGCGTGCCGGCGGCGAGCTGGGCGAAGACGTCGTACCCGAGCTTGGTGGTGCCGAGCAGGTGCGTCCCGCCCGGGGGCAGCAGCGCGGGGTTGTCGGAGTCGCGCGGGTCCTGGGTGAACGGCGGCACGATCAGCCCGAACAGCACCACGGCGGCGACGATCGCCACGCCGAGGACGAGCTTCGGTGAGCGGTCGGGCAGCAGCCGGCGAGGGCGTTCGGGCAGCGCGAGCGCGCGGGTGGTCTCAGTCATCGTGACGTGCCCTCGGGTCGATGAAGCCGTAGACGATGTCCATGATGAAGTTCGCTCCCAGCACGGCGACGGTGATGACGAGGAAGACGCCCTGCATCAGCGAGTAGTCCAGGCTCTGCACCGACTGGATCATGAGCTTGCCGATGCCCGGGTAGCTGAACACCTGCTCCATCACGATCGAGCCCGCGACGACGAACCCCAGGGCGATGCCGAATCCGGCATAGGAGGGGATGGCCGCGTTCCGCGCGGCGTACCGGCTGCGGATGCGGCTGGGCCGAAGCCCCTTCGCCTCGGCGATGACGATGTAGTCCTCGGAGAGCGTGGAGACCATCATGTTGCGCATGCCGAGCAGCCAGCCCCCCACCGACGACAGCACGATGGTCAGCGCGGGTAGGACGGCGTGGTACGCGGCGCTCTGCACGAATGCCCAGCTCGCCTCCGGCCCGTCCGGGAATGCGAAGAAGTCGTACCCCCCGACGATGGGGAACAGGCCGAGGTTGACGGCGAAGATGGCGACCAGCACGAGGGCCAGCCAGAAGTAGGGGATCGACTGGAAGACCGTGGTGACGGGCACCAGGTGGTCGAACCAGGTCCCCCGGCGCCATCCGACCCAGGCGCCGACGATGATGCCGAGTGCGAAGGAGATGATGGTCGCCGTGCCGACCAGTGCGATCGTCCACGGCAACGCCTGCGCGATCAGGTCGGCGACTGGGACCGGGTACCTCGACGAGGAGACGCCCAGGTCCCCGTGAAGCAACCGGCCCCAGTACGCCAGGTACTGATCCCACATCGAGCCGTCTTTGGTGCCGAGCAGGGCGCGGATCGCGTCGATCACCTCTTGGGGGATCGGTCGTCCTCCGCTGGCCCTCCTCAGCTTTCCGATGATGATGTCCGCGGGATCTCCGGGGAGCAGGCGCGGGAGCAGGAAGTTGAGCGAGATCGCCGCCCACAGAGTCACCACATAGAAGGCGATCCGCCGTATGTAGTAGGTCATCCCTGCTCCCGCCGCCTGCCGTGTGCCTGACCTACTTCGCCGGGGCGAGGTGGCGCAGGACGATCCCGGACGCCACGGAGCTGTACGGCAACGGCATGGCGTACAGGTCGTCCGCGGACGGCCAGCCCGTGAAGTCCTTGCTGTTGAAGAAGGACTGCGATGCGTTGAGCACCACCGGGATGTAGGGGAGGTCACGGGCGATCTCGGCCTGGATGGTCGCGTATGCCCGCTGCTTGACGGCCTCGTCGGCCGTGGCGCCGGCGGCGACCACCGCGACGTCGACGGTCGGGTTGGAGTACCGCGCGTAGTTCTGGCCGCCGTTCTGCGGCTCGGAGTCCACCTCGGCCGTCGACGCACCGTAGAAGTACTGCTGGTAGGTCGAGTACGGGTCGGACTGCAGGCTCGCGGTGAGCCCGTAGAGCGCCAGCTGGAAGTCGCCGTTCGCGAGCGGGGTCCAGTATTCGGCGTCCGACACGGTGCGGGCGGTGATCTTGATGCCGGCCTCGGCGGCCTGCTCGGAGATCAGCTTCGCGGCGTCGTTGTAGTCGGTCCACCCGTCGGGCGAGAACAGGTCGAGGTCGATCGCCTCGCCGTTCTTTCCGTAGAACCCGTCGGCGTCCTTGACGTAGCCGGCCGCCTCGAGGATCTCGCCGGCGGTGGCGACGTCGGGGTCTTGCGGGCTCTGGGAGAGCGCGTCGTCGGCGAGCCAGGATTGGTCACGCGGCAGCAGCAGGAAGGCGGGGTTGCCCTCAGCGGCGAGTCCGGCGAAGGCCTTCTCGCGGATGGTGCCACGGTCGAGGGCGGCGCTGATCGCCTGCCGCACCGCGACATCGGTCTGCGGTCCGCTGCACCCGAGCGCCGCGCTCGAGCAGGTCATCACCACGGTGGGGTCCTGCTGCAGGTTGAGCGTGGAGAGCACGCCGCCGTCGGTGAGCACCTCGGGGTTCGCCACGAACTGGCCGACCCAGTCGAGCTGTCCGGTGGCCAGCAGGTCCTGCGAGGACTGGTTGCCGTCGAGCCCGACGTACTGCACCTCGGTCACGGCCGGCAGCTCTTCCCGGAAGTTCTTGTTCGCCTCGATCGTGTACGCGGCGGTCGAGAACGTCTTCAGCGTGTAGGGCCCGCTGCCCACCGGCTCGGAGTTCAGCTGACCCATGTAGTCGTCGATTCCGGACCAGATGTGCTCGGGCACGATGAAGGTGTTGCCGAGGGTGAGCGGTGCGGCGGTGAACTGCGGCTGCGTGTAGGTGAACACGACGGTGGTCGCGTCGGTCGCCTCGGCCGAGATCAGGTCGGAGGCCTTGTTCGTGCCGTAGGTGAAGGTGAACGCGACATCGTCCGCGGTGAGCGCGGTGCCGTCGCTCCATTTCTGGTCGGGCTTGATCGTGACCGTCAGGGCCATGCCGTCTTCGCTGTATTCGAAGCTCTCGCCGATGAGCGGCACCGGCGGCTCGCTGGAGAGCTGGTTGTAGAAGAACAACGGCTCGTAGATCGGGCCGAACGTCGCCTTCTGGGCGGTGTCGATGTGGAAGGGGTTGAAGTCGTTGTCGAGGGGGGTGGCGTTGCCACCCCAGACGTGGAGGACGGCGCTGCTGCCGCCGCTGTCGTCGTCGCCGGTTCCGCAGCCGGTGAGCGCGAGACCGAGGGCGAGGCTCGCGGCGGTGATCGCAGCGAGGGTTCGAGTGTGACCTGACATCGTTCCTGCTTTCTCTGTGCGTCATTGGAGGAGAGAAAACGCCGAAGCGCAGGCGACGCCGGGCGTCACCGGAAGGAACGTTATCAGAAAGTTTGTATCTGGAAACTAAGTTGTTTAATACTGCTTATTCGCCCGTATAGACGTGCGGTGCGAGCACCGCGACCGACCGCAGATTGCGGTACCTCTCCGCGTAGTCCAGCCCGTATCCGACGACGAACTCGTTCGGGATCTCGAAGCCGACGTACTTCGCGTCGATCTCGACCTTCGCCGCCTCCGGCTTGCGCAGCAGGGCGCAGATCTCGACCGATGCCGGTCCGCGGGTCTCCAGGTTCTCGCGCAGCCAGGAGAGGGTGAGCCCCGAATCCACGATGTCTTCGACGATCAGCACGTGCTTGCCGGCCAGATCGGTGTCGAGGTCTTTGAGAATGCGCACCACTCCGCTGGACTGGGTGCTCGCCCCGTACGACGACACCGCCATCCAGTCCATCTGCACGTCGACCTTGCGCAGCTCGCGGGCGAGGTCGGCCATCACCATGACGGCACCCTTCAGCACCCCGACCAGCAGCACCTCGCGACCCTCGTAGTCGGTCTCGATCCGCCGGCAGAGCTCGGCGATCCGGGTGCGGATGTCGTCCTCGGTGTAGAGCACGGACGTGAGGTCGGAGGCGATGGCGTCGGAGTCCATGCCGTCCAGTCTGCCTCAGTGATCGTGCGGCGGCTTCTGCCCGGTCAGCTCGCCCGCGCGGGTCGAGATGAGGTGGATGCGGGGGCCGCGCCGCTCGGCGGTGAACCCGGGCAGGTCGAGGGCCTTCTGCCCCCGCCACGCCGTGACGAGTTCGCAGATCGCGAGGGTCTGGGCCCTGCTGAGCGACACGTGGAACTCGCTCTGCACCACGTGGCGGATCAGCCGCTGACGCAGCGCTGACGGGTTGGCGGCGAGCGCTGCGACCCCGAGCGAGACACCCGCCTCCTCCAGCTCGGTGACGTCCTCGGCGACCTCGTCGGCGAAACCGTCGAGCGCCTCGGAGTCTTCGCGCAGCTGCTCGGCGGTACGGGCGAGGGCTTCGGCGACCCCCGGACCGAGTTCGGCCTCGAGCAGCGGCAGCACGCGGCTGCGCACCCGCACCCGGGTGTAGGCCGGATCGTCGTTGTGGGGGTCGTGCCACGGGTCGAGTCCGGCGTCGGCGCAGGCCTGCTCGGTCATCGATCGCCGGATGCCGAGGAACGGCCGCCGGTACAGCCCGGTCACGCGCGCCATGCCCTGCAGGCTCGCGGCGCCGGAGCCGCGGGCGAGTCCGAGCAGCACGGTCTCGGCCTGGTCGTCGAGGGTGTGCCCGAGCAGGATGGCGACGGCTCCGAGCTCGGCGGCCACCGCATCCAGGGCGCGGTACCGGGCGTCGCGAGCGGCGCCCTCGGGTCCGCCCGCGGTGCCGACCTCGACCCGTGCGATCCGCACGGGGTCGAGCCCGAGTGCTCGCGCCTGGGCGGCTGCACGCTCGGCCGTCTCGGCCGATCCGGCCTGCAGCCCGTGGTCGATGATGACCGCACCGCCGCGTCCTGCGGCTTCGAAGGCGGTCGCAGCCGCGAGCGCGAGCGAGTCAGCACCGCCGCTGAGGGCGACGAGAACGAGCCCGTCGGGCGGCAGCACCTCGCGCACCGCGCGCCGGGTGTCGGCGATCGCGGGTGTCAGTCGGGGCCGCTCGGGCATCCACTAACGTTATTCGCATGGGTGCATATGAGGCCGTGATCGAGATCCCGAAGGGCAGCCGCGTCAAGTACGAGGTCGACCACGAGACGGGCCGGGTGCACCTGGACCGCGTGCTGTACACGGCGTTCGGGTACCCCACGAACTACGGCTTCTTCGACAACACTCTGGGGCTCGACGGCGATCCGGTCGACGTGCTGGTGCTGCTGGACGCCGAGCTGTATCCGGGCAGCGGCCTGACGGTGCGGCCGGTGGGGGTCTTCAACATGACCGACGACGGCGGCAGCGACGCGAAGGTCATCGCGGTGCTCGCGAAGGACCCGCGGTGGGCCTGGGTGCAGGAGGTCGAGGACATCCCGGAGTTCACCCGGAAAGAGATCGAGCACTTCTTCGAGCACTACAAGGACCTCGAGCCCGGCAAGTGGGTCAAGACCGAGGGCTGGGGATCGCGCGCCGATGCCGAGGCGATCGTCGAGGCGGGACTGAAGGCGTTCGTCCCGCCGGCGCACTAACCGTCGCGCTGACCCGCCGGCTCAGCCGGTCGGTCGCGCCGCGTACGGCACCAGGTCGCCGTAACGCACGGCGACGATCCGCACGGTGGTCCCGGGCCGCGGCGCCTCGATCATCTGACCGCCGCCGATGTACATGGTGACGTGGTACATCGAGCCGTTCGCGGTCGAGCCGCCGCTGGAGTAGAAGAGCAGGTCGCCGGCCTGGATCTTGCCGATGGCGACGAGCCGGTTCTTGGACTTCGCGGTCTGGTACTGGTTGTTGACCGAGTGGGTTCCGATGTAGACGCCGGCCGCTGCGTAGCTCTTCATGGTCAGGCCCGAGCAGTCCCATGAGCTCGGTCCGGCTCCGCCGAACGCGTACGGCTCGCCGAGCTGCGCCTTCGCGTAGGCGATCGCCTGCTGCACGGCCGACCCGACGGGCGGGTCGGGGGTGGGGTCGACGCCGGTGGGCGGATTGGCGGGCGGCGCCGGCGGGTTGTTCTGCTGCTGCTCCTGCTGCTCGGTGAGCCCCTCCTGGTAGTCGCGCACCACCTGCGCGGTGGTGTTCTTCAGGGTGGCGAGCTGGGCGTACATCCGGTCCGCGTGCTCCTGCTGGGCGGCCACCTCGGCCGCCGCCTCGTCCGAGGCTTTCTGCGCGGATTCGTAGGCCGTCTTCGCCTGGGCGGCCAGGTCCTTGCGGGCCTGCTCGGCGACCTCCGCCTCGTCGGTGAGCGACGCGGCGAGGTTCTGGTCGAACTGGGCCCGGGCGAGGATGTCGCTGGAGGACTCGGTCACCCGGTTCATGGTGCTGAGCCGCGAGAGCAGCTGGTCGGTCTGCGCGGCGGATCCCATGAGCAGCCCCAGCGTCAGGTCGCCTCCTCCGGTGCGCGCCAGTTGCGCGATCAGCCGCGCTGCGCGGGAGGCCGACGCGTCCGCGCGCTCCTGGGCCTCATCGGCCTGCAGCGTGAGCCGCTGTACCTTCTGCTCGGCTGCGGTGAGGGCGTCGCGCGCCATCGCGTACCTCTCGGCCCGCTCCTGGGCGACCTTGCCGAGTTGCTGGGCCTTGTTCTCGAGGGCGACGAGCAGCCCCTCGAGTTTGTCGATCTCGGCTGCGGTGGCGGCCTGGTTGCGTTTGGCGTTCTGGACGTCCTGCCAGGTCGGGTAGTCGGGCATCGGCGCAGCGGTCGCCGCGGAAGGCGCGATGAGCGCGAAGATCAGTGCGGCAGGAACGATCGCTGCAGCCGCCGCCCCCCAGGGGCGTCTGCGGGTGGACATGTCAGGTAGCCGTGCGGGCCTTTCGTCTAGGCAATGGTGATCCCCCGCGCGCGCATGAACGGGACGGGGTTGGTGAGCACCCCGCCGACGCGGATGATGAAGTGCAGGTGGCAGCCGGTCGAGGCGCCGGTCGTGCCGACCTGGGCGATCGGCTGGCCCGGGTCGACGTGCTGGCCGTACCAGACGTGGATGCCGCCGGGCTTGATGTGTCCGTACCCGGAGGACGTGCCGTCGCCGTGGTCGATCTGGATGTAGTTGCCGAGCGTCCCGTTCGGCCCGGCGTACGTGACGGTTCCCGAGTGGGCGGCGTAGATCGGCGCGCCGCAACCCTGGCCGGCGATGTCGGTGCCGTTGTGCATGATCCAGGACTTGTAGATCGGGTGATACCGCATCCCGAACGGGCTGGTGATGTAGCCGCTCGACGGGCGCGCCCAGCCCTGCTCGGAGATGATGCCGCCGGCGTTGGCGCCCCAGCGCTCGCGCACGCCCTTGAGGTAATCGGCCTGGGTCGCTTTGCGCTTCTCGACGAGCACGGCGAGCTGGGCTTCGAGGGTGGCCTGGTGCTCCTGCTGTTCCTCGTATTTGGCCTGCGCCGCCTGCGCCGCTTCCTGCGCCTTCTCGAACGCCGCCTGCGCTTCGGCCTTCAGGGCTTCGAGCACGTCCTGCGCGACCTGCGCCTGCGCGGTCAGCGACTCGGCGTTGTTCTGCTGCTGCACCGCCTGGGTGTAGACGTCTTCGGAGCGCTGCGTGTACTGGTTCATGGCGCCGAGCCGGTAGAGCAGGGCGTCGGCGTCGCCGGACTGCCCGCTCGCCAACAGGCTGGCAGTCAGGTCGCCGCCCCCGGTCTTGCCGAGCTCGGCCAGCATGGCCGCGGCCTTCTTCTTGGAGTCGGTGGCCTTCTGCTGGGCCTCGTCCGCCTGCTCCTGGAGCTTCTGGGTGATGATCGCCTGGGCGTCGAACTTCTCCTGGGCCTTCTCGTAGATCTCGCCCTTGGCCATCGCCTCGGCCTGCGTGGCGGCGACCTCCTTCTCCAGGCGCGCGATCTGGGCCCGGATGCGCTGCACCGCCTTCTTGGCCGCGTTCTCGCTCTTCTGCGCCTGGGCGACCTCCTGCCAGCTCGGGTAGTCGGCGACGACGGCGGCGCTCGCGGTCGGCGGGGGAGCGGTCACGACGCCGGCGATCGGCATCAGCGCGACGGCGAGGGTCAGGGCGAGGATGCGGGACGTGCGCGGGCGTGCGCGCATGCTCTCGCTGCGCGCGGCATCCGTGGCCCCCCGGCCGGAGCGTCGTCCCATTTCGGTCCCCGTATTCCCTGCGATAGCGCGCGGGAGCACGCCGAGTCACAGAAACAACATCAATCACAGTAGCAACAGAGGCGTTGTTTGCCCAGCGCCCCATCATCGCCCCGCTCCCGGCAAGGTTCAATGACGGGTTGAACCTAACCCGCTCTCGTCGGATCGCGGGGTTGATTCGCCGGGTTCCGTCGCATCCCGCAGATTGGAGTTTTCGACCCGCCGCACGTATGCTTGACCCTCGGTTGCCAGCACTTCCTGGCCCCATCGTTTAGTGGCCTAGGACACCGCCCTTTCACGGCGGCAGCACGGGTTCGAATCCCGTTGGGGTCACTTTCAACTTAATACGCATGGCCCTGTAGCGCAGTTGGTTAGCGTGCCGCCCTGTCACGGCGGAGGTCGCGGGTTCAAGTCCCGTCAGGGTCGCGGATGGCGGCTCCTCCCTCATAGGAGGAGCCGTTTCCACACGGCTCTGTAGCTCAGTTGGTAGAGCGCACGACTGAAAATCGTGAGGTCACGGGATCGACGCCCGTCGGAGCCACCAAGGAAGCCCTGCGTTTGAGGGGGCTACCCGGGATTCTTTGGGTGGCGACAGCCGGACGCTTCAGGCGGGCCCGGCGTCGCGCTCCGCTTTCAGCGCCGCGATCACCCGCCAGCCCGCCTTGCCCCAGGTCGACGCGAAACCCTGCACGAGCCACATGAGGGAGTACGCCTGCAGCAGCCCGTCCCACGGCAGCCCGCGATCAAGCGCGGCGCGGCCGTGGCTGAGCGCTCCCTCGACGTTGTCGCTCGAGACGTCGAGCACGCTCAGCAACAGCGACACGTACTCGGGCGGGAGGGGACCCGACGTCACGGTGTCGCGCAACTCGAGATAGCTCTGCAACTGCGCGGGCATGACCTCCATCGCGAGCTCGATCGGCGGAGGAACGGATCCGATTGCGGCGCGGAACAACGCCGCGGGATCGACGGGCTGCGCGGCATCCGTCACAGTCTGCTCACCTCGCGCATCCCCGCCTTGATGTGCGGCAGGATGGCGGCCGGGTCGTCGATGACGCTGCCGTGCGCCGGCGCGATGACCGCGGGATCGAAGTGCTCGAGCGACGCGTCGAGCCGGGCGAACAGCGGCTCGAGTTCGGCGAACATCGTCCAGTAGAGGGCTCGGGATGTGACGAAGCCGATCTGCTCGGCCGTGGGCTGGTCCGGCAGCTCCGACGACAGCAGATGGCACTCCCCGTCGGCGTGCTTGTGGGCATACGCGAACGCGTCGGCGACGAACAGCGTCCGCGTCGTGTGCTCGAACAGCCAGACCGTGGCGGGCAGGTCGAGGATCACCGCATCCGCGACCTCGAGTCTCAGCCCGCCGAGGTCGAGCACCTCGCCCTCGGGTACCGCACGCAAGCGTTCCTCGGGGATCCCGAAGTAGGCGTGGTAGTCGCGGACGTCGCCGGCGACGACGGAGTCCGGATACTTGTCGATCAACTGGCGCACCAATCCGGCATGCGGGATCTCGGGATGCGTCGGAATGATGTAGTCGAGCCCGCGATCGCCGAGCAGCTCGTCGAGGATCGTGTCGAGCTCGGGCCAGTGGCGCGGGTATCCGGTGTCGATGAGGGCGGAGTGGTGCTCACCCGTCAGCAGGTACGCGGACGCGTGGGAATGGATGAGGGTGTCGCCGTGCCCGACGGCGATGCATCCGATGATCCAGCTGACCCCCGGCGCGAGCTCGCGTACCTTCACCGGAACAAGAGGGATGCCATCGGTGACCTCGCGGCCCAGTTCCCTTTTCATCGGTTGTGCCCTTCGATCGGATATGCGGATGGCAAGCGTCGGAGGCCGGCGAGATGCGAGTCGATCACCGGGCTCCCGGCGAGCATCTTCCCGTGGGTGGGCGCGACGAGGTCGACGTCGCGCTCGGCGAACACGGCTCCCGCCGCGTCGAGCATCTGATCGCTGCGGGTCTGAGCGAGCCAGCCGAACTTCGCGCGCACGTTGGCGTGGAATAGCGCGACGGCGACCTCGTCCTGCAGGTCGAGCGGTTCCCGGTCGACCGGGTCGTCGTCGAGCGACAGCGGTTTGACGAAGCCGAAGGCGTCGGAGGTGAAGAGGGTCTTGAGTTCGGCCGAGTAGAGCCAGGCGGTCGCCAGCACGCGCATCGGTGCAGGGATCGACTCCAGTTCGAAGCCGTTGAGCTCGAACCGGTCGGCGAAGGGCCGGCGCGACACCATCAGGTCGCCCTTCTCCACGACCTCGGGACCGCCGTCGATGGCGTTCGAGAAGTCGAGGGGATGGACGTGGTTGCCGAAGATCGTGACCGTCTCCACCCCGAGCTCCGCGATGACGTGGAAGATGTTGCCGAGCGTGTCGGGCTCGGTGCGGGTGATGGTCACCTCGAGCACCGAATCCCCCACGATGCCGCGCACCGCATCCACGACCCCATGAGCGTGGATGCGGACTCCCGAGTCGATCAGGAGCGCGCGGCCCGGCGAGGTCAGCACATAGCAGTTCACCCACTCGACACGTTCCGGATCGACGGCGGCGAAGCTGATCGAGCCGTCGAGGGGGAGCGGCGACGCCACCCTGAAGAGCCGGCCGGGGATGATCTCGTCGACGCGCGTGGGACCGAGCACCTCGTTCATGCGCGCTCCTCGGCCATCCGCACCAACCGCTCGAGGTTGCGGGGATCGGCGACGACCTCGCCGGGAGGGAAGGCGAGGACCGCCTCGACGGCAGCCTGCGAGAACGGTGTTGCGACGTCGACCGTCGCACCCGACCGCACGACGTGCCCGTTGAGGTCCTCGATCTCGGTGCGCCGTCCCTTGATCACGTCCTGCAGCATGGACGCCTTGTGGGTGCCGGTCGCTTTCGCGACGATCCGGATCTCGTCGAGCAGCTGGTCGCGCCCCACGCCGCGTGCCGCGTCGACGAACCGTCCCGGATCGATGCCCATGACAGGCTCGACGCGATGCCCGAGCGCGCGGCCCACCTGGATCGTCTCCGCCCCGAGGTGCACCAGAACGGCGAGCGTGTCGTCCCGGCTGCGGACCTCGCCGGCGCTGTAGCCGGTGATCCCGCTGAGGGCGTTGACCATGCAGTTCGTGGCGAGTTTCGCCCAGCGCTCGCCATCGAGGTTCCCGGTCACTTCGGTGACCGCCACCGTGTTCAGCCGATCGGCGATCATCGTGGTGCGCTCGCGGACCGGCCCGTCGAGCTCGCCGACGCGGAAGCCGACGGAATACGCGTCGTTGCGGGTGACCACCCCCGGCTCCATGGCCGCACCCGCCAGGGTGACGACGCATCCCACGGTGCGTTCGGCGCCGACGATGGCGGCGACGCGGGAGTCGGTGATCCCGTTCTGACAGACCACGACGGCTCCGTCATCCCGCACGTGGCGACGCGCGAACTGCGCGGCCCACTCGGTGTCGTACGTCTTCACGGAGAGGAACACGAGGTCGAAACGATCCGCCTCGGCCTGCAGTTCGTGCAGATGGATCGCCCGGACCGGACCGGCCGCCGACCCTTCGCGGTCGTTGACGACGAGCCCGCCGCTGCGCATCGCCTCCACGTGCTCCGGCCACTGGTCGGCCACGGTCACGTCGTCGAAGTGTCCCGAGAGCCGTCCCGCGATGACGCCGCCGATCCCGCCCGCACCGAGGACGAGCATCCGCTGCGTGCTCACGACGTCACCCAGGTGAGCACATCGACAATCGTCACAGACTTTCCTTCCTCATGTACGAGCACCGGATTGCACTCGATCACCTGTATCGCGTCATCGGCCACCATCGCGGAGCGCACCTGCGACGCGAGCTCGACCAGCGCGGCCAGGTCCCGGCGCGCCTCGCCTCGATAGCCGCCGAGCAGCTTCCCGAGTCGCTCGGAACGCCCGATCACCGCGGACCACGTGTCGACCGCACCGGTCAGCACGACCGTCTCGTCGACGAGATCCGCGAGCGTCCCCCCGGCCCGCAGCAGGACGGTGGGCCCGAGCTCGCGGTCACGAACGGCCGACACGAGCACCTCGAGCCCCGGAGCGGACATCTGCTGCAACACCACCGTGTCCCCGTGCTCGGCGCTGATCGCTTCGATCGCGCGGAACGCCTCGAGGTACTCCTCCGGGCGGTCGGCGCTGAGGCCGATCGCCACTGCTCCATACTCCGTGCGGTGGGCGAGCACGCTGCCCTCGGCCTTCACGACGAATCGGCCGGGGACGGCATCCGCCGCCGTGCGGAGCTCCTCCTCCGTGCGGATCGGAGACATCGGGGGCAGGTACCGAGCGAATCCGTCGCCCAACCGGCCGGCCGACCCGATGAGGCCCAGCTGCGTCGTGTTCGAGTGCCCGGATGCGGCGCTCGGCGATTCGACCGCCGCGGACTCGCCGGACCCGGACGCCCAGATCGAGAGCGCACGGCACGCGACCACGGGCGACGGGACGCTCGCTGCGCACGCCTCGGCGAGCCGACGCAGCTGGGGACGGCTGAAGCGCTCCTCGGGCGAGAGGTGGGTGAGGACGACCGGGTTCCCCGCCGGCATCGCCGCGACCAGGTCGTAATCGTGCGCGAGTGTGGACACCACGGCGACCACCACATCGCAGCAGTCCGATTCCCGCAGGATCGTGATCGCGTCGACGAACAGGGCGGTGTCCCCGAGAACCGGGATATCGAGCGGGTCGCCGATCTGCAGATACGCGGGGAGGCGTGCTGCCAGCCGTGCGCGTGTCTCGTCGTCGAAGACGGCGAGCTGCAATCCGGGCTCCCGTGCGATCGCCTCGGCGGCGAAGACCCCCAAGCCGCCGGACACGGTCACGACGGCCACCCGGCACGGTTCCTGTGTCGCTGTGCGCACCGGCAGCGCGGACAGCACGGTGACGACGTCGGTCAGTTCCTCGATGCTGTCGACGAGGTGGACGCCCGCGTCCAGCAGCGACTGCCGTCCGATGTGATCGTCGCCCAGCATCCTTCCGGTGTGCGCGAGGGCCGCCAGACGCGACTCCTCGGACTGCGGCGCGCGCAGGGCGAGCACGGGCTTGCGGGTGCGCGCGATCCCGGCCGCGAGCGCCTCCAGGTGCCGCGCGTCGGTCAGCCCTTCGAGGAAGAGGGCGACGCCCTTGGAATCCTCGTCGAGCAGCGCGGTCGTCAGCTCGAGGGCGCCGATACTCAGCTCGTCGCCCGTGCTGAACCAGTGCGCCAGCCCGAGCTCGCGCGCCTGAAGGGCGAGCAGGATGCCGTTGCCGATCGCGCCCGACTGGGTGACGAACGAGAACGATCCCTCTCGGGGGTCCTCCGTGAGCAGCACGCTGCTGAAACACAGCGCGGCATGGTCGGCGACCGACAGCACGCCGTTGCAGTTGGGGCCGATCACGCGCAGTTCGGGATGCGTCGCCAGCAACGCGGTGAGGCGCTCGCGCCGCTCCGCCCCGAGTTCGCCCTCGAACCCCGAGGCGATGACGATCGCACGGGTCACTCCCGCCTCGGCGACCTCGGCGAGGACGTCGACGACGCGACCGGCCGCGACCAGGACGAGCGCGACATCCGGAGTCGTCTCGAGCGACGCCAGCGCCCGCGCCACCGACCCCTGACCATCGTCGGGGATGGCCACGACGTCACCGGAGTAACCGAGACGATCGAGGTACCGAGCGGGTCGCGCGCTGATCGCATCTGGCTTCTCGGAGCCCCCCACGAGCGCGACGGCGCGCGGGTGCAGGAACGCGCGCAGTCCCTCCGGGTCGTCGAACAGCGCGGTCATTTGATCGCGAGTGCGTTGGCGGGCGAGCCGACTCCGCCGGTGATGTTGAGCGGATGGGATGTCAGCAGGAACTCCCACACACCGTCGGCTCGACAGTCCGCAGCGAGCTCGTCGAGGGCCCACATCTCGCCGATCGGCATCCCGAGCAGGCCGATGAGAACAGGGTGCATCATCCCGGCGTGATGCCCGGTGAGCGAGGCCATGCTCGGATCCGCCCGGAACGGCGAGGCCGGATCGGTGGGGAGGTGCTCGACGCCGAGGTTGTCGGAGGCCACGAGGGCGATGCGCTGATCCCACAGCCAGCGGACACTGTCTGCCGACTGCGCGAGCCCGATCGACCAGGGGCTGCGCCGCATGTCGGCGCGGCTCTCGTCGTCGAGCCCGAGCGCGTACTCCAGCCAGCCGGTGCGCAGCAGCAGGATGTCGCCGGCCTCGAACTGCACGCCCTGGCGAGCGGCGGCCGCCTCGATGTCGTCGACCGTGAACGCCGCTCCGTTCGCATGGTCGAGTGGGGCGCCCGTGGCCGCGAAGTGATCGGCGATATCGATGAGCACTCCGCGTCCGACGAGACCGCGCTCGGCGATCCTGTTGATCCCGAGCGTCGGGGATCCGACGGCGATGGCCTCGTCGGGGACCCCGTTGTAGAAGCCGTGAGCCGGATGGCTGAAGTGCCGGAGTCCGTCGATCTGCGACGAGGCCTGGAGGTAGAAGTTGTCGACGTAGTCGTCGCGGTGGTACGGGGCGTTGCTGAAGATCGTGTGCGCCGGCGCCCCCCGGTGAGTGACCGAGGGGTCGAAGGCGTCCGCAGCGATGTCGAGATTGAAGACGGCACCCCGCCGGACCAGACCCGCCGCGCGCGTCACCGTCTCGGGCGAGATGAAGTTGAGCGTGCCCAACTCGTCGCCGTCGCCGAACAGGCCCCACGAGGATCCGGGAGGCGCGTCGGTCCGTTGGAGCAACTCGTCATAGGAGAGCATTCCACTCCCTTCGGCTTCGAAGATCGCACACCCGTCGACTCGACGCGACGGTCTACACTCTACATGATGTACTATACGGAGTGCCCGACAACGACGAGCAGGGAGCGCACGTGAAGTTGGTTCGCGCGGGTGAACGCGGCCGTGAGACTCCCGCAGTCATGGACGACGACGGGACGCTCCGCAGTGCGGCGGGGGTGACCTCCGAATACGGCCACGAGTTCTTCGCATCGGATGGCCTCGAGCGGCTGCGCGCCGCCTACGGCCGGGGCGACCTGCCCGTTCTGCCGGATCCCGGCCGGATCGGCGCGTGCATCAGCCGACCGGGCAAGATCGTCTGCGTGGGCCTCAACTACATCGACCACGCGGCCGAGGCGGGCATGACGCTGCCCGATGAGCCTCTGACGTTCCTCAAGGCGCCGAGTTCGCTGAGCGGTCCCCACGACGACCTGCCGCTGCCCATCGGCGGAGAGAAGACCGACTGGGAGGTCGAAGTCGGGGTCGTGATCGGCAGGACGGCACGCTATCTCCCGGACGAGGCCTCGGCTCTCGCCACGATCGCCGGCTATTGCGTCTCGAACGACGTGTCCGAGCGGCACTTCCAGCTCGAGCGCGGAGGACAGTGGTCGAAAGGCAAGTCCGCCGAAGGGTTCAATCCGCTCGGCCCCTGGCTGGTCACCCCCGACGAAGATCTCGACTTCGACGACCTTGCTCTCGAATTGCGGGTCAACGGCGAAGTACGTCAGCAGTCCACCACCCGCTCGATGGTGTTCTCGATCGCGCGGATCATCCACTACGTCAGCCAGTTCATGGTGCTCGAGCCCGGCGACCTGATCAACACCGGCACGCCCCCCGGAACGGGCATGGGCCTCACGCCGCCGGTCTATCTGCGCGAAGGCGACGTCGTCGAGACGATGATCGAGGGCCTCGGGAGCCAGCGCCAGGTCTGCGTCCGCGCGGTGCGCTGATATGACCGCGAAGCCGGCTCGCGTGTTCGACATGTTCACCTCGCTGCCGACGCCGCAACGCGTCGCGCTCGAGATCCGCTCCTGGGGACGCGAAGCCGGCTACCGCAAGATGTTCGGCGAGCGGTGGTCGGGTCTGCTGGGACTGCAGCCGGGCACCGTCGACTGGGTAGCAGACCTCCCCCAGAAGGACTTCCTCGCCGTCGCATCCGAGCGCCTGCGCACCGAACTGCCGCCGGCCGAGCACTTCGTCGAACGACTTCGGGATGCCGGCGTGCGTCGCGCGGTCATCCACGGTCCGCTGCCGGTCGATGTTCCCGCCCCCGACGAGCTCACCTCTGCTCTCGTCGAGCGCTTCCCGGCGTTCCTCGTGGGATTCGCGCGAGTCGACCTGCGCGACGGCGGGGCTGCGGCCGCGGCGGCACTCGAGGATTCGGTGGTCCGGCTCGGGCTTCGCGGCGCGACCTACACGCCGTTCTGGCACGCGACCCCGGCATCCGACTCCGCCCTTGCACCCGTGCTCGAGACCGCTCAGAGGCTGGGGGTGCCGATCTGGATCCACACCTCCATGCACTGGCGACGCGAAGTGCCGCTCGACGTCGAGCACCCTCGCCACATCGACGAGATCGCCGGAAAATACCCCGATCTCACCATCATCTGCGGGCACGGCGGGTGGCCGTGGATGCCCGACATGGTGGCTGTCGCGTGGCGGCATCCGAACGTCTACATCGACGTTTCGGCGTTCCGCCCGCGCAACATCTTCAAAGCGGGGTCGGGGTGGGAGGCCCTGGTACAGTACGGCGAAAAGGTCATCTCTGAGAAGATCCTGATCGGTACGACCTGGGCACTCCTCGGCACCGAACCGGCCACCATCGTCGATGAGGCTGCTGCGGCTCCGTGGCCGGAAGCCGTGCGCGACCGCTGGATGTACTCGAATGCGGAACGCCTGCTGGGCTGAACGA
>DATMFW010000085.1:0-4058 GCA_035556655.1 Pseudolysinimonas sp.
CGTGTCACCCGTATCCTGGAAGCCCGCGACGTCTCCGGTGTACTCGCGGAACTGCGGGAGAGCACGTGATCGACTGGTTCATCGACACCTTCCTCGGTGTCTGGGGTCGTGCGATCGTCGACTTCTACGCCGCCAACGCCCTGCCGATCAACTCGGTGATCGTGGTCTACGGCGCCATCCTGCTGGTCTGGCACCGGCGGCTGCGTCCCTACCGGGATGCGGCGGTCGCCCAGGTCGGCGGCATCCTCGCCGGACGCACGCTCCCGAAGCATCCGGGCGAACTGCACGAGCAGGTCGCGAAGCGGATCGACTGGAGCCGGGTGGCCGAGGTCGGTCCGGGCCGCCTGGTCGCGGGCCGCTGGCGCCTCTGGCCGAGCCGCGCCACGGCGACCACGCTGCCGCGCCTGCTCCCCATCGCCGAACTCTGCCGCGACGCCGCCGCTCGGTGATCGAGTAGCCGCGAAGCGGAACCCACCCGGTGATCGAGTAGCCGCGAAGCGGCGTATCGAGATCCCCTACCCCCACGCTCCCGCGGGGGCCTTCACCACCTGGACCGGCGTGTAGTGCCAGTGCCCGCCATTGGCGTAGTGCCCGGTCGCCCAGGGTGAGGCCCAGATGGCCGCCTCGATCTCGGCGGCCGGTTTGGCCTGCGCGAACCCCTCGCGGATCCCCGCGTAGCCCGGATTGGTGTTGAGCGCATCCGCGCACCAGCGGGCCGCCTCGACGAGGTTGGGGTAACCGCTCATGAAGGTGCCGCCCTGGGTGCCCCACCCGTTGTTGAGCGGGTTGTTGCGGTTCCACCAGTCCGGCGGACCGTTCTCCTGGCGCATCCACCGGGTGAACACCGTCACGTTGTCCTCGGTGATGGGCCAGCCGCCGAACAGCATCACCATCTTCGCCCAGGCGTAGTTCGTTCCTTCCGCCTTGAGGGTCGGGATGCCGGGGGTCGCGTCGTACCCGTCGCGGATCGAGGACGCGGGCTCGGCCTCGGCGGCGATCACGAGGGTCTGTGCGTGGGTGTCCAGGTATTCCTGCAGGGCCTGCGCATCGCTCGGCGGGGCCGGCGGGGCGATCGACAGCGTCGCGAACAGGCCGAAGGCGATGACCCCGGCTCCGACGGCGTGCACCCGGCGTTCCCGGACCAGGGAACGCGAAAGGGCCCCTGCACGTCGCGCGACGGATCGCAGTGCGGAGGCGAGACGGGACCTCAGGTCGGACAACACGGAGTCCCGACGCTATCAACGCAGCCTGGACTGCCGCTTGGAATGCGCTCGGCGCTCAGGCGGTCTGCACCTGGTAGGGCACCGGCCCGAGACCGGGGATCAGCCCCAGCGAGCGCAGCAGCAACTCGGTTCCGCCGTACTGCTCGGCGTAGCAGTACCAGCCCGGTCCGGCGGCCCCGCCGAGCTCGAACCGGGCGGTGGCGCCCACCGAGTCGGGGGCGAGGGTGGCGACGACGATGCGGCAGGCCCGGTCGGCCGTCGAGATCTGCGTGCCGATGGTCACCAGCAGGGTCGGCAGGATCAGCCCGGCGACCGCGATGGTCACGACGATCCGCATGGCGCGCAGCCGACGCGCCGAGCGCGAGGGGCGGCGGTCGCCCGGCTCGTACTCGGCGAGTTCGCGGGGGATCTCGTCGCTCATGACCGGTCCAGTCTGGCACGCGTGGCCCGATCGGTACCGGCCCGACGGGGGTTACCGTGACCCCATGGATGCCGAGACCGCACTGCGGGCGTCGATGGTGGAGGCGCTCGGGCTGGATCCGGGCGCCCCGGTGCGGATCGCGGGCCGGGGGACTCTGGATGCGGCGTATCCGGTCTCGGCGCTGGCCAACGCATCCGTCGCCAGCGTCGCCATCGCGACGGCCGGGCTCATCGCGGCGACGGGGAGCGATCCGGGCGAGCCCGAGGTCGATCGCGCGCTCGCGGACGGCTGGTTCGGGCTCGCCGTCCAGCCGGTGGGGTGGAGCGCTCCATCCCCGTGGGATCCGATCGCAGGGGACTACCCCGCGCTCGACGGCTGGGTCCGGCTGCACACCAATGCACCCCACCACCGTGCGGCGGCGCTGCGGGTGCTCGGGGTCGCCGCCGATCGCGACGCGGTCGGGGCCGCCGTCGCCGGGCAGCGCGCCGCAGAGCTCGAGGATGCCGTGGTCGCCGAGGGCGGCTGCGCCGCGATCCTGCGCAGTCCCGAGGAGTGGGCGACGCATCCGCAGGGAGTCGCCGTCGCGGCCGAGCCGCTCGTCGGCATGACTGCGACCGCGCCCGGGCCATCCCGCTCGGGCTGGGCCCCGGAACCCGCGCGCCCGCTCGCCGGACTGCGCGTGCTCGATCTCACCCGGGTGCTCGCCGGGCCCGCGGCGACGCGCCTGCTGGCCGGACTCGGCGCCGAGGTGCTGCGCATCGACCCGCCGGGCTGGAACGAGCCGGGGGTCGAGCAGGAGATGACGCTCGGCAAGCGCACGGCGCGTCTCGACGTGCGCGACCCGGCCGGCCTCGCGGTGCTCGCCGGGCTGCTGTCGGAAGCCGATGTGCTGGTGCACGGGTACCGGCGTGACGCGCTGGAGGGCATCGGCCTCGGCGACGAGGAGCGCGCGGCGCTCCGACCCGGTCTCGTCGACGTCGCGCTCGATGCCTACGGCTGGTCGGGTCCCTGGGCGGATCGCCGCGGGTTCGACAGCCTCGTGCAGATGTCGACGGGCATCGCCGGGTCGGGACTGCGGGCGGGGACGGCCGATGCGCCCACCCCGCTGCCGGTTCAGGCGCTCGATCAGGCGACCGGGTACCTGATGGCCGCCGCCGCCCTCGCCGGGCTCACCCGGCGGCTCGCCGACGGGGCCGGCAGCAGGTGGCGGCTGTCGCTGGCCCGGACTGCGCTCGAGCTCGAACGCGCCCGTGCGCTGCCGGCGGGGAAGCCGGGTGACCCGGCGGACCCGCCGGCGCCCACCCCCCTCGACACGGCATGGGGTCCCGCGCTGCTGCTGCTCCCGCCGTTCCGGGTGGGCGCGACCGAACTGCGCTGGGAGCGCGGCTGCCGCCCCCTCGGGGGCGACGCGCCGTCCTGGGCGCTCAGCGGATGACGGGGTCGCCGTCCTCGGCGGGCTCGGCATCCGGATACGGCCGGTCCGCGAACGACGCGAGCTCCGCGCGAGTCGGCGCCCCCTCCCAGTCCCCGGCGTGCGTGCAGGCGACCGCGCCGGTGCGCACCGCGGTGGCCAGACGCTCGGGCACCCCGAGGCCCGCGAGCCGTTCGGCGAGGTACCCGGCGGCGAAGGCATCCCCGGCGCCGACGGTGTCCACGACGTCGACCTGCATCGCCGGCTGGACGAAGCGCACGCCGTCGGCGAGCGCGTAGACGGCCGACGTGCCGCGCTTCAGCACGACCTCGGCCGGGCCGAGGGCGGCGAGGGTCTCCAGCGCGTCTCCCGCCCCGCCGACGAGCAGCCGGGCCTCATCGAGACCGGCGAACAGCAGGTGAGCACGGGCGGCGATCGCGCGGTGCACCGGGATGGCCTCCGCCGCATCCCAGAGCCGGCTGCGGTGGTTGACGTCGTACGAGATCGTCGCACCGGCCGCCTCGGCCAGGTCGAGGGCGTGCTCGACGGTGGCGCGGGCGGTCGCCGACAGCGCCGGGGTAATCCCGGTCAGGTGCAGGATGTCGCCCGGACCCAGAGCGATCCCGTCCAGGTCGGTGGGGGCGAGCCGGCTGCCTGCGCTGCCCGCCCGGTGGTACTCGATCTCGGTGCGTCCGGGCGACGGGCTGGTCTTGCGCAGCATGCCGGTCGGGGCCACGGGGTCGACGATGACCCGGGCGTCGACGCCCTCTGCCTGCAGAATCGCGGCGATGCGCCTGCCCGCCTCGTCGTCGCCGACCCTGCCCAGCCAGGTGACGGGTGCCCCCAGGCGGGCCAGTCCGATCGCCACGTTCAGCTCGGCACCCCCGGTGCCCGGGCGCATCCCCTGGACGTCGAGCGCCTCCCCGACCGTGACGACGCGACTCATCGCAGGCTCACGGCCTCCGCGCTCAGGCGTTCCACGCGCTCCCAGTCACCGGAGGCG
>DATMFW010000086.1:0-22940 GCA_035556655.1 Pseudolysinimonas sp.
GCCGCGGTGGTCCGCCGCCCCGGCGTGTAGCCGAGGGTGCGGCGGAAGACGTCGATGAACGAGCTCGCCGTGCTCCACCCGCAATGGACGGCGACGTCGGTGACGCTCCAGCCGTCGGCAAGCAGTTCCAGCGCCCGGTGAAGGCGCAACTGGGTCCGCCACTGCGGGAACGTCATCCCGAGGTCCGCCTGGCACAGGCGCGACATGGTGCGCGAACTCACCGAGATCAGCCGGGCGGCGTCATCGAGCGACGAGACACCTTGCGGGTCCTGTTCGATCGCCTCCGAGATGAGGATCAGCCTCGGGTCGTGCGGCCTGCGCACGCGGAGCGGGAACTCGACCGAACGCGTGAGCTGGTCCAGCAGCACCCAGCGCAGGCGCTGCGCCGCTGCGTCCCCCGGATTAGACACCTCGGACAACTCCATGATGATGTCGCGCGCGAGGCGGTTGATGGTCACCACGCTCGTGGAGTTGACGCCCGCCGGGTTGGGGACGTCGGGCAGGCCCACCGTGTGGATGGTGAGAGCGCCGAACGCGTTGTGCTGGTGCGGAGTGCCCGCCGGGATCCACACGGCACGAGCGCCGGGCGTGAGCCAGACACCCTTGTCGGTCGTCACCGACAGCAGGCCGCGGCTGGCGTAGAGGATCTGGTGCTCGTCGTGGAAGTGGACATCGGTGCCGTCGCCGCGAGACACCGATCGAATGCTCGTGAGAGCGACGGGAGCATGGCGCGGGAGAGTCATGGCAAGCAACTCCGATGTAGCTTGGGCGGTCCCAGTGGGGCAGTACGGGGGTCGTCAAGGTCCATTGTGCCGTAGATGTCCGGGGCGGGAAAGGCGCGTCAGGTCGTGCGGTCTCGCCGCGCGAGGTAGTCGTCGATGGATGATGTCGCCCCGATGTGGAGGCCCCCGTCGATGACGAGGGAGGTGCCGGTGATGCTGCGCGACACCGGCCCGCAGAGGAAGAGGATCGCCTCGGCGACCTCGGCCGGCCGCGTCCACCGCCCGATCGGGATCGCCTCGGCGACCCGGTCGATGTCGGCGGGCGACATCTTCGCCTCGATCTGAGGGGTCAGCGTCGGTCCGGGGAGGACGGCGTTGACGGTGATCCCGTCCCGCGCCAGTTCGAACGCCGCATGCCGGGTGAGGCCCAGCAGACCCGCCTTCGCCGCGGTGTAGCTCGGGCCGTTGTTGGTCGAGATGCGGATCCCGGCGAGGGATCCGACCGCGACGATCGAGCCGCCTCCGGCGCGGCGCAGCGCCGGAGCCGCCGCCTGGATGCAGTTCAGCGGGCCGGTGAGGTTCAGTGCGATGACGCGGTCCCAGCTGTCGCGAGTGGTCGTGCGAAGCGACTCGGGTGTGCCTCCGCCGGCGACGCAGACCAGGTCGTCGACCCGGCCCCACGCCGATTCCGCGTGAGCGATGGAGGCCTCGACCTCGCCGAGCTCGGTGACGTCGGCGACGTGGGTGAGAGTGTCACCGCCCCCCTGCCCGAGTTCGCGCACCAGCGTCTCGAGGGCCGACGGGTCCCGGTCGACGAGAAGCAGGCGCGTGCCCGCGGTGGCGAACGCGCGCGCGGTGGCAGAGCCCACGCCTCCGGCCGCCCCGATGATGACCGCGACGCGCCCCGGGTCGCGAGACGCGGCAGGTTCGTCGACGGCCATCGCTCACTCGTCCAGGAAGCGCGTGGCGTGGACGAGGAAGCGTTCCGGGAACTGCAGGTGCGGCCCGTGGCCGGCATCCGGATACAGGATGAGCTGGGCGTCCGGAAGGTGCGTCGCCAGCTCGAAGGCGCTGATGGGCTCGATCTGCGCATCGTCCATACCGTGGACCACGAGCGTCGGCTGCGCGATCTCGCGCAGATACCCGAACGGATCGTCGGCGTCCGCGCTGTCACGCCAGGCGCCGACCGCCGGTCGCTGCTTCGCCGTGACCTCGGCGGAGCTGGGCGGGTCCTGGTCCGCACGGGAGTGGCGGCGCTCCCAGAACTCGAGCCCCGCACGGCGAGCCGACTCCGACCGCCCGAAGAACAGGAAGACGTAGTCGTCCGCGCCGATGACCGGTTGCGCCATCAGCTCGCCGACCCGCGGGTCGGTTCCTCTCGCGAAGGTCTTGGACCCGGTGCCCAGCAGGATCGTCTTGCGGACGCGCGAGGGGTGCCGCCGGGCCAGCTCCTGAACCTGCATTCCCCCGATGGAGAAGCCGACGGCATCGACCTCCGGGACCCCGATGGCGTCGAGGAACGCCGCGATGTCGTCGGCCATCTCCTCGATGGTGTCGCGGGGTGCGCCTCCGGAACTCGCGATCCCCCGGCCGTTGAACAGAATGACCTCGCGCTCGAGGGCGAGGGAATCGGTCACCAGGGGGTCCCAGTGATCCATGCCGGCGCGGAAGTGGGGGATGAGGAGCACGGGGACGGTACCGGGGCGTCCCCACCGCCGATAGGCGAAGGTCGTGCCGTCGATCTGCACCTCTCGTGTGGGGGTCGTCACGTGTCGGTCGTTCACTTCTCGGCCTCCATGCCGTTCTCGAGCGGCGGGCTCTCGCACCCTCGTGGCCCGATTATTCGTCGCGCACGCCCGGCCCGCTTCCGATGTTCCGCCGCCGGATATCGATAACCCGCCACGCCGACGCGCGGGATCCTCTCGATGGCGAGAAAGCGACAGAACGAGGCAGGTCATCGGAAGTCAGCCGTTCGGCGGTGCCCGAATAATCGACGCTTGACGCGTTCGCCCCGGACGCCCGAGCGGAGAAGAAGTGAGCGATCCAACCGAGGTCCTGATCGTCGGGGCCGGTCCATCCGGGCTGGTGCTGGCATGTGACCTACGCCGTCGCGGCGTGAAGGTGCGGATCGTCGAGTCGCGGCCGTCCGTTCCGGACGCCACCTGGGGCGCGCGCGGGAAAGCCATCCAGCCGCGCACGATGGAGATCTACGACGATCTCGGCATCGTCGACGACTTCTACGCACAGGGCAGTTCGTTCTTCCCGGCCATGGAGTGGGAGCAGCGCCGCCAACTGGGCGAGTCGCCCCTGCCGCGCGTGGAGCCCCGGCTCCCCACCTTCGAAGCCCCCCACTCGAGCACGTGGATGGTGACGCAGCCGGAGGCGCTCAAGATCCTGGAGACGCTGCTGCACGAACTGGGCGGTGCGGTGGAGTACTCGACCCGCGCGATCTCGTTCACCCAGGACGACGACGGGGTCGAGGTGGTGCTCACCGACCCGGCCGGAGACGAGTTCACTATCCGCTGCGACTACCTGGTGGGCGGCGACGGCGCACACGGCGCGATCCGGCCCGCGACCGGCGTCGAGTTCCTGACGTCCGCGATCGACTCCTCGCCGATGATCGCGGCCGATGTGATCGTGGACGGGCTCCCGCGCACGCACTGGCATCAGTGGAACCGGGACGAGCGCGGTTCGCTGTGGCTGGCCCCGCTGCCGAACTCGGACTACCTGCAGTTGTACGCGCGCTACGAGGGCGACACCCCGGACACCACTCCGGACTCCATCAGGACCCTCGTGCGCGAGCGCACCGGTTTCGAGGCCACGCATGTGCGCCAGTCCTCCTCGTTCGGCATCCGGGTCGGCATGGCGGCCAGCTTCCGGATCGGGCGGGTGTTCCTCATGGGGGATGCCGCCCACGTCCACCCGCCGGCCGGTGCTCAGGGCATGAACACCAGCGTCCAGGACGCCTACAACCTGGGATGGAAGCTTGCGGCGGTGATCCGCCACGGAGCATCGGATGAACTGCTGGACACCTACGACGCGGAGCGGGTGCCGGTCGCGAAACGTCTCCTGGAGTTCGTGGAAGACGTCTACCGCAAATGGATCGGGAAGAATCAGGAGTACACGGACGCCGACAAGCGCGGGGACAACTTGCAACTCAGCCTCAACTACCGAGGTGGCCCGCTCGCCATGGAATCGGACTCCGATGCCGAACTCCAGTCCGGCGACCGGGTCCCCGACGCCCTGCTCCGAAACGCAGACGGCGCCCCGGTCCGCTTGTTCGACCTCACCCGCGGCCCGCACTTCACGCTTCTCGCCGTGGACGCTCCCCTGCCGGAGTGGGTGCTGCACCCTCCGGCGACCGACACGCTGCGCTCGTACCGCATCATCCGCTCCGGCCGGCCGGGAGCCGAGCCGAGCGACATCCGTGATCCCTATGGCTTCCCGAGCCGCCGGCTCGGGCGAGGACTGGCACTGATCCGACCCGATGGCTACCTGGCGGTCGCCGGCGCGGGCGAGGACGAGGTACTGACCTACCTCGCACTCTGCTCCGACCCGACCCGCCTCGGTGCCGCAGCGGGCGGATCGGTGCCGGTGTGAAAACACCCTGCATCGAGCCCGCTCAAAGAGGACGGGCGCCCGTTAGGAGGCTCCATATGAAGAAGAAGCAACTGCTCGCCGTCGCCGGGACTGTCGCGGTCGCCGCGCTGGCCCTGACCGGCTGCACGGCCGGCGACAGCGGCGACACCGGGTCCGACGACCCGATCCGCGTCGGGATCTCGCTGCCGCTCACCGGCGATTTCGCCGAGCCGGGAACGGCCATCGAACGTGGCTATCAGGCCTGGGCCGACATGGTCAACGAGGGCGGTGGTCTGCTCGGACGGCAGGTCGAGCTCGTGATCGTCGACGACCAGTCCAACCCCGACAAGGTCGTCGCAGACTACGAGAAGCTCATCGGGCAGGACCAGGTCGACCTCGTCGCGGGTCCGTTCTCGAGCCGGCTGGTGATCCCGGCCGCCCGCGTCGCACAGGAGTACGGGATGGCGTTCGTCGAGCCCGCCGGTGCGGCCGCTGACGTCTTCAACCAGGGATTCGACAACCTGTTCTACGCCGCCCCGGCGGTCGCGGACGATCACTGGAACCACCTGGTCGAGGCGATCGTCGCCATGCCGGAGTCCGAGCGTCCCACGACGGCCGCCTATGCCGTCATGGACGACCCGTTCGCCATGGGCACCGCGTACGGCCTTAAGGCCAAGCTGGAGGGACTCGGAATCGAGACCCTCGCCGACGTGGTCTACCCGCCGACGACCACGGAGTTCACCGACATCGCTGCCAAGATCGCCGCCACCAAGGCCGACATCGTGGTGGGCGGGACGCAGTACCAGGATGCGGTGAACCAGATCGTCGCGCTTCGCCAGCTCGGCTACCAGCCCAAGCTGGCCGCCTACTCCGCCGCGCCGACCAACCCGGAGTTCGCCAACGCGATCGGCGGGGCGACGGACGGCATCCTGGCGCCGACGGCCTACACCCCCGACGCCTCGTACCCCTCGAACGTCGCGTTCGTCGAGTGGTACACGGCGAAGCACGATGCCGCGCCGTCGGAGGACGAGGCGAACGCCTACACGACCGGCCAGGTCATCCAGGCGGCCGTCGAGGCGGTGGGCTGTGCCGAGCAGGGCGAGTGCCAGCAGAAGCTGGTCGACTGGCTCCACGGCAACACGGTGGACACCGTGGTCGGGCCGCTCAGCTGGGACGCGAATGGACGCCCCCAGGGAGCGCACCTGATCATGCAGTGGCAGGACGGGGAGATCAAGATCGTCTTCCCGGCGGACGCCGCAGAGGGTGAGTTCGTCTACCCGAAGGCAGCCTGGTAAGCCAGTACTCATGTCCGGCGGGCCGGCCCCTCACGGGTCGGCCCGCCGGCAACGGAAAGGTTCCCGATGTCTCTCGCTCTGGTGCTGCAAAGCATCGTGCTCGGCCTCCTTCTCGGTGGCGCGTACGCGCTTCTGGCTTCCGGTCTGACGCTCTACTTCGGCGTGATGCGCGTGATCCAGATCGCGCATCCGGCCTTTCTGGTACTCGCCGCGTACCTCGCCTGGGATGTGCACCAGAAGTTCGGCATCGACCCGCTGCTGACGATGGTGGTCATGGTGCCGCTGTTCTTCGCCATGGGCTTCCTGTTCCAGCGCGTGCTCATCTCCCGGCTGCGCCCGCGCACGCTCGAGATGATGTCCGTGCTGCTGACCTTCGCGATCGCCCTGATCATCGAGGGTCTCCTGGGGTTCGTCTACAGCGGAACCCAGCGCCGCATCAACCTCCCGTACAGCGACGCGAGTATCGAGATCGCCGACGTGCACATCCCCGCGGTCAAGCTGGTCTCGTTCGGGCTCGCCGCCCTCGCCCTCGTGGCCCTCTACATCCTGCTCAGCAAGACCGCGTTGGGGCAGGCGCTGCGGGCCACCATCCAGCATCCCGAGGCGGCTCGCCTGGTCGGCATCAACACCGAACGCGTCGCCGGATTCGGCTTCGGCATCGGTCTGGCGACCGCGGCCGTCGGCGGCACGGCAATGTCGCTGAATGCCACCATCTATCCGTCGCTGCACTGGCACTACATCGGGATCCTGCTCGCCGTGATCGTGGTCGGCGGGCTCGGCAGCGTGTGGGGTGCCGCCATCGCCGCCATGGTCCTGGGGGTCTCCCAGAGCCTTCTGCAGCTCCAGCTGGGACCGATCTGGGCTCAGACCTTCTTCTATGTGGCACTGTTCGTCACCCTGCTGGTACGCCCCCAGGGATTCTTCGGAGGTCGTCTTGCTCAGCGTTTCTAGAGTCGTGCGCATCGTCACGCTGCTCGTCGTGGCCGTCGCCGTCGTGACCTTCCCGCAGTGGGCGCCCAACCCGTACATCCTGTCGGCGGGCGTGGTGGTCCTCATCTACGCCACCCTGTCGACATCGTGGAACTTCGTCGGCGGCTTCACCGGCTACATGTCGATCGGGCACGCCGCCTGGTTCGGGCTGGGCGCCTACGGCACGGGCCTGCTCATCGCGCGACTCGACATCCCGAGCTTCGCCGCGCTCTTCATCTCGGCGGCGATCGTCGGCCTGATCGCGATCCCGGTCGGGCTCGCCGCGCTCCGGGTACGCGGGATCTCGTTCGTCATCGTGACCGTGGCACTCCTGCTCGTGCTCCAGCTCGTCTTCCAGGGGTTGGCCGATCTGACCGGCGGTTCGCAGGGCCTTGTCGTTCCCCGGCCGTTCCCCGACCTGCTGCGTCCGGAGCACCACGCGGTCTTCTTCCTCATCTTCACCGCGCTCCTCGCCGTCAACCTCGTCGCGTGGTGGGCGATCGATCGGTCTCGGTTCGGACTGCGTCTGAAGGCGATCCGCGAGGATGAGGACAAGGCACAGGCGCTCGGCATTCCGACCCGCGCATACAAGCTCTCGATGTTCGTCGTCTCGGGTGTTCTCGCCGCCCTCGCGGGAGGGCTCTACGCCCTCTGGTTCGGCGACCTGGACCCGATCTTCGTCTTCTCCATCCTGTTCAGCGTCTACGCCGTGCTGATGGCTCTCGTCGGCGGGATCCGCCATCTGTTCGGTCCCGTCCTCGGTGCCGTCATCGTCGGCGTCGGGGCGGAGTTCTTCAAGGCCGGATTCGGCGACACCCAGTTGCACCTGGTGCTGACGGGCGGTCTGCTCGCGGTGGTGGTGCTGTTCATGCCGGACGGATTGATCCCTGCCGCCCGTGACCTGATCGATCGGTTCCGTCCGCAGCAGAGCTCCATTCGCGAGGTCACCGTGGAGCAGCTTCGAGAAGCGGAACGACAGGGGAACGCTGGGATCGACGCACAGGAGGTGGGCAAATGACCGACGCCACTGACCCCCAGGTCCTGGCTACCTTCGAGCTGACGAAGTCGTTCGGCGGCGTCCGCGCCGTCGACAACGCGACCGTCGCATTCCAGGCCGGACGGATCAACGCGGTCATCGGACCCAACGGATCGGGTAAGACGACCTTCTTCAACTGCATCACCGGCATGATCAAGCCGGACAGCGGGACGGTGGAGTATCGCGGTCGTCCCGTCACGGGGAAGTCGCCGGACCGGATCGCGTCCGCCGGCATCGGCCGGAGCTTTCAGCTGTGCCGGATCTTTCCGCAGATGACGGTCCTGGAAAACGTGCTCGCCGCTGCGCGGCCGGCCAACATCGGCGCCATGCTCCGGGCACCCCACCGCCGGTCCCCCGACGTGGCACGCGCTCGGGATCTGCTGGTCCGCGTCGGGCTCGACCACCTGGAGAACTCCACGGCCGACAGAATCTCCTACGGCCAGCAGAAGTTGCTCGAGCTCGCCGGCGTCCTCATGGCGGATCCCGAGACGATCATGCTCGACGAGCCGGCGGGTGGCGTGAACCCGGCCGTGATCGACCGGCTGGCGTCGCTCATCCTGGATCTGAACGCCGAGGGGCGCACCTTCATCATCGTGGAGCACAACATGTCTCTGGTGATGAGCCTGTCGCACCACGTGGTGGTGTTCGATCGCGGTCGCCCGATCGTCGAAGGGTCGCCGGCAATGGTGCAGGCGCACCCCGCAGTACTGGAGGCATACCTTGGCGTCTGAGTCGAAAGCCGTGCTGGAACTTCACGACATCGAAGCCGGCTACGGCCGTGCAGCGCTGGTCCTGCGCGGACTGTCGGTGACCGTCCGGGCCGGCGAGATCGTCTGTCTCGTGGGACCCAACGGGGCGGGCAAGTCCACCGTCCTGAAGGTGGCGAGCGGGCTGCTCGCACCGCGCTCGGGTGTCGTGCGTCTGGACGGCGAGGACGTTACCGGGCAGACCCCGCAGAAGCTGCTCGGTGCGGGCCTGGCACACGTCCTGCAGGGCCATTCGGTCTTCAAGGAGATGACCGTCGCCGAGAACGTCCGCCTGGGCGGGTACTCGCTGCGCGACAAGGCGCAGCTGGAGGAGCGGGTGGCCTTCGTGCAGGACCTCTTCCCCGTGGTCCGCGAACGCTGGCGCTCGCTCGCGGGACTTCTGTCGGGAGGTCAGCAGAAGCAGGTCGAGTTCGCACGGTCGCTGATCGTGAGCCCGAAGGTGCTCCTTCTCGACGAGCCGTCGATGGGGCTCGACCCGAAGGCGACAGCGATCGTGTTCGAACAGGTGGTCGCGATGCGCGAGGCCGGCCTCGCGGTTCTGATCGTCGAGCAGAATGCGCGCCGGGCCCTGGAGACGGCGGACGTCGGCTGCGTGCTCGACCTCGGCAGGGTTCACATCAGCGGACCCGCATCCGAACTCCTCGAGGACCCGCGTCTCGGGTCGCTGTACCTGGGCGGGGCGCCGGCGGTCTAGCCGGCGCGCTCGAGAACCGCGCGGGCCCACTTGCGCACGGGCTCGTCGACGAACACCCCATCCACGGTGCCCACGGCGTCCGCCATGTCGAGCACGGCGCGGGCGCGCTCGATCTCGGCGTCGCTCGGGGCGAAGGCCGCGTGGACGACCGGCACCTGCTCGGGGTGGATGCACAGCCGTGCGCCGAATCCCAGTGACCGGGCGCGCGCGGTGCTCGCGGTCAAGCCGTCCACGTCGGAGAGCGCGACGTGCACGCCGTCCACGGGCGCCGGCAGGCCCGCGACCCGGGAGGCGAGCACGAGCTCCGAGCGCGCGAGCAGCATCGAGTCCCAGGTGTCCTCGGCGCCGAGGTCGGCGGCGAGATCGAGGGTTCCGATCACGAGACGGGCGCTGCCGGATGCGGCGGCGACACGGTCGACGGAGCGGATGCCCTGCGCGGTCTCCACGAGGGGCAGCACGGGTGCGCCGCTCCGTGCGGCGACCGACTCCACCTGGTGCGCGTCTTCGGCCTTCGGCAGCATGACCCCGAGCAGACCCGGCAGTCCGGCGACGACGTCGAGATCGGCTTCGTGGTCGGGTGTCCCCGCCGCATTGATCCGCACCACCGCCGCGTTCTCGAGCAGCCAGCTCGCGACATGGCCTCGAGCAGCGGACTTCTCGTCAGCGCCGACGGCGTCCTCCAGGTCGAGCACCACCGCATCCGCCCCCGAGTTCGAGGCCTTCGCGAACTGGTCCGGGCGCGAGCCGGGGACGAACAGCAGGGAGCGCGCCAGGGCCACGGTCGTCATGGTGCGGTGACCGTCGCGCATGCCACGACCGTGCCGTCGCCCGCCAGGACCTCGGCGTCGGCGCCGTTCCCGGGCACGCGGACGTTCAGGCGCTGAGCACCGATCGCCGGGGCCAGCAGCCGATACTCCAGAAGCGAGCCGGTCACACCGTTCATGGCCTCGGCCATCAGGATCACCTGCAGAGGACCGTGCACGACGAGGTCGGCGAAGCCCTCTCGTGCCGCATGCTCCCGGTCGTAATGGATCCGGTGCGCGTTGTAGGTCAGTGCCGAGAACCGGAACAACACCACCGGGTCCACGTCGAACGCGCGTCCGTCGCTGACGGCGTCGCCCGCCGTCGCTGGCAGCAGCGCCGTCCCCTCGTTCGCGGGGCGGTAGACGATGTCGTGCTCGTCGGAGACGGCGAGTTCGCCCGCCTGCCAGAACTCATGGCGGACGGTGACGAACGTCAGAGGGCCGGAGCGGCCGGACTTCTCCTGCCGCGAGATGACCCGGCTGCGACGCTCGGCCGGCTCGCCCACGACGAGCGGGCGCAGGTGCGCGGCGCGTCCTCCCGCGAACATGCGACGCATTCCCTCGCCCGGCGGTGACGGCAGACTCGAGCGGGCGTGCCCGTCAGGACCGATGTCCTTCTGCGGGGCCGCATCGAGCAGCTGGGTCAGGTGCCACATCGGCGGAAGGTCGGGGGGCACGGGGCGGTCGAGCAGCCCGGCCAGGCACTCCACGGTGTGGGGGTCGATCCGGCCCGGGCGGAGACGGGGGGCTTCGGTCGACACGTCGCGAGCATAGCCACTTGATCGCCCGCTCTGGAAACGTTTTGATGGCGACATGCCGCATCCTGCCGATCTGCTCGACGATGTCGCCGCGGCGATCCTGGCGGCGGCCGGCCCGGCGGATCCCTCGCACGCCGCGCTGCTCCTGGCCGATCACCTGTTCTGCGTGCGCGACTCCCCGGCGGCGGCCAGGGCGACGCAGGAGCCCCGCACCGCGAGCGACATCGCGGCGGAGAACGCGTTGCGGTCCTGCGCGGGGGATCGCGACGACGTCGACTGGGCCCGGCTCATCCACTCCGGATCGGTCGTCTGGCCCGTGGTGCTGGCCCTGGGCGGCGCCGCCGGTGTCGACGGCCCGACCGCTCTCGCCGCTGCATCGGCGGGCTACGACGCGGGTGCCCGGGTCGCGGAAGCTCTTGGTCCCGAGCACCGCAGCCGCTTCCATCCGACGGCAACGGCGGGGCTCGTGGGGGCGGCCGTGGCCGCGGCGGTCGTTTGCGGCAGCAGCACCGAGCAGACGGCCACGGCGATCGGCCACGCCCTATCGGTGATGGGCGGGTCGAACGGCGCTCTCCGCGAGCGCAGCGGCACCCGCGGCTTCCACCGCGCGCACGCCGTCCGGTCGGGGATCGCCGCCGCGGCGGCCGCGCAGGACGGCCTGCCGGCCACGCGCGGCGACCTGATCCACGGGGGCGGCGTCCTCGATCCTCTCGACGACGAGCGCAGGCGGATGCTGCTGCGCCCCGCCGCCGGCGCCCTCGCCGCCGCGTCGGTACGGCTGCACCCGACGTCGGGGTGGAACCAGTGCGCGTTCGAGGCTGCCGCCCTCGCCGGCCGCGAGCTCCCCGGGTCCATCGAGAGGATCCGGGTCGAGGCCTCACCCGCCGTCGTGGCCGCGTCGGAGGCGGGCGAGGGCGCCGACGACGAACGCTGGGTGAGCCTGCGCTGGGCGGCGGCGACCGGCGTCCTCGGGCCCGCAGCTCCCGCCGAGGAGATCGTCCGGCTCGCCGCGTTGACCGATGTCGTGCCCCATGACGCGCCGGGTGCTCGCGTCGCCATCCGTGCCGGGGGCGAGGTGCGGACGGCTGACGTGCCGACGCCGCAGGGTCACCCCGACCGACCGGCGACACCGGCCGACCTGGCCACGAAATGGGCGGTCACCGTCGCCGGGATGGCCGAGCTCATCGGCGCGCTCGAGGGGATCTGGGCCGCGGGCGCGGGCGCTCTGACGCGGGTCGACGACCTGGTGGAGGGTGTCTCGCGGCCGCGATGACGTGTCGCGGATTGACACGGGCGGTCGCGCGCGCCATGATCGTGGAAACGTTTCTTTGAGGGGCCGCCGAACAGCGCACCGAGAGATGGCGAAGGAGCCGGAAGTGCCGAAATGGCGGATGAATCAGGCGATCACTGCGGCGATCGGCGACGAGATGGCAGCCGACGACCGCGTCCTGCTTCTCGGTGAGGACGTCGGCGCCGCCGGCGGGGTGTTCAAGACCTCCGACGGGCTCCTCGAGCGCTTCGGTCCCGATCGCGTCCGCGACACCCCGATCGCCGAGATGGGCTTCCTCGGTCTCGCCGTCGGCGCCGCCACCTGCGGCTTCCGCCCCATCGTCGAGATCATGTTCGCCGAGTTCGCCGGGGTGGCCCTCGACCAGCTCGCGACCGAGGCCGCCAAGCTGCGCTACCTCTCCCGCGGCGCGTTCACCGCGCCGCTCGTCCTGCGCATGTCCGTCGGACCCGGCCTCGGCTTCGGCGCCCAGCACTCGCAGACTCTGGAGACCTGGTTCACCAACACTCCGGGCATGAAGGTGGTCTCGCCCTCCGGCGCGGACTCCGCGTACGGCCTCCTCCGTGCCGCCGTCCGCGACAACGATCCGGTGGTGATCCTCGAGCCGCGCAATCTCTACGGAGAGCGTGAAGAGGTGGACGTCGAGGCGGTCGCTCGCCACCGGATCGGAGAGGCCCGCGTCGTCCGCACCGGCGGCGACCTGACGCTCGTGGCCCTGGGGCAGACGGTGGCGACCGCGCGCGCGGTCGCCGAGGCGGCATCCGTCGATGTCGAGGTGATCGACCTCGGGACCATCTATCCCTGGGATGTCGCGACGGTGACCGCGTCGGTGCGGAAGACCGGTCGCCTGGCCACCGTGGAGGCCAACCCGTACCAGGGCGGCTGGGGCGCCGACATCATCGCCGAGCTGCACCGGACGAGCTTCGCCGACCTGCGCGGGCCCGCCGTGCGCTTCACGTGTCCCGACGTCCCCACCCCGTACGCGCGGCCGCTGGAAGAGGCGTACGTCCCCGCGCCCGCCGACGTGGCGGAGCGGATCGAGCAGTGGGTGAGCACCGGCGAGGTTCCCGCCCCGTGGTGGCAGGAGGTGCTCGCGTGAGCGACCGGAGAGACGAGTCGATGGCCCGTCGCAGCGAACTGGCCGACCCGCTCGGCCGGTACCGCCGCATGGTCGAGATCCGGCTCACCGAGGACATCATCAAGGACCTGTTCGCATCGGGACTGGTCGCCGGCACCACCCACACCTGCCAGGGCCAGGAAGCGGTCGCGGTCGGGGTCGCCAGCGTGCTGCGTCCCACCGACATGGTGTGCTGCACCTATCGCGGGCACGGTCACGCGCTGGCGCTCGGCATGCCTCCGGTCGCCGTGCTCGGCGAGATCCTGGGCCGCGAGATCGGATGCGTCGGCGGCCTCGGCGGATCGATGCACCTCTCCGACCGCGACATCGGTCTGATGCCCACGATGGCGATCATCGGCGCGGGCATCCCGATCGCCGCCGGGGTGGCGTGGGCCGCGCAGCTGCGGGGGCGCGACGACGTCGGCGTCTCCCTGTTCGGTGACGGGGCGTCGAACATCGGCGCCTTCCACGAGGCCCTGAACATCGCCGCGCTGTGGAAGCTGCCCGCCGTCTTCATCTGCGAGAACAACCTGTACGGCGAATACAGCCCGCTCGCCGCGACCACGTCCGTCACCGACATCGCGGTGCGCGGCACCGCGTACGGGATGCGGTCGCAGATCGTCGACGGACAGGACCTCGAGGCGGTCATGGCGGCCGTCGGCGACGCCGTCGGACACGCCCGGGCGGGCGAGGGCCCGACCCTGATCGAGATGAAGACCTACCGGTTCGCGGGTCACTCGCGCTCCGATCTCGCGACGTACCGTCCCGAGGGCGAGCTGGAGGCCTGGCTCGCGCGGGACCCCATCGTCATCGAGGGGGAACGCCTCATCGCCGCCGGCGCGGCGACCGCCGACGCACTCGCGGCCCTGCGCGCCGATGTCGAGACCGGGGTGAAGCTGGCGGTCGAGGCCGCCTCGGCGAGCCCCGCACCCGGCCGGCCGGAGATGTTCCGGCATGTCACGGCCTGACCCCAGTCGCATCCCCTCTCCTGAAAGGCGGCGCACGTGCTGAGAATGACGATGCCGAAACTGGCCGAGACGACCGACACCGTCGTGATCGACGAGTGGCTGGTCGCCGTGGGCGACCCGGTCGCCGAGGGCCAGGTCCTCGCGTCGGTCGCGACCGACAAGGTCAACGTCGAACTCCCCTCGCCCTCGGCAGGCACGGTCCGCGAACTGCTCGCCGAGCCGGGTGAGGACGTCCACACGGGCGACGAGATCTGCGTGATCGAGAACTGACCACAGCCCACCCCGGAAGGACCTGAGCACCCGATGACCACGATCGAGCGGATCGAGACGATCCCCCTGCGCGTCCCGCTGGAGCACCTCTACAAGGGCAGCTACTACAAGATGCGCAACCGCTGCACCATCATCACGACGGTGTACACCGACGACGGCGTCGTCGGGACCGCGTACAACGCCGACACCGACGAACAGCAGAACGACGTGCTGGCGATCATGCACGACGAGCTCATCCCCGCCGTGATCGGGATGGATCTGATGGCGACCGAGCGCATCTGGGAGGCGATGCTCCCCGCGACGTTCGACCAGCTCCGGGACCGGGCGATCACGATGCAGGCGATCGCGTGCATCGACAGCGCGGTGTGGGACGGCGTGGGCAAGCTGCTCGACCAGCCGCTGTGGAAGCTCTGGGGCGGGTACCGATCGCGCATCCCGATGATCGGGATCGGCGGCTACTACGGCACCAGCGAGGCCGACACCGAGAAGGACATGGCGTTCTTCGCGCAGGAGCACGGCATGGTGGGCATGAAGTTCAAGATCGGGGCGAAGCCGCCCGAGGAGGATGTCGCCCGCCTGCTGCATGCCAAGAGCTTCGTCGACGACGACTTCCAGTTCGTGGTCGACGCCAACCAGGGCTACACGCTGGAGGAGGCGCTCACCTTCCTGCGCCTGCTGCCCGACGACTTCATCCTCCGCTGGTTCGAAGAACCGACCCGCTGGCACCTCGACAACGAGGGGTTCCGCGATGTCCGGACGCGGGGCAACGTGCGCGTCGCCGGTGGCCAGAGCGAGATCTCGCACGTCGGCATGCGGCGGATGATCTCGTCGAAGTCGATCGACGTCTGCAACTACGACGCCTCCTGGGGTGGCGGCCCCACGGAGTGGCGTCGCGTCGCGGCCATGGCTCTGGCGTACGGCGTCGAGCTCGGCCACCACGAGGAGGCCCAGGTGTCGTCGCATCTGCTGGCGTCGGTGCCCAACGGCACCTACGTCGAGTCGTTCGCCCCGCAGCGGGACCCGATCTTCTGGAACCTGCTGGCGAACCGCAAGCCTCTCGAAGACGGTCATCTCGTGTTGCCGGAGGGCGGTGGGTTCGGGTGGGAGCTCGACCAGGACTTCATCGCGAAGTACCGTGCCGACCGCTGACCGGGTGACGCCGCTCGGCGACATCCGCATCCTGGCCGTCGAGCAGTACGGAGCCGGGCCGTTCGGGTCGCTGCAACTGGCCGACCTCGGGGCCGAGGTGATCCGGATCGAGACGCCCGCCGGGGATGTCGCGCGCGGCATCCACCCGTTCGCCGAGGGCGGCGACAGTCTCTTCAACGAGGCGTTCAACCGCAACAAGCGCGGCATCGTCCTGGAGTTGTCCACACCGGAGGGGCGCCGGGTGTTCGAAGACCTGGTGCGCCGCAGCGACGTCGTCTATTCGAACCTCCGCGGGGACGTCCCGGCGAAGCTCGGGCTGCGGTACGAGGATCTCGCGCACCTCAACCCGCGGATCGTGTGTTGTTCGTTGTCCGGCTTCGGCCTGACGGGGCCGCGCAGCGCGGAGCCCGCGCTGGACTATATGATCCAGGGGCTCTGCGGGTGGATGGATCTGACCGGCGATCCGGACGGACCGCCGACCAAGTCGGGCCTGTCGATGGTGGACTTCGCGTCGGGCCTGGCGGCGTCGGCGTCGATCCTCGCCGGAGTGCACGCGGCACGCCGGGACGGCATCGGGATGGACTGCGATGTCAGCCTGTTCGACACCGCGATGTCGATGCTGAACTACGTCGCCACGTGGCAGCTCACCCGTGGATACGTGACGCACCGGCAGGCGCAGTCGTCGCATCCGACGCTGACGCCGTTCCAGGCGTTCGCGACCGCGGACGGCTGGATCGTCGCCGGCGGATCGAAGGAGAAGTTCTGGCGCGGCATCGCGGTCGCGATCGGCCGGCAGGAGCTCCTTCACGATCCGCGGTTCGCGGACTTCCCCGCCCGGCGCGAGAACCGGGAGGCGCTGCAGGCGCTCCTCGGCGCGGCGTTCGCCGAGGCCCCCAGCGCGTACTGGGTGGAGGAGTTGACGAAGCTCGGGGTGCCGTGCGCGCCGGTGAACACGGTCGCCGAGGCACTCGAGGACCCCCAGGCGCTCGCGCGCCGATCGGTGGTCGAGACACAGCATCCCCGGTTCGGGTCCGTGCGGTCGGTGGCGTCCGCCGTCCGGGCCGGGGAGTTGCGGGCGGATCACGTCCGCGCGCCCTTCCACGGCGAGCACACGCGCGCCGTCCTGTCCGAGGTCTGCGGCTATGACGAGCCGCGGATCGAGGCGCTTCTGCAGGCCGGAACGGTCATGGAGTCGGCCCCGCCGGGCACCTGAGTCCGTTCTCTTGACACCCCACAGCGCGCGTCAGTAGATTCCTGGAAAGGTTTCCACGGTGCGAACCCGATAAACCCACGAGTCCAATGGAGGACCCACATGAAGAGTCAGCTGAGGCGATTCGCATTCGCCGCCGGATGTACCGGATTGCTCGTCGCGGTCACAGCGTGCGGTCCCGCCGCCGACGGCGGTGGCGACGACGGAGCAGGCGAGCCGTTCACCGCAGCACCCCAGTCCGGCCTGGCCGGCGGCCTCCTCCCCGAGGAGCGCAGCCTCTGGGCGTACGACTTCGAGACCGGCACCTACGAGGTCGTCGACGGCGACGCCTCGCAGGACTACGTCCCCAACCTGCGCACGCCCGCGAAGCCGGTCTCGATCGCCTACGACGACGGCTTCGGCGGCATCCCGTTCACCGTGGCGATCAAGGACAACCTCGAGCGCCTCGCGGCCGAGTACGGCATCACGATCTTCTACTGCGACAGCCAGTTCAAGCCCGAGAAGGCCGTGGGCTGTGCCGAGCAGCAGGTCGTGAAGCAGCCCGACTTCGCGATCGAGTCGAACTTCCAGACCGGTGCGGCCGCGGCCGTCATGCGCGTCTGGGATGAGGCCAAGATCCCCGCGGTCAACATCGACGTCGCCCACCCCAATGGCATCTTCTTCGGGGCGGACAACTACATGTCCGGCCTCATCGGCGGTCACGCTGCCGGCGAGTACGCCAAGGCGCAGTGGGACTGCGAGAACGTGACGGTCCTGATCGGCGAGAACCCCTCCGAGGGTGAGGTCGCCAACCAGCGCGGTGCCGGCTTCGCCGACGGCGTGCAGGAGATCTGCGGAAAGCTCCCGAGCGCCCAGATCGAGACCGTGCTGCTCGACGCCGGCTCGACCGACCAGGCGATCACCAAGGGGACCGACTGGCTGACCGCCAACCCGCAGGCCGAGCACATCCTCGCCACCTCGATCGACGACGCCCGCGCCGTCGGCCTGGCGAAGGCGTTCGTCCAGAACGGCCGCGACGGGTACGCCGTCGGCCCCGGATGCGACACCATCGGTGTGGAGACGCTCAAGGCCGGCCCGGCCGACGAGACCGGTCTGCTCGGGTGTGTCGCCTTCTACCCGGAGCGGTACCCGGAGTACCTGCTGTCGATCGCGCTCGACGTGCTCGAAGGCAAGCCGGTTCCGCAGGAGGTCCACATCGAGCACACCTTCCTCGACCAGGAGAGCGTCGGCGAGGTCTACTGAACATGGCATTGCTCGAAGTACGGAATCTGGCAAAGCGCTTCGGGCGAGTCGATGCCGTCAGTGACGTCTCCTTCACCCTCGACGCCGGAGAGGCCATCGGCCTGATCGGCGACAACGGTGCCGGGAAGTCGACACTGGTCAAGATGCTGAGCGGCGTTCACCGTCCCTCGGGTGGGTCCATCCTGCTCGAGGGGCGGGACGTCCGCTTCGCTTCTCCGCTGGCGGCCCGTGCCTCCGGGGTGGAGATCATCCACCAGGACCTGGCGCTGGCTCCGGATCTCGACGTCGCCGCGAACATCTTCCTCGGCCGGGAGCCGCGCCGCCGGTTCGGACCCTTCCGCTTCCTCGACCGGAAGGGGATGGCGAAGAAGGCGGCGGAGGTCATGGTCGCGCTGGGCAGCCATGTGCCGCCCGACCGGCTGGTGGGCGAGATGTCCGGGGGCGAGCGACAGCTCGTCGCGGCGGCACGTGCGCTCGAGTTCCAGCCGCGGGTGCTGCTGCTGGACGAGCCCACCGCCGCACTGTCCACGGACAAGATCCGCGTGCTCATGGGTCTCGTCGAAGAACTGAAGAGCCGGGGGGTGGCGATCGTGCTGATCAGCCATCGCTTCACCGATGTCCTGCACGTCTGCGACCGCGTGGTGGTCCTGCGTCGCGGCGAGGTGGCCGGCGAACTGGTGCCGAAGGGCGAGACCTCAGAACGGATGATGGCCAAGATGCACCAGATGATGACCGGGGTCTCCGCATGACCGGCAGCACCACCGTGCAGGCCCGCACGTTCACAGGCACGGTCGTGGGCGCGGTCCGGGCGGCCGCCGGCCGCCTCGGCGGATTCGCCATCGGCCTGATCATCGCGCTCGGCATCGAGATCGCGATCTTCGCCTCACGCTCGCCGTACTTCTTCAGCGTGATCAACCTCACCAACATCGGCCGCGGCATGGCGATCGTCGGAATCGTGGCCGTCGGCGCGACGATCGTGATGATCGCCGGCGGGTTCGATCTGTCGGTCGGCTCGGTGATGGCGGCATCCGGGATGACCGCCGCCTGGGCGATGAACGCGGGCCTGGGCATCGTGTCCGCGATCCTGCTCGCCCTCGCCCTCGGGCTGACCGTCGGCCTGCTGAACGGCACGATCGTCGCCTACATGCGCATCAATCCACTGATCGCGACCCTCGGCACGCTGGGGATCGTGCGCGGGCTCGCGTTCGTGGTGTCCGGAGGCCAGGAGATCGTGGTCTCGGATATGGCGTTCGTCGAGCTCGGCACGCAGGAGGTGCTCGGAATCCCGATCTCGGTCCTGGTGATGCTCGGGGTCTTCGTGTTCTTCGGATGGCGGATGCCGCGCACGCGATTCGGGCGGTACACCTACGCGATCGGTTCCAACGCGCGCGCGGCGAAGCTGGCCGGCATCCCGGTCGCCCGCTGGCAGCTGGCCTTCTACGGGACCGCTGGACTGCTCGCGGCCCTGGGCGGGCTGGTGACGGTGGCCCGCGTCGGTTCCGCGCAGCCGACCGCCAACCTGAGCGCCGAGCTCGACGTGATCACCGCGGTGATCCTGGGTGGCACGAGCCTCGCGGGAGGGCGTGGGCGGCTGTTCGGCACCTTCCTCGGGTTGCTTGTCATCGCCGTCCTCAACAACGGGCTCGTGCTGGCCGACGTGCCCACCTACTGGCAGCAGGTGGTCAAGGGCATCGTGCTGCTGACCGCGGTGTTCGCCGACGAGATCCGCCGGTCACGGCGAGAAGAGGGGTGACGGTGTCGATCATCACCCGGGTCGAGGCGCTTCCGCTTCGCTATCCCGAACCGCACGACGCCGGACGCCTTCGGCACATCACCCTGGTCCGGATGGAGACCGACGACGGCGTCGTCGGCTGGGGCGAGTGCATCTCGCAGTGGCCGGAAGCCGGTTTCGCCGTCAAGGCACTCATCGACGAGGGCTTCGCCGAGGTGCTGATCGGGCAGGACGCGACCGCTCCGCGCGAGCGCTACGCCGACCTCGAGCGACGCACCTACTGGCACGGTCGCGGCGGCATCGCGTCGTTCGCGATCAGCGCTCTGGACATGGCGGTGTGGGACATCGCCGGCAAGATCGCCGGCCTGCCGGTGCACGCGATGCTCGGTCAGGGCGACGCCCGGACGGAGTTGCGCGCGTGCGCATCGATCATCCTCGACACTCTCGACCTCGAGCACACGCGCGAGCAGTTCGCCGACTACCGCGCTCGCGGGTACACCGCGGTCAAGGGCGGCTGGGGCCTGGAGCCGACCGCCGGGTTCGGGTTCGACACCGATCGCGACGTGCGGATCGCCGCGACGATCCGGGATGCGGTCGGCCCCGACGTCGACATCGCGCTGGACGTCTCGGCGCTCGCCGGCTGGGACGCCGACCGTGCCATCGCGACGGCGAAGCGACTCGCCGAGTTCGACCTGGCCTGGCTCGAGGACGCGCTGCCGCACGACGACCTCGCGGCGTGGGCGCGGCTGCGCGCCGAAGCGCCGATGCGGCTCACCACCGGCGAGCGGTGCTGGACGACCGCCGACTACCGGCGCCTCGCCGAGTCGGGCTCGCTCGATCTGGTGCTGATCGACCCCGGGCGGGTCGAAGGCATTTCGGGGATGCTGGCGGCCGCGCTCGAGGTCGGGTCCCGTGGCGTCGGGGTCGTCCCGCACTCCTGGTCCAGCGCGATCAACACGGCGGCCGCACTGCACGTGCTCGCCGTCGCGCCCACCACGCACGTCTTCGAGCTCAAGCCGGATCCGAATCCCATGCAGCACGAACTCATCTCCTCGCCCTTCGAGATGATCGGTGGGACGATCGCCGTACCGCAGGGGCCCGGTCTCGGCATCGACGTCGACGAGGATGCGGTGCGGCGCTACGCGCACCGCTGAGGCGATGGCGAGAGGAGCAGGTGTGGACCGGTTGCCGTTCACCGACACGCACGTCCACTTCTACGACCGGCGCGAGCCTGCGCTCACGTATTCCTGGCTGGAGCCGGAGGCGGAGGACCCCGAACTCGGCGACTACTCGGCCATCAAGGCGACGCGATACGCCGCAGAGGACTTCGTGTCCGAGACCCGGTTCCAGAACGTCGAGCGGGTCATCCACATGCAGGCCGCGATCGGCACGGCCGACCCGGTGGAGGAGACCCGCTGGCTGCAGGCGGCGAGCGAGCGTGTCGGTGTCCCGCACGGCATCGTCGCCTACGCCGATCTCACTGCGGCGGATCTGCGGGCGACGCTGGACCGGCACCTGGCGTTTCCCGCCGTGCGCGGCATCCGGGACTTCCGGTACGACGACTACCTGACCGATCCCGCGTGGGAGGCGGGGTTCGGGCTGCTCGGGGAGCTCGGCCTGGTCTGTTGCGACGATCCCGCGATCGAGCAGGCGCACGAGGTCCGCCGCATCGCCGACGCGCACCCCGGCACCACGTTCTGCCTCGATCACGCCTACTTCCCCCATCAGCGCGACGACGAGTACTTCGCCGCGTGGAGCGCCGCCGTGCGCACCGCGGCCGCCGCGCCGAGCACCGTGATCAAGATCTCGGGTCTGGGCCAGATCGACCACACGTGGACCGTCGAGTCCCTGCGTCGCTGGGTGCTCACCTGCATCGAGGCGTTCGGGGTCGATCGCACCTTCTTCGGCACCAACTGGCCCGTCGACCGGCTGTTCAGCTCCTACGGCGACGTACTGGACGCCTACGCGGACCTGATCTCGGAGTTCACGCCCGATGAGCAGGCGGCGATGTTCTCCGGCAACGCGCGGCGGGTGTTCCGCGTCTGATGGAGCGCATCGGACACGTCTGGCGGCTGCGGCCCGGCATGGCGCAGCAGTACGACGAGCGCCATGCCGAGATCTGGCCGGAACTCGCCGCGCGTCTGCGTGCCGAGGGCGTTCGCGAGTACCACATCTACCGCTGGGGCGAGATCCTGTTCAGCCATCTGGTGGTGGAGGACTACGCCGCACTGGTGGCCGGGTTGGACGGCGACCCGGTCTCGCAACGCTGGGAGGACAGCATGGCCGACCTCCTCATCCCCGACGACACCCCGGATGGCTGGCCGGAGACCCTCGTCCACGTCTGGTCCCTCGCGGACCCGGAAGGAGAATCCCCCCATGACTGATCACGTGGCGATCGTGACCGGAGCCGCGGGCGGACTCGGCAGTGCCGTGGTCCGGGCGATCGCCCCCGCCTGCAAGGTGGTCGTCGGCGTCGACCTCGACGCGGATCGCGTGGTGGATGCCGTGGGCGCCGAGGTGCCGAACCTCGTCCCCTCCGCGGCGGACCTCGCCGACTGGCAGGCGTGCGAGAAGGTGGTGGCCGACGCCGTGAGCACGCACGGGCGAGTGGACATCCTGGTGAACTCGGCCGCGATCCTGCGGCGCACCGAGCCGGAGGACGTCGATGAGGCGGTCTTCCAGCAGATCTTCGACATCAACTGCCGGTCGGCGTTCGTCTTGATGCGCGGGGCCCTGCGCGACATGGAGACCCGCGGGTGGGGGCGCATCGTCAACGTCACCTCGATCGGCGTGCACACCGGCGGCTACAGCCTCACCTCGGCGATCTACGAGGCGACCAAGGCGGCGGTGGGCAACTTCACGCGCACCTTCGCCCGGTACGGCGCGCCCCGCGGCATCCTCATCAACTCGGTCGCGCCGGGCGGCATGCGCACCCCGATGCTCACCGTCGGGACGCCTGCCGACCTGCTGAAGAAGGTGGAGGCCGACATCCCCCTCGGCCGGCTTGCGGAACCGCACGAGGTCGCGGGAGTGATCGCGTACCTCGCCAGTGCAGAGAACGCGTACGCCGTGGGTGCGACCTTCGACGTCAACGGCGGCGTGGTGATGCCCTGACCCGAGGCCCGCTCGGCGCCGAGGGTAGACTGCTGGAAACGTATCCCTCACCCGCGGAAGGTCTTCGCCCGTGACAGTCTCGGTAGCCGTCGTCGGCTGCGGGTGGTGGTCGACGACCGCGCACCTCCCGGCGATCGCCGCCGACCCGCGGGCCGAGCTGGTCGCCGTCGTCGACCGGGATCGGGGCAAGCGCGACCGCGCCGTGGCGAGGTTCGGCGCCGCGCATG
>DATMFW010000087.1:0-8721 GCA_035556655.1 Pseudolysinimonas sp.
ACCACGGTGTGACCTCCGGGTGGGGGCTCCGGTCTCCGGGGCCCCCACTCTGGGCTTTCGCTCCTCCTCACCCGAACCACCCATCCCCACGCGCTTCCCGTCATCTTCCGAGGAGTCCAGGTGTCCATCCGCCGGCTGACCGAGCGCGCTCGTGCGCGCCTGTCGCACGAGCAGGGGGGCATGTCGATCATCGAGGTGATCGCGGCCTTCATGATCTTCGGTGTGATCGCGATCGGGATGCTGTACTCGATGACCGCGATGCAGCGCCTCACCCTGGAGTCGACGCTGCGCCAGACGGCGTCGAACCTGGCCGCCGCCGAGGTGGACCGCATCCAGTCGCAGCCCGACGCGTTCGACGTCCACACCAACGACCCCGGCGGGGTCGGGGTGGTCTACCCGGTCGACGGCGTGAACTTCACGGTGCTGTCGAAGGTCGAGTGGGTCACCACGACCGGATCCACCGGGAGCTGCGGCACCGGCGGCGGCAACCTGCAGTACAAGAAGGTCAACGTCACGGTCAGCTGGCCGGGCATGTACCTGCAGAACCCGGTGCGCGCCGACTCGGCCCTGGCGCCGGACGCCCGCATCAACAACCCGGCGTACGGCACGATCCTCGTCGCGATCACCGGCGAAGACGGCAAGGGCCGCTCCGGTGTCACCGTGCGCGTCACGCCGATCAGCGGCGGCGCGCAGCCCGTCACCGACACCATCGACCCCACCGATTCCGACGGCTGCAGCTACATCCTCAACGTGGCGCCCGGCGTGTACAAGGTCGAGGTCGAGAAGGTCGGCTACATCGACAAGACGGACGCGGTGACCGCCGTGCCCTTCTATCCCTCGCAGACGGTCACGGCCGGCGCGACGACGACCGCCGCCTTCACCTACGACGATGCCAGCACCTTCAGCGTGAAATGGGCGGGCAACCACACCTCGACGCCGAGCCTGCCGAACAACCTCGACACCACGTTCATCGGAGGTTTGAAGAACGCGACGAAGTCGACGACGGCATCGCCCGTGAAGCTCTACCCGATGAGCTCCGGCTATCAGGCGGTCGCCGGCGACCCGGCCACCTGCCTGAACACCGACCCGGGTCTCTGGACCTCGAACTCCGCGACCTACGCCGGCGTCCGCGCCGCCGCGGTCGCCCCGGCGCCCGCCCCGGGCGGATCCGCGAACATCAGCGTGCCGATGGCCGTGGTGAACGTGCCGATCCCGAACAACAGCAGCCAGTACATCACCGCCGTGCAGCAGACCATGTCGGCCACCGGCGGCAACCCGGGCTGCGCCACCGCCAAGACCTACACGTTCACGACGCCGTTCCCGAAGAACTCGACCCAGACGATCGCGCTGCCCTACGGCCGCTGGATCATCTACGTCGGAACCGGCGTCGGGGTGAAGACCACGGCTCAGTCGGGCATCACCGTCGTCGCGGCGCCGGTGACCCCGCTCGACGGAACGCCGGGCGCGCTCACCACGGGCCTCGGTGCCGGCAACAGCACGGTCTCGGGCACCACCGTGAACCTCGACCCGCGGGTGACGAAGTGATGCGCCGGCCCAGCACCGCGCTGCGGCGCCTGCGCGAGGATCAGCGCGGCCTGACCATGGCCGAGGTGCTGATCGCCTCGATGCTGTCCATGATCATCCTGGTCATGGTCACGAGCATGTTCGTGCAGACCACGAAGATCACCACGGCCTCGAACCAGACGAAGCAGTCCAACGCCGTCGCCGCGAACGTGATGAACGAGCTCAGTGCCGTCCTTCGCGTCGCGGCGACGAATCCGCGGTCGAACAGCGCCATCCCGGAGTCGGCGATCCAGGCGGCGACCCGCAGTTCGATCACGTTCTACGCCTACTCCAACACCGACGCGGCCAACCCGAAGCCGGTGAAGGTCACCTTCGCGCTCAACGCCTCCAACGAGGTCTGGGAGACCCGGTGCGCGGGAGTCCCGAGCGGCGAGTACTACACGTTCACCAGCTGCGCGAGCACCAGCACCCGCATGCTCGGCAAAGAGGTGCTGGCCCCGACCGGCACCGGCAACCAGCTGTTCACCTACCTCGACGCCAACGGTGCGGCGATCGTCATCGGCACCGGCGCGATGAGCGCCTCCGATCGCGATCGGGTCGCCTCGATCACGGTCCAGGTCAGGGCCCGCGACATCTCGTCGAAGAACGACCCCGTGTTCGTGAGCAACACCGTCTATCTGCGCAACCTCGGATTGGACTCCGGATCATGACATCCTTCCTCCGTCTCGCCCGCGCACTGCGTTCCGATGAGCGCGGTATCGCGCTGCCCGTGGTCTTCGGGGTCGGGCTCGTCATGCTGATGCTGGTCGCCGGGTCGATGACCGTGACCATGAGCAATGTGCGCAAGACCAACACCGACGAGGACTGGAACGGCGCCCTCGCCGCCGCCTACGCCGGGGTCGAGGAGTACCAGAGCCGCCTCGCCAACGACTCCACCTACCAGAAGTACGGCAACCCGAGCGCGCCGTTCAGCACCGGCACCGGCAGCACCCTGACGCTGCCCACCGGGGCGAACACCAACAACGCGTTCGGCATCGGCACCGCGGGCACCTGGGCGACGATCCCGGGGTCGGACGGCACCGCCTCCTACCGATACGAGGTCGACAACGGCGACTACCAGGACAAGGGCGTGCTGCACCTGCGCTCGACCGGGCGGGTCGGCAATGTGACGCGCTCGGTCGTCGTCGATCTCAAGCAGGACGGCTTCATCGATTACCTCTGGTTCACCAACTACGAGGTCTCCGACCCGAGCTACACCGGTGCGACGTCGGTCGACAGCGACGGCAAATACCTGTGCGAGCGCTACGCCTGGGCGTCCCCGGCGCGCGACACCAGCAACAGCACGCCGTGCGGCAACATCCAGTTCGGCGCCAGCGACGTGTTCTCCGGCCCGGTCCGCAGCAACGACCGCCTGCTGATCTGCGAGACGACGTTCAAGAAGGCCGTGCTCACCTCGAGCACGACGAGCCCGATCTTCAAGACCGCGAGCGGATGCGGCGCCCCGGACTTCCGCGTCGGGACGGCCACCTACGCCCCGCCGATCGACATGCCGCCGACGAACACCGAGATGAAGAAGGAGACCCGCAGCGACCTGCCCTCCGACGTCCCGCGTCCCGGATGCCTCTACACCGGCCCGACGGTGATCAACTTCGAGACGGTGTCCGGCGTGCCCAAGATGCGCGTGTACTCGCCGTGGACGGTGAAGACCAACGTCACCGGTTCCAACAGCGGATCCACCCCGTCGGCGTGCGGCACTCCCGGCACCGGCACCAACGGGCTCGGCAGCACCACCGGCGCGGTGATCAATGTTCTCGAGCGCAACCTCGTCTACATCCAGGCGGTGCCCGCCTCGTGCAGCGGATCCGGGTGCGACCCGAACGCTCCCACGTCGTCGAGCTACCTGCCCAACGGCTTCACCTGCACGTCGGCGAGCGGCTCGGGCAACAGCAAGATCCCGGCCGGCTGGCAGTTCCGCAACACCTCGACCAGCGCCGTCATCCAGAAGTTCCCCGCGGTGATCAGCGGCAACAACGAGGTTACCCCGAGCGGCGGCGGCAGCGGCGGGCTCACCCACTACGGCTGCAAGGCGGGGGACCTGTTCGTGAAGGGCGCCCTCGGCGGGCAGATCACCCTGGCGGCGGAGAACTACATCTACGTCACCGGCGACTTGACCTACCTCGACGCCGCGAGCGACATGCTCGGGCTGGTCGGCCAGAACGCCGTGTTCGTCTGGAACCCGGTGCGCTACTCCAGCAGCGCCTTCCGCGCGATGCTGAGCGAGGACCGCGAGATCCACGCCGCGATCCTCTCGGTGGGCCATACCTTCCAGGTGCAGAACTACGAGCGCGCCGGCGCCCGCGGCACCCTGACCATCGTCGGGGCGATCGCGCAGAAGTTCCGCGGCGCGGTCGGCCAGGGAACGAATGGCTACGTGAAGGACTACCAGTACGACGAGCGGTTCAAGTTCACGGCGCCGCCGAAGTTCCTGACCCCCGTGTCGACGACCTACGGCGTGACGCAGTTCGCGTCGGTGCCCGCCGGATTCAAGCCCTCGGGGGCGACGGGACCATGACCGCCGGACTCGTGATGCTGCTCGTGTTCGCAGGCCTGCTGGGGCTCGCGATCGGATCCTTCCTGAACGTGGTCGTGTACCGCGTCCCGGCGGGCCGCTCGCTGACCCCGGATTCGGCCTGCCCGCACTGCGGCACCGCGATCCGCAAGCGCGACAACATCCCCGTGCTGTCCTGGGTGCTGCTGCGCGGTCGCTGCCGCGGGTGCTCCCAGCCGATCTCGCCGCGCTACCCGCTCGTCGAGGCGGGCACGGCCGTCGCCTTCCTGTTCGTGACGGCGCGCTTCGGTCCCGCGCTGGTGGGCGCGGCATCGGTCCCGGATGCGGTGGCCGCGGCCAGCGAGCTCATCGCCTTCCTGGCGCTCACCGCCGTCAGCATCGCGCTGGCCCTCATCGACCTGGACACCCGGACGCTGCCCAACGTGATCGTCGTACCCGCGCTGCTGACCGGAGTCGTGCTGCTGGGCGTCGCCGGCGCGCTGCGGGGCGACTGGGCCGCGATCCTGCAGGCGGCGGCCGGCGGTGCCGGACTCTTCGTCTTCTACCTGATCCTCGCCCTGGTCAAGCCGGGCGGCATGGGCATGGGCGACGTCAAGCTCGCCGCCGTGCTGGGTCTCTACCTCGGCTTCCTCGGCTGGGGCAACCTGCTGGTCGGCGCGTTCGCCGCCTTCGTCTTCGGCGGGGTCTTCGGGCTCGCGCTGATCCTGATCCGCCGCGCACGCCGCACGACCGCGATCCCCTTCGGCCCCTGGATGATCCTGGGCGCCTGGCTGGGTGTCTTCGCGGGCGAGCTGCTCGCGCGCAACTACGTCGATGCGGTGGGCATCGGATGAACAAGGGAGAGAAACGATGACTCGAGTGGTGGGACTCGACATCGGCGACGGAGTGCTTCGCGCCGCCGAGGTGAAAGATCCCGCCCGTGCACGCCCGACCGTGGTCAAGTACCACGAGGTGGCGATCCCGCACGGGGCGGTGAGCAAGGGCGAGGTCCTCGATCGCGAGGCCGTCGTCGCCGGAATCCGGAGCCTGTGGCAACAGGGCCGGTTCGGCACCAAGGACGTGGTGCTCGGAATGGGCAACCATCGCATCCTGGCCCGCGATCACGTGGTGCGCGCGCAGCCGATCGACCGCATCCGCGAGCAACTGCCCTTCCAGGTGCAGGAACTGCTCCCGGTGCCGGTGACCGATGCGCTGCTGGACTTCTACCCGGTCTCGACCGAGCAGACCGAGCAGGGACCGATGGTCCACGGGCTGCTGGTGGCCGCGATCCGGGAAGCGGTTCTCGGCAACGTCGAGGCCGCCGAGGCGGCGGGGCTGCACGTTGCGGAGGTCGACCTGATCCCGTTCGCGCTCACCCGGCTGCTGCTCGGAGCGCAGTCCGGCATGACGGCGCTGGTCGACATCGGCGCCTCCACCACGTACGTGGTCATGGCCGCCAACGGCGTGCCGCACTTCATGCGGGTCATCCCGTCGGGCGGGCGCGACATCACGGATGCCGTGGTCGCCGCCCACGACATCCCGTTCGGCGAGGCGGAGCGCATCAAGCGCGCGATCGGCATCCTCGGGCGCCCGCTGGCTCCCGAGGCGCAGCCGATCGCGGCGACGATCGCCGCGGCCACCCACGACCAGCTGATGAGCGTGCGCAACACGATCAGCTACTTCGTGACCGCCCGGCCGAGCACCCCGGTGCAGCGCATCGTGCTGAGCGGAGGCGGCGGCGACCTGCCCGGAATCCGCGAGGCGTTCGCCGAGCTCACCCGCCTGCCCGTCACGACCGCCGATCCCGGCGCGCGTGTCACCGTCGCCCGGACCGCACGGGTCGAGGGCGGCTGGCGCGACTCGCTCTCGGTGGCGGTCGGTCTCGCAGTGGGGAGCACAGCATGACCGTCGACATCCCCACGCGGGTTCCCGAGCAGCAGTCTCCCGGAGACGACCGGCGTTCGCGCCGTGGTCTGAAGGGCGGGCCGCAGATCAGCTTCGGCCGCTCGTCGCGCACCGTCGGCAAGGCGCCGCTGGTGGTCGGGGCGCAGCCGCGCGCCAACCTGCTGCCGCCCGAGATCGTCCTGAAGCGCAGCCAGCTGAAGACCCGGCGCGCCCTGCGCGTCGGCGTGTTCTTCGTCTTCGTCGCCACCGTCGCCGGCTGCATCGGCGTCTGGGGGCTGGCCTCGGTCTCGCAGGCCCAGCTCGCCGCGGCGCAGAGCAGGCAACAGGCGCTCGTCGAGGAGCAGCTGGCGTACCAGCAGGTCCGTGACCTGCAGGACACCATCGCGCTGATCCAGGCGGGTCAGATGGTCGGCGGATCCACCGAGATCAACTGGCGCGACTACCTCACCCGGGTGCAGAACTCGCTGCCCTCCGGCGTGCGCCTCGAGGCCGTCTCGATCGAGACGGGGACCCCGATGGCGGCGTTCGCCCAGTCGCAGAGCCCGCTGCAGGGCACCCGCGTGGCGTCGCTGAACTTCACGGTGACGACCGAGACGCTGCCGAAGATCCCGGACTGGCTGCGCCGGCTGGCCACGCTGCCCGGATTCGTCGACGCGACCCCGGGCACCGCGAAGCAGTCGGACGGCGTCTACACGGTCTCGGTGCTGATGAACATCGATGCCGAGGCGTTCTCGCTGCGGTTCGATCCGGAGCATGTCGCCGCGGCCGAGGCCGCAGCGGCGGCGGCCGCCAAATCGGACGGAACCATCAAGTCGATGGTGGCGGCAGCCGAAGACGAAGGGGGGCAGTGACATGCAGAAGCACCGCATCCTGAGCCTGGCCTCGATCCTGGCGATGCTGCTGATCCCGGCGCTGGCCTTCCTGCTCGTCGCGCAGCCGCAGCTCGACGCGGCGGCGACCGCCGACCAGCAACGGCTTGACATGGAGGCCCAGATCACGGCCAGCGCGGCCATCGTCGCGCAGCTCAAGAAGGACAGCGACAACCTGTCCGAGCTGAACGACGACCTGAATGCGCTCCGCACCTCGATCCCGTTCAAGGTCGATAGCGATGGCTACATCGACGGTCTCGACGCCCTGGCGAAGCTGGCCAAGGTCGAGATCAGCTCGCTCACGGTCGACGAGTCCCGCCCGTACATCGCGGCCACCCCCGCGACCGACCCGGGAGCGGGCGCCACCGACGCCAACGCCGGGGGCGAGACCGATGGTGAGGCCTCCGAGGCGGTCACCCCGCCGGTGCCGGTCTCGGACCCCGCGATCGTGACCAGCCCGCTGATCACCTCCGACTCCTTCGTCACCGTGCCGGTGACGGTGAGCGTCGAGGGCACGTTCGCCCAGGTCCTGAAGTTCGCGCAGGGGCTGCAGTCCAGCCCGCGGCTCTTCCTGGTGACCGACTTCGATGTCACCTCGCTCGAGGGCGGATCGGAGATGACGGCGAACATCGGCGGGTTCATCTACGTGATCCCGAAGGGCGTCGAGGGCAACCCGAAGCCGATCAGCACGACGGTGAAGCAGATGGGCCCCGCCAAGACGGATGCCGATCAGGAACCCGACCCGGGTTCGACAGACGAGCCGACGACCCCCTAGGGGCGCGGCACCCGATCCTCCGCCCCGGCGCACCCCACCGCGCGCCGGGGCGGAGTTGTGCCCAGGCGGCGCGGCAACCGCCTGTTCGTGTACACTCGACCGGGTATGTGCTCACTGAGCGCATCCTTCTGGGCCACTCGGCCCCCACGGCATATCCACTCGAAGTCCCGGACTGATTCCAGGCCGGGGAGCGGATTGCGATGGAAACCCATCAGGCGCTGTCACCGTGCAGCGAAAACAGAAAGCAAGAGTTTGCCTACCATTCAGCAGCTGGTCCGCAAGGGCCGCAGCGCCAAGGTCGCCAAGACCAAGGCGCCGGCCCTCAAGGCCAACCCGCAGCAGCGCGGCGTGTGCACTCGCGTCTACACCACGACCCCGAAGAAGCCGAACTCGGCCCTGCGCAAGGTCGCCCGTGTGAAGCTCAGCAACGGCACCGAGGTCACCGCCTACATCCCCGGCGAGGGCCACAACCTGCAGGAGCACTCGATGGTGCTCGTCCGCGGCGGCCGTGTGAAGGACCTGCCCGGCGTCCGCTACAAGATCGTGCGCGGCGCGCTCGACACCCAGGCCGTGAAGAACCGTAAGCAGGCGCGCAGCCGCTACGGCGCGAAGATGGAGAAGAAGTAATGCCTCGCAAGGGTCCCGCTCCCAAGCGCCCGGTCGTCAACGACCCGGTCTACGGCGCTCCTGTCGTGAGCCAGCTGGTCAACAAGATCCTGCTCGACGGCAAGAAGGATCTCGCCCAGCGCATCGTCTACGGCGCGCTCGACGGCGTGGCCACCAAGTCCGGTCAGGATGCGGTGACGGTTCTCAAGAAGGCGCTCGACAACGTGCGCCCCACCCTCGAGGTCAAGAGCCGCCGCGTCGGCGGATCGACCTACCAGGTGCCCGTCGAGGTCAAGCCGCACCGCGCGAACACCCTCGCGCTGCGCTGGCTCACTTCGTACGCCAAGTCGCGTCGCGAGAAGACGATGACCGAGCGTCTGACCAACGAGATCCTGGACGCCTCGAACGGCCTCGGTGCCGCGGTCAAGCGCCGCGAAGACACCCACAAGATGGCCGAGTCGAACAAGGCGTTCGCGCACTACCGCTGGTAACAA
>DATMFW010000088.1:0-10528 GCA_035556655.1 Pseudolysinimonas sp.
GCCGAGCTGAGCGGCATGCACCCGCAGACCCTGCGGCAGTACGACCGTCTCGGGCTGGTCAGTCCCCGCCGCACGGCCGGGCAGTCGAGGCGCTACTCGATGCGCGACGTCGCCCAGTTGCGCGAGATCGCGCGGCTGAGCGCGGAGGGGCTGAACCTCGAGGGCATCCGCCGCATCCTCGAGCTCGAAGACCAGGTGACCGCCCTCGCGATCCGGGTCCGCGAGCTCGAGTCCGCGCTCGCCGAAGAGGTGCTCAACCGCCCCGGCCGCCGCATCTTCGCGGCGGGCGAGCAGGGCGAGGTCGTGTCGTTGCGCGCCGGGGAGCGCGCCCGCAAGCAGAACCAGGTCGTCGTCTGGCGGCCGTTCGGGAACCGTTAGAGAGAAGACCATGGCGAACATGCAGGGCGCCCCGGCCTCGGGGCAGCAGGAGGAGCAGAAGAGCGCCCTCCAGCAGTACGGCGTGAACCTCACCGAGATCGCCAAGAGCGGCAAGCTCGACCCGGTGATCGGCCGTGACGCCGAGATCCGCCGGATCAGCCAGGTGCTGACCCGCCGCACCAAGAACAACCCGGTGCTGATCGGCGAGCCCGGCGTCGGCAAGACGGCCGTCGTCGAGGGTCTCGCGCAGCGCATCGTCGCCGGCGACGTCGCCGACTCGCTGAAGGACAAGCAACTGGTCAGCCTCGACCTCGCCGCCCTCGTGGCGGGGGCGAAGTACCGCGGCGAGTTCGAGGAGCGCCTGAAGGCGGTCCTGAAGGAGATCAACGAATCCGACGGCCGTATCATCACCTTCATCGACGAGCTGCACACGCTGATGGGCGCCGGTGGCGGCGAGGGCTCGGTCGCGGCGGCGAACATGCTGAAGCCCATGCTGGCCCGCGGCGAGCTGCGCCTGATCGGCGCGACGACGCTCAACGAGTACCGCGAGTACATCGAGAAGGACGCCGCGCTCGAGCGTCGCTTCCAGCAGGTGTACGTGGGTGAGCCGAGTGTCGAGGACACGATCGCGATCCTGCGCGGGCTCAAGGAGCGGTACGAGGCGCACCACAAGGTGTCGATCGCCGACAGCGCGCTGGTGGCCGCGGCGTCCCTCAGCAATCGCTACATCACGGCACGGCAGCTGCCCGACAAGGCGATCGACCTCATCGACGAGGCGGCGTCGCGGCTGAAGATGGAGATCGACTCCAGTCCCGTCGAGATCGACGAGCTGAAGCGCGCCGTCGACCGGCTGAAGATCGAGGAGCTCGCGCTGAAGAAGGAGAAGGACGCCGCCTCCAAGGAGCGCCTCGAGAAGCTGCGCACCGACCTGCACGCCCGCGAGGAGCAGCTCACCGAGCTGCAGAAGCGCTGGCTGACCGAGAAGAACTCGCTGCACTCGGTCGGCGATCTGAAGAGCAAGCTCAACGACGCCCGCATCGAACTCGACAGGGCGATGCGCGAGCAGGACTACCAGAAGGCCTCGAAGCTGAACTACGAGGTGATCCCCGACATCGAGAAGAAGGTGGCCGCCGCCGAGGCGGTCGAGCAGCTCGGACCGCGCATGGTCAACGACCAGGTGACCGACGAGGACATCGCCTCGGTCGTCGCGGCCTGGACCGGCATCCCGGTCGACAAGCTGCGCCAGGGTGAGCAGGAGAAGCTGCTGCATCTCGAGGCGGAACTCGGCAAGCGCCTGATCGGGCAGAAGGATGCGGTGACCGCGGTCTCCGAGGCGGTGCGGCGCACGCGCGCGGGCATCTCCGACCCCGACCGGCCGACCGGCTCGTTCCTGTTCCTCGGACCCACCGGGGTCGGCAAGACCGAGCTGGCCAAGGCGCTCGCGGCGTACCTGTTCGACGACGAGAAGGCCCTGGTGCGCATCGACATGAGCGAGTACGGCGAGAAGTTCGCCGTGTCGCGCCTGGTCGGCGCCCCTCCCGGGTACATCGGGTACGAGCAGGGCGGTCAGCTGACCGAGGCCGTGCGGCGCCGCCCGTACTCGGTGATCCTGCTCGATGAGGTCGAGAAGGCCCACCCCGAGGTGTTCGACGTGCTGCTGCAGGTGCTCGACGACGGGCGCCTCACCGACGGGCAGGGTCGCACCGTGGACTTCCGCAACACCATCCTGATCCTCACCTCGAACCTGGGCAGCCAGTTCCTGACCGACCAGAACCTGGAGTGGGACGCCAAGAAGGCGGCCGTCAACGACCTGGTGCGCCAGGCGTTCAAGCCGGAGTTCGTGAACCGGCTCGACGACATCGTGGTGTTCTCGCCGCTCAGCACCGACGACCTCGGGCAGATCGTGTCGCTGTACATCGACCGGCTCGAGCGCCGCCTGGCCGAGCGCCGGCTCTCGCTCGCGGTCACCCCGGATGCCCGCGCCTGGCTGGCCGAACGCGGGTTCGACCCGATCTACGGGGCGCGGCCGCTGCGCCGGCTCATGCAGCACGAGATCGACGACCGGCTCGCGCGTGCGCTGCTCACCGGAGACATCCACGACGGCGACACCGTCATGGTGGGTCTCGGCGACGACGCGCTGGAGGTCTCGAGGTTCGAGGGTGCGCCGGCGGAGGCCGCCGAGGGTTAGGCGAGCGCCGGGATCACCGCGCGCTCGAACAGCTCCACCCCCGAGCGGTCGTAGGCCGACTCCGGGAAGTTATGGATGCTGTAGCCGAGCCCGAGCCCCACCCGTTCGCGCAGGGTCTGCACGATCTGCTCGGGGGTGCCGATGAGCGCCTCGGCGTTCGGCTGCCGGTACTGCGCCACGTATTTCGCCGCCATGGCCTCGCCGAGAGCGGGTTCCAGCCTCGCCTCGATCGCATCGATGCGCGACTGCACCTCGGCCTCGGTCTCGCCGATGACGGTGGTGAAGTTGCTGCTGCGCACGATGGCGTCGAACTCGGTGCCGACCGTGGTGCAGTGCCCGCGCAGCAGTTCGCTCTTGCGGGCGAACTCCTCGGCCCCGCCGTTGAAGTTCGTGTATGCGGCGTACTGCGCCGCGATCTTCAGCGTCACCTTCTCGCCGCCGCCGGCGACCCACATCGGGATGCCGCCCTCCTGCAGCGGCAGCGGCCGCACGATCGCGTCGGTCACCTGGTAGAACTCGCCGTCGAGGCTCGCCGTGCCGCTCGTCCAGGCCTGGCGGAAGATCTCGACGCCCTCGCGCAGCATCCGCAGCCGGGCGGGGGCGTCGGGGAATCCGTACCCGTAGGCGCGCCACTCCTTCTCGTACCAGCCGGCCCCGATGCCCATCTCGAGTCGTCCGCCCGAGATGACATCGACGGTGGCGGCAACCTTCGCCAGATACGCCGGGTTGCGGTACGCCATGCAGGTGCACATCTGGCCGAGGCGGATGCGGCGGGTCGAGGCCGCGAACGCCGCCATCAGCGTCCACGCCTCGTGCGTGGCCTCCTCGGTGGGGACGGGCACGGTGTGGAAGTGGTCGTACACCCAGAGCGATTCCCAGGGGCCGGCGTCGGCGGCGGCGGCCAGCCTGCTCATGACCTCCCAATGCCGCGCCGGCTCGATGCCGACGAGATCGTGCCGCCAGCCCTGCGGGATGAAGATGCCGAAGCGCAGGCTCATTCGCTCGCCACCGCCCCGCCTTCGATGAGCCCGTCGCGCACCTTCTTGCGCAGCACCTTCCCGATCAGCGACTTCGGCAACTCATCGAGCATGAACACCTGCCGGGGCACCTTGTACGCCCCGAGGGTCTCGCGGGCGTAGGCCCGCAGCGCTGTCGCATCGACGGTCGCGCCGGGCTGGGCCACGACGGCTGCGACCACCTCTTCACCGTTGCGGGCACTCGGAAGCCCCACGATCGCGACGTCGGCGACTCCCTCGAAGCCGCGCAACGCATCCTCGACCTCGCTCGGCGAGACGTTGAAGCCGCCCGTGATGACGAGCTCCTTGATGCGATCGACGATGGTGACGAACCCGTCGGCGTCGACGGTGACGATGTCGCCGGTGCGGAACCAGCCGTCCTTCGGGTCGCCGACGAACACCGCCGCGGTCTCCTCCGGCTTCTTCCAATAGCCCGACATGACCTGCGGTCCGCGCACGATGAGCTCACCGCGCTCGCCGGTCTTCACGTCTTCGGTCGGGTTCTCGGGGTCGACGACGCGGATGTCGGTGCCCGGAAGGGGCAGGCCCACGGTGCCCTGCTTGCGCGCATCGGAGACCGGGTTGGCCATGAGCACGGGACTCGTCTCGCTGAGTCCGTATCCCTCGACGAGGTAGCCCTTCGTCAGGTTCTCCCACGGGGTGATGACCGCCTGCGACAACGGCATCGCGCCCGAGATGGCGATCTCGATGCCCTCAAGCGACACGCCCTTCTCTTCGGCGGCGGCGGTCAGCCGCTGGTAGATCGGCGGCACGGCGGGCAGGAAGGTCGGCGGTCGCTTCTTGATCACGGGCAGCACGAGGTCGGGATCGAACCGGGGGAACAGCACCAGCCGCGCTCCCATGCTCATCGCGAAGGTCAGGCAGAGGGTCAGCCCGTAGGCGTGGAACAGCGGCAGCACCGCGTGCACGCTCGCCGTCCCGCGCGGGATCGCCGGCACCCAGGCCCGGGCCTGCGCGGCGTTGACGCAGAGGTTCCGGTGGGTGAGCGTCGCTCCCTTGGGGTGGCCGGTGGTGCCGCTGGTGTACTGGATCAGCGCGACGTCCCCGGCGGTCGGGGCGGGAGTGGATGCGGCGAGCGGCTCGTTCTGCAGCAGCGCCTCCCACGGCGTGGTGCCCGACACCTTCGCCGTGAGGTCGGCACGTTGAGCGCGGGCTCGCGCGATGGGCAGCCGCAGCAGGGTGCGCAGCTTCAGAGGCATCGCGCGCGTGAGGTCGATGCTCACGATGTGGTCGAGCGCGATGTCTTTCGGGAAGCCCTGCAGTTCGCCGACGAGCTTGTCCCAGGTGATCGCGACCTTGGCGCCGTGGTCTTCGAACTGGTGGCGCAGTTCGCGCGGGGTGTAGAGCGGGTTGTGCTCGATCACGATCGCGCCGAGCCGCAGGATGGCGTAGAACGCGACGACGTGCTGCGGACAGTTGGGCATGATCAGGGCGACCGGGTCGCCCTTGCGCACCCCGAGCTTGCGCAGTCCCTCGGCGGCGCGGCCGATCTGGTCGCCGAGTTCGGCGTAGGTCCACTCGCGGCCGAAGAACTCCAGCGCGACGTGGTCCGCGAACTCGGTCACGCTCTCCGCGATCAGATCGGCGAGCGACCCGGTCGGCAGATCGATGTCGGAGGGGACGCCCTCGGCGTAGGAACCGATCCAGGGCCTGTTCGCTGCGGCAGCCATACCCGCCAGCCTAAGCGTCGGGGGCGAGCGCGGATCGTGGACGCGTTTTCCCACTGAGCCGCACGTTTGCCTGCCATTCGCGTCTACGACTCGGAGCGGCCGCGGCGCTGCTCAGCGCGTGAGTTCCTCGCGGATCGTGTCCACGAATCCGTCGACGTCGGCCTCGGTGGTGTCGAAGCTGGTCATCCAGCGCACCTGACCGGCGGCGCGATCCCAGTCGTAGAAGCGGTACCGGGCGCGGATGCGGTCGGCGGCGTCGTTCGGCAGGACCGCGAACACCGCGTTGGCCTGCGTCTCCTGCGAGAAGGACAGCCCGGGCAGAGCGAGCTCTTCGAGCGCACCACGCAGCCGGGCGGCCATCGCGTTGGCGTGTGCGGCGCTCGCGAGCCCCAGTCCCCCGTCGAACAACGCCAGCAGCTGGGCACTCTGGAATCGCATCTTGCTGGCCAGCTGCATGAGGGTCTTGCGCAGCCGGGTCAGGCCGGCCGCGCGTTCCGGATCGAGCACCACCACCGCCTCCGCGCCGAGCAGCCCGTTCTTGGTGCCGCCGAAGCTCAGGACGTCGACGCCGACATCGAGGGTGAACTGCCGGAACGGCACGCCCAGGGTGGCGGCCGCGTTCCAGATCCGTGCGCCGTCGAGGTGCACGGCGAGACCGAGCGCGTGGGCGTGGTCGGCGATGGCCCGGATCTCGGCGGGCGTGTACAGCGTGCCCAGCTCGGTGCTCTGAGTGATGCTGACGGCGGCGGGTTGTGCGCGGTGCTCGTCGTCCATGCCCCAGGCCTGGCGGTCGACGAGTTCGGGGGTGAGCTTGCCGTCGGGGGTGTCGACGGTGAACAGCTTCAGGCCCCCGACCTTCTCGGGGGCGCCGCCCTCGTCGCTGTGGATGTGCGCCGTGCTCGTGCAGATCACGGCCCCCCAGCGCGGCACGAGCGAGCTCAGCGCGGTGACGTTGGCCCCGGTGCCGTTGAACACCGGGAAGGTCTCGGCGCGCTCGCCGAAGTGCTCGCGCATGGTCTCGGCGAGTCGCTCGGTGTAGACGTCCTCGCCGTAGCTGATCTGGTGCCCCTCGTTGGCGGCGGCGATCGCCGCCAGCACCTCGGGATGGACGCCCGCGTAGTTGTCGCTGGCGAATCCGCGCAGGGCGCGGTCGTGCAGTGTGCTCACGGGGTCAGTCTCTCAGAGCGCGATGCGTGCGCCGGGCGGCTGGGACGCGACGTCGGCCAGCGCGGCTGCCGCCGCATCCGGATCGAGCGACTTCGCCACGTACGTCACGGCACCCGCGTTCGTGCCTGCCCACCGGGCGTTGAGCTGGGCGATCCACGATTCGGCGGCGAGCTTCGCGGCCGCGTAGGCAGAGGTGGGGGGACCGTCGTGGGTGACGACGGTGCTGCTCACGATGGCGAGGCGGCCTGCGGGGGCGGCGAGCAGCATCCGCTCGAACGCCTCGCTGACGTTCAGCAGCGACGTGACCAGGCGCGCGTTCAGCCAGTCGGTGACATCGTCGCCCCAGCCCGGCTTCCAGCCGCCGACCAGATGCAGGATGCCGTCGAGGCTCTCGTGATGAGCCCCCACCTCCGCGGCGAGCGCGTCCGTGGCGGCGCGGTCGAGGAGGTCGGCGACGTGGCGTTCGGCCGCATCCACCGCGTCGAGCCGCGACGCGTCGGTGCCCACGGCGATGACGGTGTCGCCGCGTGCGCTGAGCAGGGTGCACACCGCACGCCCGGTCTCGCCGGTCGCCCCGGTGACGAGGTAGGTGCTCACTTCTTCTGGCCCGCGAGCAGCTTCCAGATCGCGATGCCGGCGCCGACCAGCACGCCCGCGTCGTCGAGCAGGCCCAGCGGCCCGAGGATCGCCTCGGGCGCCAGGTCGAGCGGCGAGACGCCGTACACGAGCGCGGCGATCCCGATGAGGACCGCCGCGAGCGTGCGCCGTCCGTTGCCCTGCGGAGCGGGGGTCGTCACCCGCGGATCCCCTTCGTGCTCTCGATCACATCGGCCATCTTCTTGCTGAGCGCCTCGTAGAACATCGACAGCGGGAACTCGTCGTCCAGCACCGCGTCGGTGTAGCCCTTGGGGGCCCCGGCGAGGATCTCATCCGACAGTCCGCGCGCCCAGTTCGACGCCGGATGCGGTTCGACGGTCCCGCGGACCAGCTCGTACGCGGCGAGCCAGTGCGCCACCTTGGGGCGGTCGATGCTCTTCCAGTACAGCTCGTTGATGGCGTCGCTCAGCGCGACGACGACCTCGGGCACGTTCTCCCAGTCGATCGCGAGGCTCGTGTCGGTCCAGTGCAGCACGTGGTGCTGGTGCATCCAGGCGAACAGCAGCTGGCCGCCGAGTCCGTCGTAGTTGCGCACCCGGCTGCCGGTGAGGGCGAACCGGAAGATGCGGTCGAAGATCACGGCATGCTGCACGTGCCTGGCCATCGTGCGGGTGTACTCGTCGGTCGATTCGGCGCGCTCGAGGGCCACGCACTCGCGGAACGCCGTGAGGTCGCAGCGCAGCTCCTCCAGCGAGTAGAGGAAGAACGGCATGCGCTGCTTGATCATGAACGGGTCGAACGGCAGGTCCCCGCGCATGTGCGAACGGTCGTGGATGAGGTCCCACATCACGAACGTCTCCTCGGCGATGCCCTGATCGCCGAGCATCTCGCGGTCGGATTCGACCAGGTCGAGCTTGGTGATCTGCGCAGCCGCCTCGACGACGACCCGGTAGCGGGCGGCTTCGCGGTCCTGGAAGATCGCCCCCCAGGTGAACGGCGGGATCTCGCGCATCGAGACGGTCTCGGGGAACAGCACCGCCGAGTTGGTGTCGTACCCGGGCGTGAAGTCGACCAGCCGCAGCGACAGGAACAGCTTGTTCGTGTAGGTCTCTTCGAGCTTGGCGATGAACTCGGGCCAGATCACCTCGACGATGAGCGCCTCGACGTGCCGGTCGCTCGAGCCGTTCTGGGTGTACATCGGGAACACCACGAGATGGCGCAGCGTGTCGATGCGGTGATCGGCCGGGGCGAACGCGACGAGCGAGTCGTAGAAGTCGGGAACGCCGAAGCCCTCGGCGACCCACCTGTCGAAGTCCGCGACCGAGGTGTCGAGATACGTCGCGTCGTGCGGGAAGGCGGGGGCGAGCGCCCGGATGCCGGCCGTGATCGTGCCGACCAGTTCGGCCGCGCGGGCGTGGTCCTTCTCCTCCGGCACGGAGCCGTCCTGCACCTGCAGGCCCTGCAGTTCGGTGGCGGCGGCCTTGAGGGCGAGCCAGGCTCCCGAGGTCTCGGCGAGGCGCGCGTCCTCGACGACCTCCGGTTCCCCGATGATGGACTGGGTCTTGGTCGCGAGCGTCATGTTGCGCCTCCTTTCGCTGCATCCAGGCTACGGACGACCGCTCGGGGTTGCTTTGCAGCCGACGACGGAAAGTTGCGTGGATGCACGATTCGTGCACGGTTCTACACTTCTGACGTGGGTTCGGCAGCGGATGTGCGCGCGGCACTGGCGGAGAGCGCCGACCCGGCCGATGCGGTGTCCCTGCAGCGCTTCTTCAAGACCGGGCCCGGCGAGTACGGCGAGGGCGATGTGTTCATCGGTGTGCGGGTCCCGGCGACCCGTGCCGTGGTGAAGCGGTTCCGGGGGCTCGACCCCGCCGAGATCGAGCTGCTGCTCGACGATCCGGTGCATGAACACCGGCTGGCCGGGGTGCTGCTACTGGTGGCGGCGTACCCGCGCGATCCCGAGCCGGTGTACGTGCAGTACCTCGCCGCGGTCGCCCGCGGCAGGGTGGACAACTGGGATCTCGTCGACAGTTCGGCCGAGCACATCGTCGGACCGCAGGTGCGTCTCGGCCGTGCTCCGCAGCGGGTGCTCGACGATCTGGCCACCTCGGCCGACCTCTGGGAGCGCCGGGTCGGCATTCTCGCCACGTTCGACTTCCTCAAGCACGGGGACACCGGGCCGACCTTCCGGCTCGCGCGGACGCTGCTCGGCGACCGGCACGACCTGATCCAGAAGGCGACCGGGTGGATGCTGCGCGAGGCCGGCAAGCGCGTGTCCCGGGACGCTCTCCTCGGTTTCCTCGAGACGAACGCGGCCGCGATGGGGCGCACGGCGCTGTCGTACGCCACCGAGCATCTGACGCCGGAGGAGCGGGCGCACTTCCGCGCGCTGCGCTGACCCTCGGTGGTCGAGTGCCGGCGGAGCCGGTGTATCGAGATCGGGGGTCTCGACACGCGCCTGCGGCGCTCCTCGACCACCGGGGGCGCCTGCGGCGCTACTCGACCACCGGGGTCAGAGGGCGTGCGCCGCGAGGAACTCGCGCAGCCGTGCCGTGAACCGCGCGGGATGCTCCACGCTCGGCAGGTGTGCGGAGTCGGGGAACCGGAACCCCTCGGCACGCGGCAATCCGGCCAGCAGCAGCTCGTACCCGGCCCGCGAGTCGGACTCGTCGTGGTCGCCCACGACGACGAGCGCGGGGATGTCGAGCTCGTGCAGCCGCGAAACGGCGGCCGGCTCGAGCGGCTGATCGAGCCCCGCGAAGTCCCAGTGCGCCGCGCCGACGTTGAGCTCGATCGCCCGGGCGAGGAACGCCGGATCGACGTCCTCGATCTCGCGGGTCGGGCCGAGATCCCAGTACGCCACCTCGAGCTCCACGAGGGTCTCGTACGCCCCCTCCGCGCTCGCCGCCTCCATGGCGGCGACCAGCTCGCGTTCCCGTTCGGTCGGGTCGCCCTCCGCCTGCCCGCCCGGAGTCGAGCCCACCGTGACCAGGGCCGCCACTCGGCCCGGTGCGTGCAGGGCGGCGTCGATGGCGATACGTCCGCCGCGCGAGGCCCCGACGACGGTCGCGCGGGAGACGCCCACCGCATCCAGCACCGCGATCAGGTCGACGTGATCGGCGAACGGGTCATCCGTCCCGGGCGAGGCGCCGTAGCCGCGGGTGTCGTACCTGATGACGTGGTGGTCGCTTGCCAGGTCGTCGAACTGCGGGTCCCACATGGCGCGGGTCGCCACCCCGGCGTGCACGAACAGCACGGCGGGCCGGGTGGGGTCCCCGGCGACGTCGTAGGCGAGAGTGGCGCCGGGTACCTCGAGCACGGCCATGCGGTCCAGGGTACGGCGCGCACTCTACGCTGAGGCTCATGGCTGGCGTGCTGATCGGGTTCGCGATCATCGTCGCCGTCATCGCCGTCGGGTACCTGGTCGCCCGGATCGGCCTGCTCGGCGAGGGCGCGGCACCGATGCTGCAGCGCCTCGCGTTCTTCGT
>DATMFW010000089.1:0-2175 GCA_035556655.1 Pseudolysinimonas sp.
GTGCGGTAGGCGCTGTGCCGGTCGGGGATGACCTCGACCATCGCGTCGATCATCTCCTGCGGATCGCGCTGCGCCAGCAGGATCGGCCCGGCGGGCGGCATCGGCGACAGCAGAGCGGCATCGCGCGACCACTGCTGGTACGACTCGGCGCCGGTGTCGTTGAACCCGGTGTCGTACAGGCCCGGATTGATGGTGGCGACGCTGATCCGCGACAGGTGCAGTTCGGTGCGCATGACCGAGGCGATCGCCTCGATCGCATGCTTGGTCGCGGCGTAGCTACCCAGCCACGGCGGGGCGTAGAGGCCGGCCATCGACGACACCCAGACGATCCGGCCCTTCTTCCGCTTCGTCATGCGGGTCAGGATGCGGCGCGCCAGTTCCAGCTGCGCGAACACGTTGATCTCGAATGATCTGCGCACCAGTTCCATGGGGACATCGACGATCGAGCCGGCCTCCTGGACGGCGGCGTTCAGCACCAGCACCTCGGGTTCCACCGCGGCGGCACGCTGCAGGTCGTACTCGTTCAGCAGGTCGAGCTTGATGACGTCGAGCTTCACCCCGGCGGCCTCGGCCTGTTCCCGGAACGCGGTGACCTGCTGCCAGGTCTCGCCGCCGACCGTGACCCGGTGGCCTGCGCGGGCGAGCCCGATCGCGGTGCCGGCCCCGAATCCGCTGGTCGCCCCGGTGAGCAGGATCTTCTGCCCCCGCATCAGTACCCCCGCATCAGTGGTTGCGGATCGCGGAGATGAGCGCGCTCTTCTTCTTGCCCGAGTAGCCGCTCAGCCCGATCTCTTTCGCGCGCTTGCGCAGTTCGGGTACGGTCCAGTCCTCATAGTCGCCGGACTTGCCGCCCTTGCGACCGACGGCGGACCGGCCGCGTGCGGCGGCGGCGTTCGAGATGCGGGCCGCCTTCTCTTTGCTATCGCCCTCGTCGCGCAGCTTCTCGTACAGCTCGGGGTCTTTCAGCGAGTTGTTCCTGCTTCCGGGCATCGTTACAGCCCCTTTCCGCCCGTGACGGGCACGATGGCCCCCGAGACGTACGAGGCTTCGGGGGACGCGAGGAAGACGTAGGCCGGCGCCAGCTCGGCGGGCTGTCCCGCTCGGCCGAGCGGGGTGTCCTGCCCGAAGGTGGGCAGCTTGTCCGGCCACTCCGTGGCCGGGATGAGCGGGGTCCAGATCGGGCCAGGGGCCACCGCGTTGACCCGGATGCCGCGCTCGCCCAGCTGCTGCGCCATCGCCTTGACGAAGGCCACCTGGGCGGCTTTCGTCATGGCGTAGTCGAAGAGCTCCGGGCTGGGGTTGAAGGCCTGGATCGACGAGGTGACGATGATCGACGCGCCGGGCTTCAGGTGCGGGATCGCGGCCCGCGCCGTCCAGAGCGGTGCGTAGAGGTTGGTGTCGAAGACCCGCTCGATCTCTTCGGTCGGGGTGTTCTCCAGCCCGTCCTCGCGGTTCTTCTGGTACGCGGCGTTCAGCACCAGGACATCGAGTCCGCCGAACGCGTCGACGACGCTGGTCACGAGGTCTTCGCACTGTTTCTCGGTCCGCACGTCGCCCGGCAGGGTGAGCGAACGCCGCCCGGCCTTCTCGATGAGCGCGACGGTGTCGGCGGCGTCCTGCTCCTCCTCGGGCAGGTACGAGATGGCGACGTCGGCGCCTTCGCGCGCGTAGGCGATGGCGACCGCGCGGCCGATGCCCGAGTCGCCTCCGGTGATCAGGGCACGGGTGCCCTCCAGCCGGCCGGTGCCCTGGTAGGTCTTCTCGCCGTGGTCGGGGGTGGGCTCGGTCGGCCCGGTCAGTCCCGGTTGCTGCTGCTCCTGTTTGCGGAAGCCGTCGGCGTGGTACTGGGTGGTGGGGTCGGTGAGGTGCGCCATGTTCCAGACCTACGCGCCGAGCCTGAACACGGCATCACGTGGGGGGAATGTCCAGGCGACTCCCAGGGCGTCACGCCAGCCGGGAGGGCAGTCGCCGGTAGCCCGGCCGCAGCACGACCCGGTCAGGCTCGAGGCGCGCGATGTCCTCCCACGGCACCAGGAACGACCCCCGGTGCATGCGGCTCAGCAGATGGTCGATGATGACGGGCCGGGATGCGGCGGTGCGTTCGTAGCCCAGGAACGACGCGGCGGATCGCGGGCTCACGATCAACCCGCGCAGGGTCGCCGTCGCCGGGGTGGT
>DATMFW010000090.1:0-7276 GCA_035556655.1 Pseudolysinimonas sp.
GACCACCATCGACGGCGGAAGCGTCAAGAAGCTGATCGTCGCCTGCGACGCGGGGATGGGCTCGAGCGTGATGCTCGCGTCCACCCTCAAGAAGCAGCTCGCGAAGAACGGGGTGACCGTCGAGCATTCGCCGGTCGCGAGCATCCCGGCCGACGCCGATGTGGTCGTCACCCAGGCGGGGCTGGCGGACCGGGCACGCGGGGTCGTCCCCGATGTCCCGGTGGTCCCGTTCCAGCTCTTCCTGGGTGACCCGGTCGTCGGCAAGCTCGTCAAAGCCATCCAGGATGGCGCGACGGTCGAGGTGTGACCGATGGCCGACGAGGAACCGCAGAACCCGCTGACCGAGCTGCTCGCCCCCGCATCGATTCGCCTGGATGCGGTGGCGGCAGACCGTGATGACGCGATCCGGCAGGCCGGCGCCGCGCTGATCGCGGCCGGGGCCGTCGAACCGACGTACGTCGACGCGATGCTCGAGCGCGAGAACTCGGTCTCCACCTATGTCGGCGAGGGTGTCGCCATTCCGCACGGCACCCTCGCCGGCAAGGACGCGGTGAAGGACGACGCGATCGTGGTGCTGCGATTCCCGGACGGCGTCGACTGGGACGGCAACCCGGTCAGCGTCGCGGTGGGCATCGCCGCGCGCGGCAACGGCCACATCGCGCTGCTGTCGCAGCTGGCGACCGTCCTGCTCGATCCGGACAAGGCGGCCGCCCTGCGCGCCGCCGACACTCCCGACCGGGTCTACGAGTTGCTGGCCGCCGACGAGGACGACGAGTAGTCCCCTCTTGAAGGCAGCGACGTTCTATGCACCGGGCGACATCCGGCTCGAGCAGGTTCCCGAGCCGGATGCCGCACCGGGCGAGATCAAGATCCGCGTGCGCGCCTGCTCCATGTGCGGCACCGACGTCAAGATCTCGCGTTCCGGCCACCCCAACATGTCGGCCCCGCAGGTCATGGGGCACGAGATCGCGGGCGAGATCGTGGATGTCGGGGCGGGCGCCACATCAGCGTCGGCAGGCAGCGGCTGGGTCCCCGGCGACCGCGTCCAGGTCATCGCCGCCATCCCGGACGGCACCTGCCCGGACTGCCTCGCCGGGCACCAGGCGATCTGCCCCCACCAGATCTCGATGGGCTACCAGTTCGCGGGCGGGTTCGCGGAGTACATGATCGTTCCGCGCGAGGTGCTCGCCGTCGACGGGCTCACGCGCATCCCCGACTCGCTGAGCTTCGCCGAGGCCTCCGTCGCCGAGCCGCTGGCCTGCGTGCTGAACGGCCAGGAGCTCGCGCGGGTGGGCGAGGGCGACACGGTGGTCGTGATCGGTTCGGGCCCGATCGGATGCCTCCACGTGCGTCTCGCGCGGGCCCGCGGTGCCGCCACCGTCATCCTCATCGACCTGAACGCGTCGCGGCTCGCCGCGGCGGCCGCCCTGGTCGCCCCCGATCTCGCCGTCGCCACGGAGCACGAGGATCCGGTCGCGGCCGTTCTCCGAGCCACGAACGGCCGGGGCGCCGACGTCGTGATCACCGCAGCGGCGTCGGGCCGCGCGCAGGAACAGGGCCTGCAGATGCTCGCCCGTCGCGGACGGCTGAGCCTGTTCGGCGGGCTGCCGAAGGACGCCCCGGACATCACGGTGGATGCCAACCTGGTCCACTACCGCGAACTCACCCTGGTCGGTGTCAACGGCTCCACCCCCGCCCAGAACAAGCGTGCGCTGGAGCTGATCGCATCGGGGGAAGTCCCGGTCGCGGACCTGATCACCCACAGACTGCCGCTCGACGACGTGCTGGACGCCATCGAGGTCGTCGCCCGCGGCGAGGCCATCAAAGTCACCATCGAGACCTGACCATAGAGTTGGACCCAACGGAGGAGGATCCCATGCCAGAACGCACCGTCACCGTCGCCTCGAGCGTCGGACTGCACGCCCGTCCCGCATCGCTGTTCAGCCAGGCCGCCGCGAAGGCCGGCGTCCCGGTCACGTTGACCTCCGCCGCGGGCAAGAGCGTCAACGCGGCGAGCATTCTCGGGGTGCTGTCGCTCGGCGTCGGCCACGGCGAGCAGGTGACCCTCTCGTCGGACGACGCGGGCGCCGACGCCGCGCTCGACGAGCTGGTCGCCCTGCTCGAGACGGACCTCGACAAGGAAGAGTGACCGCGCCGGTCGTGTCGCCGGTCGGGTAGCGGCGACGCCGCGTGTCGAGACCCGCCCTCCTGCATAGGCTGGAGGAATGGCGAACAACGACGCTCCCCGGCAGGTCACCCCGATCGACACGATCGCCGAGGACTGGGTCACCACCCTCGTCGATCTCGTCCCCGAGCTCGGCATCTACATCGGCGTGGGCGAGCCCACGGGTCGCGTGGCGGACACGTCCCCGGCCGGCCACGACGCCCTGGCCGCCGCCGGCCGCGCGGTGATCGCGAAGCTCGAGCAGGCCGACCCGGTCGACGACATCGACCGGGTCACCAAGACCGACCTGCTGTCCGAGCTGACGCTCGAGCAGGAGGCGCACGAGGCACGGCTGCACCTGCGCGACCTCAACGTGATCGCCTCGCCGGCGCAAGAGCTGCGCGAGGTCTTCGACCTGATGCCGACGGCCACCGCCGACGACTGGGGCACCATCGCCGAACGGCTGGCGAATATCCCCGGCGGGGTGAACGGCTACATCGAGACCCTGCGCGCCGGGATCGCCGCGGGGGTCACGCCGGCCCGCCGTCAGGTCGTCGAGGTCGCGGCCCAGGCTCGCAAGCACGCCGATCCGCTCGGGTTCTTCTTCGACTTCACCGGGGCTGCGGTGCTCGAGGGCGGGGCCGCGCTGCCGGGGTCGCTGATCGCCGATCTGAAGCGCGGCGCCGAGGCCTCGGCCGACGCGTACGCCACCCTCGCCGAGTTCCTCGAGACCGAGCTGGCCCCGAAGGCGACCGAAGAGGATGCGGTGGGTCGCGAGATCTACGCGCTGCGGTCGCGCCACTTCCTGGGTGCCGCCATCGACCTCGACGAGACCTACGAGTGGGGCATCGACGAGCTGAGGCGCATGGTCGACGAGCAGACGCGCATCGCGGGCGAGATCAGGCCGGGGGCGAGCGTGCACGAGGCGATCGAGTTCCTCGACGGGGACGCATCGCGCAAGCTGCACGGCACCGGCGAGCTCAAGGCCTGGATGCAGGAACTGAGCGATCGAGCGGTGAGCGAGCTCGCATCCAGCCATTTCGACATTCCCGGCCCGGTACGCGAGCTGGAGTGCATGATCGCCCCCACCCAGGAGGGCGGCATCTACTACACCGGACCGAGCGACGACTTCAGCCGGCCGGGGCGGATGTGGTGGAGCGTTCCCGAGGGCGTCACCGAGTTCGACACCTGGCGCGAGACCACCACGGTGTACCACGAGGGGGTTCCGGGGCATCACCTGCAGATCGGGCAGGCGGTGTTCAACCGCGCCGAGCTGAACACCTGGCGGCGTCAGCTGGCCGGCACGAGCGGCCACGCCGAGGGCTGGGCGCTGTACGCCGAACGGCTGATGGAGGAACTGGGCTACCTGGATGACCCCGCCGACCGGCTCGGCATGCTCGATGGCCAGCGGATGCGCGCCGCACGCGTGGTGCTCGACATCGGCGTGCACCTCGGCAAGCCGAGCCTCGACGGCGACGGCATCTGGGACGCCGATGAGGCGCTGAGGTTCATGCGGGCGAATGTGAACATGAACGACGCCTTCGTGCGCTTCGAGGTGAACCGCTATCTCGGCTGGCCCGGTCAGGCGCCCTCGTACAAGGTCGGCCAGCGCATCTGGGAGCAGATCCGGGAGTCGGCGCAGAAGCGTGACGGCTTCTCGTTCACGGACTTCCACAAGCGCGCGCTCGACCTGGGTGGTGTCGGGCTCGACACCCTGAAGGGCGAGCTGCTGGGCTGAGACCGCTGTCTCGATGTCCCCCGGAAATGCCGGGGCGGGGGACAAATTGTCGAGCCTCTCGGGTTTTCGGATAACCTGCAGGAACGCGGCCTCCCAGCCCTGACCCGGGGTGTCGCCGGTGCTACGGTTCTCGCGCTCGAAGGCGTTCGTGAAGACCAGATCGTCGGAGCCGGAACCACCCCATCCGGTCCTCAGGCGTGAACCGGTGCAGGCATCCGCCTTCGGTCGCGACCCGATTCGGCGTGCCAGAAACGCCCGTTACCCTTTCGAGGCCCGTACCCGCATGACTGCCGCACCCCCAGCATCGGTCCACCCTGCCCGCAAGCCGCTGATCATCTGGATCTGGGTGCTGACCGCGTTGATCGCGGCGACCGCGGTCGCCCTGGTCTTCGCGATCCGCGGGGATATCCGGTTCGCCGAGACGGTGCCGAACGAGATCCGCCTCGAGACGGCGTCGTCGCTCGGTGACAGCCCGTTCAGTGCGACGCCACTGGCTGACACGCCCGACCCGGAGATCGCCCTCGCGACGACTTCGGGGACGCTGCAGCCGGCGGGAGCGAGCACCGCCGGGGGTGGAACCCCCGGTCTCTACGGTGGCAGCAACGACATGGGGCGTTGCGACCCCGCACAGCTCAAGACGTTCCTGATGGCGAACCCCGACAAGGCGAAGGCATGGGTTGACGCGTTGAATCGCGACCCGCTGCTGGGCTGGAGCGGCGGAGCGCTGACCGTGCAGGACATCCCGGCCTATGTCGACTCGCTGACCTCGATCATCCTCGTCAGCGACACCCGCGTCACCAACCACGGCTACGTGAACGGCACGGCCACCCCGCTGCAGGTGGTGCTGCAGAAGGGCACCGCGGTGCTGGTCGACAAGTACGGGGTGCCGCGCGCGAAGTGCTTCTGCGGCAACCCGCTGCTGCCGCCGCAGAAGCCGGGCAAGCCCTACAAGCCGGGCACCATCGACAAGGACCGCGACAAGGACACGCCGCCGGGGGACGCGCGGTGCTTCGAGGCCCCCGAGGCGGGGATCTACTGCGATGAAGGCAGTGATCCCGATGAGGACACCACGTACACGGGCGATCCCTGGGAGGACTTCGACCCGGGCCAGGTGGTCGAGGTCCAACCGGTCGTGGACCCGATCACCGAGTTCGAGGTGCGTGTTCCGGCGACCCCGGAGGGCGAACTGACCACGGTGCCCGCGGGCTGCGAGGCCAGCGGCACCTGTGGAGACTCCACGGGCACGCCGGCCCAGCCCGACCCCGAGCCGTCACCCAGCACCGAGGCGGCCGCGACCCTTCCCGGCCAGGGCTGCAGCCCGGTGCTCGGCGTGGGCGACGGAGACTACGTCGTCGCGACCTTCACCCTCGTCAACGAGAGCAACAAGTGGATCGACGTCTACCTGCTCGAGTGGGAGAACGGCGTCGGCACCGATGACTGCGGCCCGGCGAGGTTCTTCGGGCGCTACGCCCCGGGTGACTCATGGACGAACGACAACGCGACCATCACGCAGCGCTGGGTGGCGGTCACCACAGATGGCAACGTCTATACGACCTTCACCCACGCCAGCGACGGCGAGACCTGGTTCATTCAGTAGGCGCGGGCGGACGAGGAGACGACGATGGCGAAGAAGGACAAGCCCGGGAAGAACCCGGGATCGCAGCCGACCGGGCCCGCACCGTACTGGGACGGTGAGAAGTGGGTGCTGCCCCAGCAGGAGCCGGTGAAGCCGCCGCCCCCGCCCACGGGTCCCACCCCGTATTGGGACGGCGAGAAGTGGGTTCTGCCGCAGCCGGGGCAGAACGCCCCGGCGCCGGAGCCGGTCGCCGATCCCGCTCCCGTGGTGGCGACCCCGGTCGCGGAGCAGCCGGTACCGACGCCTGAGCCGGCGGCGACCGCGCAGCCCGAGCCTGCCCGCGTGCAGTCCGAGCCGGCGGCCCCGCAACGCGAGGTGGTGTACGTCCAGGCCAAGCGCAAGGGCGTCAAGGGTCTCGTGGCGATCCTGGTGCTGCAGTGCCTGATCCTGCTCGCGGGTCTGACCACGCTCGCCCTCGTGCTGTTCAACGTGCAGCTGCCGGTCCCCGAGCTCGGGGCCATCGGCGGTTCGGCCCCGCAGGAGGTCACCCTCCAGGCGGCAGCGAGCGTGGGGACGGTTCCCTTCCTCGAGAAGCCCTTCGCGGCGACCATCGACAAGGAGATCGCGCAGCCGGCGCTGGTGGAGCCCCCCGAGGACGGTGTGACACTCACGGTGCAGCCTGTCGTCGCCGACACCCCCTTCCTGTACGGGGTGGATGCGACTCCGGCAGAACAGTGGTGTGATCGCGATGGCCTGAGCGAAGCTCTCGCCGCCGACACGGACAAGGCGCAGTTGTGGGTCGACGCACTCTCGATCGACCCCACGGTCGACACCGGCGACGACGCGCTCACCCCGGGCGATCTGGCGGCCACGATCGCCAGCTTCGGTCGCGTGGTCCTCACCCGCGACACTCGCGTGACCCTTCACGGTCTGACCGCGGAGGGAGTGGAGGCCGTTCAGGCCGTTCTTCAGAAGGGCAGCTGGGTGCTCGTAGACCGCGCGGGCCTGCCGCGCGTGACCTGCAACGGCGCCAACCCGCTGACGGCGGCGGCAGAACTCGAGGGTTCGGCCCGGTTCACGGGTGCGGCATGGCCCGATCTCGACCCGGCCGCATTGGTCGAGGTGGTTGCCGGTGACTTCCAGGTCGCGGCGTTCAACGTGCGCAGCCCGGCGAATGATTCCGGTGATCCCAGAGTGCAGAACGCACCATGGTTCGAGGTTCCGACACCGCCCTCGAGTGGATTCACCTGCGCTCCCGGCATCGACGTGAATCAGGGCGGCGGACCGGTCGCCACCCTGACGGTCACGAACGGCGCCGACGTGCCGATCGTCCTATTCGCCGTGGACCCCGCGGTGAACGGGACGTGCGCTGTCAAGTATCAGGCGGCGCTGAATCCGGGAAACGGAATGAGCTATCCGTACCCGGGCGATGCCAACAAATGGGTTCCGTGGGTGAACACGACATTCTTCGCCACGTCCCTGGATGGCGAGATCCTGTGGGAGGGGACCATCAAGCCCGCCGACAAGGGAACCGAGGTCGTGTGGAGCATCTCCTAGCCGCTGCTGGTAGGGTAGAGCGTCACATTCGTGGCGTCCTATCCGCCTGCCTCGGCGGCACACATCCTGCATCATCCGCCGGGGCCTGATTCTGTCCACCATCGGAGCAACTACTACATGGCAACCGCAACGACCGCCTCGGCCACCAAGCAGGTCGCGATCAACGACATCGGATCCGCTGAAGACTTCCTGGCCGCGGTCGAACTGACCCTCAAGTTCTTCAACGACGGCGACCTCATCG
>DATMFW010000091.1:0-3070 GCA_035556655.1 Pseudolysinimonas sp.
GCTCAGCCGCGCGATCTCGCGCAACTGGGCGACGTCGCGCATCGAGTAGCGCCTCGACTGCCCGGCCGTGCGGCGGGGACTGACCAGCCCGAGACGGTCGTACTGCCGCAGGGTCTGCGGGTGCATGCCGCTCAGCTCGGCGGCCGCCGCGATGGGGAACAGCGGGCTGAACTCGTCCATCTGCGCCATCACGCGCCTCCTCGTCCGAGCAGCTCGGCCCGCGGATTCTCCGCCGGCATGGCGGCCGCGAACGCCTCGAGGGCCTCGCGGGCCTTGTCGGGCAGGTGGGCGGGCACGGCGACGACCACCTCGGCGAGCAGATCGCCGGTGCCCTTGCCCGTCGTCACGCCGCGGCCCTTGACCCGCAGCACGCGTCCACTCGGGGTCCCGGGCGCCACCCGCAGCTTCACCGGCGCACCGTCGAGGGTGGGCACCTCGATGGTGGCGCCGAGGCTGGCCTCGACGAAGGTCACCGGCACCTCGACGCGCAGGTTCAGCCCCTCGCGCTCGAACACCGGGTGCTTTCGCACGGTGACGGTGAGCACGAGATCCCCCGGCGCGCCCCCGTCGTGGCTCGGGTTGCCCTTGCCCTTCAGGCGGATCTTCTGACCGTCGGCGACCCCTTCCGGGATCTTGACCTTGGTCTCTCGCCCGCTCTGCATGGTCAGGGTGACCGTGTCGCCGCGGATCGCGGTGAGGAAGTCGAGCGTCGTCTTCGCCGTGATGTCGGTGCCCTTGGAGGGGCCGCCGTCCCCGCGGAAGCCGCCGGTCGAGGTGCCGAAGCCGCCGCCGCCGAACATCCCGCCGAGCAGATCCTCGAACCCGCCCGCGCTGTACGAGGTGCGGCCGCCCCGGCCGGGAGAGCCCTGGCCGAACAGGCCGCCGAACACGTCCTCGAAGCCGGCACCGCCGGCGCCGCCCGGGGTGAACCGCGCCCCGGAACCCATCGCCCGGACCTGGTCGTACTCCCGGCGCATCCCGGCATCCGAGAGCACCGAGTACGCCTCGCTGATCTCCTTGAAGCGCGCCTCGGCCTTCGCATCCCCCGGGTTGGAGTCCGGGTGGTACTGCCTGGCCAGCTTGCGGTACGTCTTCTTCAGCTCGGCGTCCGACACGTCCTTCTTCACGCCGAGCACGGCGTAGAAGTCCTTGTCGAACCAGTCCTGACTCGCCACGGGAGCTCCTTAGGAGGGCTCGGGGACGCTGACGGCGACCTTGGCGGCGCGGAGCAGGCGATCGCCGAGTGCGTAGCCGGGCTCGATCACATCCGCGATGGTCTCGGCCGTGACGTCCTTGCTGTACACCTGGGCGATGGCCTCGTGCAGCTTCGGGTCGAAGGGGTCGCCCTTCTCGCCGACCCGCTGCAGACCGTACCGCTCGAACCCGCCGCGCAGCTTCTGGGCGATGATCGTCAGCGGGCTGCCCTCGACCAGGTCGCCGTGGGTGTCGGCCCGGTCGAGGTCGTCGATCACCGGCAGCAGGTTGCGCAGCACCTCGGCGATCACCGCCTCGCGGTTGGCCTGACGGTCGCGCTCGACGCGGGTGCGGAAGTTCTTCAGCTCCGCCTCGGCACGTGCCGCCCGCTCGCGGTACTCGGCGACCAGGTCGCGTTCCGCATCCGCCAGCAGGGCCAGATCGTCCTCGCTGAGGTCGGTGGCCGCCTCGGGCGAGTCGGCGTCGTCGACAGCGGCCTCCTCGGTGACCTCGTCCGCGGTCTGCCCGGTCTCCTCCGCGGTGTCCTCAGCGGTCTCCTCGGGCTCCGGCGTCTCGTCCCGGGGTTCCTTGTCGTTCTTCGGATCGGCTGCCATCGTTACTTCTTGCCGTCCTTGGGCTCGTCCTCGTCGTCGACGATCTCGGCGTCGACCACGTCCTCGTCGCTCGCGGCCTCGGCGGCCGGCTCGTCCTCCGGGGCCCCGGCGTTCTGCGCGGTCTCGGTGGAGTTGTAGATCGCCTCGCCGAGCTTGGTCTGCGACTCGTTGAGCTTGTCGAACGCCTTCTGCACGGCGGCGTCGTCCTCGGACTGCAGAGCGGTCTTCAGGGCGTCGACGTCGGCCTGGACCTCGGTCTTGACGTCCTCGGGCAGCTTGTCGTCGTTGTCCTTGATGAGCTTCTCGATCGAGTAGGCGAGCTGCTCGGCGCTGTTGCGCACCTCGGCGGACTCGCGACGCGCCTTGTCCTCGGCGGCGTGCTCCTCGGCCTCGCGCACCATGCGCTCGATGTCCTCCTTCGCCAGCGACGAACCGCCGGTGATGGTGATCGACTGCTCCTTGCCGGTGCCCTTGTCCTTGGCGCCGACCTGCACGATGCCGTTGGCGTCGATGTCGAAGGTCACCTCGATCTGCGGCACACCGCGCGGGGCCGGCGCTATGCCGGTGAGCTCGAACGTGCCCAGCGGCTTGTTGTCGCGGGTGAACTCGCGCTCGCCCTGGAAGACCTGGATCGCGACCGACGGCTGGTTGTCGTCGGCGGTCGTGAACGTCTCGCTGCGCTTGGTCGGGATGGCCGTGTTGCGCTCGATGAGCTTGGTCATGATGCCGCCCTTGGTCTCGATACCGAGGCTCAGGGGGGTCACGTCGATGAGCAGAACGTCCTTGCGCTCGCCCTTGAGGACACCGGCCTGGAGGGCCGCGCCGACGGCGACGACCTCATCAGGGTTGACGCCCTTGTTCGCGTCCTTGCCGGTCTCGCGCTTGACGAGCTCAGCGACGGCGGGCATGCGCGTCGAACCACCGACGAGCACGATGTGGTCGATGTCGGCGACCTTGATTCCGGCCTCGCGGATGACGTCTTCGAACGGCTTCTTGGTGCGGTCGAGGAGGTCCTTCGTGAGGTCTTCGAACTTGGCGCGCGTGATCGTCTCGCTGAGCGAGACCGGGCCGCTGTCGGTGAGCGACAGGTACGGCAGGTTGATGCTCGTCGACGTGGAGCTCGACAGCTCCTTCTTCGCCTGCTCCGCGGCTTCCTTGAGCCGCTGCAGCGCGATCTTGTCACCCGAGACGTCGACGCCGGTCGTGTCCTTGAACTGCTTGATCAGGTAGTCGACGAGGCGCTGGTCCCAGTCGTCGCCGCC
>DATMFW010000092.1:0-14501 GCA_035556655.1 Pseudolysinimonas sp.
CGCTCGTCGAAGTCCACATCGAAGTCGGGCATCGAGACGCGATCGGGGTTGAGGAAGCGCTCGAAGATCAGGCCGTGGCGCAGCGGGTCGAGATCGGTGATCTTCATCGCGTACGCCGCCATCGATCCCGCGCCCGAGCCTCGGCCCGGACCGACGCGGATTCCGTTGCGCTTGGACCAGTTGATGAAGTCGGCGACCACCAGGAAGTAGCCGGGGAAGCCCATCTGCTTGATGACGCCGACCTCGTAATCGGCCTGCCTCTGGACCTCGTCGGGGATGCCGGCCGGGTAGCGCTCGGCGAGGCCGGCCGCCACCTCTTTCTCGAACCAGCTCGCCTCGGTCTCACCCTCGGGCACCGGGTAGCGCGGCATGTAGTTCGCGCTGGTGTCGAAGGCGACCTCGCAGCGCTCGGCGATGAGCAGGGTGTTGTCGCAGGCGTCGGGGTGGTCGCGGAACAGCTCACGCATCTGCCGCGGGGTCTTCAGGTAGAACTCGTTCGCGTCGAACTTGAATCGGTTCGGGTCGGCCAGGGTCGAGCCGGACTGGATGGCGAGCAGGATCTCCTGGGCCCCGGCGTCCTGCGCGTGCACGTAGTGCAGGTCGTTCGTCGCCACCAGCGGCAGCGCCAGCTCTTTGGCAAGCCGCAGCAGATCGGACATGACGCGCTTCTCGATGCCGAGGCCGTGATCCATCAGCTCGACGAAGTAGTTCTCGGACCCGAAGATGTCGCGGAACTCGGCCGCCGCTTTCAGCGCCTCGTCGTACTGGCCGAGGCGCAACCGGGTCTGCACCTCGCCCGACGGGCACCCGGTGGTGGCGATCAGGCCGGAGCCGTACTGCGACAGCAGCTCGCGATCCATGCGCGGGCGGAAGTAGTAGCCCTCGATCGAGGCCAGCGACGACAGCTTGAACAGGTTGTGCATGCCCGCCGTGTTCTCGGCCCACATCGTCAGGTGGGTGAACGCACCGGATCCCGACACGTCGTCTTCACCGCCGTTGCCCCAGCGCACCCGGGTGCGGTCGCTGCGATGCGTACCGGGAGTGAGATAGGCCTCGGTGCCGATGATCGGCTTCACCCCGGCCTCGGTCGCCTGCTTCCAGAAGTCGAACGCGCCGAAGTTGTTGCCGTGGTCGGTCACGGCGATGGCGGGCATGCCCTGCTCGACGACGGCCTTCATCAGGTCGCCGACACGCGCCGCGCCGTCCAGCATCGAGTACTCGCTGTGCACGTGCAGGTGCACGAAGGAATCGCTCGAAGCCGCCATCGTCCTCCCAGACTAATCGGCGCGGAGGACGTCGAGCGCGTGCTGCAGATCGTCGGGATAGCGTGTCTCGAAATCGACCCGCTCGCCCGTGCCCGGGTGGCGGAATCCGAGACGCATCGCGTGCAGCCACTGCCTCTCGAGGCCCACACCTGCCGCCAGCATCGGGTCGGCTCCGTACAGCAGATCGCCCACGCACGGGTGGCGCTGGGCCGCCATGTGCACGCGGATCTGGTGGGTGCGCCCGGTCTCGAGGTGCACCTCCAGCAGGGTCGCGCCGCGCATCGCCTCGAGCGTGTCGTAGTGGGTCACGCTCGGCTTGCCCTCTGCGGTGACCGCGAACTTCCATGCCGAGCTGGGGTGACGCCCGATCGGTGCGTCGATGGTGCCCGAGAACGGGTCGGGATGACCCTGCACGACGGCGTGGTACACCTTGTCGACCTCGCGGTCGTGGAAGGCCGCCTTCAGTGCGCTGTAGGCCCGCTCGCTCTTCGCCACCACCATGAGCCCGCTGGTGCCGACGTCGAGGCGGTGCACGATGCCCGCTCGTTCTGCCGCGCCCGAGGTGCTGATCCGGAACCCCGCTCCGGCCAGGGCGCCGAGTACCGTCGCGCCGTCCCAGCCCGACGCCGGATGCGCCGCGACGCCGACCGGCTTGTCGATCACGACGATGTCGTCGTCATCGTGCACGATGCCGAACCCCGGCACGCGGACGGGGACCACGGTCGGCGGGCTCTTGGGCTCCCATTGCACCTCGAGCCAGGCGCCGGCGTTCAGCCGGTCGGACTTGCCGAGGGGCGCACCGTCGAGGCTCGCCCCGCCGGACTCGAGGACGTCGGCGGCGAAGGTGCGTGAGAAGCCGAGCAGCTTGGCCAGGCCCGCATCGGCTCGCTCCCCCGCGAGCCCGTCGGGCACCGGGAGGCTGCGACGCTCCACCTACGCCTGCTCGTCGGACTCGGCGACGGGTTTCGGCGTCGTCTTCACCGTCGCGGTCCGGGTGCCGTCGAGACCGACGCCGCGCAGCGAGAGCAGCACGAACAGTCCCATCGCCGACACGACGCCGATGTCGGCGACGTTGAAGATCGCGGGGAAGGCGTAGAGCTGCAGGAAGTCGATGACGTGCCCGGTGCCGATGCTCTCGCCCCGGAACACGCGGTCGGTCACGTTGCCGAGCGCACCGCCGAGCACCAGGCCGAACATGGTCGCCCACCCGAGTGAGCGGATGCGCGGGGCGAATACCACGATGAACACGATCACCCCGGCGGCGATGATCGACAGCACCCAGGTGAACCCGCTGGCCAGCGAGAACGCGGCCCCGGAGTTCGTCACATAGTGCAGCTGCACGAGCTCACCGAGCACCGGGACGGTCTCGCCGAGCTCGAGGTTCTGGGTGATCAGGTACTTGCTGAGCAGGTCCAGCCCGTAGACCCCGACGGCGACCCCGGCGAGCAGCAGCAGCGCGCCGACGCGGATGCGTCCGCGGCGCGTCGTGGCCTCGGTCGCGTCGGTGTCAGCTGCCCTGGGCAAAACCGGGGTAGTTGGCGTTGGCCGGAGCGGCATCGGTGGGCTGCGGGAACGCCGCGTAGTCGCTCGGCTGCGGGCCGTTGTAGGCCGGCGCGGGGTACTGCTGGCCCGGCTGCGCCTGCGGTGCGGGCTGGGCCTGCGGTGCCTGCGGCGCGGGCTGCGCCTGCTGAGCCTCGGCTGCGGGCCCGGCGGTGACCGCGGCCGGCTGCGGCTGTGCGGCACCGGCGCCGATCGCGCTGGATTCCAGGTCGCGCAGCTGACCTTCGATGTAGCCCTTGAGCTTGGTGCGGTACTCGCGCTCGAACGTGCGCAGCTCGTCGACCTGGCGTTCCAGGGCCACTCGCTCCTGCTCGAGGGCACCGAGCTGGGCGCGCTGGGACTGCTCGGCCTCCGACACGACGCGCGCGGCGGCGGCGTGCCCCTCCGCGATGAGCGCGTCGCGCTTCTCCATGCCCTCGCGCACGTGCTCCTCGTGGAGGCGGCGGGCGAGCTGGAGCAGGTTGTTGGTGTTGGCAGGGTCGCTGGGGTCGCCCGCCTGCGGGGCGAAGGTCTGCTCGGGGACGGCGACCGGGGCCGGAGCCGGCGCGGCGGCCGGAGCAGCGATCGCGCCGCCGGCCTGCAACTCGTTGATGCGCGCCTCGCCGGCCATGAGGCGCTGACGCAGCTCCTCGTTCTCTTGGTTCAGACGGCGCAGTTCGACGACGACCTCGTCGAGGAAGTCGTCGACCTCGTCCTGGTCGTAACCCTCACGGAATTTGGTCGGATTGAAACGCTTGTTGACCACGTCTTCCGGCGTCAGGGCCATCGGTTCACCTCGGTACAGAATCAGGGAGCATAGGTCTCACCCAATAGGTGAGACTCCCAGCGTACATCCCCGCGGGAGTGTTACCTGTGGGGTTGACGTGAATGCCTACTGACCGAAGAACCCGGCGTCGACCTCGGACTCGGCTTCGCTCTGCTCGCCGCTGATCGCGACATGCTCGGGCGACAGCAGGAACACCTGGTTGGTGACGCGCTCGATCTTGCCGTAGAGGCCCTCGGTGAGGCCGCACGCGAAGTCGATGAGGCGCTTGGCGTCGGGCGCGCTCATCTGCGAGAGGTTGACGATCACCGGGACGCCCTCGCGGAAGGTCTGCGCGATCATCTGCGCGTCGCGGTACTGCCGCGGGTGCACGGTGAGGATCTCGTTCATGCCCGAGGCGGCGGCGTGACGCGTCGCGGCAGGCGCAGCGCGGCGCAGCGGGGTCACCTCGGCACGGCGGGTCTCGTGGCGTTCGGCCCGTTCGGCCCGCGCGACGGGGGCGGCGGGAGTCGCCGGCATGACGTCGTCGTCGTAGCCCTCGTCGGCCAGGCCGAGGTAGACCATGGCCTTGTGCATGGGGTTCGCCATCTTGTCCTCCGGTGATCGTGCGGTCCTGCGCGTGTTCCTCAGAAACTTAACCTGAGGTTGAACGTTTTCCCGTGATTGCGGTCCCGATGCGCAGGTGTGTCGCGCCTTCCGCGATCGCGTCGGCGAAATCCTCGGACATCCCGGCCGAGATCGCGGTCGCATCCGGCACGATCGCCCGGACGCGGTGGCTGGTCTCGCGGACGCGCGCGAACGCCGGCCGCGGGTCGGCTCCGAGCGGCGCGACTGCCATGACGCCGCGCAGACGCAGCCCCGCGGTGGAGGCGACGAGTTCGGCGAGCGGTTCCACGGCATCCGATGCCACGCCCCCGCGGGCGGGATCGTCGGTGAGGTTGAGTTCGATGAAGCAGTCGAGGGTGTCCTCGCCCGCGAGTGCGCCGACCAGCGAGGGTCTGTCGACCGAATGCACGGCGCTCGCGTAGCGCCGCACCGCTCGGGCCTTGTTGCTCTGCAGCTGGCCCACGAAGTGCCAGGAGAGCTCGAGGTCGGTGAGTTCCGCGGCCTTGGCCGCCGCCTCTTGGTGCCGGTTCTCTCCGACGTCGCGCACCCCGAGGGCCGCCAGTTCCCGCACCAGCGACGCCGGGTGGAACTTCGTCACGACGATGCGGGTCAGCTCTACCGGATCGCGACCCGCCTGACGTGCCGCGTCCGCGATCCGCTCATCGACCTCGGCGAGGCGATCGGCGAGGCTCACGCGCTACTTCAGGAAGTCGGGGACGTCGAGGTCGTCGTCGCCGTCGTCGAAGTCGCGGTCGACGGGCGCGATCGGCTGCGTCATCGGCAGATCGGGCTCGGCCGACCAGCCCGTGCCGGACTCGCCGGCCGCCACGTCGGCGCCCACCGCGACCGGAACGGCCGCCTCGACGAAGTTGCTGCGGCGCTCGTGCTGCGGCCGCGGGGTGGGCTCGCCACCGTCGAATCCGGCGGCGATGACGGTCACCCGCACCTCGTCGCCGAGGGTGTCGTCGATGACGGCGCCGAAGATGATGTTCGCCTCGGGGTGCACGGCCTCCTGGACGAGCCGCGCGGCGTCGTTGATCTCGAAGATGCCGAGGTTCGAGCCGCCCTGCACCGACAGCAGCACGCCGTGCGCTCCGTCGATGCTGGCTTCGAGCAGCGGCGAGGCGACGGCGAGTTCCGCGGCTTTGATGGCACGGTCGGCACCACGGCTGGCTCCGATACCCATGAGTGCGGATCCCGCGCCCTGCATGACCGACTTCACGTCGGCGAAGTCGAGGTTGATCAGACCGGGCGTCGTGATCAGGTCGGTGATGCCCTGAACGCCGGCGAGCAGAACCTGGTCGGCGGTCGCGAAGGCCTCGAGCATGCTGATACCGCGGTCGCTGATCTCGAGCAGCCGGTCGTTGGGGACCACGATGAGCGTGTCGACCTCGCTCTTCAGGGCTGCGACGCCGATCTCGGCCTGCGCGGAACGGCGCTTGCCCTCGAATCCGAACGGCTTGGTGACCACGCCGATGGTGAGTGCGCCGATCGACTTGGCGATGCGGGCGACGACCGGCGCGCCGCCGGTTCCGGTTCCGCCGCCCTCCCCCGCGGTGACGAACACCATGTCGGCGCCGGCCAGCGCCTCTTCGATCTCCTCGGCGTGGTCCTCCGCCGCACGGCGTCCGACCTCGGGGTCGGCGCCAGCGCCGAGTCCGCGGGTGAGCTCTCGCCCGACATCGAGCTTGACGTCGGCGTCGCTCATGAGCAGCGCCTGGGCGTCGGTGTTGATGGCGATGAACTCGACCCCGCGCAGGCCGAGCTCGATCATGCGGTTCACCGCGTTGACCCCGCCGCCGCCGATGCCGACGACCTTGATCACCGCGAGGTAGTTCTGGTTCGATGTCACGTCCGGCCTCCGTGCGGTGCGAAAATCTGGGCGAAAGTCTCAACCTCTACTTGAAGTTCGGAGTCTTTCTCAGTACTATCTTTCGTCCCTCACGGTACGGTCGCGCGTGTCCCGCAGCCGGGAGGAGGGCGCGCGTGTCGCGCCATTCTCAGGCAACCTCCCGGGTCAGTCCTTGTGGAAGATGCCGATCCCCGGCGCCGAGACGTCGTAGACCCCCGGCCCGTGACCCTTGTGCAGGGCGATCAACTGGGCGAGCACCGCCGCCTTGCGGTCGGAGTCCTCGGCGCTTCCCCAGCGGACCCGCTGCGACGACCCCGCCAGCGAGAGCGTCACATCGTCGCGCGTGCGCGCCTGGATCGTCGTGACCTGCGCGAGGACCCCCGGCGGGAGGGCGAGCAGCACCTCGGCCATCGACCGGAATGCCGGTCCGCGCACGTCGTTCCCGTCGGCCAGCTCGATCAGCGGGGTGCCCTCCGGCTGGGTGAGCGTGGTGTCGATCGTGACGCCCGCCGGGTCGACCAGGCGGAACCCGTCCGGACCCGCGATCACCCCGATCGGGGATCGCTCGACGATATGCACGAGCATCGTGTCGGGCGGGACCAGCTCGGTCACATAGCTGCGGATCAGGGTGAACTCCCCCAGTGCCGATCGGATGCGACCCTCATCCAGCAGCGCGAGCGGCGTCCCGATCTGGTCGTCGAGCGCATCGACGAGCGCCGCCGGCTCGAGCCGCTCGGTCCCGTCGACGACGATGTGGCGCAATGCGAGCACCGGCGAGAACACGGCGGTCGCCACCAGGCCGGCGAGCATGAGCACCACCAGCACGCCGGCCAGCACGCCGATCCGGCGATGACGCGCCGCCCGGGTGAACCGGCGGATCTCGGCGCGCTCCTCGCGTCGCCGCCTCCGCTCCGCCGCCGCGAACTCGGCGCGTGCGCTGCGCGGGCGGGCCGGGTGCTCGATCACCGGACGCACCGCCCGCGGCTCACGCGGGGCCGGCCGCGGTGCCTTCCGGGTCTGCGGCCGGGTGGCGGGCTCCGCCGGGCGCTGCCGGTCGAATCCCTCTGGCCGCTTCACCAGCGCAGATTACGTCAGGTCGCGGGCGCGACCGGGTCGCCACGCGCTAACGGGACTGCGGCACCCGCTCGAGCGCCTCCAGCAGCTGCGGGACCATCTTGTAGACGGTGCCGCACGACAGCGTCATGACGATGTCGCCCTCGCGGGCGATCGAGGCCACGTACTCGGAAGCCTCCTGCCAGTCGTCGATGCGGACCACCTTGGACTTGTCGGAGAAGGCATCGACCACGAGCTGGCCGGTCACCCCGGGAACCGGGTCCTCCCGTGCGCCGTCGATCTCGACGACGACGGTGAAGTCGGCGTTCTCTTCGTACGCCCGGGCGAACTGGTCGGCGAACATCCGGGTGCGCGAATACAGGTGCGGCTGGTGGATGGCGATCACCCGGCCCTCGCCGACCACGGTTCGGGCCCCCGCGACGGCGGCGGCCGCCTCGGCGGGCTCGTGGGCGTAGTCGTCGTAGACCGACACCCCGCGCACCGCGCCCTTGAACTCGAACCGGCGGTTGGTGCCGCCGAACTGCTCGAGCGCGGCGATCGCGTCCTGGATCGGGTAGCCGAGCTCGACCACCGTGGCGATGGCTCCGGCGGCGTTGATCGCGTTGTGCCGTCCGGCGACGTTCACCCGGGCGCGGTGGGTCTCGCCCCCGCGAGTGAGATCGAAGGCGACGTGATCGGAGGCGACGATCTCGCTGACGCGGACGTCCGCATCCTGCCCCTCACCGAACCGGATCGCGCGGGTGCCGGGCGCGCGCGAGAGTGCGGCGTCGACGGCGGGACCCTCGCCCGCGACGACGAATCCGGGTGCCGCCGCCACGAAACGGCCGAAGGCCTCGATGACGCCGTCGGCATCGCCGTAGTGATCCAGATGCACCGTGTCGATGTTGGTGATCACGGCGTACGAGGTGTCGTAGAGCTGGAACGAGCCGTCGGACTCGTCGCCTTCCAGGACGAACAACTCGCCCGAGCCGGTCGCCGAACTGGTGCCCAGTGACCGGATGACGCCACCGTTGACGAATCCGGGATCGGCCCCCAGCTCGCGCAGCATCGTCACGATCATGCCGGTGGTCGTGGTCTTGCCGTGCGCCCCCGCGACCGTCACCACCCGGCGCCCGCGCGAGAGCCAGTGCAGGGCCTGCGACCGGTGCAGCAGGGTGAGCCCCCTGTCACGTGCCGCCAGGTACTCGGGGTTGTCCGGCCAGAGCGCGCTCGTGTAGACGATCGCCGTGGCGTCCTCGGGCAGATTCGCGGCATCGTGGCCGATCGTCACCGTCGCGCCCCGGGCGCGGAGCTTGTCGATGTAGGGGTTGTTCTCGCGATCCGAACCGGTGACCGTCAGGCCCGCGTCGAGCATCATGTGCGCGATCCCGGTCATGCCCGAGCCGCCGATCCCGATGAAGTGCACGGGGCCCAGTTCGGCAGGGACCTCGAGGGCGAAGTCGGGGGGAATCACGAGTCGCGAGTCTACCGTCGTCCCGCATCGCGCGCCGCGAGCACCAGGTCGACCATCCGGTCGGCACCGTCGCGGTGCCCCGCTGCGCTCATGCGCGCGGCCAGCTCCGCGATGCGAGCCGGATCCCGCAGCACCGGGACCAGCGTGCCCTCGACCCAGGCGGGGGTGAACGCGGCATCCGCGACGAGCAGCGCTCCCCCGGCGGCGACCGTCTCGGCGGCGTTCAGCTCCTGCTCGCCGTTGCCGACCGGGTAGGGCACGAACACCGCGGGCAGCCCCACGGCGGCCAGCTCGCTCACCGTCGCCGAACCGGCCCGCGAGACCGCGAGTTCGGCGGCGGCGAAGGCCAGGTCCATGCGGTCGGAATAGCCGACGATGCGGTAGCCGGGCAGACCCGGGTCGGCGATCGCCTCGCGCAACCCCCCGGTGAGGTGGAGGACCTGCCAGCCCGCGCCGAGAACGCTCTCGACCGACGCCGTGATCGTGTCGTTGATGCGTCGCGCCCCCGATGACCCGCCGGTGACCAGCAACACCGGCCGCCCGGCGTCGAGCCCGAACTCGCGAGCACCCGCCGCGCGGGAGGCCGCACGGTCCAGCTGCTCGATCTCGCGACGCAACGGAAACCCGACGACCCGCGCCCCGGGCAGCCGCGTCGAGGGGAAGGTCACCCCGACGAACGGGGTCCACCGCGCACCGAGCCGGTTGGCCAGGCCCGGTCGCGCATTGGCCTCGTGGATCGCGATCGGCAGGCCCTCGCGGCGCGCGGCCCGGTACGCCGGGGCCGAGGCGTACCCGCCGAACCCGACAACGACATCCACCCCCCGATCGCGCAGGTGCCGGCGCGCGGCCGCGATCGTGGCACGCCAGCGAGCCGGGAACCGCACCAGGTCGGCATTCGGCCGGCGCGGGAACGGCGTGCGCGGGATCGTCAGCAGCTCGTACCCGCGTGCGGGGACGAGCCGCGCCTCGAGCCCCTCCGACGTGCCGAGCACGAGCACCGTCGCATCGGGTTCGCGCTCACGCAGCCGGTCGGCCGTGGCCAGCAGCGGATTCACGTGGCCGGCGGTTCCACCCCCGGCGAGCAGGTAGACGGTCACCGGGCGGGCACCGGGATCGGCCGGCGGCGGGCGAACGACAACACGATGCCGATGGCGGTGAGGGTCGTGATCAGGGCCGAGCCGCCCGCCGAGACCAGCGGAAGCGGCACGCCCAGCACGGGGAGCAGACCCAGGACGACCGCGATGTTGACGAACGCCTGCCCGATGATCCACACCATGGCCGCGCTCACGGCGAGCTTGGCGAACGGGTCGCGGTTCATCCGGATGATCCGGACGAAGCACACCGCGAGCACGGCGAACAGCACCAGCACGAGCAGGGCGCCGGCCAGACCCAGTTCTTCGCCGATGATGGCGAAGATGAAGTCGTTCGAGGCCTCCGGGATCCACGACCACTTGCCCGAGGAGTTCCCGAGGCCCACCCCGAGGACTCCGCCGTGGGCGAGCGCCTCCCAGCCGTGGATCGACTGCCAGCAGTCGTCGGAGTAGAGCTTAGGATCCTGGCACTGATCGAGCCACGCGGCGATGCGCCCGGACCGGGAGTCGCTGAACTGGATGAAGAGCAGCCCGACCACGGCCACCCCGGCGAGCCCCGCGGCGATCAGGCGCAACCGGACGCCGGCGTAGAACAGGGCGCCGAACACGATGGCCAGGATGATGGTCGCCGTGCCCAGGTCGTTGCCGGCCAGCACGAGGCCGACGGCGATGATGGTGATCGGCAGGACCGGGATCGCCACCTCACGCCACTCGTACAACGCGGCGCCCTTGCGCGACAGCACCCAGGCCAGCCAGATCACCAGGGCGAGCTTGATCAGCTCGGAGGGCTGGGCCGTGAAGGATCCCAGGTTGATCCAGTTGCGGTTCTGGCCGCGGTCGTACCCGAGACCGGGGAGGAAGACCAGCAGCTGCAGCGCGACGCCGATCACCACGGCCGTTCCCGCCCAGCGCTTCCAGAACGCGGCGGGCGCCCGGGCCGCCAGCAGCATGGCGGGCACGCCGACGAGCGCGTAGATGCCCTGCCGGGAGGCCTTGGCGAAGAAGTCGCCGTCCTGCGCACGCGACTCGATCGAGGACGAGGACAGCACCATGATGAGACCGAAGCCGAGCAGGAACAGCGTCGTGCCGAGCAACAGGAAGTACTCGGGGGTCTCGGCGTCGAACAACCGGCGCACCGCGACGACGACGCTGCGCGGGCGCTGCGGGTCGGGCTCGGAGCGGCCGTTGCGCGGGGGGCGGGTCGTCGTCATCGCCTGCCTCCCCGCTCTTCCTCAGCCGCCGTTAGGGCTCCAGCAGTTCGCGGACCGCCGCCGCGAACCGCTCGCCGCGATCGACATAGCCCGTGAACTGGTCGAAGGATGCCGCGCTGGGCGCGAGCAGCACCACATCACCCGGCTGGGCGACGGATGCGGCGGCACGCACGGCGGCGGGCATCACCGACCCAGTCTCTTCCTCGTCGACCTCGATCAGCAGAACGCCGGGCGCGTGTCGTGCGAACGCCTCGCGCAGCCCGTCGCGGTCGAGGCCCACCAGGATGACGCCCTTGAGCCGCGCGGCGTGTGCGGCCACCAGCGGCGCGGGGTCGACCCCCTTCAGCTGACCCCCCGCGATCCACACCACCGAGGCATAGGCCTTCAGGGCCGCGTCGGCGGCATGGGCGTTGGTGGCCTTCGAGTCATCGACCCACCGGATGCCGTCGACGTCGGCGACCAGCTGCGTGCGGTGGGCGTCGACGCGGAAGGCGCGGACGGCCTCCCGGATCGCGGCGGGCGGAACGTCGGCCGCGCGCGCCAGAGCGGAGGCGGCCAGGACATTCGCCACCGTGTGCGGGGCCGACAGACCGGATGACTCCAGGTCGTTGAGCGTCGCCAGCTCGAGCGCGGCGTGATGACGATCGTCGAGGAAGGCGCGGTCGACCAGGATGCCCTCGACGATGCCGACATCGCTCGGCCCGGGGATGCCGCGGCCGAACCCGACGGCGCGCGCGCCCTCCTGGACATCGGCCTGCTCGACCATGACGCGGGTCGCGTCGTCCTCGAGGTTGTAGACGCAGGCCACCCGGACGTTCTCGTAGACCTTGGCCTTGGCGTCGCGGTAGGCCTCCGCGCTGCCGTGCCAGTCGTAGTGGTCGTCCGCCAGGTTGAGGCAGGTGGCCGCCAGCGGGGCGACGATGCCGGTGAACCAGTGCAGCTGGTAGCTGGAGAGCTCCACGACGAGGACGTCGAAGCCGTCCGGTTCCCGGATCGCGTCGAGCACCGGGACGCCGATGTTCCCGCACGGGGCCGCCCGCAGGCCGCCGGCCACGAGCATCGTGGCCGTGAGCTGGGTGGTGGTGGTCTTGCCGTTGGTGCCGGTGATGAGGATCCACTCGGCGGGCGTCCCGTCGGCGCGCAGCACCTTGTCGCGCACCCGCCAGGCGAGCTCGATGTCGCCCCAGACCGGGATACCGTGCTCGGCCGCCCAGACCAGCAGGACGTGATCGGGGTGGTAGCCGGGCGAGGCGATGACGAGCTCCGGCGCGAACGCGGCCATCGCATCCGCCGAGGTCCCGGCGAACCCGGCCCCGATGACCTCGAGCAGGCGCCGGCGTTCCTCGTCCGCGCCGTCGGCGATGACGAGCACCTCGGCCCCGAGCTCGGCCAGCGTGTCGGCGGCGGCGAACCCGGTCACGCCGAGCCCGAGCACCGCGACGCGCAGGCCGCGCCAGTCGGCGTTCCAGCTGGTGAGACCGTCGAGGTCCCTCACGAGTCCAGGACGATCCACTCGAGGTAGAACACACCCACCCCGGCGGCGACGAACAGGGCCGCGATCAGCCAGAACCGCACCACGACGGTCACCTCCGCCCAGCCCTTCAGCTCGAAATGATGGTGCAGCGGGCTCATCAGGAAGATGCGCCTGCCCTTGGTGATCTTGAAGTACGCCCGCTGCACGATGACCGAGCCGGTGACGATCAGGTAGAGCCCGCCGATGAGGATGAGCAGCAGTTCGGTGCGGCTCAGGATCGCCAGCGCCGCCAGCGCGCCGCCCAGCCCGAGCGATCCGGTGTCGCCCATGAAGATCTGGGCGGGAGAGGTGTTCCACCAGAGGAAGCCGATCAGGGCACCGCAGATGGCGGCGGCGATGACCGCGAGATCGATCGGGTCGCGCACGTCGTAGCAGGTCGCCAGGTCGATGGATTCGTTCAGCTTGTTGAAGCACGACTGGTTCGCCTGCCAGAAGCCGATGAAGATGTAGGCCGAGATCGCGAAGATCGCCGACCCGCTCGCCAGGCCGTCGAGTCCGTCGGCCACGTTGACGCCGTTCGAGGCGCTGACCGCGATCAGATTCACCCAGATGATGAACAACGCGATGCCGATCGGCACCCCGAAGGCGAACAGATTCAGCCACGGCACATCACGGACCACCGAGATGTAGTGCGAGCCCGGGGTGAGCCCGTTCTCGTCGCGGAACACCTCGCTCACCGCCAGGACGGCGAAGATGGAGCCGATGATCACCTGACCGGCGATCTTGGACCAGCCGCCGAGTCCGAGGCTGCGCTGCTTGCGGGTCTTCAGGAAGTCGTCGAGGAACCCGATGAGGCCCATGCCGCCCATCATCCCGATGACGAGCACGCCGACCATCGTCCACGGCACACCCGAGACCGCATGCCCGACCAGGTAACCGAGGATCGCGCCGGTGATGAAGACGATTCCGCCCATCGTCGGGGTCCCGCGCTTGGTGTGATGCGTCTGCGGGCCGTCGTCGCGGATGAACTGGCCCCAGTTGAGGCGCTTGAACAGGCGGATGAACAGCGGAGTCAGGAACAGGGAGAAGAACAACGAGAAGCCGCCCGCGACGAGCAGCGCGATCACGAGACGCCCCCGAGCCGGTCGCCGAGGAAGCGCAGGCCCGCCGACTTCGACGATTTCACGAGCACCACATCCCCGGGGCGGAGTTCCTCACGCAGAAGATCGTATGCCGCGTCGACATCGTCGACGTGCACCGACTCCCCGTCCCAGGAGCCCTCCAGCCCGGCGGCCAGGTGGATGCGGCGCGCCCGCTCGCCGACCACGACGAGCTTGCCGATGTTCAGACGCACCGCCAGCCGGCCGAGGCGATCGTGCTCCTCGTCGGCGTACTCCCCCAGTTCGGCCATCTCGCCGAGCACCGCGACCGAGCGCTGGCCCGGCGCCACGATCTGCGCGAGGGTCTTCAGCGCCGCCTGGGTCGAGTCGGGGCTCGCGTTGTAGGCGTCGTTGATCACGATCACCCCGTCCTCGCGGGGCAGCAGCTCCATGCGCCAGCGCTCGGCGCGGGCGACGCCCTCGACCGCGGCGACGGCGCGCTCGGCCGGGACGCCGAACTCGCGGGCGACCCCGATCGCCGCCAGGGCGTTCGCGACGTGGTGCTCGCCCAGGATGCGCAGACGCACCGGGATGCGGCGGCCGTCCATGACGAGGGTGAAGGCCGTGCCGTCCGCGGAGGCGACGATGTCCTCGGCCCGCGGGTCGGCATCCGGCGCGGTCCCGAACCAGGCAACCCGTGCGGCCGTTACGGATGCCATCGCCGCCACGCGCGGATCGTCGCGATTCAGCAGCGCGACCGCCGTCTCCGGCAGATCGGTGACCATCTCGGACTTCGCCTGCTGAACGGCCTCGACGCCGCCGAACTCTCCGGCATGGGCGAGCCCCACCTTGAGCACCACGCCGACGTCGGGCGTCACGATCCCGATGAGCCGGGCGATCTCGCCGATGTGACTGGCCCCCATCTCGACGATGAGGAACCGGCTCTGCTCGTCGACACCGAGCATCGACACCGGGGCGCCGACGTGGTTGTTGAACGACCCGGGCGGAGCCACCGTCGGCCCCTCGGCCTCGAGGATCGCGCGCAGGAGGTT
>DATMFW010000093.1:0-68933 GCA_035556655.1 Pseudolysinimonas sp.
CGATGCGGGGATCAACATCGAGATGATCTCCACCTCCGAGATCCGCATCTCGGTGGTCACGCGAGCCGACACCCTGCCCGAGGCGATGCGCATCGTGCACACGGCGTTCGGGCTGGACGGCGAGCGCGAAGCGGTCGTGCACGGGGGTACGGGGCGGTAGTTCGCGCCCGGTTGGCAGTCACACGGCAGGTGGCGGTTCCGCGACACCGGTAGCATCTGCCTCATGAGCACGCACGGAGTCCGCATCGGCGTCGTCGGCGCCACCGGCCAGGTGGGCACCGTCGTGCGCCGCCTCCTCGAGGAGCGCGACTTCCCGGTCGCCGAGATCCGCTTCTTCGCCAGCGCCCGCAGTGCAGGCACCACCATCGCGTTCCAGGGTGCGGATGTCGTGGTCGAGAACGCCGAGACCGCGGACCCGTCGGGGCTCGATGTCGCGATCTTCTCCGCGGGTGCGACGATGTCGAAGGTGCAGGCGCCGCGGTTCGCGGCCGCCGGGGTTCTCGTCATCGACAACTCCAGCGCCTGGCGCATGGACCCCGACGTCCCGCTCGTGGTGAGCGAGGTCAATCCGCATGCTCTCGACGACGCCGTCAAGGGCATCGTGGCGAACCCGAACTGCACGACGATGGCCGCGATGCCCGTGCTGAAGGTGCTCGACGCCGAGGCGGGGCTCGAGCGGCTCATCGTCTCGACGTACCAGGCGGTGTCGGGCGCCGGGCTCGCCGGCGGCGAGGAGCTGCTGCAGCAGGCTCAGGTCGCGGTCGCCGGCGACACCATCGGATTGGTTCACGACGGCCACGCGGTGTCGATGCCCGCGCCGCAGAAGTTCCCGAAGAACATCGCGTTCAATGTCGTGCCGCTCGCCGGTTCGATCGTCGACGACGGTCTCGGCGAGACCGATGAAGAGAAGAAGCTGCGCAACGAGAGCCGCAAGATCCTCGAGCTGCCCGAGTTGCGGGTCAGCGGCACCTGCGTGCGCGTGCCGGTCTTCACCGGCCACTCGCTCAACATCAACGCCGAGTTCGCCCGCCCGATCAGCCCCGACCGCGCCCGCGAACTGCTGGCGGATGCGGCGGGCGTCTCGCTGATGGACGTCCCGACGCCGCTCGACGCGGCCGGCGAGGACCCGAGCTACGTGGGTCGCATCCGGGAGGATCAGAGCGCGCCGGAGGGCAGGGGCCTGGTGCTCTTCATCTCGAACGACAATCTGCGCAAGGGCGCCGCCCTCAACGCGGTGCAGATCGCGGAACTCGTCGCCGCGAAGCTGCCCGTATAGCGGCGGCGATCAGGGCGCCCAGGGTGGCGCCGACCGTGTTCGCGAGCACGTCCGTGGCGCTCGCGTAGCGCTCGGGCAGGAACAGCGCCTGTCCGAGTTCGAGCGCGGCCGAGAGGGCCGCACCGGCGGGGATCGCCAGCCACCAGATCCGCCAGGGCAGCAGCAGGGCCGCGACGAGCCCGATCGGCACGAAGAAGCCGACGTTGGCGACGAAGTCGGCGAAGTCGTAGTTCACCCACTCGGGCGCTCCGAGGCCCTGAAGCCAGGCGAGCACGCGTCGCACGGCGGGTTCGACGCCGCCGTCGACGCGGGACGGCAGCAGTCCCACGAGGAGTACTCCGGCGAGAACCAGCACGGCCGCCCCGACGAGCACTCCGACGCGACGACTCACCCGGCGAGCCTACGCGCTGACGAAAACTGAGGAGACAACGCTGCCGACCCCGCGACCCGGCGCGGTATCGGGTGAGGTCGACCGAACGTCCTCAGTTTTCGTCGCGGGGGCGGGCGCCAAGAATCGCGGTTCTTCGTCCCCGCGGACACCCTCGCGGCGGGCGAGCATGCCGCGGCGAGCCTAGGATCGAAGGGTGAGTGCGCCCCTGGACGTCGCCCTGATCGGCGGCGGGATCATGAGCGCGACCCTCGGGTCGCTGCTCCACAAGCTCGAACCCGAGTGGACGATCACGATCTACGAGCGGCTGGCCGATGTCGCCCTCGAGAGCTCGAACCCGTGGAACAACGCGGGCACCGGGCACTCCGCGCTCTGCGAACTGAACTACACCCCCGAGCGTCCCGACGGCACCATCGACATCTCGAGTGCCGTGAAGGTGAACGAGCAGTTCCAGGTGTCGCGCCAGTTCTGGTCGTTCCTCGTCGGGGAGGGCATGCTGCCCGAGCCGCAGCGCTTCATCAACTCGGTGCCGCACATGAGTTTCGTCTGGGGCGACGAGAACGTGGCGTACCTGAAGAAGCGCTACGAGGCACTGAAGGATCACCCGCTGTTCGCGGGCCTGGAGTACACCGAGGATGCCGCGGTCATCCGCTCGTGGGCACCGCTGCTGATCCCCGGCCGCCAGAAGTCGCAGCCGATCGCGGCGACGCGCATCGCGGCCGGCACCGACGTCGACTTCGGCGCCCTCACCCGGTTGCTGGTCTCGGGCCTGGTCGCCGATGGCGCGAAGCTGAAGGTCGAGCACCGGGTCACGGGTCTGCAGAAGCGCAAGGACGGCACCTGGCGTATCAAGCTGCGTCACGAGGTGGGCGGCACCCCGATGCACGTGGATGCGAAGTTCGTCTTCGTCGGGGCCGGCGGCGCGGCGCTCAACCTGCTGCAGCGTTCCGGCATCCGTGAGATCCGCGGATACGGCGGCTTCCCGATCAGCGGTCAGTTCCTGCGCGCCGACGATCCGAAGCTGGTGGCGCAGCACTCGGCGAAGGTCTACGGCAAGGCGGCGAAGGGCTCGCCGCCGATGTCGGTTCCGCACCTGGACACCCGCATCGTCGACGGCAAGGCGAGCCTGCTGTTCGGTCCGTACGCCGGGTTCTCGAGCAAGTTCCTGAAGACGGGGTCGTACCTCGACCTGTTCGCCGCGTTGCGCTGGCACAACCTGCTCACTTTCGTGGGCGCGGGCCTGACCAACCTGTCGCTGGTCTGGTATCTGGTGACCGAGGTGCTCTCGACCCGCGGCAAGCGGCATCGCGCGCTGCAGCAGTTCTCGCCCCGGGCCCGTCGCAAGGACTGGCACCTGATCACGGCGGGCCAGCGCGTGCAGATCATGAAGCGCGTGAAGGGCAAGGCGGTCATCCAGTTCGGCACCGAGGTGGTCGCCTCGGCCGACGGCAGTATCGCGGGCCTGCTCGGCGCGTCCCCGGGCGCGTCGACGGCGGTCCCGATCATGCTCGATCTGCTGGCCCAGTGCTTCCCCGAGCGCATGGCGGCCTGGCAGCCGGAGTTCGAGCGGATGATCCCGAGCTATGGCACACAGCTGGCCGAGAGCAAGAGCGCCGCGAAGTCGGCGCTGTCGCGCACCGCGAAGGCGCTGGCCATCTCCGCCTGAGTCGGTGGTCGAGGGGCCCCTCGGGGGCGTATCGAGACCCGTGTGCTAGCCTCGCTCCTCGTGAAGCTCTAAGTCCTGCCCTCCTCGCGTCCGCGGCTCCGCCCGGCGAGGTGCTCTCGATACGAGAACAGGACCTCTCTCTTGCGATCTACCCCATCTCTCTCTGTGCTGCGCGCCGACGGCGTCTCGCACGCGTACGGTGACCGCGTCGTGCTCACCGACATCTCGCTGGTCGTCTCGCGCGGTCAGCGCCTCGGCCTGCTCGGCGAGAACGGCGCGGGCAAGTCGACCCTTCTGCGGCTGCTCGCCGGCGTCGAGGAACCCGACGCGGGCGTCGTCGAGCGCCCGGACGGCACCGCCCTGCTGACCCAGGAGGTGGAGCTTCCGCCCGAGCGGACGGTGGGTGAGCTGGTCGAGTGCGCGCTCGGTCCCGTGCGCGCGATCGAGGGCGAGCTGCTGGATGCGGCGGCCGCGCTGGGCGGCGGTGACGCATCCGAGGCCGCGCGTTACGCCGCCGCGCTGGAAGCCGCGGAGGCCGCCGACATCTGGACCATCGAGTCCCGCCGTGATGAGTTGCTCGACGGCCTGGGTGTCGGCGGCCTCGCCCTGGATCGTCCGATCGGCGAGATCTCGGGCGGCCAGCGCAGCCGGGTCGCTCTGGCGGCGTTGCTGCTGGCGCGACCCGAGGTGCTGCTGCTCGACGAGCCGACCAATCACCTCGACGATGCGGCGGTGACGTTCCTGGTGTCCCGGCTACGCGAGTGGCGGGGCGCCGTGGTGTTCGCCAGCCACGACCGGGCGTTCCTCGACGATGTCGCGACCGGGCTGCTCGACATCGATCCGTCGCGGGCGGGGGCGACGCGGTTCGGGGGGAACTACTCCGAGTATCTGGTCGAGAAGGCCCGCGAGCGGGCGCGCTGGGAGGCGCAGTTCGCCGCGGAGGAGCGCGAGGTGGGCGCTCTGGAGCACGCGGTGGCGGTGACGGCGCGTCAGCTGGCGCCGGGTCGCGGGCCGCGTGACAACGACAAGTTCCTGTACGACTTCAAGGCGGGCAACATCGATCGCCAGGTGCGTCGCCGGGTGCGCAACGCGCAGGGGCGGCTCGACGAGTTGCTCGACGCCCGGGTGGGCGAGCCGGCGCCGGTGCTCAGCTTCGCCGGGATCCCGAGGGGATCGCACGTGCTCGACGACGACGAGCCGCTGCTCACCGTCGACGGGGCGAGAGTCGGCGACCGGCTGGCGCCGATGTCGCTGGAGCTGGCCCCGGACGCACGGTTGCTGGTGACCGGGCCGAACGGGGCGGGCAAGTCGACGCTGCTCGGCCTGCTGGCCGGGCGGCTGTCGCCCGACAGCGGACGGGTGTCGCGTCGCAAGGGTCTGCGGGTCGCGCTACTGGAACAGGATGTGCGGTGGGCCGATGCCGCGGCGACACCGCGCGTCCTCTACGAGCGTGCGCTGGGTGAGCGCCGGGCAGAAGCCTTCCCGCTGTCGCACCTGGGGCTGCTCGCCGAGCGCGACCTCGACCGGCCGGTCGGCCGGCTCTCGATCGGGCAGCAGAGGCGCACGGCGCTCGCGCTGATCATCGCGAAGCCGCCACATGTGTTCCTGCTCGACGAGCCGACCAACCACCTGTCGCTGGCGCTGGCGACCGAGCTCGAGGAGGCGCTGGGGACGTATCCGGGCGCGGTGGTGGTAGCGAGCCACGACCGGTGGTTGCGCCGGCGCTGGTCGCAGCCGACGCTGCGGCTGGCCGGGGGCATCGCGGCTTGACCCGGCATCGAACGTATGTTCGAATGTGTGGGTGAGGTGGGCCGGGCAGCAGGTGGACGCGGAAGCCGTCGACGCGCTGCCCGGCCTCGCCTCACGCCATGACCTGGTCCGGTCGGTGCAGACCCCCGAGTTCGCCGGCATCACCTTCCACGAGGTGTTGGCGAAGTCGGCCCTGAACCACGTGCCGGGCTCGTCGAACGCCCTGCCCTTCGGCTGGACGATCAACCCGTACCGGGGGTGCACTCATGCGTGTGTCATGTGCTTCGCCCGCAAGACGCACGAGTACCTCGACCTCGACAGCGGCCGGGACTTCGACACCCAGATCGTGGTGAAGACGAACGTGGCCGAGGTGCTGGAACGCGAACTGGCGCGGCCGAGCTGGGGGCGGCATCCGGTCGCCTTGGGTACCAACACCGACCCGTACCAGCGCGCCGAGGGCCGCTACCGGCTCATGCCGGGCATCATCGCGGCGCTGGCCGCCGCCGACACGCCTTTCAGCATCCTGACGAAGGGCACGCTGCTGCGCCGCGACATCCCGTTGCTGCAGACCGCCGCCGAACGCGTGCCGGTCGATGTGGCGATGACGGTCGACATCTTCGATCCGGCGCTGCGCGAGTCGATCGAGCCGGGGGCTCCGACCACCGAGGCGCGGCTGGCCACGGTCACCGCGGTCAAAGAGGCCGGGCTGAACGTCTCGGTGTTCATGATGCCGGTGTTCCCCTACCTCACCGACAGCATCGCCCACCTCGACCGCGCCCTCGGCCAGATCGCGGATGCCGGGGCCGACTCGGTCGCGTACAGCGCCCTCCACCTGCGGCCGGGTGCGCGCGAATGGTTCTGGGCCTGGCTCGAGCGCGAGCACCCCGAGCTGATGCAGAGCTATCACCGGGTGTACGGCGGCGGCAGTTACGCGGCGAAGGACTACCGGGGCTGGCTGGCGGCGCGCATGCGTCCGTTGCTGCGCAAGCACGGGCTCGAGCGCCCGCCGCGCATCGACCCGGCGACGGGTGTGGTGCGGGCGACCGAGTTGCCCGCGCACCCGGCGGCGGGCATCCAGCCGACGCTCTTCTGAGCATGTCGCCGCTCGAAGGGCACCTCAGCGGCGTGGCTCTCGATAGGCTGTCGCCATGAGGCCGGGGTCGCGAGGATGAGCGGAGGAGCGCTCCCACCCGCGAACGAAGCCCGAAGCGGTGCGGTGCGGTTGGCGATTCTCGACGACCACGAGGTGCTCCTCGACAGCCTCGGCAGCTGGATCACCAGCCACGCGCCCGACTTCGAGGTCGTGCTGATGGCGGCCACCTGGCTGCAGCTCGTGCACAGTCCCGCCTTCCCCACCGACCTGGTGTTCATCGACTTCCAGCTCAAGGAACCGGTCTCGATCGAGGCGCGCGTGCGCACCTGTCGCGCCGCCGGAGCCCGCGTCATGGTGCTGTCGAGCATCGACACCCGTGAGGCGCGGGATCGCGCGCTCGCCGCGGGCGCCGCCGATTTCGTCTCGAAGGCGCTCCCCATGGCATCCGTGATGGATGCGGCCCGCCGCATCATGGGGATGGAAGCGGATACCGGCGCCCACCGCGCATGGCGCCCCCTGCCGTCCGGCGCGTCCGCCCAGGCGAAGCCGCGGCTGAGCCCCGGCGAGGAGGAGGCGTTGCGGCTGTATGCCGCCGGATTCAGCACCTCCGAGGTAGCCGACCGCATGAACGTGCAGTACGAGACGGCGAAGACCTACCTGCGTCGCGTGCGCGAGAAGTACGCCAAGGTGGGGCGGCCCGCCAGCAAGAAGGCCGAACTCATCCGCCGCGCAGCGGAAGATGGTTATCTGGAGTAATGGCGAAGCTCTACTTCCGCTACGGGGCGATGAACTCGGGCAAGAGCACGGCCCTGCTGCAGGCGGCGTTCAACTACGAGGAGCGCGAGCAGCAGGTGCTGCTGGCGAAGCCGGCGATCGACTCCAAGGGCGACAACGCCATCGTCTCGCGGCTCGGCATCACGCGCAGCGTCGACTTCACCGTCGGGCCCGACGAGGACATCTACGCGGCGTTCACCCGGGAACGCGAGCGCGTCATCCGCGAGACCGGCAAAGACGTCAGCTGCCTGCTCGTCGATGAGTCGCAGTTCCTGGGTGAGGCGCAGGTCGACGACCTGCTGCGCATCGCGATCATCGAAGACGTGCCGGTGCTGGCCTACGGGATCCGCACCGACTTCCAGACCGTCGCCTTCCCCGGCAGCCGCCGTCTGCTCGAGGTCGCCCACTCGCTCGAAGAGCTGAAGACGATCTGCCGTTGCGGGCGCAAGGCGGTGTTCAACACCCGCAAGGTCGACGGGCGGTACGTGTTCGACGGCGATCAGGTGGCGATCGACGGAGCGGCCCAGGTCTCGTACGACTCGCTGTGCGGCGCCTGCTACCTCGAGGAGTCCGGCGGCGTGCTCAACCGGGGGTGGCGGCCGAAGCTCGACTTCAGTTACAACAGCGGACCGGACGCGGACTTCACCTGACCCCATCAGGGAAACTGCCTCTTGCTCGACTCCGGACCACGGGACTACGGTGAGCCAACTTCGAGAAAGGCAGCTCCATGGCCGACACCAGCCCCCGCAAACGGTATGTCGTCGTCTCCGCGGTGCTCGTCGCAGCCGGCGCCGTCGCCGGTCCGATCATCCGCGGCGAGTCGGATGTCACCTTCACGCTCCCGGACGGGGTCACGGCGTTCGCGGTGCTGTTCGTGCTCGCGACGGCGCTCGAACGTCTGAACGTGATCCTGGTTCCGCTGTTCGACTGGGTGCTGGGTGCCCTCGGTGGTGGCGACGGGAGTGCCGGCACCGTGAAGACCGCGGCCCTGTCGAACATCCGCCAGGCCCGCCTTGCGGCGATGAACCTGGCGCCGGCGGTCGAGGGTTTCGCCGCGACGGCCGCGAGCCTCGATGACGACGCCGAGAAGGTGACCCGTTCCAACACCGAGAAGGCGCTGCTCACCACGGCCCTCGCGTTCACGGTGGGTATCCTCGGCATCTCGCTGCTGAAGTTCTCGCTGATGAACTCCATCGGCTACTTCGGGGTTCCTGCCGGGATCGACGTCCTCGTGACGGCGGCGGCGATCTCGGGGGGCGCGGCGGGACTCGGCGACCTGATCAGCAAGATCCAGAAGTCGAAGACGACCCAGGAGACCGGGGGAGTCGCGTAGTCCGCGCCCGTTTCCGAGCAGCCGGACCATGTCTGGTCGGGGTAACAGGATTTGAACCTGCGGCCTCGTCGTCCCGAACGACGCGCGCTACCAAGCTGCGCCATACCCCGTTGCCGCGCCGGCGAACCGACCGCAACCTGTCAAGGATAGCCGAAAAACGGGCCGTGCTTGTCCGTCGCCCTATCGGGCGATCAAGGTGAGCACCACGGCCTCGGGCGGGCAGGCGAACCGGAACGGCGCGTAGATCGAGGTGCCGATGCCCGCCGAGACGTTCAGGTATCCCTCGTGCGCGCCGCTGCGCCAGTGGCTGAGCCCCTGGGCCTGGTCCGCCGGGATGTCGCAGTTGGTGACCAGCGCGCCGGACATGCCGGGAACCCGCACCTGGCCGCCGTGCGTGTGACCGGCCAGGACGAGCTCGGCGCCCTGGTTGACGAAATCGTCGAGAACGCGGCGGTACGGGGCGTGCGTCACGCCGATGGCGAGGACCTCTTCGTCGCTCTCCGTCGACCACTCAACGTTCTCGCGGACCGCTTCGATGGCCCCCGGCAGCAGATCGAGCCGGTCCCAGTCGCGGTGGGCGTCGTTGGTGCCGAACAGCTCGATGCGCGCGCCGCGTACCTCGATGGCGCGGGCCGTGTTGTTCAGAGAGAGCCAGCCGAGACCGTCCTGGAAGAACTGCTCGAGACCCGCGGTGTCGAGGTCGGGACGCCGGCTCTTGCGGGTGTCTTCGAGGGTGATGAAGTAGCGCAGCGGGTTCTTGAACACCGGCCCGAAGTAGTCGTTCGACCCGTGGACGAACACGCCGGGAACGCCGGCGAACGGCTCGAGCGCGTACTCGACGCCGCGGTTGCCGTCGACGTGCCCGAGGTTGTCGCCGGTGTCGACGATCAGGTCGGGTTCGTAGCGCGCGAGCGAACGGATGAACTCCTGCTTCGCGGTCTGCCATGGCGCCATGTGCAGGTCGCTCAGGTGCAGCACGGTCAGGGGACGTGATCCCGGCTCGAGCAGCGGAAGCGTCTCGTGGCGCACGGTGAACCGGTTGCGCTCGACGACGACGCCCCACGCGAACGCCGCAGCGCCGGCGACCGCGACACCCGTGAGGGTCGCCGCGGTCGCGCGGCCGCTAGGGCTCATGGAATGCACTTATTGGGCGCGCCCAAGCCGTAATACGTCAGCGTGATGATCGCCGACTTGTTGACGACCGATCCGCCTGCGGGGTTCATCGCCACGACGATCGTGCTCGTCGGTTGCACGGGATCGGGGTTCGGCTTGCAGTCCGCGATCACGTTCGACCACCCGAGGTTGATCAGGTCGTTCTTCGCTGCCGAGACGTCCTGTCCGACGACGTCGGGCAGTGCCGCGGCCTGACCGTTACTGAGATAGGCGACCACCTCGGTACCGCGTGGCACGGAGTCGCCGGCCGCAGGCCGGGTGTAGACGACGGTTCCGGCGGGCAGATCCGAGTCGACCGTCTTGCCCTTCTTGTAGTTCAGCTCGGCGAGCTGGATCTGGGCCTTGGCCTGCTCGGCGGTCTTGCCGGTCACGTTCGGGACGAAGACCGGGTTGCCCTTGAGCAGCGACGGGTCCGGCGGCGGGAAGGCTCCACCGGGGTAGTAGCTGTCGATCGCCTGGGCGACGGGGCGGAAGATCACGTGGCGCAGCAACGCGGCCTGGACGCCGTTGACGGCGATCTGACGCAGAGACTGCTTGCCCTTGATGTTGCCGACCCATACCGCCGTCGAGACCTTCGTCGACGATCCGACCAGCCAGACGTGGACCGCGTTGTCGGTGGTACCCGTCTTGCCGATGTAGGTGGTGCCGTCGTGCGGGTTCGACGCGTTCGCCGTACCGCCGGTGAACACGCCGGCCATCGCGTAGGCAGCGGTGTTGGCCACGGCGGGCGACACGGCCGACTGGCCGCAGTTCGCGTTCTGACCCGGCTTCACGTTGCCGTCACGGTCGATGACCTTGTCGACGATGATCGGCGAGCAGAAGACGCCCTTGTTGGCGATGGCGGCGTAGGCCGCGGCCGCGGTGACCGGCGCGATGTTGTTCGCACAACCACCGATCGCGCACGACGGACGCGTCTCCAGTGCGGCGCCCGAGGCGTTGTGCACGCCGATCGAGGCGGCGAGCTTCTTGATCTGACACTGGTCGACCTTGCTCGCCATCTGCACGAACACCGAGTTCACCGAGCCCGCCGTGCCGCGCATGACGGTGTACGAGCCCTTCTCGCCGGAGTCGTTCTTGAACTTGAAGGGCCCGCCCCAGGGTCCGCCGCAGCTGTCCGCGAACTTGGCCTGGTTGACCTGAAGCGTGGATGCGTTGAACGACTCCTGCAGGCCGCCCCCGGCATCGAGGAAGGCCAGCAGCACGTACGGCTTGTACGTCGAACCCGGCTGGAAGCCGACCGAGCCGCCGTGTGCGATGTCGGCCGAGAAGTTGACGGCCGTGGTGGTCTTGCCGCCGCCTGCCTCGGTGTTGTTGTAGTCCTTGTTCTGTGTCATCACCAGGATGCGACCGGTGTTGACCTGAACCGAGGTCACCGCGGCACCGAGCTGGAACCGGGTCTCGTTCTTCGGTGCGGCGCTCTGCACGACCTTGGTGGTCGCGACCTGCAGCGCCGGGTTGATCGAGGTGACGATGGTGTAGCCGCCGCGCTTGAACGCCAGCTTGCGCTCTTCGGGGCTGCCGCCGAGCGACTCGAGTTCGAAGATGCTGTTCACCACGTAGTCGCAGGGGAAGGCGAAGTACTTGGTGGCACCCAGGCAGCCGTTGTTGGTCGGTGTGGGCTTGACGAAGTCGGCGTCGACCGGGGTGGCGAGGGCCTCGTCGCGCTCGGCGGCGGTGATGTAGCCCTCGTTGTACATCGAGTTGATGATGACGTCGCGCCGGGCCTGGTTCGCCGGGTAGTGCGATTCGTCTTGCAGGTCGCGCTTGGTCGGGTACTGCACGATGGCCAGCAGCGAGGCCGACTCGGCGAGCGTCAGCTCGGAGGCGTTCTTCGAGAAGTACTGCAGAGCCGCCGCCTGCACCCCGTAGGTATTGCCGCCGAACCCGGCGATGTTGAGGTACGCCTGCAGGATCTCGTCTTTGGAGTACCGCTTCTCGAGCCCGATCGCGAGCTTCATCTCTTTGAGCTTGCGGTCGAGGGTGGGCTCCATCGCCGACTCGATGTCGGCGTCGATCTTCTCTTGGCTGACGGCCGTGCCGTCGTCGTTGGTCTGGTTGAGCGCCTGCTGCACGAGGATGTTGCGCACCGTCTGCATGGTCAGGGTCGAGGCGCCCCCGGACTGGCCGGCGCCGACCGCTGCGCGGACCACGGAGGAGATGTCGACGCCGCCGTGCTCTTTGAACCGGCGGTCCTCTCCGGCGATGGCCGCCCACTTGAGGTAGTCGCTCATCTGGTCGAGGTCGACCTCTTCGCGGTTCTGGTCGAAGATCGTGGCGATGTGGAAGTACTCGCCGTTCTTGTCGACGGCGACGATCTCGTTCTGGAGGTGGCCCTCGTTGAGCTTGATGTAGTCGGGCAGACTCTCGAAGATGCCGATGGTGTTGTTCGCCGTGATGCCGGTGACGGCGATGGCGGGGGCGACCATGACGGTGGCCAGGACACCGGCCAGCGCACTGAAACCGAGTGTTCCGAGCAGCGCGCCGAACAGACTGGTGACCGAGGATTTTGGACCGGGCATAGGCTAAAGGGTAGACGATGGCTCGTGTTGACTACCTGAACGGACGCCCTTAACGATGAAGAAGTGGGAATATCTCACCACTCCGCTCATGATCCACAACACCGCGGCGATCCTGAACAACTGGGGCGAGCAGGGCTGGGAGCTGGTCCAGGTGGTGACCGGCCCCGAGGGCGGGCTCGTCGCCTATCTGAAGCGCGAGAAAGAGGACGCATGAACATCGAGAAGCGCCTGAGCGAACTGGGGCTGACCCTTCCGGTGCCGTCGAAGCCGGTCGCCGCCTACGTGCCCGCCATCGTCACCGGCAACCTGGTCTACACCTCCGGGCAGCTGCCGTTCATCGACGGCGCGCTGCCGGCCACCGGCAAGGTGGGTGCAGAGGTCTCGGCGGATGCCGCAGCCGGGTACGCGCGGACGTGCGCCTTGAACGCGCTCGCGGCCGCCGCATCCGTCATCGGTTCGCTGGATCGCGTGACCCGCGTCGTCAAGGTCGTCGGGTTCGTGGCCTCGGCGCCCGACTTCACCGGGCAGCCCGGCGTCATGAACGGCGCCTCCGAACTGCTCGCCGAGGTGTTCGGCGAGCCCGGGCAGCACGCGCGCAGCGCGGTCGGCGTCGCGGTGCTGCCCCTGGATTCGCCGGTCGAGGTCGAGCTCGTCCTCGAGTTCGCTTAGTCCTTCGGGGCTCCGCCGGTCAGCTTGTCGGCGATCAGCTGCATCACCGTCGTGTCGGCGAGCGTCGTGGTGTCGCCGACCTCGCGGCCCTCGGCGACGTCGCGCAGCAGCCGGCGCATGATCTTGCCGGAGCGCGTCTTGGGCAACTCGGTGACGATGAACACCTGACGCGGCCGGGCGATGGCGCCGATCGTCTCGGAGACGTGCCCGCGCAGGATGACGCTCGCCTCGTCGACGGACTGCGCCTCGGCGAACTCCGAGCGCAGGATCACGAACGCCACGACCGCCTGCCCTGTGGTCTCGTCGTTGGCGCCCACGACCGCGGACTCGGCGACGATCGGATGCGACACCAGCGCGGACTCGATCTCGGCGGTCGAGAGGCGGTGGCCCGACACGTTCATCACGTCGTCGACGCGGCCGAGAAGCCAGAGGTCGCCGTCCTCGTCGAGCCGGGCGCCGTCGCCGGCGAAGTACCGGTCGCCGAACTTGTCCCAGTAGGTCTCTTTGTAGCGCTCGGGGTCGCCCCAGATGCCGCGCAGCATCGACGGCCACGGCTCGGTGATCACCAGCAGCCCGCCGCTGCCGGCGCCGACCGGCTTGCCCTCGTCGGTGACCACGTCGATGACGATGCCGGGCAACGGCACCTGCGCGCTGCCGGGCTTGGTGCTGGTGATGCCGGGCAGCGGGCTCACCATGATCGCGCCGGTCTCGGTCTGCCACCAGGTGTCGACGATCGGGGCGGTGCCGGAACCGATGGTGTCGCGGTACCAGATCCACGCCTCGGGGTTGATCGGTTCGCCGACGGTGCCCAGCACGCGGATGCTCGACAGGTCGAACCGGTCGGGGACCTCGTGGCCGATCTTCATGAACGACCGGATCGCGGTGGGTGCCGTGTAGAAGATCGACACCTTGTACTTCTCGATGATCTCCCACCACCGGCCGGGGTGCGGGGTGTCGGGGGTGCCCTCGTACATGACCTGGGTGGCGCCGTTGGCCAGCGGTCCGTAGACCACGTAGCTGTGTCCGGTGATCCAGCCGACGTCGGCGGTGCACCAGTAGACGTCGGTCTCCGGGTGCAGGTCGAAGACGTTGCGGTGGGTGAACGCCGCCTGGGTGAGGTACCCGCCGCTGGTGTGCAGGATGCCCTTCGGCTTACCCGTGGTGCCGCTGGTGTAGAGGATGAACAGCGGGTTCTCGGACTCGAACCCCTCGGCAACGTGCTCGGCGGGTGCCGCCGCCAGAGCGTCGTGCCACCAGATGTCGCGCTCGTTCCAGGTGATCTCGTTCTCGCCGCGCTTCACGACGAGAACGTGCTGAACGCTGTCGGCACCGTCGACGGCGGTGTCGACGGTGTCCTTGAGGGGGAAGACGCGGCCCTTGCGCCAGCCGCCGTCGGCCGTGATGACGACCTTGGCTTCGGCGTCGTCGATGCGGGCGCGCAGGGAGTCGGCGCTGAATCCGCCGAAGACGACCGAGTGGATCGCGCCGAGCCGGGCGACCGCGAGCAGGGCGACCACGGCCTCCGGGATCATCGGCAGGTAAATGGCGACCCGGTCGCCCTGCCCGACCCCGAGCGCGGCGAGGGCGTTCGCCGCCCGCTTGACCTCGGCGGTGAGCTCGGCGTAGGTGATCGAGCGGGAGTCGCCGGGCTCGCCCTCCCAGTGGATGGCCACGCGGTCGCCGAGTCCGGCTTCGACGTGGCGGTCGAGGCAGTTGTAGGCGACGTTGATCCTGCCGTCGGCGAACCAGCCCGCGAACGGCGGGTTCGACCAGTCGAGGGTCTCGGTGAAGGGCTCGTGCCAGTGCAGTGCGCGCGCCTGGTCGGCCCAGAAACCGAGGCGGTCGGCCTTCGCCGCCTCGTAGAGTTCGGGCTTCGCGATGGCGTTCGCCGCGAACTCCGGAGTCGGAGGGAAGCGGCGGTCTTCGTGCAGCAGGCTGTCAATCGAGGTCATGGACGTCAGCATCCTTGGTGTCGATCCGCGGCCGAGCCTGGGTGGCCGCGTGATGTGTGATGGTGTGGAACCGATCCTATCGATCAGGCGGCGCGTGTTTCGGACCGGGTTAAAGCAGCGGGTGGAACCGCGGATAGACCGTTGCACGGTCCCCCATTTGGAGTACACTGCTGACAACCGAGCGCAAGCTCGGGCTATGCAGCGCCCGCGATTCCCCCCAATCCAGCGTTGCTGTGGCGGCGCCCGTTCCCCCCAATGGGCGCCGCCCCTCTTTCTTTAACGACGGGTTCCGGTTGTCGCCCGGGTCGATTGAGCAGGCTCGGGATTCGGCAGCGGGGCTGCCGGACGGCGATGCCGCCTGCTCCTTCTGGTTGCGTGCAGTGTGAGTGAACTCCGTTATGCAAGCGTTATCTGGATATGTTTGGGGGATCGACATATTGAGTAAGGATGGGGCTTGCCACCGCCAATGTCGACGGCGGCACCCCAGAGGGGTCAGCCTCTGCAATCACAGAAGGGCAGATCTGTGAAGTCACCTTCATTGGTCTCCGCTGTCGCTGTCGCCGGATTCTCGGCGCTGCTTCTGGCGGGCTGTTCGGGCACGGGAGACGGCGGCGACGCCGGATCGACTCGTGCATGCGTCATCCTCCCCGACGCGAGCTCCTCGCCGCGCTGGGAGAACCTCGACCGCAAGTATCTGGAGGAGGGACTCGACGCCGCCGGCTTCGAGACCGACATCCAGAACGCGCAGGGCGACACCAACAAGTACGCCACCATCGCCGACCAGCAGCTCAGCAAGGGCTGCGGCGTCATGCTCCTCGTCGACTACAACGGCGCGGGCGCGGCGGTCGCCGAGAAGGCCAAGGCCGAGGGGATCCCCGTGATCGCCTACGACCGCCCGATCAGCGGCGCCGACTACTACGTGTCGTTCGACAACTTCCAGGTCGGTGCGCTCGAGGGCCAGTCGATCCTCGACGGGCTCGCCGCCGCCGGCAAGGACCCGGCCACGGCCGTCGTCGTCTACATGGGCGGTGACCCGGCCGACGGCAACGCCGCCATGTTCCACGACGGCGCCGTGTCGGTCATGGAGGCCGCCGGCATCAAGCCGGCCGCCGAGCCGCCGGGCATCTGGGACGGCGACAAGTCCGCGACCAACTTCGAGCAGGCGCTGACCTCGCTCGGTGGCAAGGTCGACGCGGTCTGGTCCGCCAACGACACCAACGCCGCCGGCGTCATCACGATCCTCGACAAGAACGGCCTGACCGTTCCCGTCTCGGGTCAGGACGCCTCGGTCGCCGGCCTGCAGAACGTGCTCCTCGGCAAGCAGACCGCCACGGTCTACAAGCCGGTGAAGCTCGAGGCCGATGCCGCGATCGAGACCGCCGTCGCACTGCTGAGCGGGGAGACCCCGGAGGCCGACCAGGAGCTCGAGGACGGAACGCCGTACATCGCGGTCGTGCCGGTCCTCGTCGGCCCTGACGACGTCCAGAGCGTCGTGGACGCCGGCGACGCCGACGCGGCCGAGCTGTGCCAGGGCGAAGTCGCTGCCGCGTGCGAGGCACACGGAGTCGGCTGACCCCCACCGACAGAGGCCCCGGGCCGCGCCGATCAGGCTCGGCCCGGGGCCTCCCTCATCTGTACGGCGGCCCGCGGCAGTGCCACTCTGAATGCACGCGCGGCCGAGCGCGACACAGCGTCGTGGAAAGGAAACGGCATGGACAGGCCCATCATCGAGCTGACCGACGTCGTCAAGAGCTTCGGCCCGGTCAGCGTGCTCAAGGGCGTGGCCCTGAAGGCGTACCCCGGCAAGGTCACCGCTCTCGTCGGCGACAACGGTGCCGGCAAGTCGACCCTCATCAAGGGTCTCGCGGGGGTGCAGCCCTACGATTCGGGCAGCGTGCGATTCGATGGCGAGGAGGTCGTCCTGCATTCGCCGCGTGACGCATCCCGCCTGGGTGTCGAGGTCGTGTATCAGGACCTCGCGCTCAGCGACAACCTCGACATCGTGCAGAACATGTTCCTCGGGCGAGAGGAGACCCGCTGGGGCACCTTCGACGAGGGACGCATGGAGCGCGAGGCATCCGACACCCTGCGCTCGCTCTCGGTGCGCACTGTGAAGTCGGTGCGCCAGAAGGTGTCGTCCCTCTCGGGCGGTCAGCGCCAGACGGTGGCGATCGCGCGGGCCGTGCTCAAGAGGGCGCGCGTCGTCATCCTCGATGAGCCCACCGCGGCGCTGGGGGTGGCGCAGACCGAGCAGGTGCTCGCGCTGGTGCGGCGGCTGGCCGACCAGGGCGTCGCGGTCATCATCATCAGCCACAACCTCGCCGACGTGTTCGCCGTCGCCGACTACATCAGCGTGCTCTACCTCGGCCAGATGGTCGCCGAGCTCGAGACCCAGAGGACCACCCGGGACGACGTCGTCGGTTACATCACCGGGACCAAGACCACGACGGGAGCCAAGGCATGAACAGCACGCGGATCCCCGCCGACCCCACCGGCGACCTGGCCTCGATCGACGTCAGCAACGACCTCATCGGCAGCGGGCAGGAGGGCGGCCTGAGCGATCAGGTGCGAGCCTGGCTGCAGCGCGTGCGCGGCGGCGACATGGGCGCCCTGCCCGCGGTCGCCGGGTTCATCGTGCTGAGCATCCTGTTCACGGCGCTGAGCCCGTACTTCCTCACCGAACGCAACTTCGCCAACCTGATGACCCAGGCCGCCACCCTGGTGACCCTCGGCATGGCGCTGGTGTTCGTGATCCTGCTCGGCGAGATCGACCTGTCGGCCGGTGTCACCGCCGGCGTGAGCATGTGCATCTTCATCGTGCTGGTCAACGTGCAGGGCCTGAACTGGATGGTCGCGCTCGCGATCGCGTTCCTGGTCGGCATCCTGATCGGCACGTTCATCGGATTCTTCGTCGCGAGGGTGGGCATCCCGTCATTCGTGGTGACCCTCGGCCTGTTCCTCGGGTTGCAGGGCGTCGAGCTGATCGTCATCGGCGCGGGCGGTCTCTACCGGGTGCAGATCCCGGAGATCATCGCGATCCAGAACAGCAACCTGCCGACCTGGGCCGGCTGGGTGCTGCTGGCCGTCATGCTCGCGGTGTCGGCGACGACCTCGTTCTTCGACCGCCGGCGCCGGGCGCGGGCGGGGGTGCCCAACCGCACGATCGCGCTGGTCTGGGCCAAGCTCGGGCTGATCCTGGTGCTCGGCGGCATCGCGGTGTTCCTGCTCAACCGCAACCGCGGGCAGGCGCCGACCATGCTCAACGGAAAAGAGGTGGGCGGCAACATCGTCGAGGGCGTGCCGATCGTCGTGCCGATCGTGCTGCTCATCCTCTGGGTCGGGACCTTCGTGCTCGACCGCACCAAGTACGGCCGTTACATCTACGCGATCGGCGGCAACGCCGAGGCGGCGCGTCGTGCCGGTGTGAAGATCATCACGATCCGCTGGACCGCGTTCATCGTGTGCTCGACCCTCGCGGTGTTCGCGGGGCTGTTCTCGATCAGCAAGGTGGGGTCGGTCGATGCCGCCGCGGGTCGCGACCTGGTGCTGTCGGGTGTGGCGGCCGCGGTGGTCGGCGGGGTCTCGCTGTTCGGAGGCCGCGGCCGGCTCATCCACGCGGCCATCGGCGCGCTCGTCATCGCCGTCATCACCAACGGGCTGGGTCTGCTGAACCTGCCGGCGGGAGTCAACTACGCCGTGACCGGTGGGGTGCTGATCCTCGCCGCGACGGTCGACGCGGTGTCGCGGGTGCGTGCGGGCGGGTCGTTGGTCAGGACCTAGACCGGTCCTCCCCCGAGCAAGCCGGGGGCGGGTCTCCACGAGGCTCGCCCCCGGCTGTCTCGCGCGTGCGCGCTTCTCGCACCCTGGTCGCGTGAGCTTCATCGCGCAGGTCGCCCAGCCGCCTCCGTTCGGGGCCGAGCTCGACGCCGCGGTGTTCGGAGTGCTCGCACCCTGGGTGCGCGATGAGGCGGTGACCGATGTCTTCGTCAACCCGGGTGGCGCGGTCTGGGTCGATCGGGGCTCGGGTGCCGAGCCCGTGACCGGAATGCGCCTGCCGGCCGCCGAGGCACGCGACCTCGCGGTCCGGCTGATCGCCGCGGGCGACCGGCACGTCGATGAGGCCACCCCGTGCGTGGACGTGCGGCTCGGCCGCGGCATCCGGGTGCACGCCGTGCTGCCGCCGATCTCGCCGGGCGGCGCGGTGCTGTCGATCCGGCTGCCCCGCGCTCGGCCGGTGCACCTCGACGAACTGGATGCGGCGGGCTTCTTCGGCGCGATCGGCGCCGAGCGGGTGCACGGCCTCGTGGCACAGCGCGCCAACCTGCTCATCACCGGGGCCGGAGGCAGCGGAAAGACGACGCTGCTCGGAGCCCTGCTCTCCGCCGCTCCGGCGGGCGAGCGCATCGTCGTCATCGAAGACGTCGCCGAGCTGCGCATCGACCACCCGCAAGTCATCGCGCTCGAGGCCCGGCAGGCGAACCTCGACGGCGCGGGTGCCGTCGGTCTCGACCGGCTGGTGCGCGAGGCACTGCGCATGCGGCCGGACCGGCTCGTGGTGGGGGAGTGCCGCGGGCCCGAACTGCGCGAACTGCTCAGCGCCCTCAACACCGGACATGACGGTGGAGCGGGCACCCTGCACGCGAACTCGCTCGCCGACGTGCCGTCACGACTCGAGGCGCTCGGTGCGCTCGCCGGGCTCGGCCCGGATGCCGTAGCGCGCCAGGCGGTCAGCGCCCTCGACGCGGTCCTGCACGTCGAGCGGACCGCTGCCGGGCGCACACTGGGGGCGCTGGGCTCGCTCGCGGTGGACCGGCATGGCCGGCTCGTGGTGGAGTCCGCATGACCGGCTACGACGAACTCGCCGTGCTGGTGCAGCGCCTGGCGGTGCTGACCTCCGCCGGAATCCCTGCCGCGTCGGCGTGGCGGCACGTCGCCGATGCGGCACCCGACGGCCCGGCGGCCGGCGTCGCGCGCGGGCTGGAGGCCGCCCACGACATCCCCGCCCGGATCACCGCGTCGGCGGGGGAGTCCTCTGCGCTTCGCGTTCTCGCCGCCGTGTGGGGCGTGGCCGCCGAGGCGGGCGCCGCACTCGCGCCGGCGCTCGAGCGCACGGCCGGGGTTCTGCGCGACCTCGGCCGCGGGGAGCGCGAGGTCGAGGTGGCGCTGGCGGGTCCGGCCGCCACCAGCCGCGTGGTGCTCGCCCTCCCGGCGCTCGCGGTGCTGCTCGGGGTGCTGCTCGGCTTCGACATGGCCGGTGCGTTCGCGTCGCTGCCCGGCCTGGTCTGCCTCGCGCTCGCCGGGGCGCTGGTGGCGGTCGCCGTGCGCTGGAACCGGCGTCTGCTGCACTGGGCGCGGGAACACGACGCGAGCTCCGGGCTCGGCTGCGAGTTGTACGCCATCGCTCTGTCCGGCGGCATGTCGATCGAGCGCGCCGGCCACCTGGTCGAGCGCTGCTGCCGGGAGGCCGGCCTCGCCCCCGCGGACGACACCGGCGCCGTGCTGGCGTTCGCGCGCCGGGCCGGCGTGCCGGTGGTCGCCCTGTTGCGGGCCGAGGCGGATGCGGCACGCCACCACGCCCGGACCGCCGCGGCCGAGCGGGCCGTGCGTCTCGAGACCCGCCTGCTGCTGCCGCTCGGGCTGTGCGTGCTGCCGGCGTTCGTGCTCGCCGGGGTGGTGCCGATGGGGCTGGCGATCCTCTCGTCCACCGCGGTGGGGGTGTGAGGTTCATCCCGAGATTCCGGTGCGCGCTCTCGGTGGACGCACCGCGTGAGGCACCCTGGGCACCCCAGAGAAAAGAGGAACTGATGCGCATCTCCCTGCGGCCCCGGCGGCTGCTCGACGACGCAGGCGCTGCCACCGCCGAGTACGCGATCACGATCATGGCCGCGGTGGGGTTCGCGGGCCTGCTGGTGGTCATCCTGAAATCCGGCGAGGTGCAGGGCATCCTGTCGGGCCTGGTGCGTTCTGCCCTGAGTGTCGGCGGGTGAGACGCGACGACGGCAGCGTCGTCGCCGAGTTCGCCATCGCGCTCCCGGCCGTGATGGTCGTGCTGGCCCTGCTCATCGGCGGCGTCCAGGTCGGTGGAACCCGGCTGCGGGCCCAGGATGCGGCCGCGGACGCGGCCCGATCGTGGGCGCGCGGGGACTCCGGTGCCGTGGTCGCGGCTCGGGTGCAGCGCCAGGTGCCGGGCGCGCAGGTGACGAGGTCGGTCCGCGCGGACCTGGTCTGTGCGACGGTGCGCGCACGTCCCGCGGGCGCGCTCGGCCGCGCCGGACTGACGGTGTCGGCGACATCCTGTGCCCTGGCGGGTGGTCGATGAGAGACGAGCGAGGAGCGGGCTCGGTGCTGGCGCTCGCCCTTGTCGGAGCATTGACCGTCGTCGCTCTGGCCGTGCTCGGGCTCGGCGGGGCGCTGACGGTTCGTCAGCGCGTGATCGGCGCCGTCGACGCCGCGGCGCTGGCGGCCGCCGACGCCGCATCGGGCGCGGTGCCCGGCGCGCCCTGTGTACTGGCCGCTCGTGTCGCCGGCGCCGGAGGTGCGGTACTCGGCTCGTGCGAGATCGACGGCCTGATCGCCACGGTATCGGCGACCGCCCGCATCGGCGCCGTCTCGTTCAGCGCGCGGGCGCGCGCCGGCCCACCGCCATGATGCGGCCGGAAGGCGGCGGACTCAGTGCCGGCCGCCGGGCGGGCCGATGATCACGAGCACCGTGAACAGGACGGCGACCGCGACGACCAGCAGCACCGCCAGCAGATACGGCCGGCGCAGGAAGACGCGCATCAGCCGGTCGTACCAGGTGCGATCGCGCGGGTCATCGCCCTGCTCCAGCCGCCAGTCGCCCACGAGGCGTCCCGTCCTGTGCAGCCAGAGCTCGGTGGGGATCGTCGCGTAGGGGATGATCGCGCTGACGATCGCGACCACGGCCGGCCACACTCCCCAGCGCTGGTTGAACGCCACGAGCACCGCGACCGCGCCGTAAGAGAGGAACACGAAACCGTGGATGCTTCCGGCGATAACCGTCGCGATGTCCAGACCCGCGAACGCCCGCAGCAGCAACCCGGCGATGAGGAGTGTCCAGGACACCACCTCGGCGAACGCGAGTGTGCGGAAGAGACTGAACGGGGTCCGGAACACGTCACGAGCGTAGGGGAGCGTCGCGTGCGCCCCTAATCGGCGGGATGCGGCGGTGAAGCAGACACATCGGTGCTGTGTGTATGGTGTCCCCGGATATAAGGAGAGCAGTGCCCGATCAGAAGAAGCTCGTCATCGTCGAGTCGCCGGCCAAGGCGAAGACGATCGCCCAGTACCTCGGCGACGGCTACGAGGTGCAGGCGTCGGTGGGTCACATCCGTGACCTCGTCGAGCCCAAGAACCTGCCGCCCGAGCTCAAGAAGGGGTCGCTCGGCAAGTTCTCGATCGACGTGGAGAACGGGTTCACTCCTTATTACGTGGTGAGCGACGAGAAGAAGCGCACGGTCGCCGATCTCAAGAAGGCACTGAAGTCCGCCGACGAGCTCTACCTCGCCACCGATGAAGACCGCGAGGGCGAAGCCATCGCGTGGCACCTGCTCGAGGTGCTGCAGCCGAAGGTGCCCGTCAAGCGCATGGTGTTCCACGAGATCACCAAGGACGCCATCGAGGCCGCCCGCAACAACCCGCGCGACCTCGACACCGCCCTCGTCGACGCCCAGGAGACGCGGCGCATCCTCGATCGGCTGTACGGCTACGAGGTCTCGCCGGTGCTCTGGCGCAAGGTGGGTCCCGGCCTCTCGGCCGGTCGCGTGCAGTCCGCCGCCACCCGCCTCGTCGTCGACCGCGAACGCGAGCGGCTCGCATTCGTCTCCGCCGCCTACTGGGACCTGATCGCCGAGCTGGCACCGAAGCCGGATGCGCCCGGCTCGTCGTTCGAATCGAAGCTCGCCCGCATCGACGGGCGCCGCATCGCCACCGGACGCGACTACAGCGACCGGGGCGAGCTGACCTCCGACGTCGTCGCACTCGACGAGACCGCCGCCGAGGCGCTCGCGACCGCGTTGCGCGAGGACTCCACCACGTTCACCGTCAGCTCGCTCGAGACCAAGCCCTACACCCGGCGCCCGGCCGCACCGTTCACCACGTCGACGCTGCAGCAGGAGGCGGCGCGGAAGCTGCGCTTCTCGGCCCGGCAGACGATGAGCGTCGCGCAGGGTCTCTACGAGAACGGGTACATCACCTATATGCGCACCGACTCGCCGACGCTCTCGCAGCAGGCGATCACGGCGGCGCGCACCCAGGCGACCAAGCTCTACGGTGCCGACTCGATCCCCGAGAAGCCGCGCGTCTACACCGGCAAGTCCAAGAACGCGCAGGAGGCTCACGAGGCGATCCGCCCCTCGGGCGAGGTGTTCCGCACCCCCAACGAACTCTCCACCGTGCTGCGCGGCAACGAGTTCAAGCTCTACGACCTGATCTGGAAGCGCACCGTCGCCTCGCAGATGGCCGACGCGCGGGGCTCCACCGCATCCGTCACGATCGCGGCGGCGACCGCGTCGGCGGGCACCGCCGAGTTCACCGCCTCGGGCACCGTGATCACCTTCCGCGGGTTCCTCGCCGCCTACGAAGAGGGGCACGACGAGCAGCGCAACGAGCAGGACGGCTCCGACGAGCAGCGCTCGCTACCCCCGCTGACCGAAGGTCAGGTGCTCGACCTGGGTGCCCTCGAGGCCAAGGGACACGAGACCACGCCGCCCCCGCGCTACACCGAGGCCAGCCTGGTGAAGGCGCTCGAAGAGCTCGGCATCGGCCGGCCGTCGACGTACGCGAGCATCATCTCCACGATCATCGACCGCGGCTACGTCACCCCGCGCGGCACGGCGCTCGTGCCGAACTGGATCGCCTTCAGCGTCGTCCGGCTGCTCGAAGAGCACTTCCGGGACCTCGTCGAATACGACTTCACCGCCGAGATGGAAGACGACCTCGACCGCATCGCCGATGGCGAAGCCGACCGGGTGGGGTGGCTCAACGAGTTCTACTTCGGCGGCGACAAGCACCGCGGACTTCGCAAGGTCATCGACAACCTCGGCGACATCGACGCGCGCGACATCAACTCGATCCGCATCGCCGACGACATCACGTTGCGCATCGGGCGCTACGGTCCGTACCTCGAGGTGCCCGCTGCCGAAGGCGACACCCCGCGCCGGGTCAACGTGCCCGAGGCGCTCGCCCCCGATGAGCTCACCGCCGAGAAGGCGCGCGAACTCATCGACGCCCCCGTCGTCGGCGACCGCGAACTCGGGCTGCATCCGGTGACCGGCAAGATGATCGTCGCCAAGGACGGCCGGTACGGCCCCTACGTCACCGAGCTCGAGCCCGAGGTCGCCCCCGTCGTGCTCAAGGTCGACGAATCCGACCCCGGCGTGGCCGTCGACCCCGCTACCGGCGAACTCGTCGACCCCGCCGCGCCTGCGCCGAAGAAGAAGAAGGCGGCGCCCAAGAAGGCGGCCGCGGTGAAGCCGCGTACCGCATCCCTGTTCAAAGACATGGACCCGGCGACCGTCGACCTCGACACCGCCGTCAAGCTGCTCGACCTGCCCCGCGTCGTCGGACAGGACCCGGAGACCGGCGAGGACATCACCGCGCAGAACGGGCGGTACGGGCCGTACCTGAAGAAGGGCACCGACAGCCGGTCGCTCGAGACCGAGGCGCAGATCTTCGACATCGATCTCGCCGGGGCGCTCGAAGTGTTCGCGCAGCCGAAGTACGGCGCACGGCGACCGAGCAGCGCCCTCAAGGAGTTCGACGCCGACCCGGTCAGCGGCAAGCCGATCAAGGTGCGCGACGGCCGGTTCGGACCCTACGTGACCGACGGTGTCACCAACGCCACCATCCCGCGCGGCGACGACGTCGAGACCATCGACTTCGAGCGCGCCGTGCAGCTACTGGCGGACAAGCGCGCCAAGGGTCCGGCGAAGAAGCCCGCGAGCCGCGCCAAGCGAGCCCCCGCGAAGAGGAAGTAGCCGTGCCCGGCCTGTTCCTCACGCTCGAGGGCGGTGACGGATCCGGCAAGTCGACCCAGTCCGCGCTGCTCACCGAGTGGCTCACCGGGCAGGGGCGCACCGTCGTGCACGCCCGCGAACCCGGCGGCACCGACTTCGGGCTCGAGGTGCGCGAACTCGTGCTGCACCGGCGGGGGCACATCGCCGCCCGCGCCGAGGCGCTGCTCTACGCCGCCGACCGGGCGCACAACATCGCCACGGTCGTCCGGCCGGCGCTCGAGCGCGGCGACATCGTCATCCAGGACCGCTACCTCGACTCGTCGGTGGCGTATCAGGGCGCCGGGCGGGTGCTCGACCCCGCCGAGGTGCGCGACCTGTCGCTGTGGGCCACCGAGGGTCTGCTGCCTGATCTGACGGTGCTGCTCGACCTCGACGAGACCACCGGGCGGGAGCGGCTCGACGAGTCCCGCACCCGGTACGACCGCCTCGAGGCGGAGGCCGCCGACTTCCACGCCCGCGTGCGGGCCGGGTACCTCGAACTCGCCGCCGCCGAGCCCGCGCGCTTCCTGGTGCTCGACGCGACGCTCCCCGTCGACGAGCTGGCCGGGAACATCCGCGACCGTGTGTCGGCCCTCCTCGGCTAGATTCACGACATGGGTTGGGACGACCTCACCGGTCAGGCAGAGGCCATCGCGGTCATGCGCGATGCCGTCTCCGACGACCGGCTCACCCACTCCTGGCTGATCACCGGGCCACCCGGTTCCGGGCGCTCGATCCTGGCCTACGCGTTCGCCTCCGCGCTGATCGCCCGACCGGGGGACGAAGAGGCGACCGAGGCGCAGGTGCGGGCGCGCACGCATCCGGACCTCGGCATCCTGAGCACCGACCGCGTCACCATCACGATCGACGAGGTGCGGCAGCTCGTCGCGGCGAGCCAGTACTCCCCGTCGGTCGGGCGTTACCGGGTCATGGTCATCGAAGACGCCGACCGCATGATCGAACGCACCTCCAATGTGCTGCTGAAAGCGCTCGAGGAACCGCCGCCGCGCACCGTCTGGATCCTCTGCGCCCCCAGCGAGGCCGACCTGATCCCGACCATCCGGTCGCGGGTACGCAGCGTGCGGCTGCGCACCCCGAGCGTCCCCGAGGTCGCCGAGCTGATCTCGCGGCGGGCCGGGGTGAGCATGCCCGAGGCCGAGCGCGCCGCCCGCGAGGCGCAATCGCACATCGGCATGGCCCACCGCCTGGCGACGAACGAAGAGGCGCGCGACCGGCGCAAGCGCACGCTGGAACTGGCCCTCGGCATCCACAGCGTCGCCGGCGCCGTGATGGCCGCCGCCGAGCTGGTGTCGCTGGCGAGCGCCGACGCGAAGGCGTTCACCGATCAGCACGACAGCGAGGAACGCGAGCGCGCCCTGCGATCCCTCGGCATCGAGCCCGGTGCCGCGGTGCCGCCCGGGCTGCGGGCGCAGATCAAGGCGCTCGAAGACGACCAGAAGCGCCGCGCGACCCGCAGCATGCGCGACGGCATCGACCGCATCCTCGTCGATCTGCTGTCGTTGTATCGCGACATCCTCATGCTGCAGCTGGGGGTCGAGACCGAGCCGGTGAACCTGGCGATCTATCCCGAGCTGACCGCGGCCGCCGGGCTGTGCGACGCGCCCCGCACCCTGCAGACCCTCGATGCGATCGCCACCGCGCGGGAGCGCATCGAGGGCAACGTCGCCCCCGCCCTTGCCCTCGAGGCCATGCTCATCTCGGCGGTGCGCGACCGCACCGCCGCCGGAAAGGATCGCGCGTGAGAACCCGACGCATCACCGCACTGCTGGCCGGCGCCGGCGTCGTCACACTGCTGCTCAGCGGCTGCATGAGCTGGTTCCTGCCGCCGCAGCCCTCGACGACCTCGGTGCCCACCGGCGAGCAGGTCGATGCCGATCTCGCCGCGTTCTACGGGCAGGTGCTCGTCTGGCGCGCCTGCGGTGACGGCATGCAGTGCACGACCGCGACCGCTCCGATGAACTGGGAGGACCCGGCGCAGGACAGCATCGAGCTCGCCCTCGTGCGGCAGCCCGCCACCGGCCAGCGTAAGGGCTCGCTGCTGATCAACCCCGGCGGCCCGGGCGGTTCGGGGTATGACTTCATCCTCGACAGCGTCGACTACGCCACGAGCGAGCGTCTGCAGCAGAGCTACGACATCGTCGGTTTCGACCCGCGCGGTGTCGGGCGCTCGTCGGCGGTCAGCTGTTATGACGACCCCGCCGACTTCGACGAGTTCACCTATGGCATCGCCCCGGGCACCACCGGTTCGGACGAGTGGCTGGCCGCCCTCGAGACCTCGATGGAGGACTTCGGCAGGGACTGCCTGGAGTTCACCGGTCCGCTGCTGCAGTACGTCGACACGATCAGCGCGGCCCGCGATCTCGACCTGCTGCGCGCGGTGCTCGGCGACGTGAAGCTCAACTACCTCGGCTACTCGTACGGCTCGTACCTCGGGGCGACGTACGCGGGCCTCTACCCCGAGAAGACCGGGCACCTCGTGCTCGACGGCGCGCTCGATCCGGCGACGTCGGACTTCGATGTCACGAAGACGCAGGCGGTCGGATTCGAGAACGCTCTCACCGCCTACCTCACCGATTGCGTGGCCGGCTCCGATTGCCCCTTCCGCGGTGTCGAGCAGGGGCTGACGCGCATTCAGAACATGTTCGCCTCGCTGGAGAAGAGCCCGCTGCCGGCCGAGGACGGTCGTGAGCTCGGCGTGACGACGTTCTTCTATGCGGTCATCCTGCCCCTCTACAACCAGGACAACTGGCCCTATCTCAGTCAGCTCTTCGACGAGGTCGCGCGCGGGGGGACCTCCACCGCGTTCCTGCTCGCCGACAGCTACAACGAACGGAATCCGGACGGCACCTACTCCAGCAACTCGAACGAGGCGAACATCGCGATCAACTGCCTGGATTACGCCGGCCAGGCCGATCTCGAGGTGATGCGCCGCGAGGCCGCCGAGCTCGCCGAGGCCGCCCCGGTCTTCGGCACCTACATGGGCTACGGCGGGCTGACCTGCGAGCACTGGCCGTTCCCGTCGACGCGGCAGCGCGAGGCGATCAGGGCTGCGGGGTCGGCCGACATCCTGGTGCTCGGCACGACGAACGACCCCGCCACCCCGTACGTGTGGGCGCAGGCGCTGGCCGATCAGCTCGAGAACGGGCACCTGATCACGTACCACGGCGAGGGCCACACGGCCTACAACAAGTCGAACTCGTGCGTCGACGACGCGGTGGACGACTACTTCATCGACGACACCGTCCCGCAGGAGGACCCCGACTGCTGACCGGTGCAAGTTTGCACTCTATGCAAGAATGAGTGCATGACCGACCCCGCGGCCATCGACACCCCCGGCCTCCGCGAACGCAAACGTGTGGCCACCAAACGCGCGATCGAGATCGCCGCGATCACGCTCGTGCGCGATCAGGGTCTGGATGCGGTGACCGTCGATGAGATCGCCCGCGTCGCCGACGTCTCACCCCGCACCTTCTTCAACTACTTCTCCTCAAAAGAGGAGGCGATCGTGGGCAACACCCCCGAGATGCCCTCGGAGGAGGCGCAGGAGGAGTTCGTGCTCGACCCCTCCCCGGTGTTCGCGGCCCTGGCGCGGCTGTTCTCGCGCTCCATCGCCACCGCGCTGCAGGACCAGGAGGTGCTGATGCTGCGCCGCACCCTGATGAAGTCGGACCCGGAGCTCGGCGGACGGCGCTGGGCGAGCATCCACCGTTTCGAGACCAAGATGGTCGAGCTCATCGCCCGCCGGATCGCGACGCAGAACCCGGAGCTGGCGCACGACGAGGATGTGCTGCGCACCCGGGCTCGCCTGATCGCCATGATGGCGGTGGCGGGCATGCGCCACGCCTGGCTGACCTGGATGGACGACAACGGCGAGCACGGCACCTTGCACAGCCGGCTGATGGAATCGTTCGGGGCGATGCCCGAGATCGTGCGCTCCTCGGTCTGACCGCGAGTCGGTTATGATTCCGTACGGTGCCGGTTCTCCCGGCCCGGCCGCCTTAGCTCAGTTGGCAGAGCGATTCACTCGTAATGAATAGGTCGTGAGTTCGATTCTCACAGGTGGCTCCACGGTCGGTGCGCGGTAGGCAAGGAAACTCGCGCGGCGCACACCCGTCTGAGTTATTGTTGGAGCAATGGGCTGGTCTCACGACCCGGGCCCACATCATGGCGGGGGAAGTCCCCCGCCATTTTGTTTCCCCGCGAGGAACGCGTGACGAGTCCGGAGATTTCGGCGATTCCGCTTCCGGCTACTACGTGCTCGGATTCGTTGTCCACGAGCAACACGAGCCGTTGTCTCCGCACCTTGATGAACTGGATCGCCGGCTTCGCGACATCGGTCTCGACCGGCACACGGTCCATAGCGGGGCCGTGATCCGAGGCGAAGCGGAATATCGTGAAATGCCCTGGGCCCAGCGAAAGGGAGCATTCACGCGAATGCACGCGTTCGTGAGAAGGGCGCCCGTCCGGTACTACTCGTTGACGCTGAAGCGGAGGGACCATCCGGAGCGGCTCGGTCTCGAGGGCGCTATCGCGAGGGGCCTCGGCAGGTTTCTTCAGGAGCGTACGGACTACTTCCGGACGTTCGACGACTGCCCTCACGAAGTCGGATCTCTTCTGCTTCGAATCGGCGAAGAAGCTGCGGCGAGATTACCTCAGGACGTTCACCGCGAAACGGTTGCCCTGACCCACCTTCACATCGTTCTCCCAAGCGGTCGATGTGCACGCGGGCTCCACGGTCTGAGTCTCGGGATCCACCCCCGCACGTTGCGCGTGCACTCTCGGTACTCCTCCCCGTACGTCTCGTCGAGAGTCGGCTCCTCGTAGAACCGCACGAAGGCGTCGAGCAGCACGACGACTCCGGCGAGGATCACCAGGCCGGCCACGAGCGCGACGGGCCCAGGGGATCAGCCCGGCGACGACGCCGGGGGCCGCGAAGAGGAACAGGATCGTGCCGAGCCAGGCACGCACGCGGGTGCCGGTCATGCTGGGAGGCTACGCCCCGACGACGTCCAGCACCCGCCCCAGCGCCTCGACGAAGAACTCCGCGCTCTCGCGCGCGAGCAGCATCGGCGGCTTGATCTTCAGCACGTTCTTGTCGTCGCCGGTCGGCTGCACGATGACCCCGTCGCGCAGCAGCGCATCGCAGACGGCGTGGGCCTCGGCGGTCGCCGGAACCCCCGAGCGCGACAGCTCGACCCCGAGGTAGAGCCCGCGCCCGTGCACGGCGCCGATCAGAGGGTGGCGCTCGGCGAGCGAGAGCAGCCCCTCACGCAGGGCGCCCCCGACGACCCGGGCGTTCTCGACGAGGCCCTCGTCCTCCATGATGTCGAGTACCGTCATGCCCACGACGCAGCTGACGGGGCTGCCGCCCGCGGAGGAGAACATCGAGCCCTCGGCGGCGAACGCATCCGCGATGGCGCGCGTGGTGATGACGGCTCCGAGCGGGTGACCGTTTCCCATGGCTTTCGCGATCGTGATGATGTCGGGCACCACGCCCTGCTGCTGGAACCCCCAGAACCAGTCGCCGAGCCGGCCGTATCCGACCTGCACCTCGTCGGCGATGCACAGCCCGCCGGCGGCGCGCACCCGGGCGTACGCTGCGGAGAGGTACCCGTCGGGCAGCAGCACCCCACCGCCGTTGCCGAAGATCGCCTCGGCGATGAAGCCGGCGGTGTCGGCACCGAGGGCCGCATCCAGCGAGGCAAGCGACGCGGCCGGGTCGACGCGATACGGCGGATCGATGAGCCCCACCCAGCCGGGCCGCGTCTCGAGCGCGCGCGGGTTGTCGCCGATCGAACTCGACACCGCATCCGAGCCGATCGTCCAGCCGTGATACGCCTCGCGCATCGTGAGCACGCGGGGCCTCCCGGTGGCCGTGGTCGCCAGCCGCAGCGCGAGGTCGACGGCCTCGCTGCCGCTGTTGACGAGGAACACGGTGTCCAGGCCCTCGGGGGCCAGCGCGGCGAGCCGGGCGCTGAACTCGGCGACGACGCCGTAGTGGAAACGCGAGTTGGTGTTCATCAGGGCCCACTGCCGCGCAACCGCGGCGACCAGGCGCGGGTGGGCGTGCCCCGTGGTGGCGACGTTGTTCACCATGTCGAGGTAGGTCTGGCCGTCGGTGTCGACGAAGTGCTCGCGCCAGCCGCGCTCGATCCGGGGCGGATGCGCGTAGTAGTGCTCCTGCACGGTCGCGAAGCTCGCATCCCGGCTCGCGAGCACCGCATCGGGACTCGGGGCCGCGGGGAGCGGCTCGAGCCCCAGCAGCACCGACGGATCGGGGCACACCCGGCGCCAGGTGTCGGCGAGCGAGGGACGCACGAACGCGGGCGGGCGGATGCCGGGCGCGCGCGAGACCTGGACGTGCAGCCGCGAGGCGGTCCCGAGGCGATCCCCCGCGGCGACCTCGCCCGGCGCCGGGGCGTCCTCGACCCCGGTGAGCCATAGCTCGTACTCGTCGGCGACGAGCACCAGCGCGTCGCCGTCAGCGCGCAGGGCGCCGGCCGCGGGCGCGCGCACCTCGGTGGGCTCCGGCGTGACGAGGTCCACGCCGAGGGGGAGCGTGGCGACCTCGCGCGGCGACAACGGCACGGACCGGGTGAGGCGCGGCTCGGCCCAGGTGGTGACGGCCCGGCCGGTGAGCAGGCGGTCCTCGATGTCGCTGTCGAGCCATGCGCCGCCGTCGAGCAGCGGGCTGGTGGTCGAGAGGTCGAGGCGGGCGGCGTCGCGGGCGTCGAGCAGCGGGTGGGCAGGCCGGCCGAGGGGCTCCGCAGCCGGCCACGCGCCCAGCCGCCAGGCGATCAGCGCACGCAGGTCCGCGGCATCCAGTTCGCTCGCCGTGACGAAGGAGCGCCACTCCTGGGGGCGGTTCTCGGCGGCGTAGGCGTTGTCGCTCTCGAGCGCGACCTGGTGCTCGCCGCTGGCGATGAGCACCGCCGCACGCAGTTGAACGAGCGGCCAGAGCGCGTCGAGTTCGTCGGAGGTCAGGGGCAGCACCTCGTGGAACCCGGCGATCGTCTCCAGGACGACGAGCGGATCGTCGGGATTGTGGTGCAGCACCGAGGCGGCGGTGACGGCGAGTTCGGCCACGGTCCAGCTCTCGGCGACGTCGCCGAAGTCGATGACGCCGTCCGGCAGGCCCGCGTCACCCTGCACGACGTTGTCGTCGGTGATGTCGCCGTGGATCACCTGCGTCCGCAGGCGGTCGCGCAGCGGGGCGAGGGCGGCGTCCGCCGCTGCGGCGATCGCGAGCACCCGGTCGCGTCGCCAGGGCTCGGCGATGCTGCCGGCCAGGAGGCCGACCACCTCCCCGCCGATACGCAGGTTCCACTGGGTGAGTTGCCGGGCGCCGGGGTCCTCGAGGTCCGCCAGCGCGAGCGCGACCCGGGCCGAGAGGGCGCCGAGGGCCCGCGCGAGTTCGGGGGAGTACGGCCCGCTTCCGGTGAGCGGCTCGCCGTCGACGTAGCTCAGCAGGCGCACCCGGTGCCCGCCGGCGGCTCCGATGCGGGCACCGTCGACATCCGGCAGGCAGACCGGTGCGCGCAGTCCGGCGGCGGCGACCGCGTCGGCTGCGGCGTTCTGGGCGCGCAGCTCGTCCTCGCCGAACACGCTGTTGGCGATCTTCAGCACGGCGTCCCCGATGCGGAAGTTGCGGTCCTGGTTGCTGCCGAGTTCGAGGGGCGCGCCGCTCAACCCGTAGCGCTCACGGCCGATGCGATGCGCGTCGTCGAGGGTGATCGCGGGCCGCGGAAGCGCGGTGTGCTGACGGAAGTCGAAGGGCATGGCGCTGATGATACGACACTCGATCATGCGATGCACTGACGGATCATCATTCGGCTACACTCGGCGCTCATGGATCCCGAGCTCGACGACATCGACCGCGCGCTCATCGTCGCGCTGCAGCTCGACGGGCGGCTCACCTACGCCGAACTCGGCGAACGCGTCGGACTCTCGGCCGGTGGCGCGCGGCTGCGGGTGTTGCGCCTGGAAGAGCGCGGCGTGCTGCAGGTCGTCGGCGTCACCGACCCGCTGCGGCTCGGCTACGAACGGATGGCGATGGTCGGCGTGAGCGTGCAGGGCGACGTCCGCGCGATCGCCGATCGCCTCGGCGACCTCGACGGCGTCATCTACCTCGTGCTCGGCACGGGGCCCTACGACCTGCTCGTCGAGATCATCGCGCCGACCGCCGAAGCGCTCTTCGACACCATCAACACCGGCATCCGCGGGGTGCCCGGAGTGCTCGGGGTCCAGACCTTCGACTACCACGAGATCCACACTCACCGGTTCATCTGGCGCCCGCGCTGAGCCGTACCCCCAGTCCGGGGGAGGACCCCTCTGTTTCACCCTCCGCGACCTTGATTCCCGCTTCTGAACGGGGATAACTTGCCAAGACGGCACCGCGGTGGGGACCTGGTGCCGACAGCGCGCAGGGGCGCGACGGCCGGGGGGAAAACAGTCGTGAAGCGGCAGCTATGGGGGCTCGTGGCGGGTATCGTCGCCGCGGTCTCGGTGCCGCTCGCCTCCGGCGTGCTGAGCCTGCCGGCCGGCACCCCCGGCCTCGCCCCCGCCGCGGTCGTGGCCGACATCAAACCGCCCCCGCCCGTCGTCAAGGACGACCCCAGCACCCCGACGAGCAAGCCGCCGACCCCGGTGTCCGACCGGACCGAGCCCGACGCGGGCGACCGGCTGCCCGGCGCACCGACCTCCAGCAGCGGATGCGGGGGCTCGGTCTCGGGGCTCACCGGCAGCGCGCCGTCCGCGGTCTCGCCGCAGGGCGTGCACGGCACCACCACCCAGGACCTTCAGGCGTTCGCCCAGGCCTTCAACGACAAGCGGGTCGCCAACTGCCTGCGGCCCATCCCGCCCGCCAACTTCCGCTACGACCAGTGCATGGAGGCCCGGCTGTTCTGGATGGCCGAAGACCCCAGCACCGACCCCGCCAGCGCCTGGGGGCACATCGGCACCGTGCGCAGCGACGGCGTCCCCTCGGTCGGCTGCGACGGCAACCTGGCCGGCGGCATGTACAACACCGGCGACACCGTCGCCCGCAAGTGGTGGGACTCGGTGCCGCACCGCACCGCCCTCTACAAGCCGAGCTACACCGGCTCGACCGCGGCGGTGTGCATCTACTTCGCGATGAGCCACGGCGGAGTGCCCGACGAGCCCGTCGAGTTCGTCCGCGCCGCAGCGCGCTGGGCGTCCTGCTGATCGCGTCCTGAACTCCGGGCGCGCGGCTCTCAGCCCGCGCGCCCGGCCCCTCCGGGTCAGCCCCCAGGGGCCGTCGCCTATCATGGCGTGGTGACCGACGAGCAGCCTTTGTCGCGCCGGGAAGCCCGTGAGGCGGGCGGTCCCGCGCCCTCCCGGCCCCCGCGGCAGAAGCGGCAGCCGCGTGCCCCGCGCCGGGAGTCGACGGCTGCACCGGCCGAGGCGGCCCCCGTACTCGTCGATGAGAACGGCAAGCCGATCACGCCGAAAGGCGGCATCCTCGGGGTCATCCGCAAGCATCCGACCGCCTGGCTGTTCTCGGCGCTCGCCGTCGCCTTCGTCCTGATGGGCACCGGCGCCGTGTTCGCCGGGGTCGCCTACGCCTCGCAGCCCGACGACGCCGCGGCCGCTCCGGAGGAGACCCAGCTGCCGCCCCGGCCCCAGCCGAGCACCGAGCCGACCAGCGTGGTGCTGCGCACCTGCTCGGTGAACACCTTCGCCTCCGACCCCCGGCTGATGTCGCTCGCCGGGTCGGTGCTGCGCGCCGACACCGGAGAACAGCTGTACTCGTTCCACTCGATCTCGGCGCAGCGCACCGGCAGCGTGCTCAAGGTGCTGACCGCCTCGGCCGCCATCGAGCAGCTCGGCGCCGACTTCCAGATCACCACCAGCGTCGTCACCGGAAGCACCGCCGGCTCGATCGTGCTGATCGGACGCGGCGACGCCACCCTGAGCGCCATGCCCGCCGGCACCGAGAGCGTCTACTCGGGCGCGCCGAAGCTGAGCTCGCTGGCCTCCGCGGTCATCAGCAAGTACCAGGCGACCTTCCCCGGGCAGCCGATCACCCAGCTCGTGCTCGACTCGTCGTACTGGAACTCCAGTGACAAGTGGGACCCCAGTTGGAAGCGCAGCGAGCAGAAGATCGGCTACCACTCCGAGGTGACCGCGCTGCAGGTCGACGGCGACCGCAAAGACCCGACGAAGCAGACCAGCCCGCGCAGCACCGACCCCGTGTCGCGTGCCGGCAAGCTGTTCCTCGACGCGCTGCGGGCCGCCGACCCGGGCGGTGTCGTCGACCCCGGGCTCTCCGTCACCACCGGCACCTCGGCAGGCGGCACGACGCTCGCCACGGTCAAGAGCCAGCCGGTGCGCGTGCTCATCAAGCAGATGCTGCTCAACAGCGACAACACCATCGCCGAGATGCTGGCCCGCATCGTGTCGCGCGAAGCCGGACTCGGCGGAACCGCGGCCTCGCTGCAGCAGGCGATCCCGAGCGCGCTCTGGCCCGACGACCCCGAGACCGCATCCCGCGTCGTCATCAAGGACGGCTCGGGGCTCAGCGAGAACAACGGCGTCCCCGCCCAGGTCATGGCCGACTTCATGCGACGCATCCAGGCCGGAGCCGGCAACCTCGACCTGGTGCGCGACGCGCTGCCGGTCGCCGGCAAGACCGGCACCCTCGCCGGCCGCTTCACCGGTGACAACGCGGTGGTGCGCGGGCACGTCACCGCCAAGACCGGCTGGATCGATACCGCCTACACGCTGTCCGGCTTCATGGATGCCGCGGACGGCACCGAGCTGACCTTCGCCTTCTACGCCATCGGCGCCGGCATCAAGGACAACGCCAAGGAGGCGCTGGACACCCTGGTGCGCGGCGTGTACACCTGCGGCGACAATCTCGCCAACTTCTAGCCCCACTCGAGGACGATGATGACCCGCGCCCTGTTCGTGATCGATGTGCAGAACGACTTCACCGAGGGCGGTGCGCTCGGGGTCGAAGGCGGGGCGGCTGTCGCGGCGGGCGTCACCGAGTACCTGAGGTCGCATCCGGACGATTACGACGTGGTGTTCGCCTCGCGCGACTGGCATCACGGCGACGACGACAACGGCGGGCACTTCGCCACCGAGGCCGAGCCCGACTACGTCGACACCTGGCCGCGGCACTGCGTCGCCGGCGAACGGGGGGCCGAATACCACCCGGCGCTCGACACCACGCTCATCGACGTGCACGTGCGCAAGGGGCAGGGCAAGCCGGCCTACTCGATCTTCGAGGGCGTGACGGATGCCGGGGGCAGCCTGAGCGACGCCCTCGCCGATCTCGGAGTCACCGACATCGACGTCGCCGGGATCGCCACCGACTACTGCGTGCGGGCCTCGGCGCTCGACGCGATCGCGGCGGGCCGTCACGTGCGTGTCCTCGAAGACCTGGTCGCCGGGGTCGCTGCGGCGTCGTCGGAGGCCGCCCTCACCGAGCTCGCCGCCGCGGGCGCGGAACTCGTCTCGACCGGAGGCCGATGATGTTCTCGTACCTGTTGATGGCGGTGGCCGTGATCGGCGCCGCCGCGCTCGCCGTCACCTTCTTCCTCACCGTCTTCCTGTCGTAGATGCCGGTCGTCGAGATCGCCGATCCGGCCGATCCGCGCCTCGGCGACTTCGCCCATCGCACCGATGTCGACCTGCGGCGGGGCACCCGTCACGACGCCCCGCTCTATCTGGCCGAGTCGCTGCTGGTGTTCGAGCGGGCGCTGCGCGCGGGGCACGAGCCGCGTTCGGTGCTCGCGCTCGGCGGCTCGGTCGACGCGGTGCTCGCTCTGCTCGGCGACCGCGACGTACCGGTCTTCACCGGACCGGGCGAACTGCTCGCCCAGCTGACCGGGTACGTGCTGCATCGCGGAGTGGTGGCCTCGATGCATCGGCCGCCCCTGGCCGAGCCCGCGGCGCTCATCGCCGATGCCCGCCGGCTCGTGGTTCTCGATGACATCGTCGACCCCACCAACGTCGGCGCCATCTTCCGCTCGGTCGCCGGCATCGGCGCGGATGCGGTGCTCGTCACCGCGCGCTGCGCCGACCCGCTCTACCGCCGCGCGATCCGGGTGAGCATGGGCACCGTGCTGCAGGTGCCGTGGACGCGGGCGCCGGGCTGGGCGGAGCTCGCCCCCCTGCTGCACGATGCCGGGTTCGAGATCGCCGCTCTGGCTCTGACCCCCGAGGCGGTGGCGCTGCGCGAGTACGCCGCGCCGGACCGGGTCGCGCTGGTGCTCGGCACCGAGGGAGCCGGGCTCGGGCCGGAGGCGCTGACGGCGGCGGACGTGCACGTGCAGATCCCGATGCGGCACGGGGTCGACTCGCTGAACGTCGCGGCGGCCGCCGCGGTCGCGATGCACTGGCTGGTCGAGTAGCGCCGGAGGCGCGTGTCGAGACCCCCGCTGGTTTCGACACGCCGCTGCGCGGCTACTCAACCAGCTCAGGTCGCCGCTGCGCGGCTACTCAACCAGCTCAGGTCAGAAGGGGTACGGCGCGATGCGCGAGCGCATCGTCAGCCACTGCACGTCGGTGAACGCGTCGAGGTTCGTCTCCAGCCCGCCGACCCGAGAGCCGTTGCCCGAGAAGCCGACGCCTCCGAACGGGGCGTTCGCCTCATCCGACACCGTCTGCTCGTTGATGTGGATCTTCCCGCTCGGGATCCGGTCGGCGAGTTCCATCGCCATGCCGACCTCGCCGAGGATGCCCAGCGACAACCCGTACGAGTTGGCGGTGGCCAGCGCGACGGCCTCATCGGCATCCGAGAATGACCTGACGGGGGCGACCGGCCCGAAGACCTCCTCCGCCCAGGCGGGGGTGTCGTCGCGCACGCCGCCGAGCACCGTCGGGCGGTAGAACAGGCCCTCGTGCGTGCCGCCGGACACCAGCGTCGCCCCGGCGGCGATCGAGCCCTGCACGATGCTGTCGACGCGCTCGAGCTGCTTCCGGTCGATGATCGGCCCGAGCGCGACCTGGCCCGTGTTCGGGTCGCCCACCGGCAGGCTCGCCGCCGTCTCGCCGAGCGCGGCGACGTACTCATCGGCCAGCGTCTCGTGCACCAGGTGCCGGCCCGTCGTCATGCAGATCTGGCCCTGGTGCATGAACGAGCCGAACGCGCCCGCGGAGGCCGCGGCAGCGACATCCGCCCCCGGCAGCACGATGAGGGCGTTGTTGCCGCCGAGCTCGAGGTGCACGCGCTTGAGCTCTCCCGCCGCCAGGGCGCCCACCGCGCGACCCGCCGCCGTCGACCCCGTGAACGCCACGACCCTGACCTCGGGCGCCGTGACGACGGCCTCCCCGATGTCGGCTCCGCCCGGCAGCAGGTGGAGCAGACCCTCCGGCAGGCCGGCCTCGGCGAGCACGCGCGCGATGCTCACCCCGCCCGCGACGGCCGTGCGCAGGTCGGGCTTGAGCAGGACCGCGTTGCCGAGCGCGAGCGCCGGAGCCACCGAGCGGATCGCCAGGATCAGCGGGAAGTTGAACGGCGCGATGACGCTCACCACCCCCACCGGGAAGCGGCGCGCGAACGACCAGCGCGGATCGTTCGAGGTCAGCACGTCGCCGTGCGGATAGGACGGCAGCGCGGAGGCCTCGAAGCACTCGTTCGCCGCGATGTGGGTCTCCAGCTGCGCCTTTCCCGGGATCGACCCGGTCTCGCGGATGATCCAGCCCTCGATCTCGGTGGCGTGCTCCTGGAAGAGCAGACCCGCCCGGCGCAGCACCTCGGCGCGCTCCTCGGGAGGCCGCGAGGCCCAGTCGCGCTGAGCGGCAGCGGCGGCCGAGGCGGCGCGGGCGACATCGGCCGGTGAGGCGACCCCGACCACCCCGAGCTCGGCTCCGGTGGCGGGCTCGACGACGGGTGAGGTTCCTCCGCCCCCGTACCCCGAGGCGATCCAGTCGGCGGTGTCGAGCAGCGTCATGCGGCTCACCGTACGCGCGCCGCGAGCGTCCGCACCGGGCCCTGCACTCTCGGACACAGGGCGTGCGCCGAGGAGCAAACGCGCCCGCGACGAGCGCGGCGATGCTGAGAGCGACCACCCGCTTCACCCCGAGGAGAGACCTCATGTCCGACACCGCCACCAGCCTGCTCAGCCGCGTCTCCGCCCCCGAGGGTTCGGGGCGTGAGATCCCCGACGCCGCCACGGGTGAGGTGATCGGCCGGGCCCCCGAGGGCACGGTCGCCGATCTGGATGCGGCGGTCGCCGCGGCCCGCGCGGCGCAGCCCGCCTGGAACGCCCTCGGGCACGAGAAGCGCAGCGCGATCCTCAACGCGATCGCCGACAAGCTGGAGGCGAACGCGGAGGAGCTGGCCCGGCTGCTGTCGCGCGAGCAGGGCAAGCCCCTCAACGGACCCAACGCGCGGTTCGAGGTCGGGGCGTGCTCGGCATGGCTGCGGGCGACCGCGGCCACCCCCCTCGAGCCCGAGGTCGTCGTCGACGACGGCGACACCCACGCCGAGCTGGTCTACCGTCCGGTCGGGGTGGTGGGGGCCATCGGGCCATGGAACTGGCCGCTGATGATCGGCATCTGGCAGATCGCGCCGTCGCTGCGCATGGGCAACACCGTCGTGGTGAAGCCGAGCGAGTTCACCCCGCTCAGCGTGCTCGCCATGGTGTCGCTGATGAACGAGGAGCTTCCGCCCGGGGTGCTCAATGTGGTGTCCGGCGGACGTGAGGTGGGCGCGCGGCTGGCGTCGCATCCGGATGTCGACAAGGTGATGTTCACCGGATCGACCGCCACCGGGCGCAAGATCATCGAGAGCTCGGCCGGCAACCTGGCCCGCCTGACGCTGGAGCTCGGCGGCAACGACGCCGGAATCATCCTGCCGGGCACCGACCCGGCGGCGATCGCCGAGGGCCTGTTCTGGGGCGCGTTCATCAACACCGGGCAGACCTGCGCGGCGCTGAAGCGGCTGTACGTGCACGACTCGATCTACGACGAGGTCATCGAGGCGCTCGCCGCCGTCGCGACGACGATGCCGATGGGCAACGGGCTCGACGAAGACAACGTGCTCGGCCCGGTTCAGAACAAGAAGCAGTTCGACATCGTGGCGGGACTCGTCGAGGACGCGAAGAAGGCCGGCGGCCGCGTCGTCACCGGCGGCGCGCCCGCCTCCGAGCTGGGCGAGCTGTTCTACCCGGTCACGATCGTCGCCGACCTGAAGGACGGCGATCGGCTGGTGGACGAGGAGCAGTTCGGCCCCGCGCTGCCGGTCATCAGGTACTCGGATGTCGAGGACGCGATCGCGAGCGCGAACCGGCTCGACGTGGGGCTCGGCGCCTCGGTCTGGGGCCCGGATCGCGACGCGGCCCGCGAGGTCGCCTCACGCATCGCGGCGGGCACCGTCTGGATCAACAGCCACGGCGGCGTGCACCCGATGATCCCGTTCGGCGGGGTCAAGGGCTCGGGCTACGGCCTGGAGTTCGGGGTCGAGGGGCTGAAGAGCGTCGCGGTGCCGCAGATCATCAACGGCTAGCCGGACTCAGGCGCGGTAGGGCGCGAGCGCGTGCTGCACCAGCGTCCACTGCCGCGTCGGCGAGCCGATCGAGGTGCGCACCACGTGCTCGATCTGCTGCGCGGCGGTGAGCGCGAGAAGCGTGTCGACGATCTCGTCGACCGGGATGCCGCGGCGCAGCTCGCCCCTGTCGATCGCCTCGTGCATGTGGCCGGTCAGCACGCCGCGCCAGTCGGCTTCGACGTCGCTGACCACCCGGCCGAGAGCGGGCTGCCCGGCGACCCGGCCGAAGAACGCGACCACCACCGCGGCCTCCTGCTGAGTCGTCGGGTCGAGCGGCAGCATCTCGCGGAGCGCCGCCTCGACGGCCGCCATGCCCGTGGACTCGCCGATGGCGGCACGGATGCGGTCGGTGGTGTTGGCATAGACCCGCTGGAACGCGGCGAGCAGCACCTGGTCGAAGTCGTCGAAGTAGTGCCAGAGGCCGCCGGTGGCGACGCCGAGCTCGGCGGCGATGGCTCGGGAGGTGGCCGCAGCGGCGCCCTCGCGCGCGACGACGGCGAGGTAGGCGTCGACGATCTCGGTGCGCCGGGCGGTTCGGTCGACGATCTTGGGCACGGGGCCATTCTTCCGGAAGACGAGGGCGGTTACTGCCGTTCGGAATCATGCGCGGATCGGCAAGGAGATTGAGCGATTGCTCAATAAACTAGCCGCATGACCCCGCACCCTCTCGCCCGCCTCAGCGCCGCCGAGATCGACGCCGCCCACGACATCGCCGCAGCGGCGGGTCTCGTCACCGACGCCACCCGGTTCTCGTATGTGATGCTGCGCGAGCCCGACAAGTCCGAGGTGCTGGCCGGCACCGCGGACCTGCCGCGCGAGGTGAGCATGCTGCTGACCGAGCTCGGCTCGCCCGTCCGGGTGCGCAGCGTCGTCGTCGACCTTCGTTCGTCCACCGTCAGCGAGGTCGACGAACTCGACCCGCGCATCGACGGCTTCGGGCCGACGCTCGACGAGGACTTCGTGCTCGGCGACGAGATCGTCAAGGCCGACGCCGACTGGGTGGCCGCGATCGCCCGGCGCGGGATCACCGACCTCGACACCGTCCGCACCGTCCCGCTGTCGGCCGGCGTGTTCGGCTACGGCGACGAGGTCGGGCGCCGGGTCTACCGGGTGCTGGCGTTCCAGCAGCGCTACCCGACCGACTCGGCCTGGGCGCACCCCATCGACGGGGTCGTCGCGCACATCGACATCGACGCTGCGCGGGTGCTGCGCGTCATCGAGACCCCGGTCGTGCACGTGCCCGAGGAGACGGGCGACTACCTCGACCCGCAGTACACCGGCCCGCTGCGCGACGCGCCGAAGCCGATCTCGATCACGCAGCCCGAGGGCGTGAGCTTCACCCTCGAGGACGACGTGCTGCACTGGCAGAACTGGAGCCTGCGCATCGGCTACAACGGCCGCGAGGGCCTCACCCTGCACCAGGTGCGCTTCGCCGGCCGCGACATCCTGTACCGCGGGGCGATCAGCGAGATGGTCGTCAACTACGGCGACCCGTCGCCGACGCACGCCTGGCAGAACTACTTCGACGTCAGCGAGTACCAGTTCGGGCGGCTCGCCAACGCGCTCGAGCTCGGGTGCGACTGCGTCGGCGAGATCACCTATCTGGATGCGGTGGTCGCCGATGATTTCGGGGCGCCCCGCATCCTGCCCAACGCCATCTGCATCCACGAAGAGGACGCCGGGGTGCTGTGGAAGCACCGCGACGACTTCTCGGGCTCGGCCGAGACCCGTCGCAACCGGCGCCTGGTGATCTCGTTCTTCGTGACGGTGGGCAACTACGACTACGGCTTCTACTGGTACCTGGGGCTCGACGGCTCGATCCGGCTGGAGTGCAAGGCCACCGGCATCGTCTTCCCCTCGGGTGACAGCGGCGAGCGCGACTTCACCACGCCTCTCGCCCCCGGGCTCGGGGCTCCGGTGCACCAGCACATGTTCTGCGCGCGGCTCGACATGACCGTCGACGGGGTGCGCAACGCCGTCGACGAGATCGACGTGCAGCGCGTGCCGATCAGCGCGGACAACCCGTGGGGAAACGCGTTCACGCGTCGGGCGACGCGGCTGCGCCGCGAATCCGAGGCGATGCGGGATGCGGCGGGCCACCTCGGCCGCGTCTGGCGCGTCAGCAGCGCCGAGGCTCTCAATCGTGCGGGCGAGCCGACCGCCTACGTGCTCCACCCGGAGGGGCAGCCGACACTGCTGAGCGCCGACGCCTCATCGACTCGCAAGCGGGCGGCGTTCGCGGCGCACAACCTGTGGGTGACGCGCTACGAGCGCGACGAACTCTGGGCGGCGGGCTACACGGTGAATCAGCACCCCGGCGGCAACGGTCTGCCCCGCTACACCGCCGCCGACCGCGACATCGACGGGCACGACATCGTGCTGTGGCACAGCTTCGGGCTGACGCATTTCCCGCGCATCGAGGACTGGCCGATCATGCCCGTCGACACGGCGGGGTTCGTGCTGAAGCCGCACGGGTTCTTCGACCGCAACCCCACGGTCGACCTGCCCGCCGAGTCCGCCGCCTGCCACCCGGCGCACCAGCACCACCACTGACGTTCCTGACGTTCCAAATCACGGATCCGCGGCGGCACGGGGGCCGCGCGGCCCGAGTCTGCGCGACGGGGGTCTCACGGATCCGTGATTTGGAGACGGGGAGGGCTACGAGCCGGCGTCGTTCCCGTGCCCGAGCCTGCTGTAGAGCTCGGGGTCGGAGCGTCGGAGCGCCAGGCCCCAGATCACCCCGGCGATCCCCGGTACCACCACGATCGCGGGGAGGATGTACGACACCGCGTTCGACTCGCTCTGCCCGAGCAGCACGTCGAAGTTGGTGAGGATGAGGACGAACACCGTGCCGAGGGCGAGGAACGCCAGCACGGGTGCGACCAGCCGCGATCCGACACCGACGCCGCGGGCGTCGCGCCGGAAGTAGCCGATCACGGCGAGCGACACGAGGGCCATCAGCAGCACGAGACCCATGGCTCCGGTGTTGGGGAGCCAGCTGAACAGAGTCACCACCGGGAACGCGGGTCCGTACTCGGAGCCGATGCCGCCGAACGCGAACGCCAGAACGACGATGAGCGCCGTGACCGACTGCACGAGCGAGCCGGCGCGCGGGGCGCCGCCGGCGGCCACGCCGGAGAGCCGTTTCGGCAGGAGGCCCTCGCGGGCGAGCGAGAAGGTGTACCGGGCGACGGCATTGTGGAAGCTGACCAGCGAGGCGAGCACGCTCGTGATGAAGAACACCGACATCAGGTCGATCCACACGGTGCCGAGGTTCTGCGCGACGATGCCGAAGAACAGCGGGGGGCCGGCCTCCTCGGGACCGATGCCGGCGGGGTCGGTGATCGTGCCGACCCCGATGCCGAGTGCGAGGGCCCAGGACGAGACGGCGTAGAACACCCCGATCACTCCGAGGGCGAGGAAGGTGGCCCGGCGCACGGTGCGCTTCGGGTCTTTCGCCTCTTCGCCGTAGATCGCCGCACCCTCGAATCCCATGAACGCGGCGATGCCGAACGACAGGGCGGCGCCGATCGCGGGAGTGAACAGCGCTGCGGGGCTCAGGGGCTCGGCGCTGAAGCCGCTCGCCGGGTTGGCGAAGGCCACGATGTCGAAGATCAGCACCAGCACGAACTCGATGGCCACGAGCACCCCGAGCACCTTCGCCGAGAGGTCGATGCGGTTGACTCCGAAGATGCCGACCACGATGATGCCGACGATGACGACGGCCCACCACGGGATCTCGGCGCCCGTCTTCTCCTGGATGAACATCGCCACCTGGAATCCGAAGATGCCGTAGATGCCGATCTGCATCGCGTTATACGACACGAGTGCGATGAGGGCCGAGCCCACGCCGAACGGACGGCCGAGCCCCTGCGCGACATAGGCGTAGAAGGCTCCGGCGTTCGTGATGAACCGGCTCATGGCCGCGTAGCCGATCGCGAACAGCGCGAGGGCCGCCGCCAGCAGGATGTAGCCGAGCGGGACGCCCGCCACGTGCGTGACGCTGTAGGTCGTGGTCACACCGCCGGCGACGACGGTGAGGGGTGCGGATGCGGCGACGATCAGGAAGGTGATCGCGACGACGCCGAGACGCTTCTTCTCGGCCAGTTGCGGGGGTGCCTCGGGCTTCGCCATTGACTGCTCCGTTCTCACGGCCGCGCCGGGTGCGGGCCTGCGCCCTCAGCCTCCCGATCCTCGGAGGTACGCCCTTAGCCCGGCGGAGCACTCCACTTGTACCAGAGCGCGTAAATCGAGCGGGCGCTCAATAACGGCGGACTCGACACGCGCCTTCGGCGCTACCCGACCGGCTCGAAGGCCCCTCAGAGCTGGTGGCCCAGCTTGAACCCCTCGTCGGTGTCGCCCTTGCGCGTGTATGAGAAGCCGTCCGCGCCGATGGTGACCGCGGCCTCCGAGGGCTCTTCGCGCTCCTCGACGGGCACCGGCTGCCCGTCGAGGTCGAGCACGAGCGACGCCTCGGTGTACCAGGACGGCACGACGGGGTTGCCCCACCAGTCGCGGCGCTGGTTGTCGTGCACGTCCCAGCGCACCACCGGGTTGTCGGGGTCGCCGGTGTAGTAGTCCTGCGTGTAGATCTCGATGCGGTGACCGTCGGGGTCGAGGATGTACAGGTAGAACGCGTTCGACACACCGTGCCGGCCGGGCCCGCGCTCGATGCGGTCGCTGATGCGCAGGGCGCCGAGCTTGTCGCAGATCGCGATGATGTTGTGCTTCTCGTGCGTGGCGAAAGCGATGTGGTGGAGGCGGGGGCCGGCCCCGCCGGTGAGCGCGGTGTCGTGCACGGTCGCCTTGCGCCGCATCCACGCCGCGTAGACGACCCCGTCGGAGTCTTCGATGTCTTCGGTGACCCGGAACCCGACCCCCTCGAGGTAGGCGATGCCGGCGGGCACGTCGGGGGTGACCTGGTTGAAGTGGTCGAGCCGTACGAGGGCACCGGGGGTGTGCAGGTCGTAGTGCCAGGCGAGGCGCTCGACGTGCTCGACGGCGTAGAAGAACTCGTAGGTGAAGCCGAGCGGGTCGCTCACCCGGACGGCGTCGCCGATGCCGTCGGCGAAGCCCTCCGGCCGCCGCTCGGTGCGGCAGCCGAGGCTCTGGTAGTGCGCCTCGGCCTTGTCGACGTCGTCGGGGGTTCGCACCCGGAACGCGAGTGCGGCGGCGGCCGCGACCGGCCCCTGACGCAGCACCAGGTTGTGGTGGATGAACTCCTCGAGGGTCCGCAGGTAGATCGCGTTCTCGTCCTCCTTGGTCACGACGAGGCCGAGCACGTCGACGTAGAACTCACGGGACGCGACGAGGTCGGTGACGATCAGTTCCGCGTAGGCGCAGCGGACGATGTCGAAGGGCGGGTTGGCACTCATGATGCTCCAAAGCGGGGGGTGTGGACGGCGCCGAGCGTGATGTGCACGGCCTGCTGGTCGGTGTAGAAGTCGATCGAGCGGTACCCGCCCTCGTGTCCGAGGCCCGAGGCCTTGACGCCGCCGAACGGGGTACGCAGATCGCGGACGTTGTGCGAGTTGAGCCAGACCATGCCGGCCTCGACGTTCTGGGCGAACGTGTGGGCGCGCTGCAGGTCGGTGGTCCAGATGTAGGCGGCGAGACCGTACTTCACACCGTTGGCGAGTTCGAGCGCCTCGGCGTCGGTGTCGAACGGGGTGATGGCGACGACGGGCCCGAAGATCTCCTCCTGGAAGATGCGCGCCGTCGCCGGGACGTCGGCGAACACCGTCGGGGCGACGTAGTTGCCGGTGTCGAGACCCTCGGGGCGCCCGCCGCCGGCGAGCAACCGGCCCTCGGTCTTGCCGATCTCGACGTAGCTCATCACCTTGTCGTAGTGCTCGGGGTGTACGAGCGCACCGACCTCGGTCTTCTCGTCGTGCGGGTCGCCGACGACGATGTTCTTCGCCCGCTCGGCGTACCGCGACAGGAACTCGTCGTAGATCGGACGCTCGACCAGGATGCGGCTTCCGGCGGTGCAGCGCTCGCCGTTCAGCGAGAACACCCCGAACAGCGTGGAGTCGATGGCGGCGTCGAGGTCGGCGTCGGCGAACACGACGGCGGGGCTCTTGCCACCGAGTTCCATCGACAGGCCCTTCAGCATCGGGGCGGCGTTGCCGAAGATGATCTGCCCGGTGCGGCTCTCGCCGGTGAACGAGATCAGCGGCACCCCGGGGTGCTTCACGAGCGCGTCGCCGGCGTCCTCGCCGAGTCCGTTCACCAGGTTGAACACGCCCTGCGGCAGGCCGGCGGCTTCGAAGATGCCCGCCCACAGCGACGCCGACAGCGGTGTGAACTCGGCGGGTTTCAGCACGACGGTGCAGCCGGATGCGAGGGCGGGCGCGAGCTTCCAGCTCTCGAGCATGAAAGGCGTGTTCCACGGGGTGATGAGACCCGCGACCCCGATCGGCTTGCGGTTGACGTAGTTCACCTGCGCGCCCGGGACCTTGTAGGTGTCGTCGGACTGGGCGACGATCAGGTCGGCGAAGAACCGGAAGTTCTCGGCCGCACGCTGCGCCTGACCGAGCGCCTGCGTGATGGGCAGGCCGGTGTCGAAGGTCTCGAGTTCGGCGAGTTCGCGATCGCGCGCCTCCACCGCATCCGCGATCTTGTTGAGGACGCGCGCGCGCTCGCGGGGTTTCATGCGCGGCCAGGGCCCCTCGGTGAACGCGCGCGTCGCCGCGGCGACCGCGAGGTCGATGTCGGCCTTCTTTCCGGCCGAGGCCTGGATGTAGGTCTCGTTGGTCACGGGGTCGAGCACGTCGAAGGTGTCGCCGTCGACGCTGTCGACGAACGCACCGTCGATGTAGTGCTGGATGCGATCCGGCAGGTTCTCAGGGATGAAATGGGTCATGAGGCATCTCTTTTGTGGGCGGACTGGTGCGCGAGTACGGCGTCGAGCGTCGCCAGGCGGTGGCGGCGCGCCGACAGTTCGATGTCGAGCGGGTCGGCGCCCGACTCGAGGAGCTCGAGCAATGCCTCGTGCTCGTCGACCGACTGCCGAGCGCGGCCGGGCACGAAGCTGAAACTCGAATCGCGCAGCGCCTTCAACCGGTTCCAGCCGCGATGCACGAGATCGAGGATGTGCGGGTTCGGGCATTCGGCGAACAGCACGGTGTGGAACTCGAGGTTCAGCTCGGTGAAACGCAACGGCTCGAAGTGCTCGAGGCACTCGATCATGAGCGCGTTGATCTGGCGAGCGCGCACGATCTGCTCCGGCGTGATCGCGGGGGCCGCCAGGGCGGTCGCAGCCCCCTCGACGAGCGCCAGAGTCTGCATGGTGTTGAGGTACTCGGTCTCTTCCAGCAGGGCGACCTGGGCGCCGACGTTGCGCTCGAAGGTGACCAGCCCTTCGGCTTCGAGCAGCCGGATCGCCTCGCGCACCGGCACGACGCTGACCTCGAGCTCTTTCGCGATGGCGCCGAGCACGAGCCGGTATCCGGGCACGAATCGGCCGTCGTCGATGCGCTGCTTGATCCAGCGGTAGGCCTGCTGCGACTTGCTGAGCGAGCTCATCGCCGGTCCTCGTAGCGTGCACGCCACTGCTTGTTCAGCGGGAAGAGGCCGTCGACGCTCGCGCCGTCGCGCACCTGCTGCGCGATGTACTCCTCTTCGCGCTCCTGGCTCTCGGCGGCCTCGAGCACCTCGAGCACGATCGCCGGCGGGATGACGATCACGCCGTCGCCGTCTCCGACGACGATATCGCCCGGCTGCACGGTGGTGCCGCCGCACGCGATCGTGACGTCCGTCTCCCAGGGGATGTGGCGACGGCCGAGCACGGACGGGTGCGCCCCGCGCGAGAAGGTCGGGATGTCGAGGCCGGCGACGACGTCGGCATCGCGCACAGCGCCGTCGGTCACGATCGCCGCCGCACCGCGCACCTGAGCCCGCAGCGCCAGCACGTCGCCGACGGTGCCGGCGGTGGCGTCGCCGCGCGCCTCCATGACGATGACCTCGCCTGCGCCCACGGTGTCGAACAGCCGCTTCTGGGCGTTAAACCCGCCGCCGCGCTCGGCGAACAGGTCGGGGCGGTGCGGCACGTAGCGCAGCGTGCGGGCGGGGCCGGCGAACTTCGCCGCGGCGCCGTGGCGGTTGGCCGCGACCCCGTCGATCGAGACGTCGTCGAAGCCGCGCTGGCGAAGCTGCACGCTGAGGGTCGCGACGGCGACGCCGAGCAGGCGGTCGCGGAGTTCGGGCGTGAACTCGAACCGCTCGGGGAGACCGGCGGCCGCGCGGCTGCCCCAGGCCTCCTCGCGCTGGAGGTCGTCGACGGCCGGCTTCGAGCCGGTGTCGCCGAACGGCACGGTGCCCTCGGTGATCGGGGTGACGAGGCGGCCGGTGCTGGGGCCGCCGGGCACGTCGACCTCGACCTCGACGGTCTGGCCGGGCACGACGACGCTCGAGCCTGCGGGCGTGCCGGTGAGGATCACGTCGCCGGGCTCGAGGGTCATCAGCTGCGACAGGTCGGCGATGAGCTGGTCGAACGGGAAGAGCAGGGTCGCGGCGGTGTCCTCCTGCACCAGTTCTCCGTCGACCCAGGTGCGCACGCGCAGGGTCGCCGGGTCGAGCCCGGCGGCGGGGATGATGCCCGGCCCGAGCGGGGTGAACCCGTCGCCGCCCTTGGAGCGGACGTTGGAGCCCTTGTCGGCGGCGCGCAGGTCGTAGATGCCCAAGTCATCGGCCGCGGTGACGCCGGAGACGTGAGCCCAGGCGTCGTCGACGGAGACCCGGCGGGCGGCGGTGCCGATGATGAGCGCGATCTCGCCCTCGAAGGCGAGCAGCTCGGTGCCCGCGGGCCGCTCGAGCGCGTCGCCGCTGGCCGCGACGGAACTCGCCGGTTTCAGGAAGTACGACGGCTGCGCGGGGGTGCGCCCGCGCTGGGCGGCGCGGGAGGGGTAGTTGAGGTGCACGGCCAGGATCTTGCCCGGCCGGGCGATGGCGTCGTCGCTCATGCTGCCTTCCGATTGGTATCAGAAATCATATACGATTCGCGGACCGGGCGGCAAGGCCTGATTCAGTAGCCGGCGCGCTCCGGTCCGCCGTCGCCGATGAACCGGGCCGCGAGGGCCTCCGACCCGCGAGCCAGCAGCGACACGTCGGCCCCGACGCACACCAGACCCGCGCCCGCTGCCACGTAGCCCTCGACGGCCTCGGGCACGAATGCGTTGACTCCCGCCCCCTTGCCGGCCGCCCTCGCGGCCGCCAGGCAGCGCTCGACGGCAGCCACCACATCCGGATGCCCCTGCCGGCCGAGCAGGCCCATCGAGGCGGCCAGATCGGCAGGTCCGACGAAGATGCCGTCGACGCCGTCGACGGCCACGATCTGCTCGACGTTGGCCACCGCCGTCGCCGACTCGATCTGCACGGTCAGCGACACGTGCGCATCGGCATCCGCGAGGTAGCCGTCGACCCGGTTCCAGCGCGCGGCGCGGGCGAGCGAGCTGCCCACCCCGCGCACCCCCCGCGGCGGGTAACGCACGGCCCGGACGAGTTCGGCCGCCTGCTCGGCCGTGTCGACCATCGGAATCAGCAGGTTCTGGGCGCCCAGGTCGAGGAACTGCTTGATCAGGGCGGTGTCGCCGACCGGCAGCCGCACCAGGGCCGTCACCGGGTAGGCCGCCACCGCCTGCAGCTGGGCGAGCACCGTCGGCACGTCGTTGGGGCCGTGCTCGGCGTCGATCAGCACCCAGTCGAGCCCCGAGCCGGCACAGATCTCGGCGACCAGGGGGCTGGCACTGTTCAGCCACATCCCGAACAGCGGGCGGTCGGCGGCGGCGAGCGCCTCGCGCAGCGTCACTCGAAGCGGCATGTGATCGTCCCCAGGGGCCCGTAGTCGGCCAGGACCGTGTCGCCGCGCTCGACCCACATCGGGCGGGTGAACGATCCGGCGAGCACGATCTCGCCGGCGCCGAGCGAGTCGCCGTGCTGGGCGAGCTTGCCGGCCAGCCACGCGACGCCCGACGCCGGATGGTTGAGCACCGCCGCGGCGACGCCCGACTCTTCGATGGTGTGGTTGCGATAGAGGAGCGCGGCGACCCAGCGCAGATCGACCGCGTCGGGCCGCGTCGGATTGCCGCCGAGGACCATGCCGCCCATCGCCGCGTTGTCGGAGATGGTGTCGACGATGGTGCGGCCCTGCAGCTCGATACGCGAGCTCAGGATCTCGAGCGCCGGAACGACGTAATCGGTGGCGTCGAGCACGTCGAAGATCGTGACATCGGCTCCCTCGAGGGGTTCGCCCAGCACGAACGCCAGCTCGACCTCGATGCGCACGTTCGAGAAGGCGTCGTGCGGGATGACGGAGCCGTTCTCGTACACCATGTCGTCGAAGATCACGCCGTAGTCGGGCTCGGTGATTCCGGTCGCGGCCTGCATGACCTTCGAGGTCAGGCCGATCTTGCGGCCGACGAGCCGTCGGCCCGCCGCGACCCGGCGGTCGCGCCAGAGCTTCTGCACGGCGTACGAATCCTCGATCGTCATCTCGGGGTAGCGCGCGGTGAGCAGCGGCACCGTCGCGCGCGACTCGCTCGCGGCGAGCAACTCGTCGGCGATCTCGGTGATGCGCGCGTCGTCGAGCACGGGTGTCCCTTCGGTGGTCGAGCCTGGTCCCGATCGTATACGATCCGCGGATGCCGGGCTACGCCGCCGCGAACACCCGCCGCCCTGCGAACCACGTCTCGATCGCCCGGACCCGGTACAGCTCGCCGATGGGGGTCGTCAGCGGGTCGCGGTCGAGGATCACGAAGTCGGCCGACTTGCCGGGCTCGAGACTCCCGGTGACATCGGCGAGGCCCATCGCCTCGGCTCCCGAGATGGTGAACGCCGCGAGCGCCTCGGGCAGGGTCATCGCCTGCTCCGCCCACAGCGTGCCGGGGTACGCCCCCGACGGATCGGCCCGGGTCACCAGCCCCTGGATGCCCACCCACGGGTTGGGGGACTCGCACACCGGCCAGTCCGAGCCCGCCGCCACCACGGTGCCGAGGTCGAGCAGCGCGCGGTTGGGTTGCATTCGCTCCGCCCGGTCGGCGGGGAGCACGGCGGCGATCGCCCGCGGGATGACCCCCGGCGTCCAGATGAAGGGCGAGATGTCGGCCGACACCCCCAGCTCGGCGAGCCGCGGCAGGTCGGACTCGGCGAGGAACTGGCCGTGGGCGATCTGGAACCGGGTCGCCGTGAAGCCCTCTGAGCGCAGCAGCTCGACGGTGTCGAGCACCAGCCGGGCCGAGGCGTCACCCGTGCAATGGATCTTGGCCGACAACCCGCGTTCGGCGGCGCTGCGCAGCCAGTCGTAGAGCTCGCCCGCCGCCATGGCCGGGGTGCCGTGGAAGTGCGCGCCGTGCGCCTCGTCAGCGAGATACGGCTCGAGGAACGCCCCGGTGCGGGCCGGCGGGACGCCGTCCAGGAAGATCTTCACGAAGTCCGGCCGGTGATGCTCGGTGCGGTACTCGTGCGCCCGGGCGATCAGCGGCTCGCCGACGGGATCGAAACCGAAGATCTGATCGTTGACCAGAACGGAACTGACGACCCAGGCATCCAGCTCGCCCGCCTCGTCGAGGGCGGCGAGCGCCTGCAGGATCTGCAGCGACACCCCCGCGTCCTGGAAGGCGGTGACGCCGTAGCCGCCGAGGATCTCGACGCCGCGCCGTGATGCCGCCCGGTGCTGTTCGGGGGTGAGGTCGCCTCCCGCGGCGATGCGCGCGCGCTCGACGGCGAGACCATCGGCCTCGAGGAGCAGGCCACCCGGTGCACGGACGCCCGCGAGCTCGAGCGCGCGGGAGTTGGCCCAGCGGTTGTGGTGGCTGTCGTCGGTGAGCACGACGGGGTGGTCGCCGGACGCGGCGTCGAGGCGCTCGAGCGCGACCTCGGTGGCGACCAGGTCGATGAGGGTGCTTCCCCAGCTGCCACCGGTGATCCACGAGCCGGGTGGCGCCGCGGCCGCATACCCGCGCACCGCCTCGAGCACCTCGTCGAGCATCGCGCTCGGCGGGAAGGACAGCTCGAACAGGTCGGCGCGGCCGCCGATGGCATGGTGGGTGTGCACGTCGACGAGGCCGGGGATCACCGTGGCGCCGCCGAGATCGCGGACCTGCGTGCGTGGTCCGGCGAGCGCTGCGATCTCGTCGGCGGGGCCGGTGGCGAGGATGCGACCCCGCTCCACCGCGAGCGCCTCGACCGGGGGATGGTCCAGGCGCGTCGCGTGGATGACCCCGCCGGTGAGGATCAGGTCGGCGGGCATCAGCCGGCGGCGGGGTCGAGGGGGTCCGGATGAACGGTCACCGACATCAGCCGTCCGTGCGCCCCGAAGGTGAAGTGCACCGGGTCGACGCCGGCCTCGTCGAGACCGAAGAGGTACCCGTGCGAGCGGATGGCACGGGCATCGCGGTGATCGGCGACGGTGACCGAGGCGCACGGGATCACCTTCTCGCGCCAGGCGAACACGTAGATTCCCGGCCGCAGCTGCCACACCGAGTTCTCGTCGGTGTCGGCGAGCCCGCGCTCGGGCCCGGCGAGGCACTGCCAGGTGTACCAGTGCGGGCTGAGGTACACGTGCTCGTAGGCGTGCTCCTCGCTGTAGACCCACATCACGCGGCGGCCGATGAGCGCCGTGGTCGGCGCCGGCTCGTCGCCCGTGACGGTGAAGCCCTCGAGCACGCCCGGGTGGAACACCTGCCGCACCCGGGTGGTGCCCGGCTGCACGTCGCCGATCGTGGCCTCGACGGTCAGCGAGCGACCGCTGCGCAGGTCGAGGAACAGCGACACCGCCTCGGTGGGCTGACCGGCCTTGTGGAACTGCGCATAGAAGAGGTCGTCGTCCACCGCGAACACCTCGCAGGCCTCGGTCTCGGACCCGGCTGGGCCCGGGTCGCCGGCGCCGGGTTCGTAGGTCCAGGTCACGGTGCCCGGCGCGAACCGGTGCGCAATCCGGGTGCCGCCCGGCGCGAGGACGACGAGCTCGCGGCCGTCGAGGGCGCTGCTCGGCGTCGCCTTGTTCGCATCGAATCCGGGCGCCAGCCCATCGAGGGGCAGCCACGTCGAGGTGTCGGTGAGCGTCACCCCCTCATCGTGCTCACGCGCGCACGGCGATGCTTGACTCAGGGTGAGTCGGCCTTGACCGGGAGCGTAGGGATGCCGGGCGCAGGGTGCGGTCGCCCCGGGATGCCGGGACCATCGAGCATGCCGTACAGAGGATCGTCCGTCGACGGCCGCGTGATCGTGATCACCGGTGGGGGAACGGGCATCGGGGCCGCGACCGCCGAGCGCTACGCCGAAGAGGGGGCCCTGGTGACGGTGGTCGGCCGCCGGCCCGAACCGCTCGCCGAGGTCGCCGCCCGCGTCGGCGCCGAATACGTGGTGGCGGATGCGGCATCGCCCGCGCAGATGAAGGCGGCGGTCGGCGAGGTGGTCGCCCGGCACGGCGGCATCGATGTGCTCGTCGCCAACGCCGGAGGCCACGGCCTGTCGGCGGTGGGCGAGACCGGCGACGAGGAGTGGGACGCGGCGCTACGCAGCAATCTGACCAGCGCGTTCGTCGCGGCGCGCGAGAGCCTTCCCGCTCTGATCGCCTCGCGGGGTCAGATCGTCGTCGTCTCCTCCCTCGCGGGGCTCTTCGCCGGGCCCGGCGTCGCCGGATACACGGTGGGCAAGCACGCCCTCATCGGGCTGACCCGCTCGCTCGCCCGCGACTACGGGCGATGGGGAGTGCGGGTCAACGCGGTGTGCCCCGGCTGGGTGCGCACCCCGATGGCCGACGGCGAGATGGATGCGCTGATCGCCCAGGTGGGACTGCCCGACCGGGATGCCGGATACCGTCTCGTCACCGAGGACGTCCCGCTCGGCCGCCCCGCGGATCCGTCGGAGATCGCCTCGATCGTGCGGTTCCTGGGCTCGGGGGAGTCCTCGTACATGACCGGGGCGATGCTGGTCGCCGACGGCGGCGCCCACATCGTCGATGTGCCGACGCTGGCGATGGCGAACGCGGGGCTCTAGGTGTACTCGGCAGGGACGTTGGTGACACTGCCGTTGTGAAAGTGGGAGACCTCCTGGCTTAGTGGAGCTGTCTAGTTCTTCACGGCCAGGAGGTCTCTTGTCTCACGGTAATGCGCGGTTGAACGTCCGCGGGAGGTTGCTTCTTGTCGAGCGGGTGATCGGTCAGGGACGTCCGGTTGCTCATGTGGCCAAGGAACTCGGGGTGTCGCGGCAATGCGCGCATCGCTGGGTGCGCCGGTTTCAGGCCGAGGATGAGGCTGGTCTGATCGACCGATCTTCTCGCCCGCGTTCATCACCGTCTCGGACTCCTGTCGTTGTCGAGGAGCGAGTGCTGCAGTTGCGACGAGAGCTGCGGGTTGGGCCGGCTCGTCTGGCGGTGGAGTTGGGAATCCCAACCCGCACGATCGGCGCGATCCTTCACCGCAACCGGGTCCCCATGCTGTCGGAGTGCGACCCGTTGACCGGTGAAGTGATCCGGGCATCGAAGCAGTCCACTGTCCGGTATGAACGCGACCGACCCGGGGAGCTGGTGCACATGGACGTCAAGAAACTCGGTCGCATCCCCGACGGTGGTGGCTGGCGAGCTCACGGGCGAGCGGTCGGCGACACCGCGGCGCGCAAGAACGCCCGGATCGGGTTCGACTACGTCCACTCCCTCGTCGATGACCACTCCCGCCTGGCTTACTCCGAGATCCTGCCCGACGAGAAAGGTCCCAGCTGCGGCGCGTTCTTACTCCGCGCAGCCGCCTACTTCGCCGCCCACGGCATCCCTCGCATCGAACGAGTCATGACCGACAACCACTTCAGCTACCGGCTCTCCAACGACGTCCGCGCGGCGCTCGTCGCCCTCGGCGCGAAACACGTGCTCATCAGACCGCACTGCCCCTGGCAAAACGGCAAAGTCGAACGACTCAACCGCACCCTTCAAACCGAATGGGCCTACCGGCAGATCTTCACCTCAAACGCGGAACGAACCGCCGCACTTGCGCCCTGGCTCGAGCACTACAACACTCAACGCATCCACTCCGCCATCGGAGCCCCACCCATCAGCCGAGTGTCACCAACGTGACTGCCGAGTACATCTAGGCGCCGGGCGGCGTCGCGCTGAGCAGGATCTTCATCTCGGTACCGCTTGCCAGCAGCCGGTCGAAGGCGCGACCTGCGGAGCCGAATCCGACGATGTCGCTGATGAGAGGCGCCGGGTCGACCCTGCCGCTCTCGACGAGGCCCACCGCGCGCTCGAAGTCCTCCCGCGCGTACAGCCGGGCTCCGAGGATCTCGACCTCGCGTTCGAACAGCGAACGCAGGTCGAGTTCGCGCGGCTCGGAGTGGATTCCCACCACCACCATCCGGCCGCCGGGCGTGAGGCTGGTGTAGGCAGTGGTGAGGCCTGCTGCGGCGCCCGACACCTCGAATGCCACATCAGGCGCGTTATCGGCGTCCGCCCGCGCGACGAGCTCGTCGGGCGCGGTGGCATCGAAACCCAGCGACCGGGCGATCGCCCGACGGTGTTCGTTCACCTCGACGACCTGCACCTGCGCACCGGCGTCGCGTGCGGTCATCGCGATCAGGAGTCCTACCGGACCCGCGCCGACGATGAGGGCGCGTTCATTCGCGACGAGGCGGCTGCGGCGCACGTCGTGCACCGCGACGGCGAGCGGCTCGATGAGACCTGCCGTCCGGAGGTCGACATCCGCGCCGATCCGCACGAGGTTGCGCGCAGGGACGATCCAGTCGCCCTGCATGGCGCCGTCGGCATCGATGCCGAGGATCTTGAGGTCGGGGCAGACGTGCGCGAGTCCGGTGCGGCAGGTACGGCAGACGCCACACGACACGACCGGGTCGACGCAGACATGATCGCCCGGAGCCCACCCCTCGACCCCGGCGCCGACCTCGGTCACGATCCCTGAGGACTCGTGCCCGAGCACGGTGCCCGGGGCGACCCGGCCGTCCATGTGACCCAGGTAGATGTGCAGGTCGGTGCCGCAGATGCCCACGTACGCCGGGGCGACCCGGACCTCGTCCGCGGCGAGGCCGCGTCGCGGGGACTCGGTTCCCCCGAGCAGCTCGCCGGCCTGGCCGTATCGGACGGCCGCGTTCTGGTCAGCGATCATCGCTGATTCCCCCTTCCTTCGCGAGGATCGCCCGCGAATCCTTCGTGAGCCTGCGTGAGGCGAGATCCAGTACGCCCAGGACGACCTCCAGTTCGGCAGCGACCTGGTCACCGGCGAGCACGCGTCCGGTGTTGCGGAATGCCGATCGCGCACCCTCGAACCGAAAGCGCGACGTCGCCGAGACGGGATCGTCCCAGACCAGTTCCCGTCGGTAGTCGATCTCGAGACGCAGCACGACGACGGCGAGGCCGGAGGCGGCCAGGCGCGCGGGTGAGCGGCCGGCGGCGGACAGGTGCCGGACGCGCGCCGTCTCGGCGTAACTGAGGTACGAGGCGTGGTTGACGTGCCCGTTGGGATCGAGGTCGAGCAGGCGGACCCCGATATCCATGCGGAACTCCTGTTCGACCCCGGACGTCGTGCGTGCGGTCATTCGCGGGCGGTCCTGGCCGCCTTCGCGATGCCCTCCGCGTCGAGACCGTAGTGCTGATACAGGTGCGTCGGCGGCGCGATCAGGCTGTACTCATCCTGGATGCCATGCCGCACCAGCCGCGCGCCGCCGGTGATGCCGGCCAGCACCTCTGCGACCGCCCCGCCCAGTCCGCCGAGCACGTTGTGCTCCTCCACCGTCAGCACCACGCCCGTGCGTCCGGCGACGTCGCGCACCAGCTCATCGTCGAGGGGCTTCACGGTCGGCATGTCGATGACCCCGACCGACATCCCCTCGCCGCGGAGGGCCTCCGCGGCCTCGAGCGCGGGATGCACCTGCGTGCCGCAGGCGATGATCGTCACGTCCGTTCCCTGCGAGTGCTCGATGCCCTTCCCGAACTCGAAGGACACGTCATCGGGGTAGACCTGCGGGTCCCGTCCCCGGCTGATCCGGAAATAGATCGGCTCGGGCCAGTTCACGGATGCCTTGAGTGCGGCTTTGAGCTGCGGTCCGTCGGCCGGGGACACGACGGTCAGCCCGGCGATCGCCCGCATCGTCGCGATGTCCTCGGTGGCGTGGTGGCTGGTGCCGTAGAAGCCGAGTGCGATGCCGGTGTGGTGCCCGATGAGCCGCACCGGGAGCTTTGTGTATGCCACGTCCATGCGGATCTGCTCGACGCACAGCAGGCCCAGGAACGAGGCGAACGTCGCCACGAACGGCATCGCGCCCGTCGTGGCGAGACCCGCGGCCGCGGAGACCATGTTCTGCTCCGAGATGCCGAACTGCAGGAAGCGGTCCGGGTGACGCTGCGCAAAACGGACGAGTCCGTTCGAATACTGCAGATCGGCAGTGCCGGCCACCACCGGGTGACCCTCCTCGACCAGCTCGATGAGTGCGTCCGAGAACCAGTCGAGCCCGGGGTTCAGGGTGTTGACGGCGCGGTACTGCCAGGAGCCTTCCTCCCGCGGCCCGGTCATCGTCCGCTCCGCTCGGTGATCTCGGCGACCGCGCGCTCGGCGTCCGCCGGGTCGAGGTAGCCGAGATGCCAGCCGGGCTCGGTCTCCATGTATCGCACACCCTTCCCCTTCATCGTCTTCGCGATCACGCACACGGGCCGACCGTCGTCGGTGCCGTTCGCCTTGGCCTCGCCCAGTACCGCGCGGAGTGCTTCCACATCGTGGCCGTCGACCTCGACGACGTCCCACCCGAAGGCACGCCATTTGTCGGCGAGGGGTTCGATGCCGATCACGTCGTCCACGGCCCCGTCGAGTTGATAGCCGTTGCGGTCGACGATCGCCACGAGCCGGCCGAGCCGATGGTGCGCGGCGCCGAGTGCGGCCTCCCACACCTGGCCCTCCTGCATCTCGCCGTCGCCGAGCATCACGAAGACGGTGAAGTCCTTTCCGGCCAGCCGTCCGCCGAGGGCCATCCCCAATCCGTTGGACAGGGCGTGGCCGATCGAGCCCGAGCTGAAGTCGATGCCGGGGACCTTGGTCATGTCGGGATGGTCGCCGAGCGGGTTGCCGAGGCGGGTGTAGCCGTCGAGCACCTCGCGTTCGAGATAGCCGAGGTCGGCGAGAATGGGGAACAGCCCGACTGCAGCGTGCCCTTTCCCCATCAGGAAACGGTCGCGATCGGGCCAGCGCGGGTCGTCATTCAGCCTCATGACGGCGTAGTACAGGACGGCGAACGTCTCGGCCGCCGAGAACACCGAGCTGTAGTGGCCGACCTTGGCGATCTCGATGAGCCGGATGGCCTCGGTACGCACGAAGTCCGCGCGTTCCTCCAGACGGGCGCGTTCGGGCGCTGGGGACCGCTGCTCCGTGCTGTCGTGGTCGGCTGACATGCTCGAACCCTTCTGCGCGCTCAGGGCTCGGCGTGATCGCCGAGCAGACTCTCTGAGCTCAACTCGCCCCACTGTACTCATGTGGCGATAACTCTGTCCATGGAGTGGACAAACGGAAGCTGAATGTGCAAATGTTGTTCGCGCGGCGGGCCATCGGCGCTTCGCGCGAAGGGAACTGGTGATGTCGCAGAGTGGCGCGGAGGGCACCCCGCTTGCCGGTCGTCGCGCCGTGGTGACGGGCGGCAGCAGCGGCATCGGACTGGCCATCGCCGTGGCGCTCGCCGAAGCAGGCAGCGAGGTCCACGTGCTCGCCCGCCGTACAGCCCCGGTGATCGAGGCGGATGCCGAGCTCACGGGCACGGGGTCGCTGACGGCGCACAGCGTCGACGTCTCCGACTCCGACGCGGTCGGCGCCTGGGCCTCCGGATTCACCGGCCCCGTCGACGTGCTGGTGTGCGCCGCGGGGGTCAATGTCCCGGCGCGGCGCTTCGGCGAGCTCACCCCGGATGCGTGGCGACGGATCATCGACACCAACCTGAACGGGGCGTTCTACGTCACCTCGGCGCTCATCGGACGCCTTCGCGAGGCGGAGGGTGATGTGCTCTACATCTCAAGCGTCGCCGGTGCCTGGCCCGACCACAGCGGCGCGGCGTACGGCGCATCGAAGTCCGGGCTCATCGGGCTGGCGCGCGGCGCCGGACGAGACGAACACGGCTCGGGCGTCCGAGTCTGCACGATCCTCCCGGGGCTCGTGAACACGCCCCTCCTCGACAACCGTCCTGCGCCCCCGCCGCAGAACATGCGCGACCTCTTCATCCAGCCGGAAGACGTCGCCGCCGCATGCCTGGCCGTGCTCCTGATGCCCAAACGGACATCCATCGCCGAGATGACGATCGTTGCGAGCCGGCTGCAGTCCATGGGGAATACCCAGGACGCAACACCCCGCGTCCCGCCAATGCCGGCGGGACCGGTGCACTGAGAGGAGAAGGACATGTCAGCAACCACCCCGGCGACATCCCGGCTGAAGGCGGTGCGCGCACTCGCCCTGGCGGGAGCGTTCGCCCTCACGGCCGGCGCCCTCACCGCGTGCGACAACGCGGGCGGCGGCGCAACCGACGACAGCAAGTCGATCGGCGTGCTCATGCTCGTGCAGTCGGACGAGGCCGGTCAGCGGATCCTCGGCGCGATCAACAAGCAGCTGGAGAACTATCCCGCCTACCAGATCTCGATCATCGACGCGAACTACGACCCGTCGAAAGAGCTGGCCGGGATGGACACCTTCATCAACAAGGGCGTCGACGGCATCATCACGGTGTTCACCGACAACGAGCTGCTGAAGGCCAAGCTCTCCCTCGCCGGCCAGCAGGGCATCCCCGTGGTCGCGGTCGCGGGTGGACCCGCGGTGGACGGCGTCACCGCGAACATCGACACCCCTGAGGAGGACGCGGGTGCCGCCCTGGCCCAGCAGACGCTGGACGACATGGCGGCGGCGGGCAAGTCCGAGCTGATCAAGATGGTTCTGCCGGAGGCGGTGCCGTGCAAGCGGCGGGTCGCCGGTATGGACACCGTCCTGTCGAAGCACCCCGAGATCACTCAGGTCGAGTACCACATCGACGGCGGCAACCCGGTCCCGGCGGCCAAGGACTACCTTGCGTCGCGGCTGAGCTCCGACGACGACCTCGGTGGCATCCTCTCCTGCTGGGACGTCCCGATGATGGGCGCGCTGACCGCTGTCAAGGCGGCCGGTGTCGACGGCGAGACGTTCGCCGGCTCCGGCATCAACGGCACGAGTGACGCCGTTCAGGCCATGCAGGACGGCGACCCCTACTTCGACGCCCTCGTGACCTTCGGGTGGGCCAACGCCGGCTACTCCGCGGTCGAGACCATCAACAGCATCTTCACCGGGGCCGACTTCACGGCTGAGGCGGAGGTCCAGTGGGAGGTCCTGACCCCGGCCAACGTGCCGGACGCTCCGCTGCTGGAGCCCGAGGAGTGGCTGCCCGAAGGCTGGGGCGCCGACTACTGGGCGAACAACTAACCACTCGCTGACCGCGACACCCTCGGAGGACCCGTCATGACCGAAGACCACGACCTGACCGTCGAGCTCCGGCACGTGAACAAGTCCTTCGGGGGTGTCGCAGCGGTCACCGATGCGACCTTCGCCGTCCGTCCTGGCGAGGTGCTCGGCCTCGTCGGAGAGAACGGTGCCGGCAAATCCACGTTGCTCGGGACGTTCTCGGGGCGGGTGAACCCGGACTCGGGCGAGGTCCTGATCCGGGGTCACGAGCAGCGATCGCTCACGCCCGCGCTGGCGAAGGCCGCCGGTGTCGCCCTGGTCCAGCAGGAACTGGCGGCCAGCCCGGAACTGACGGTCGCCGAGACCATGGGACTCAACGTGCGTTTCGCGCGACGGGGTCCGTTCATCAGGTGGCGCTCCCTGCGTCAGTGGGCCCAGCGCCTGCTCGACGACTGGGATCTGGGCATCTCCGCTGATCAGCGGATGAAGACCCTGACGCCGCCGCAGCAGGTTGCGATCAACGTGGCCATGGCCACGGTCGTGAACGCCCACACCATCGTCCTCGATGAGCCGACGGCATCCTTTTCACCCCCCGAAGTCGAACGACTGCTCGCGCTCGTCCGCCGCCTGCGCGACCAGGGCATCGCGATCATCTACGTGACGCACCGGCTCGACGAGGTCTTCGCCGTGTGCGATCGAGTCACGGTCATGCGCTCCGGCGAGATCGTGGCCACCAAGGACATCGGCGAGGTCGACCGCGCCGGGCTCGTCGAACTCATCGTCGGCCGCGCCCTCGAGTTCAGAACCAGCGGAGTCCCCCTCGAGGGGGCAGGCGACCTCGCGATCGAGGTGCAGGAGATCGCCGACAGCCGAGTCGGGCCGGTCTCGTTCTCGGCTCGCTATGGCGAGATCCTCGGATTCGCCGGCCTCGTCGGTGCGGGGCGCACGGAGCTGTTCGAGCTGATCTACGGTCTGCGTTCGCCGGATTCCGGTCAGGTGAGGGTCGACGGCACCCCGCACGCGATCCGGTCGCCGATCGGCGCGACACGGCTCGGGATGGGTCTGGTGCCCGAGGAGCGTCGTCGATCCGCCCTCATCCCCCGGATGAGCGTGCTCGAGAACGCCCTGCTCCCCGTGCTCGAGCGCTATCACCCGCTCGCACGACGCCGTCGGTCGCGGGTCAAGGACATGAAGCAGATCGCCGACACCACGAACCTGAAGGCCGCCAGCTGGTCGATGCCGGTGATCTCGCTCAGCGGGGGAAACCAGCAGAAGGTCGTGATCGGGCGTTGGCTCAATGCCGGTGCGCGCATCCTGCTGCTGGACGAGCCGACGCGCGGCGTCGACATCGGCGCCAAGGAGGAGATCTACGAACTGATCCGCGCCGCGGCGCGGGATGGTGCCTGCGTGCTCGTCGCCTCGTCCGAGCACGAGGAACTCGTGGAGATCTGTAATCGCGTGCTCGTCATGCGAGAAGGCGCGGTGGTCGACGAGGTCGTCGGCTCCGCCATCGATGCGCGCACCATCGCGCGCCTGTGCTTCGGGACGTGAGGAGAACCTGATGACGACGAAGAACGCAATGCCGAAGGGCGCCATGCGCCACCGGCTGCCTGGCAGCCGCCTGTCGGTGCTGGACGTGCTGCGCAGATTCGGCACGGTCATCGCATTCGTGCTGATCGTGGTCTACTTCGCCGGGTCGACGAACGGTGCGCTGATCAGTTCCGGCAACATCGCCGCGATCCTCAACCAGGCCGCCGTGGTGGGGACGATGGCACTCGGATTGACCGTATGCCTGGTCCTCGGCCAGCTGGACCTCTCGATCGGATACGTCGCGACTCTGTCGGGCCTGGTGGTGACCGGCCTGCAATCGCAGCAGGGGCTCCCGCCGCTGGTGTCGATCCCGGTCGCGCTCGCGGTCGCGGCGCTGATCGGGCTGGTCAACGGGGTCGTGGTCACCTGGTTGAAGGTGAATGCGCTACTGGCGACGCTCGCAATGGGAGCGATCATCGGCGGCGTGATCAGCTGGTACACGATCACGCCCTTCACGACGGGAATCGCCGATGACTTCGTGGCATTCGGGCAGACCCGGTGGGGGTTCCTGCCGGCGCCCGCCGTCGTCCTGATCGCCACGGCGGTCGTGCTGTGGGTGTTCCTCCAGCAGACGCCCACCGGCCGGCGGATGTATGCGCTCGGAGGCAACCCGGAGGCAGCTCGCAACGCGGGCGTTCGGATCGCACGTCTGCAGATCGTCGCGTTCGTGATCAGCGGACTGTGCTCGGGCATCGCCGGCATCCTGCTGTCCGCTCAGCTCGGCAGCGGACAGCCGACGGGTGCCGTCGGTCTGCTGCTCGGGGCGTTCTCGGCCGCGTTCCTCGGCGCGTCGACCTGGCGCGACGGCGAGTTCCACATCGGCGGTACCATCCTCGGCGTGCTCGTCATCGGCGTGGTGTTCTCGGGTCTGGCGCTGACCGACGCGCAGTACTACCTGAAGGACATCGTGACCGGGGCGATCCTGATCCTCGCGGTCGGCTCGGCGAACCTGCTCCGCGTACGATCGACACGATGAGGTCTTCGGGCGTGCGCAGGTGAGTCGGCGCAGCAAGCTCGTCTCCCTGTCCGAGGCCGCCGGCCTCGTCGGGGACGGTGACCGGCTCGCTCTGGGCGGTTTCACGATCTACAACAGGCCGTTGGCCTTCGCTCGTGAGCTGGTGCGACAAGGGCGCCGGGGTCTGACGGTCGTGGCCATGACGGCCGGACCGGAGACGGAGTTGCTCGCGGCGGGGGGCTGCCTCAGCCGGCTCGAGACCTCCTACGTCGGCCTGGAGAAGTTCGGCCTGGCACAGCGCGTGCGGGCGCTGTCGCAGTCCGGGGAACTCGAGATCGTCGACTACAGCGAGGTGACGAGCTTCGACAGGTTCCGCGCCGACGGCGACAATCAGACCTTCGTCCCGGTCGATTATCTGGCGGGCAACTCGATCGTCACCCCCGAGTCGGGTATCACGCCGTTCACCTGCCCGATCACCGGGCGTCCACTCTTCGCGGTGCCGGCCGCCCGGCCCGATGTGACAGTGCTCCACGTCCCCGCTGCCGATGAGTTCGGCAACGGGCTGATTCCGGCCGATCGCGTCATGCCCCAGGATCTCGACATCGTCATGGCCCAGGGCAGTGCCCGGCTGATCCTGACCACCGAGCGGATCGTGCGGACCGAGGACCTCGCGGATGTCGCCATGACGGTTCAGATCCCGGCCTTCCGCACGTCGGCCGTCGTGTTCGCTCCGTGGGGCGCGCACCCGGGTCCGATGAGCGGAAACTACGAGACCGACGAGCCGGCCTTCGCCGAGTTCGCCGAGGCCGGTCGCGACCAGGCGACGAGCGCGGCGCACCTCGAACGCACCGTGTACGGACCCCGGGATCACGATGACTACCTGAACGAGTTCGGCGTCACACGGCTCGTCGGACTGCTGCGGAGGCGACTGTGACGCACGACTGCAATCCGCGCGAGTTCCTCGCGATCCAGTTGGCGCGCACCTTGCGTGACGGGGAGGTGGGGTTCACTGGCCTGAGCACCGGGCCTCGCGCGGCGCTGTACGGCACGGGCATCCCCCTCGCGGCGATGGGCCTGGCCCAGCGGATGCACGCACCGGATTTCACCATCCTGTTGTGCGGGTGGGTCATCAATCCCCGGCTCGACGCGCTCGAGTTCCTTCCCGAGCTGGAGTTCAGCGATCTGATGACCGACCTTCCGAGCGAGGGGCACATCACGGGGTATCCGAACGCGATCGCGTACAAACGCGGCATCGTCGACGTCGGGTTCAGCACGGGGGCGCAGGTGGATCGATTCGGCAACCTCAACAGCGTCCGCATCGGGGTCGACGGGCCGCCCGACGTGCGGCTGGTGGGTCCGATCCTGCAGCCGGAACACTTCGCGGTGTTCGGGCGAGAGGTCATCGCCATGCCGACCCACAGTCCGCGCACGTTCGTCGAGAGCGTCGATTATCGTTCGGGCGTCGGGCATCGGGTCGACGGGATGTCACGGGCCGACCTCGGGCTGACGACAACCGGACCCGCTCGCGTGTTGAGCCCCCTGGGCCTGTTCGGTTTCGACGACGGCGGTTCGATGCAGGTATCCGCACTGGCTCCGGGGGTGGACGTGGACGAGGTGACGGCGCAGACCGGATTCGCGGTCATGCCGGCGGCCGAGAGCCCCGCGCCGCCGACAGCGGAGGAGTTGCAGCTCCTGCGCGAGGCTGTCGATCCGCACGGCGTCCTGCTGGCGGCGGCGTCATGAGCGCGGTATCCCGGATCGCCGTCGCGGGGCGCGCGTGGCGCAATCGCCCGATCGCGGCTCTGGAGTCTGCGGCGCGCGAGGGGGTCCGCCCGGCGGTGGTGCTCGCGCTCGAACCCGACGACCTGCAGGGCTGGATCACCGCTCTCTGGCCGGCGGCCGAGGTGCGGGACGCCACCGAATACCTCCCGGGGATGCGACGGGCGGCTGCGGGCGTCGAACCTGCCGGTGGGGAGCCCCCGGTGCGGCCGGATCTGGCGCTGCTGCACTATCCGTTCGCCGACGAGGATGGTGCGCTGTATTCCCGCGGCGATGTCCGGGACGACGAGGTCGATCGGCTGATCGTCCGGGCCGCCGCCCGTGTGGTCGTGACAGTCGACGAGGTGCTCACCCGCGCCCAGGGTCGCCGGGCCGTGGCATCGAAGCGGTGGGATGCGGGGGAGATCGCCGACGTCCGTCACGTCCCCTTCGGCGCCTTCCCGGCATCCAGTGACGGCCTCTATCGCGCGGATGCGTCCGCGCGTGACGCTCTGACGACCTGGGCGGCCGTGGCCCGTAGCAACGGGAGCGACCGTCTGCAGGCCCTCACCACCGCCACCCGGCTGGCCGGGGTATCGCTGCCGCACGGGCTGGAGTGGCCCGGACGGTAGGGGTCACGGCTCGCGGTACCCGAGCGAGCGGGAGATCGCCCGCCCCGCCGCGAGGACGAGTTCGAGCACCCTGCCTTCGGCGTCGAGGATGGATTCGCGCATGCCGCTCACCGACACGGACGCGACCAGGAGCGAGTTGCGGTTGAAGACCGGGACCCCGATTGCGGCGATGCCGGGGGTGACGTCCCCGTCCGAGATCGCGTACCCCTGGTCGCGGACCTTGGCCAGATCCCGCATCACATCGTCGACGGTCGCCAGGGTCAGTTCGGTCCGCAATTCCAGTTGCTCCGATGCGGCGGTCCGGCGCCACTGCTCCCACAGGTCGCTCTCGCCGAACGCCAGCAGGACCAGGGGTGCCGCCCCTTGATGCAGGGGCAGCGACCCTCCCAGTTTGAGTGCCTGGCTGGCGACCTTGACCCCCTCGAGCCGGTCGATACAGACGGCGCGCATGTCGTTGCGGATGCACAGGTACACGGTCTGTTCGGTCGCCTGGTGCAGGCGCTCCAGGTGCGGCCGGGCGACCTGGCGCTCGTCGATCCTGTTGATGGCGGCGGCGCTCAGCCGGAACAGCTCGCCGCCGAGGCGCCAGACGCCGCGGGCTCCGGTCTCCTCGACCCATCCGATGTCGGCGAGGGAGCGCAGGAGGCGGTACATGCTGCTGCGCGGTTCGTCGACCGCAGCGGCGAGTTCCGTCGCGTTGGCGTCGCCGGCCGTCGACAGATGGTCGAGGATGCGTGCGACCTTCGGCAGCAGCGAGGACTGCGATGGGCCGGCGCCGGCGTCGTCTCTGGCCATGGGGTTACCATCCGTCCATCGTGGGTCTATTATCAGTCTATTGACACTGTTATCGAACAGTGAGACGTTGGTGACTGTTGTCGATAATACCGTTACAACGTCGAAAGGAAGAGGATGTCCGCGCCCGATCTGAATCTCGTCAACGAGATGGCACTGAAGTATCGCAACTGGGGCAAGTGGGGCGCGGAGGACCAGGTCGGGGCGCTCAACTACATCACGCCGGAGCACGTCACGCGGGCGGCTGCTCTGGTGCGCCGGGGCGTCGTGTTCTCGCTCGCCCTGCCGCTCGACACCGACGGCCCGCAGACGGGTGCATACGGCCGGATCAACCCGCTGCACACGATGCTTCAGGACGGCGGAGACATCATCTCCGGGGCGCAGGATCACATGCTCAACCGGTACACCGACGACGCGATCTACATGCCGTTGCAGAGCTCGACCCAGTGGGACGGACTGGCGCACATCTTCCACGACGGCCAGATGTACAACGGGCACGGACCGGAGCAGGTCACCAGTGCTGCCGGGGCGCGCATCAACGACATCACCAACCAGAAGGACAAGATCGTCGGCCGCGGTGTCCTGCTCGACATGCCGCGTTTCCTTGGAAAGCCCTGGCTTCCCGAGGGTTACGCGATCCAGGCCGACGAACTCGAGGGGTGCGCGGCGGCGCAGGGGGTCGAGGTCGGTGAGGGCGACATCGCGCTGGTCCGCACCGGCGCGATCGCCCAGGTGCGCGATCGCGGAAGCTGGGGCACGTACGCCGCCGGCCCGGCACCCGGGCTGGGCGTGAGCACCGCCGACTTCTTCGCCCCGCGCCATGTCTCCGCGGTCGTCACCGACACGTGGGGCCTCGAGCCGCAGCCCAACGAGACGACCGACATCTACCAGCCGCTGCACGTCATCCTGCTGGTGAACGCCGGCATGCTGCTCGGCGAGATGTTCGACCTCGAGGCGCTCGCCGAGGATTGCGCAGCGGACGGCGTCTACGAGTTCATGCTGGTCGCAGCACCCTTGACCGTCACCGGAGGTGTCGGGTCCCCGCTCAACCCGCAGGCCATCAAGTGAGCCCAGCGCTCAGCAGCATCACCGAGCTGGTCGCCCAGCCGATGCACGAGGAGGACCTCGATCGGCTGGCGGTCGCCCTCGAGGGCGGAGAGGAATGGACCTACCGCGAGCTGGCTGCCCACGCTCACCGGTACGCCCACGTGCTGCAGCGGGCGGGAGTCGTCGCGGGCGATCGCGTGGCGATGCTGCTGTACAACTCGCTGGAATACTGGGCCCTCTATCTAGCGATCACGCGACTCGGGGCGATCGCCGTCCGCGTGAACTTCCGCCTCGCGCCGCCCGAACTCGACTACGTCCTCAGCGACTCGGGTGCCGCGGTCGTCTGCCTGCACGATGACTTCGCGGATGCGGTGGCCGGCATCCGCGACCCCTCCGGTGCGATCCGCTACCTCGGATTCCCCCACGGAGGCGAGACGCCGCCCGCGTGGCTCGAGCCGTTCGCCGGTCTCGACGGGTACCAGGAGACCGGAGATGTCGATGTCCCGGTGCCGGATGCGGGTGCCGCGGCCATGATCATGTACACCTCGGGCACGACCGGGCGACCCAAGGGCGCCGTATGGACCCACGGCAACTCGCTGTGGTTCGCGGTCGCGCAGGCGCTGGAGTGGAAGTACGACCGCACGACCGTCGCCATGACGACCGGACCGCTTTATCACGTGGGCGCGTTCGAGGACCTGCTGCTTCCCGCCCTGGTGTCGCGGGGAACGGCGGTGATCACGCGCAGCGGCGGATTCGACATCGAGCGGATGATGACGGTGCTCGCCGAGCGCCGGGTCACCGACACCCTGATCTATCCGTTCATGATCTACGAGATGCTGAGTCACCCCCGTCTGGGCGAGTTCGACCTCAGCGCGCTGCGCCGCATCACGACCGGCGGTTCTGCGATCGCCACCTGGGCGGTCGAGGCGATGCTCGAGCGCCTCCCCGGGGTCGACCTGATCCCGACCTACGGCCTCACCGAAGGGGGAGGGATCGCCACGATCATGCCCTCAGTGCAGGGAACCCAACGGCATCCCGACTCGGTCGGCAAGCCGCTGCCGTTCACCGAGGTGCGCGTCGCGGGTCCCACCGGGGAGGAGGTCGCTCGCGACGAGGTCGGCGAGGTGTGGGTGCGCTCGCCCAGCGTCTCGCGGGAGTACTGGGGAAAGCCCGAGGCGTCGGCAGAGACCTTTGTCGACGGCTGGTGCCGCACCGGAGATCTGGGCCGGGTCACCCCCGACGGATTCCTGGTGCTCGCCGGGCGTCAGAAGGAGATGATCAAGAGCGGCGGTGAGAACATCTATCCGCTCGAGGTCGAGAACGCCCTCACCCTTCACGATGAGATCGTCGACGCCGCGGTCATCGGCGTGCCCGATGAGCGATTCCAAGAGGCCGTCTGCGCCTTCGTCGTGCTGACGCCCGGAAGCTCACTGACGGTCGACGACATCATCGAGCACTCCCGGACCCGGCTCGCCTCGTACAAGAAGCCCCGTCACGTGTTCATCGTCGACGAGTTGCCGCGGACGCCGTCGGGGAAGGTGACCAAGTACGTGCTGCGGGAGCGCTTCGACGAGCGCGCGGCACTCTAGGCGCCGGCTCTCCGACCCCCCC
>DATMFW010000094.1:0-98798 GCA_035556655.1 Pseudolysinimonas sp.
CAGACGCGAACGGTGTAGTTAGTGAAGAGCCAGGAGTTGACCCAGTAGAACCGGACTCACCGACTCCCGCTGCCGCTGTCACGCCGCCGCGACTTGCGAATGCGCTTCGGGCGGTGGGAAAGCTGCCCCTCTGGGCGAAGATCGTGATTCCTGTCGCGGTCGTAGGGATCGTTGTCGCGCTCGTTCTTGGCTCGCGGGTACTTCACACACCGAGCGAGGCTGACTACAGGAACGGGTTCAGCGACATCGCCACAGCGTTAATCGCAAACGGTAGTGCCGACTGGACCCAGCCCGCCCCGTATCCGACCCCGCTGTCAGCCAGCGATCAAGCCCGCTTCGAACAGGTGAAAACGGTCTTCCTCGACGGAAGTTGCGAAGACCTGGCTGAAGGCGAGGACGCGATGGAGTCGAAAATCGACCTCGCAGTCGCCTTTGCGAAAGACAACGGGATCTCAGTCCCGTACACGCTTGCAGGGCAGGAGGCGATGATCGAGGCGGCGGCGAAGTACATCTGTCCTCGGTACTCCGGTGAGGCCGACAAAGCCGTTGGTTATGTGCTGCTGCTTCGGGTGGTCGGCTCTTAGAGGGTGACTCTAGAAGCCCTGGAAGTAGATGAACGCTGGGCTTAGTCGAGCGGCGTAGCGCCATCCACGAGTTCACCCGTCGCGTTGAAATGGTCGAGCGCTGCCTGGCTCGTGAACTGGATCGAGCGTCCATCGGACTCGACCACAACGCCGATACGGTCAGGATTCGCCCGTCCTTCGATGGTCAGCGGTCCCACTTCCGCGCGAGCACGCGACAACGCCGTCAAAGTTTCATTCGACCCGAGAACCGAGAGCTTGCCAAGACGCCCCTCTCCACGCACCTCGGCGGGCAAAGTCTCCAACCCCTCACGGAAGGTACTCGCCTGGGAGCGGACCACCTCGATGTGCTGTACGAGAGAACGGATGCCATCAGCTACGACCTCGCCCTGGCCGACGATACGAGCGGTGTCGAGGTCACCTTCGTCGATGGGAGCACCGAAGGCCGACGCCGGGATGCCGAGGATCTTGCACAGCCGGACTCCCTCACCCCAAGACAGGCGACGCCACTGCTCGTTCGTCGGGTCCAACTCGATCTTGGACACCGTATTGGGCATCCACGAGAACCCCGCCGCGCGCATCTCAGCAGCAAGCTCCGTCTGGGAGATGCCGCGCTCGTTTCGGAGCCGACGTAGCGCCCGACCGGGCAGGAATTCTTCCTCTGGGGGCTGTGACTTAGGGCGGGCCATGCGCGCGATCCTAGCGGATCGTGATACTAAAATCAAGAACTAGGTTGACTTATTTAGGATGGTATGCGATTATCGGATGAAACGAATGCGTCTTTAGTACAGACCGGTTAGAACCCATTGAAGGGCGGGTGTAGGTCAGAGAGGCCATCTAGATGACCTACGCAGTCAATCCTCCGAGGGTGCGCCCCTCACGCTCCAAACTCACCGCGAAGGAGCGCCTGCTGATGGAGCGTGAGTACATCACCATCGAGCAACTCGCCGCCATGATTCATGTCAGCGTCGCAACCGTGTACGGCTGGAACTACACCGGCTACGGCCCGCGAGTCAGCAAGTTCGGGCACCTCGTCCGCTTCCTCGCCAACGATGTCGAGGACTGGTTGGAGGCGCGTAGCGATGCCGCGTAAGCCGCTAGAACCGGGCGAATCTGGAAACGTGACCACGACGCACGATGTGGTCCGTGCCCTTTGCAAGCGTGGTGCTCACACTCGGAAATGCAAGAACCCTCGGGCGGAATCGCACCCTGCGCTGGTCTCGGTGAAAAACGGCTGTGCTTCCACGCTCTACTGGCGTTCCCGTGTCCGCGTGCAACTTGTCGAAGGCGAAAAGGCGGTGCAGCTAACTGGCGTTGGCAGGGAAGCCGGAATCTCGAAGCGGAATGTTCAGAAGAAGGTAGAAGACGCAATTCGTCAGGCTCGGCCCTCTCAACCCAAGCGTGCTGTGGTGGAGGGCCACGTCGTCAACGTCATCATCTTCGAGCGTGCTTTCGAGGACTGGATTGCGTGGAAGGAACGCGGTAAACACGTATCGCCCGAGACCATCGACCGCTACCGCACCGTCTACCGCAATGTCATCGAGGACGAATTCGGGGGAACTGCCCTCACGAAGTTCAAGCCAACGCAGCTAAGCCTCTTTCTTGAAGAGATCCCGGTGTTGGATGATGAAGCGGGCCTCTATCGCCGGGTTAGTTATGTCAAGCACGCGACCCTCATCTTCCGCGAGGTGTTCAGTCGGGCAGTCTCGGTTCATGGCTGGCTAGATGAGAACCCCATGAGGGATGTCAAGATTCCCGAAGCGCCCGCTAACGTCGCACGCTCAGCGAGCCGTGCTTTGAAGATGAACGAGTTCATCGCGCTCCGCGAGGCAGTTCGGATGCAACCTCGGCACGCTCCATACCTGTTGCCGCTGCTCGACTTCCTGGGCGGCACTGGTGTTCGCATCGGTGAAGCACTTGCGCTCCGCAGGGAAAACATCGTCGAGCAGGACATCGGCGTCTTGGTGGTGCTGGACTCCCACGTCGTTCCAAAGTCGTCCGGGTCGAGTGTCTATGTGCTGAAGCCCGGACTGAAGGAAACGAAGGTTCGGAAGTCAGACGGCAAGCTCGTCAACGACAAGCGCTTTCTCAACCATCCGCCTCAGGCAGTGGTGGCAGCACTCGCAGAAAGGTTGGCGGTCGTTGATAAGCGAGCGGACGCGCTGTTGTTTGAGAGCAGAAACGGAACCGTGCTCGCGCCTGGCAACGTCCGGCGCACGCTACGAGCGCTCGTGAAGAAGGCGCAGTTCGGGGATGGCATCTCGACACACTCGTTCAGGAAGATGGCTGCTGACGCTATCGAGTCCGTGATGGCCGACGACGGTGCATCCGCGTCGGGATACATCGGTAACACGGCAGGCGTCACCCAGAAGCACTACCTCCCGGTGAAGGTGCGTGGGACGACCTCCGAGACCTCGCGGATTCTCGACGAGATGATGCGCGAAGCCGCCCCTGACCGCTACGAGGCTGCTTCCTAGCCAATTCGTAGTGTGGGTCATAAACGTGGCACGACCTCGGAGCAAAAAAGGAAGCCCCCGCAATCTGGCGAGAGATTACGGGGGCTATCCCGTACACCCCCCGGGACTTGAACCCGGAACCCACTGATTAAGAGTCAGTTGCTCTGCCAATTGAGCTAGAGGTGCGCAGTCCGAACGAGCGGACCGAGGGTCAACGATAGCATGCGTTGAGTGACCGCTTCCATCCGCCTGCAGCCCGGCGATCTCGCGCCCGAGTTCGTGCTCGCCGACCAGTTCGACTCACCCGTCGCCCGTGACGACCTGCAGGGAACGAAGTCGATCATCTACTTCTACCCCGAGGCCGACACCCCCGGCTGCACGACGCAGGCCTGCGATTTCGAAGAGAACATGGGCGTCTTCGAGAAGGCCGGTTACCGGGTCATCGGCATCTCTCGGGATGCGGTGGACAAGCTGAAGAGGTTCGCCGACGGCCGCGGGCTCCACTTCACGCTCCTCAGCGACCCCGACCATGCCGTGCACGACGCGTACGGGGCGTACGGAGAGAAGCTGCTGTACGGCAAGACCGTGATCAGCGCTATCCGTTCGACGTTCGTCCTCGACGAGGGGTGCCGCATCGTGCACGCCCTCTACAACGTGAAGGCGACCGGCCACATCGCCATGCTGCGCAAGAAGCTGAAACTGACCTAGCGGGTCTCGCGGCCCGAGGTGGCCTCGACGACCGGCTTGCTGAGCAGCAGCACGAAGGCGACCAGCGCGACCGCGACCAACGGCCATCCGATCGCCGGCGTGCTGAACGCGCCCGAGATCGAGCCGGCGCCGACGGCGAACTGCAGCACCTGCCAGACGATCGCCGACCCGCGGATCCAGGCCTGACCGCGGAACGCGCCGACGACCGTCGCGCCGAGCCAGGCGGCGGCGATGAAGGCCAGCACGGTGAGCGCGATCGCCGTCGGCACCGAGGTCGCCTCGGCGACGAACAGCTCGACGAGCAGGGTCACGGCGAGCATCGCGACGAGCACGAACTCGGCCGTCAGCAGGGCGAGAAGCACCCAGAAGGGGGCGGGGCGACGACGATCACTCACAGAGATATCCCATTCGAACCTATTGATCGGGCGTAACAAGTATGAAACCCTGTTTGTGGTTGATGTGACGCCTGCAGAGTCGCAGGTGAGCGCGAAGACTCTCCCCTTCTGGATTTCGCACTCACTTCGACCGTGCGCGAAGCCCGAAGTGACGCGCACGTTCACCACCTCTGCAATCCAAGGAGCACCGACATGGACTGGCGTGACAAGGCCGCGTGCCTCACTGCCGACCCCGAACTCTTCTTCCCCGTCGGGAACACCGGCCCGGCCGTCGACCAGATCGAGAAGGCCAAGTCGGTCTGCGCTCGCTGCTCGGTGACCGAGATGTGCCTGCAGTACGCGCTCGAGACCAACCAGGACTCGGGTGTCTGGGGCGGCCTCTCCGAAGACGAGCGCCGCGCCCTGAAGCGCCGCGCCGCCCGCGCCCGCCGCGCCAGCTAGGACCCGCGCTAGCCGACCTTCAGCCAGAGCAGCGGGATGTCGATCGTCACCTCGGTGCCCTCGCCCTCGAGGGTGTGCCAGTCGATGGTGCCACCGAGTTCGCCCTCGATGAGGGTGCGCACGATCTGGGTGCCGAGGCCCGATCCGACTTTGCCCTCGGGCAGGCCGACCCCGTCGTCGCGCACCCGCACCCGCAGCATCTCGCCCTTGCGCTTGGCCACGATCTCGACCTGACCGTCGCGTCCGTCGAGGCCATGTTCGACGGCGTTGGTGACCAGCTCGGTCAGGGCCAGCGACAGCGGGGTCGCGTACTCGCTCGGCAGCACGCCGAACTTGCCCTTCTTCACCGGCCGCACCGTGGTGTTGTGGCTCGAGGCGACCTCGGCGATCAGCATCAGCACCCGGTCGAACACCTCGTCGAAGTCGACGTTCTGGCTGAGCCCCTCGCTGAGGGTGTCGTGCACGACCGCGATCGCGCTCACCCGGCGCATCGCCTGCGACAGGGCGTCGCGCGAGGCGTCCGACTGCGCGCGCCGCGACTGGATGCGCAGCAGCGAGGCCACCGTCTGCAGGTTGTTCTTCACCCGGTGATGGATCTCGCGGATCGTCGCGTCCTTGGTGATGAGCTCCTGCTCCTGGTGCCGCACCTCGGTGACGTCGCGCACCAGCACGATCGCACCCACCCGCTCGCCGCGATGGCGGATCGGGATGGTGCGGAGCGTGACCGTCACCCCGCGCGCCTCGATGTCGGTGCGCCACGGAGCGCGACCGGTCACGACCAGCGGAAGCGACTCGTCCACCACCAGCTTGCCCTTGAGCAGTTCGGTGGTGACCTCGGCGAGCGACTCGCCCTCGAGCTCGCCGTCGAACCCCATGCGGTTGAACGCGCTCAGCCCGTTGGGGCTGGCGAACGTGACGTTTCCGTCGATGTCGAGCCTGATGAGACCGTCGGATGCGCGCGGGGCCCCGCGACGCGGTCCGGACGGTGCGCCCGGGTCCGGGAAATCTCCCGAGGAGATCATCGCGAACAGGTCATTGGCGCACTGGTTGAAGGTCAGTTCCTGCCGGCCGGGGGTGCGCGCCTCGCTGAGGTTGCTGTGCCGGGTGAGCACGGCGATCGGGTCGTGCGTGACCTCGGATCCGGTGGGCGCCAGCCGCCGCATCACCGGCACCGCGCGCACCCGCGTCGGGGTCTCCTCGTACCAGTCGGGTGCCGCCGTGTCGACGATCTGACCGGACTCGAACGCCTCGGTGACCTGCGCCTTCCACTCCGGCTTGATCTGCTGCCCCACGAAGTCGCGGTAGAACAGGGTCGCGGCGCTGGAGGGGCGCGAGTGCGCGACGGCGATGAAGCTGCCGTCCTCGGTGGGCACCCACATCACGATGTCGGCGAAGGCGAGGTCGGCGAGCAGCTGCATGTCGGCGCTCAGCAGGTGCAGCCAGTCGATGTCCGCCTCGGTCGAGCGCCCGTGGGCGACCATGAGATCGGAGAGCGTGGTCACCCGTCCAGGCTAGTTGCTGCGGGCGCGCCGGTTCATCCGGCGGCCGCGCGCGGAGGGCTCGCCCGGCAACAGGCGGTCCCGCACCAGGGCGCGCACCGCCAGCCGCGCGGGCGAGCGCGGCGCCGCATCGCGAAGGGGCCGGCCGCCGAGCACCGCCGCGTCGAACGCGCCCGGATCCCACGGCACCAGCACCGGATCGCTCACCCCGCCGAAGCGCGCCAGCGTCTGGGAGACCTGGCCATGGGGGTTCAGGCCGATCGCGCTGGAACGCACCTTGTTGACCACGGTGAGTACGCGATCCGGGGCGGCGAGCTCGAGCAGTTCGGCGTGGGCGCGCAGGTATCGCGCCAGGCCGATCGGGTCGGCGGCCGCCACCGCGACGACCTGGTCGGCACCGCGCAGCGCCGCGATCGCGGCGGCGTTGCGGCGGGGTCCGGCGACGTCGCTGCTGAGCTCCTCGTCCTGCTCGATGCTCGCGGCGGTGTCGAGTACCAGCACGTCCACCCAGCTGCGCGCTGCCTCGAGCACCCCCTCGACTCGGGACGCGCCGACCTCCGGCCAGCGGCTCGGACGCCCGAGACCGGTCAGCACCCAGAACCCGGTGTGCCCGGTGCGCGCCCACTCGGCGACGCGCTCGAACTCGGACACCGTGAGCGCCCCCGTTCCGGCCAGCCGGCAGGCCGCGGCGAAACCTGGAGCCTCATCCAGCAGCCCGAGCGCCGGATCGATCGACGCCGCCTGGGTGTCGGCGTCGCCCAGTGCCACGGTGAGACCGGCGTCGGCGAGTTCTGCCGCGATCGCGATGGCGAGGCTGGTGCGCCCGGGCGCCCCGTGCGGACCCCACACCGTGATGACCCGTCCGCGGCGGGGGGCCCGGGACGGATCGCGAAGCGGCGCGGCAGGGACCTGCGGTTGCGCGGGGGCGGGGCCCGCATCCGGCATGAGGGTCGCCCAGGCGACCGGACCCGTCACCGCATCGACGACGCCGAGCGCGCGAGCGTGCCGCTGCTGCTCGGCACCCTCGGCGATCACGACGAGCGGCACGCCCCCCGTGTCGCAGGCGGTGACCAGCGCCGCGCTCAGGTACTGCGGCCGTGCCGCGACGAGTACCGCCTGCGGGCGCGCCGACGGCACCCGCGCGGCGAGCTCGTCGGCGCCCGAGCAGCGCAGCACGACCGCGTGCCCGTACCGTTCGGCGTCGGCGACGAGGAGTTGCTCGGCCTCGAACGGAACGGCGATGGCGAACTCGGTCATCGCGGTGCGAACGGTACGCCGGCCGGGACCACGGCGAGCGCATCACCGTCGGCGATGGCCTGCAGCAGGCGGGCGATCCGGGCACGAGGCACGAGCACCTCGACGGACTCGCCGTCGCCCGCCGACACGATCCCCTCGGGACGCAGTACCCGGGTCACGACGGCATCGGGCGCCAGAACCGACGGGGGCATCGCCGTGCCGGCCAGACCGGTCGAGGGGTCGATGTCGCTGCCGCTCGAGGTCCAGACATCGACCCGCGAACCCTCGGCGACCGACGAGCTCACCCGCCCGCTCAGCTGCAGCACGATGGTGGTGGCGTCGGAGCCGTCGGCGGTGCCGAGCGCCGAGAGCGGAACGAGTTCCCCGGCCAGCACGACGGCCGTCGCCACCAGCCCGGCGGCCGGCAGGTCGCCGTCGCCGAGATACAGCCCCGCCGCGGAGTCGAGCGCGACCTGGCGTGGCAGCAGGTCGCCGCTGCCCACCGGGTCGCCGGGTGCGAGCGTCGACGCGGCGGCGTAGACGGTCACCCGCCGGTCGGAGGCCTGGACGACCCCGACGACGCCGGCGACCGAGGCGAGGACCAGGGCGACGCCGATGATGAGGCGCGGATCGACAGAGAGGCGGCGGCGGGGCGGGGCAGCGGGAACGCTCATGCGGGTATGGTCGCCAGCCGCTCCGGGGCCGCGCAGAAGTTATCCACACGCCGGTTCCGGGGCGCTCGGGCAGCGCATAATCGAGCCATGACGGCTCCGGACACCCCTTCCGCGGCGCTCGGGCGGTTCCTCACCCTCGTCGACGTCGCCGACATCCTGAACATCTCGGCCAGCCAGGCGTACGCCCTGGTGCGCACCGGCGAGCTGCCGGCGATCAAGGTCGGCGGCAACGGCCACTGGCGGGTCGAGCGCGACCTGCTCGAGCGTTTCATCGAGGACAAGTACGAAGAGAACCGCCGCCGCGGCCTCTGGCATCAGGCCGAGTACGCCAGCGTGCCCGAGCTGAGCGCCCTGTGAATCTCGAGCGCCGGCTCCTCGGGAACCGCACCTTTTGGAACCGCACCAGCTGAGAACCGCACCCGCTTAGAACCGCACCGAGACGATCCGATCCAGCGGCACCAGGCGCACGGCGCGTACCGCGCTCTCGCGGCGGGGCGTCCCCGGCTCGTGCTCGGCGAGGTCGACGTGATCGCGCGCCACCCGGTCGATGGTGCCGTGCAGCACCTCGTTTGCCGTGGCCAGGTCGAGCACCGCGCGGCGCCGGCACAGGTCACGCAGCACGAACGCCAGTCCGAGGCGCGAGGCGAGCGACCCGGCGGCTCCGTCGGCGGGTTCGCTCATGCTCGCGCGGAGCTGTTCGGCATCGGGGAAGAGCGCCGCGATGGATGCCGTGGGCACCACGCAGGACCGCCGGCTGCCGGCGTGGCCGGTCTGCTCCCCCGCCACCCAGTCGCGTCCGACCGCCCCGAGGTTCAGGGCGAGGCGCGACCCGTCGACGAGCATCAGACGCAGCGGAGCATCCTCGGTGGACCGGCCCATCATCGCCCGCAGCCGGTCGCGCAGCGCCAGCCGACCGAGGCGCAGGCGCTCCTCCTCGGCCAGCAGATCGACCTCCTCCGCGCCGAGCTCGTGCTCGAGCTGCGACTCGAGATCGTCGAAGAGGTGCTCCCACCGCATCCCCGGACGGTATCCGTCACCCGCGGATTGTTACCCGCCTTTTCCACAGCTTGCGCAGAGACGTGACGGCTCTCCGCATCCCGTGATTGAGTATTCCTGACCTTCGCGCGGGTCTTGCCTACTCAGCAGACATGTCAGAGGTGGACATTGGTGCAGGTCACGCGCGACCCCTTCGGGGCGCCTTCACACGCATTTCCCCGTCCGATCATCGAGGGCACGGCAGCTCGCCAGTTGCGGCCCCGGTTCGATGCCGAAGACTTCTTCGGCCATCAGCCGACACCGACCGAGCATCTGCCCGACCCGGTCCCCTTGTTGCACAACCTGACCCGGTGCGTCATCGAGATCCTCGCGGGGGCGCGAGAACTGGAACAGATCGCCCGGTGGGTGAGCGACGATGTGCACCGGCATCTGCTGAAACGCGTCGTCATCTCCAGCAGGGCCCGCGCGGCGAAGGGGCAGCAGCCGACCAGGCCGACGTTCACGATCGGCTCGGTCTCGGTCACCGAACCGCGCGACGGCGTGATCGAGGCCGTCGTGATCGTGCGCGGCCGGGCGCGGGTGCGCGCCGTCGCCCTGCGGCTGGAGGGTCTCGACCGCCGCTGGCGGGCGACGGCGATCAACGTGCTCTGAGGCTGCTCGCGCCGGCGAACGTCGCGGTTCGTTGTCGCTCGAATGTTCGGCACCCGCGATCTGCGAACTATGAACGGGAGCTGTAACAAAAGCCGGCTGAATGTCCGAACCTGACGCTAAACTGTAGTTGCAGGATGCCGAGAGGCCTCCCGCACCTAGCCAGCAGCCCCGGTCAAACGGGGCTGTTGTGTTTAATCCAGCCAGACGTACTCGGAGACGAGGCGCTGCCGAACGCTCGCGACGATGCGCTCTAGTGCGGCCCGAGCCCGCGGATCCCGTTCTACGATCGTCCTCTTCCTGTTCATGAAGTAGGTGGCGATGTCGGTCGCTTGCAGCAGTCGGCTCGCGTGAGATGGGCCGAAATAGATGGTGTCGGACAGGTTCGTCAGCTGCCCCTGGGTGTAACCCGGCACGCTTCCGATCTTGAAGTCTCGAAGATTTCGACGGCTGCTCGCCGCACTGTGATGATCGTCGGCGAGCACGATTGCTACGTCGCCGCCCAAGCGGCCGATCCGACCGTCGACGTCTTCGAGCAGTTGCGCGAGCGTGAGCATGTGGGGCGGGTAAGGCGTTATGTACCTGGCTCGGTGGTTGACGAGATTGATCCCACGAAAGACGTACTCGGCCCCGGACCTCTCCACGACCTTGGCGACGAGCTCGCTGGCCTTGACCCTCCATGCCACGGGTACCGCGTCCCACCCCTTTTTGCCGTGGAACATCTCGTTGCCGTGGAACTCGGTGTGCGGGTCAAAGCCGGCAACGTTGTCGGCGACGAGCTTTCCGATGCCGTCCAACCCGGACTCGATCGAGCGGGCCGCGGCGTCATCGACGATCAGCGCACCGAAGAAGTAGTAGTGAGTATCTCGAGCCGACTCGTCAACGTATACAGCGCGCACAGGATCAAGTATCCCTCAGCTTCCACCCAACCTCGTGGAAGGACTTCCGGCGAGCGCCGGCTGGAGACGCTAGCGCCGCTTGTCCTGCGCCCGGCGCTGCGCCCGGTTCATCGGGGCCTGCTCGCCACCCTCGGTGCGCTGGCCGAAGGCACCGCGCGCGCCGGTCTGGGCGGGGCCCTGACCCGACGGTCGCATGCCGCCCTGCTGCGGAGCTTGACCCTGCTGCGCGAGCGCCGCGGCCTGCGCGGCCTGCTGCTGCTGGGCCAGACGGGTCGCCGCCTGCTCGAGCTGCCCACGCTGGTTGCGCACCTCGACCTCGCCCTGCGCGTCGGAAGACGGCGCCGAGTACGACAGCCCCTGGGTCGGGGCACCCGACTCACCGAGACCGCGCGCGGCGACGTTCTGGCCGCCGGTCACCTCGACCTCGAGGTTGAACAGGAACCCGACCGACTCCTCGCGGATCGCGCCCATCATCGACTGGTAGAGCGCGAACCCCTCGCGCTGGTACTCGACCAGCGGGTCGCGCTGGGCCATCGCGCGCAGGCCGATGCCGTCCTTCAGGTAGTCCATCTCGTAGAGGTGGTCGCGCCAGCGACGGTCGATCACCGACAGCACGACGCGGCGCTCCAGCTCGCGCGTGGCGGCCGCGCCGAGGGATGCCTCACGCCGCTCGTAGGCGAGCCGCGCATCCGACAGCACCTCTTCTTTGAGCGCCTTGACGCTCAGCCGGCCCTTGTTGCCCACCTCGGTGAGCACCTCGTCGATGGTGATCGACACCGGGTACAGGGTCTTCAGTTCGGTCCACATTGCGTCGAGATCCCAGTCGTCGCTGGTGCCCTCGGCGGTGTGCTCGTCGATGACGTCGCCGATCACGTCGCCTAGGAACTTCTGCACGCGATCCTGCAGGTCATCGCCCTCGAGGATGTGACGGCGGTCGCTGTAGATCGCCTCGCGCTGGCGGTTCAGCACGTCGTCGTACTTCAGCACGTTCTTGCGGATCTCGGCGTTGCGCGCCTCGACCTGCGACTGCGCCGAGCGGATCGCCCGCGACACCGTCTTCGACTCGATCGCCATGTCGGCCGGCGCCCGGCCCATGAGTGCCTCGGCGGCGCCGGCGTTGAACAGGCGCATCAGGTCGTCTTCGAGCGAGAGGTAGAACCGGCTCTCGCCCGGGTCGCCCTGGCGACCGGAACGCCCGCGCAGCTGGTTGTCGATGCGGCGGGACTCGTGGCGCTCGGTGCCGAGCACGTACAGACCGCCGACCTCGACCACGCGCGCGGCCATCGCATCCACCTCGCGCTTGACGGACTCGAAGACCCCGTCCCACGCCGCCTCGTACTCGTCGGGGGTGTCGACGGGGCTCAGGCCCTTGTCGTGCATCTGGGCGACGGCGAGGAACTCGGCGTTGCCGCCGAGCATGATGTCGGTACCGCGGCCGGCCATGTTGGTCGCGACGGTGACGGCCCCGAGCTGGCCGGCCTTGGCGATGATCGCCGCCTCACGCGCGTGGTTCTTCGCGTTCAGCACCTCGTGCTTGACGCCGCGCTTGGCCAGCAGCCGCGACAGGTACTCGCTCTTCTCGACGCTGGTCGTTCCGACGAGTACGGGCTGGCCGGTGCGGTGCCGCTCGACGATGTCTTCGACGACCTGGTCGAACTTGCCGACCTCGCTCTTGTAGACCAGGTCGGCCTGATCCTTGCGGATCATCGGCTTGTTGGTCGGGATGGGCACCACGCCGAGCTTGTAGGTCGACATGAACTCGGCCGCCTCGGTCTCGGCGGTACCGGTCATGCCCGAGAGCTTGTCGTACAGGCGGAAGTAGTTCTGCAGCGTCACCGTGGCGAGGGTCTGGTTCTCGGCCTTGACCTGAACCCCCTCTTTGGCCTCGATCGCCTGGTGGATGCCCTCGTTGTAGCGGCGGCCGACCAGGATGCGCCCGGTGTGCTCGTCGACGATCAGCACCTCGCCGTTCATGACGACGTAGTCCTTGTCGCGCTTGAACAGGGCCTTGGCCTTGATCGAGTTGTTGAGGAACGAGATCAGCGGCGTGTTGGCCGACTCGTACAGGTTGTCGATGCCGAGGTAGTCCTCGACCTTCTCGATGCCCGGCTCGAGCACGCCGACGGTGCGCTTCTTCTCGTCGACCTCGTAGTCCTCGCCCTCGATGAGGCGCTTGGCGACGTTGGCGAACTCGCCGAACCAGCGATTGGCCTCGCCGGATGCCGGGCCCGAGATGATCAGCGGCGTGCGGGCCTCGTCGATGAGGATCGAGTCGACCTCGTCGACGATGGCGAAGTGGTGGCCGCGCTGGACCATGTCAGCGGCCGACCAGGCCATGTTGTCGCGCAGGTAGTCGAAGCCGAACTCGTTGTTGGTGCCGTAGGTGATGTCGGCCGCGTACTGCTCGCGGCGCTCGGCCGGGTTCTGACCGGAGAGGATGACGCCGGTGGTCATGCCGAGCGCGCGGTACACGCGACCCATCAACTCGGACTGGTAACTGGCCAGGTAGTCGTTGACGGTGATGACGTGCACGCCCTTGCCGGCGATCGCGTTCAGGTACGCCGCGGTGGTGGCGACGAGCGTCTTGCCCTCACCCGTCTTCATCTCGGCGATGTTGCCGAGGTGCAGGGCAGCCCCACCCATCAGCTGCACGTCGAAGTGCCGCAGGCCCAGGGTGCGCTTCGAGGCCTCGCGCACGGCGGCGAACGCCTCGGGCAGCAGGTCGTCGAGGGACTCGCCGGCGGCGAAGCGCTCGCGGAACTGCACGGTCTCTGCCCGCAGCTCGTCGTCGGTGAGGTCTTCGAAGCTCTCCTCGAGGTGGTTCACCGCTTCGGCGTAGTTCTTCAGCCGCCGCAGCAGGCGCCCTTCACCGACGCGCAGGACGCGCTCGAGAACGTTGGCCACGTGTGGTCTCCTCAGGTCTCCGCCGTTATCGGCGCGTTACAGCCTAGTGCGGCTGACCTGGGGAAAACCGGGACTCGGCTACCGCCGGGCGCGTGCCGCCGCGAGCTCGTCCGCCGACTCTTCCAGCCCGATGACGCCGTAGTCCCAGCCCTTGCGGCGGTAGACGACGCTGGGCCGGTCGGTGCGGGCGTCGATGAACAGGAAGAAGTCGTGGCCGACGAGTTCCATGTGGTCGACGGCGTCCTCTTGCGTCATCCGGGTCGCCGGGAACACCTTGTGCCGGATGACGACCGGGCTCCACTCCTTCTCTTCGGGTTCGGCGGTGGGGATCGAACCGGTGGACACGGCTTCGATGACGTCGGCGGAGGCCGGCACGACATCCATCACCCGCCCGTTCGAGGTGGCCTCGTGCAGCGAGACCGGGCGGTGCTGGCCGCGGTGGATCTTCTTGCGGTCCTTGGCCTGCCGGATGCGTTCGAGCATCTTCTCCAGTGCGAGGTCGAACGCCGCATACTTGTCGCCGGCGGCGGCCTCGGCGCGCACGATCGGTCCGGGGCCGATGAGGGTCAGTTCCACACGATCGTCTCCCGAGGTGCCGTTCGTCTCGTGGTGACGAATGAGCTTGATCTCGAGAGCGAGGGCCTTCTCGGCGAGCTGGGCGACCTTGTCGGCCTTCTCGGTCGCGTAGTCCTCGAACCGGTCCGGAATCCCCACTCCGCGTCCGGTGATCGTGATGTCCATGGCACGTCCTCCCCTTCGTTCCAGCGTCCGCCGCTTCCGGGTGAGGCGGTTCCGACGCCTTTCGGCCCACGCTAGTCGGCCCCCCGCGGGAAGTCACGGATCGGTGACTGTGCAGACCCATAGAGTCTCGGAGTCGAGGCCACGACGGCGGCGGCCACCACCTCGGCCCCGGCCTCGCGCAGGGCGCGGGCCGCCTCGCGCAACGTCGCGCCGGTGGTCACCACGTCATCCACCAGCAGGATGCGATGGCCGGCCACCGCCCGGCGCACCCGGAAGGCGCCCCGCAGATTCGCCTCGCGCTCCCCCACCGTGAGCAGCTTCTGAGCCCTGTGCGGGCGGGCCGGGGAGAAGACCCGCCACGATCCGAGACCCGCTCGCCCGAGCAGCACCCGCACCGGGTCGAATCCGCGCCGGCGGAAAGCCGCCCGGGTCCCCGGCACCGCGACGATCCGGATGCCGGAGGGATCGGGACAGGCGGCGACCACCGCGGCGCCGAGCGCCGGACCGAGCGCACGGGCGACGGCGACCCGGCCGTCGCGCTTCAGGGCGAGCAGCACCTCGCGGGCGACCCCGTCGTAGTCAAGGCCCGACCAGACCCGCAGCCCGGGGTCGACGGGCCGGGACACCACCTCGGGCTCGAGCCCGCGCCGGCAGTCGTCGCACACCCCTCTGTCGGGCCTGCCGCACCCGGCGCAGTCGACGGGCAGCACGACGGCGAGCGCGTCGAGCACGGCATCCCAGAGCATGTCCGATCCTGTGCCGGAGCGCGGGACCGACGGCCGGGCGCAGGTGAGCCGAGCGGAGAGACCCCGGCGACGAAGCCTGGGGAGGACGGGTCAGAGCTGCGTGATGAGGTACGTGGCGTCGATCCCGGTGTCCTGCCAGCTGGTGCCCCCACCCGGCCGCATGATGTTGCCCAGTTCATCGAGCACGCGCGTGCCGTCGAGCGTGTTGCCCCCGACGATCGCGACGCCCCCGTCGAGCGTGCCGAGGCTGGTGTGCTGCCCGCCGATGTCGTAGGCGTCGACCGCGGTCAGCGGGCCGTCGCTGAGGGCGACCACCGTTATCCCGTCGACCCACGCGGCATCGAGGAGCGCGGCCGAGTCGATCGGCAGATCGAGCGGGGTGAGCAGGCCCGTGGGGACCAGGCCCTCGTCGCGCTGGATGCCGAGCACGACGAGCCGCGGCCCCTCGCCCGTCTCGAGCGCGACCAGCAGACGCGCACCGTCGCGGGCCACATCGATCGACATCACCCGACCGGTCCCCGGCATGCCGGGCACCTGGTGCGCGGTGCCGTCAGGGCCGATCGCCTGCAACTGCGAGGGCGCCGACCTCGGGACCGACCAGATGTAACCGAACGGGTCGAGCGACGGCACGGCGAGGTCGGAGCGTGCGTCGACCACCTGCGGCGCGGCGCCCGCGCTGACCAGGGTCACCCCGGCGCTGCCGCCGAGCACGAGACGGTCGCGTGCGTGGGAGACGATGCTGCCGCCTCGGGCCTCCACCGCATCCGCCGTATCGCCGATGTCGGGCATCGCCTTCACGCCGTCGGCGGTGAGCACCCCGATACGGCCGTCGAGCGCGCCGACCGGGTCGTTGCCGACCAGGAAGCTGCTGTCGGGGGTCGAGCCGCCCTCCGGCATCTGCACCACGACCCCGTTCACCGTGATGTCGAGTTGCCGCACCGACCCGACGGACCGCAGCGACTGCAGCACCTGCTGCTGCATGCGGCGCCGCGTGGCCGGGGTGACCGCCGCCGCCTCGGAGCTGAGCTGCACGGTCGCGGTGCCGTCGACCAGGGTCGGCGTGCCGGTGCGCTCCGTGCCGGGCGGGAAGGCCGAGGCGAGGATCCCCGCCCCGAGCCGGTCGCTCGGGCCGGCGAGCAGACCGTCGATGACGCTCGGCACCGCCGCCTCGCCCGACCGGTACCAGCGAAGATCGGGCACCAGGAAGTCGCCGCTCGGGTCGAAGAAGTACAGCTCGTACGAGGTGAAGATCGAGGCGAACCGGTCCGGCGGCAGCACCGTGCCGTCCGGTGCCGAGCTGATGCGCCACTGACCGGCGTCGTCCTTGACCAGTCCGAACGCCAGGTCGAACGACGCCGCCGGCGACACCGTCTGATACCTCCCCTGCGCGTCGACCGACGAGCCCGCGTTGATCGTCACCGACCAGGTGTTGTCGGCCAGCGGCTCCGGCTCGATCGGGGTCGAGCTGATCAGGGTGCGCGCCGCCGGCGACCACGATTCGCGCAGCTCGCCGGTCAGGTACTCGCGCGCGACCCGGTAGTCCTCCTGCGGGCCGCGTCCGGCCCGGATGAAGCCCGCCACGATCTCGGCGGGCGTCGCATCCTGCGCGGGAAGAGAGGGCAGGCTGAGCAGCGGGTTGTCGATGCCGTCGGCCTCGACCTCGATCGAGGTGACACCTCCGCCCGTCGGGATGCTGACGCACCCCGCCAGCAGGGCGAGCGCCACCAGCGCGGCCGGCATCGTGATCCTCCTCATATCACCGGCTCCTCGACGAGGTCGATGACATCGTCCGGCGGGAGGGCAAGGGGGGAGGCCCCGATCAGCTCGCCGCGATGGCGGGGCAGGGTCAGCCGGAAGCAGCTGCCGCGGCCGGGCTCGCTCCAGACGTCGAGCTCGCCGCCGTGGACGATGGCGTCCTCCTGCGAGATCGCGAGCCCGAGCCCGGTGCCGCCGGTCGAGCGCTGCCGGGACGGGTCGGCACGCCAGAACCGGTCGAAGACCCGGGCCATGTCGGCCGGGGCGAGGCCCACGCCGTAGTCGCGCACGGCGATCGCCACCGCATCCGCGTTGCTGTCGACGTAGACCACGATCGGCTTGCCCTCGCCGTGGTCGATGGCGTTGCCGAGCAGGTTCTGCAGGACCCGGCGGATGCGCCGCGCGTCGACCTCGGCCTCGAAGTACCCGCCCGGCGCGACCAGCCGGATCTCGGTATCGCGTTCGGCCGCCAGGGGCATCATCGCCTCGATCGAGTCGTCGACCAGGCGCACCAGGTTGGTCGGCTCCACCTCGAGCTGAACCGCTCCGGCGTCGTAGCGGCTCATCTCGAGCAGATCGGCCAGCAGCAGCTCGAACCGGTCGGTCTGGGCGTGCAGCAGCTCGGTGGTGCGCTTCGTCGCCGGCGGGAACGAGTCGCGCTGGTCGTACAGCACCTCGCCCGCCAGCCGGATCGTGGTGAGCGGGGTGCGCAGCTCGTGCGAGACGTCGCTGACGAAGCGCTGCTGCACGCGCGACAGGTCGGCGAGCTGGCGGATCTGGCGCTGCAGGCTGTCGGCCATGCGGTTGAACGAGCGCGCGAGGGTCGCCAGCTCGTCGTCGCCGCGCTCGGGCAGGCGCTCCTCGAGATGACCGGCCGCGAGCTTCTCGCTGGTCTCGGCCGCGACCTGCACCGGGCCGACCACCAGGCGGACCACCAGATACGCCACGGCACCGATGAGCAGCACGAGCGCCATCCCGCCGAGCAGCAGCGTGCGCTGGACGAAGTCGAGGGTGTCCTGCACGTCGCTGAGGTCGTAGACCAGGTACAGCTGGTAGTCCTGCCCCTGCACGTCGAAGATCGCCCCGGTGATGAGCGCCGGCGCCTCACGGCCGGCGGCCGTGACGGTCGCCACCGACTGCCAGGACACCACCGAGGTTCCCGAGTCGAGCACGGCGGCGCGCAGCTGGTCGCTGATCAGGTTGGTGTCGAAGTCGAAGTCGGCCTGGTTCTCGATCGGCGCCTGGCCGCCGGCGGTCGGGGCGCGCAGCACCGCCACGAGGGGCGCCGTCGACACCGACTGCCGGATCGCCTCGGTGGCGGCGCGCTGGGCGCTCTCGAGGTCTTGGGCCTCGCCCGAGCGCCCCACCTCGTCGAACACCCGCTGCGCGGCGGCCGCCGCGCGACCGGTCTCGATGACGACCTGGTCCTTGCGCGACTCGAACAGGTTCGCCCGGACGCTGGAGGAGATGTAGGCGCCGATCGCGGTGACCGCGATCGCCGAGAGCACCAGGGTGATCGCGACGGTGCGCGCCCGCAGCGACGTGCGCCAGAACCGGCGGAGCCGGTCCCAGGTCGCCCGCCACTCGAAGCGCACGGAAGGGTCCTAGCTGACGGCGCCCGCGCGGTAGCCGACGCCCCGCACGGTGGTGACGATGCGCGGGTTGTCCGGGTCGTGCTCGACCTTCGCGCGCAGCCGCTGCACGTGCACGTTCACCAGCCGGGTGTCGGCCTTGTAGTGGTAACCCCAGACCTGCTCGAGCAGCATCTCGCGCGTGAACACCTGCTGCGGCTTCACGGCGAGCGCGAGCAGCAGCTGGAACTCCAGCGGTGTCAGCGCGATCTTCTCGCCGCCGCGGCGCACCTCGTGCCCCTGCACGTCGATGACCAGATCGCCGATCGCGACGGTCTCGGCCGTCTCGGGCAGCACCGGGCGCAGCCGGGTGCGCACGCGGGCGACCAGCTCTTTCGGGTTGAAGGGCTTCACCACGTAGTCGTCGGCGCCGCTCTCCAGACCCTGGACGACATCCGCCGTCTCGCCCTTGGCGGTCAGCATGATGATCGGCACGCCGCTCTCGGAGCGGATCGCCGAACAGACCTGGATGCCGTCGATGCCCGGAAGCATCAGATCGAGCAGCACCAGATCGGGCCGCATGGTGCGGAACAACTCGATCGCCTCTGCGCCATCGGAGGCGAACTCCGGCTCATACCCTTCGGCCCGGAGGATGATGCCGATCATCTCGGAGATCGCGGTGTCGTCGTCGACAACCATGATGCGAGCGCTCATGGATCGAGAGTAGTCGAGCGTGAGAGCATGAGGGTCGTGAGCGACGATCAGCAGTGGCAGGCTCCGGGGCAGACCCAGCCCCCGCCTCCGACGGGCGCGCCCGCCTACCCGGGCGCAGCACCCGCCGCTCCGGTCGCCCCGACCGGCTGGACCCCGCCGCCGAAGCCCGGCCTGGTGCCCCTGCGGCCGATGACCCTCGGCACGATCCTCGGCGCCTCGTTCACCGTCATGCGCCGCAACCCCCGCACCACCCTGGTGCCGGGCCTGCTGCTGGCGGTGCTGCTGGCCATCGCCTCCTCGGCGGGGATCGCCGCGTACTTCGGCGCCCTCGACCGTGTCGTCACGACCACGAACGTCGCCGACGCCGACGCGTTCTTCGCCGGCAGCATGCTCATCCTCGGACTGGCCGCCCTGGCCGGCGCGGCCCTCGCCGCCGTCGCGACGGCGCTGCTGCAGGGCCTCATCGTCGGGGAGGTCGCGCGCGGGACCGTCGGCGAGAAGCTGACCTTCGGCGCGCTGTGGCGCATGTACCGCGGAAGATTCCCGGCGCTGATCGGCTACAGCGCGCTGCTGGTCCTGGCGATCGCCGTCGGCATCGTGGTGGTGATCGCCCTCACCTTCGGGATCACCCTCGCCGCGACCGCCGGCGCGACGGGTGCCAGCTCGGCGATGGGGGCCGCATTCGCCGGGTTCGGCGTGACGGTGCTCGGCATGCTCGGAGCCGCGGTGCTCTGGGCTTGGATCGGCACCAAGCTCGCGTTCGTGCCCGCGACGATCGTGCTGGAGCGCCGTCCGATCCGGGCGGCGATCGCGCGCTCGTGGCGGCTGGTCCGCGGATCGTTCTGGCGCGTGCTCGGCATCACACTGCTGGTCTCGGTGATGATCAGCGTCGCCACCCAGATCGTCGCGACGCCGGTGAGTTTCGTCCTGTTCCTCGGCACCGCCCTGCTCGATCCGACAGGGGTGGGTTCCGCCTCGCCCGACGCGATGCTCGGGACCGTGACGCTGGCGACGATCGGCACCTACGCCGTCACCTCGATCGTCACCGGCATCGGCCTCGTCGTGCAGTCGGCGACCTCGTCGCTGCTGTACCTCGACCTGCGGATGCGGCGCGAGGGTCTCGACCTGCAGCTCGGCCGCTACGTGGAGGCGAAGCAGGCGGGAGCCGCGGTCCCCGACCCGTATCTGCCGTGATCCCGCTTCCGCCGTTCGACGTCCCCGTCGACCCCGACGCCCCCGAGGCGCGGGAATGGCTCGCCGACGAACTGAGCAAGGCGCCGTACCAGTCGGCGAAGCCGACCTTCATCGACGTGCTCGCCCAGCAGATCTTCGGCTGGTTCGACGACCTCGTCGACTGGCTCTCGGGAGCCGGCGGCGCCCCCGGCGCCGGGGGGCCGCCGTTCTGGATCCTCGCCGTGCTGATCCCGGTGGCGGTCATCGCCGTCCTGGCGTTCCTGGTCTACGGGGTGCCGCGACTGAACCGCCGCAGCAGGGTGACCGGCACCCTGTTCGGGGAGGACGACATCCGCGATGCCGCCGCGCTGCGCCGCGCCGCGCAGACGGCCGCCGATGCGGGGGACTACACCACGGCCGTCGCCGAACTGTTCCGCGCCCTCGCGCGCTCACTGGCCGAGCGCTCCCTCGTGCACACCGATCCGGGCACGACGGCGAGCGCGTTCGCCGGACGCGCGGCCACCGTGTTCCCGGCCGAGGCCGACGCGCTGCGGGCCGGCGCGCGCGACTTCGACGCCGTGCGGTACCTCGGCCACCCCGGCACGCGCGAGCAGTGGGATGCGTTGCGGGCCCTCGAGGCGCGCGTGCGTTCCGCCCGCCCCGCGCTGGAGCCGGCATGACGAGCCCGACGGTGATGGTGCGCCAGGAGGACGAGCACCAGTCCGCCAGCACCCCCACCGTCCGGCGTGCCGTGCGCCGGGCGATGACCTGGGTGGCGGGACTCGCCGTGGTGGTGCTCGGGGCGCTGCTGGTCATCGCGCTGGTGCGCGGTGGCGTGCAGGCCGGCATCCCCTACGCCGCCGACAACCCGGCGCCGGAGGGCGCGATGGCGCTCGCCGAGGTGCTGCGCGATCAGGGCGTCGAGGTGATCCCGACCGGCAGCCTCGCCGACACCCAGGACGCCGCCGAGGCGGCAGGCGGCCCCGTCACCGTGCTGCTCTGGGACGCCGACCTGCTGCTGGACGACATCCAGCATCGCCGGCTGCTGCTGCTCACCGACGACCTCGTGGTACTCGAGCCGGCGCTGTTCGAGCTCGAGGACCTGACCCCCGGCATCGCCATGGCCGGCGGACTCGACGGCACCTTCGACGCCGACTGCGACGTCGACGCCGTGCGCAAGGCGGGCAGCGTCTCGGGGTCCGGCTCGGCCTACCGCATCACCGGCGACGACGTCGACGCCACCGGCTGCCTCGCCGACGACGACCGCTACGGCCTCGTGCAGGTCGAGCGTTCCGGCACCACGATCACCCTGGTCGGGCTCGCCACCGCGTTCAGCAACGGCGAGATCACCGAGGAGGGGGATGCCGCCCTCGCCCTCAACCTGCTCGGCGCCAACCGCACCCTCATCTGGTACCTGCCCACCGCCGCCGACCTCGGCGGCCGGCCCGCCCCGTCGATCGCCGACCTGACACCGCCGTGGGTGACCCCGCTCGCGGTGACGTTCGTGCTCATCGCCGCGGGAGCGATCCTCTGGCGCTCGCGCCGGGTCGGCCCGCTCGTTGTCGAGAACCTGCCGGTCGTGGTCAGGGCGAGCGAGACCATGGAGGGCCGCGCCCGGCTCTACGACCGCGCGAATGCGCGCCTGCACGCGCTCGACGCGCTGCGCATCGGAGCCGTCGCGCGCCTGGCCCGCACCTGCGGCCTGCCCCGCACCGCCACCGTCACCGAGGTGGTGGATGCGGTGGCCGCCGTGACCGGACGCGACCGCGCCGCCGTGGCCGGCATCCTCATCGACCGCGTGCCCGCCGGCGATGCCGAACTGGTCGCGCTCTCCGACGACCTGCTGCGCCTCGAGACCGACACGACCGCGGGCGCGCGCCCGGCGACAGAATGGACATCATGACCGACAGCACCACCCTCCGCGACTCGTTCGCCCGCGTCCGCACCGAGGTCGGCAAGGCCGTCGTCGGCCAGGACGGCGCGGTCACCGGGATGCTCATCGCGCTGCTCTGCGGCGGGCACGTGCTGCTGGAGGGGGTGCCCGGCGTCGCCAAGACGCTGCTGGTGCGCACGCTCAGCCGCACCCTGCGGCTCGAGACCCGGCGCGTGCAGTTCACCCCCGACCTCATGCCGGGCGACATCACCGGTTCGGTCGTCTACGACCCGAAGTCGGGCGAGTTCGAGTTCCGCGAGGGGCCGGTCTTCACCAACCTGCTGCTCGCCGACGAGATCAACCGCACGCCCCCGAAGACCCAGTCGGCGCTTCTGGAGGCGATGGAGGAGAAGCAGGTCTCGGCCGACGGCGTCACCCGTCCGCTGCCGGTGCCGTTCCTCATGGCGGCGACGATGAACCCCATCGAGTACGAGGGCACCTACACCCTGCCCGAGGCGCAACTCGACCGGTTCCTGCTGAAGCTCGTGCTCGACCTGCCCGAGCGCGCCGCCGAGATCGATGTCGTCACCCGGCATGCCGAAGGGTTCAACCCGCGCGACCTCGAGGCCGCCGGCGTCGAGGCCGTGCTCGATGCCGCGACCCTCGCCGCGGCCCAGAAGGACGTCGCGACGGTGGGCATCAGCGCCGACGTGCTCGCCTACGCCGTCGACCTCGCGCGCGGCACCCGGCAGAGCCCGAGCGTGAAACTCGGCGTGAGCCCGCGCGGCACCACGGCGCTCATCGCGGCGTCACGGGCCTGGGCATGGCTGACCGGATCCGACGGGGTGACACCCGACCACATCCAGGCGATGGCGATCCCGGTGCTGCGCCATCGCATCCAGCTGCGGCCCGAAGCGGAACTCGAGGGAGTCGCCGCCGACGCCGTCCTGCGCTCGATCATGCAGCAGGTGCAGGTGCCGATCTAAGTGGCGGTCAGTGGCTGGTTCGTCGCGCTGCTCACGGTGGGCACCGTGCCCGTCGTCCTGCTCGGCGGGTGGCCGGGGCTCGCGCTGTGGCTCGGGGTGGTGATCGTGGTCACGGCCGTCGACCTGCTCATCGCCGGATCGCCGCGGCGGCTGCGCTTCGTGCGCGAGGTGCCCGCCCGGGTGCGCCTCGGCGAGTCGGTGCGCACCGACCTGCAGGCGACCAACACCGGGCGCCGTGCCGTGCGGGGCGTGCTGCGGGATGCGTGGCAACCGTCCGCGGGGGCCGCTCCGGCCCGGCGTGCGGTGCGGCTGCCCCCCGGAGAGCGCCGCACGTTCGTGACCACCCTCACCCCCACCCGTCGCGGCGAACGCCGCGCCGCCCACGTCACCGTGCGCTCCTTCGGGCCGCTCCGCGTCGCGGCACGGCAGGCCACCATCCGCGTCGCCGGATCGGTGCGGGTACTGCCGCCGTTCCACGCCCGCAAGCACCTGCCCTCGCGGCTGGCGCGGCTGCGCGAACTCGACGGCCGCAGCGCTGTCATGGTCCGCGGCCAGGGCACCGAGTTCGATTCGCTGCGCGAATACGTGCGCGGCGACGACGTCCGCTCGCTCGACTGGCGCGCAACCGCCCGGCGGCGCGACCCGGCAGGCGGCGGCATGAAGCTCATCGTGCGCACCTGGCGGCCGGAACGCGACCGCCGGGTGGTGCTCGTCGTGGATGCGGGACGCACCTCCGCGGCGCGCATCGCCGACGAGCCGCGCATCGACACGTCGTTCGAGTCCTCCCTGCTGCTCGCCGCGCTCGCCAGCCGTGCCGGTGACCGCGTCGACCTGCTGATCTGGGACCGCCGGGTGCGCGGCCGGGTGCAGGGTGCCAGCGGCGCCGACCTGCTCGCGCGCATGGTCGACACCATGGCGCCGATCGATCCCGAACTCATCGAACCCGACTGGAGCCTGGTGCCGGGACTCGTGCGGCAGGTCACCTCGCACCGGGCACTCGTCGTCCTGCTCACCTCCATCGACGCGCCGGGGGCCTCGCGGGGGCTGCTGGCGATGCTTCCGCAACTGACGCGGACCCACACGGTCGTGGTGGCATCCGTCACCGACCCCGCTGTGCTCGAGGCTACCCGGAGCCGCGGCGACCGCGGCGAGGTCTACCGGGCGGCCGCCGCCGAGCGGGCGCTGCTCGACGCGCAGCGGGTCGCGACGGCGATCCGCCAGTCCGGCGCCGACGTGGTCACGGCCGCGCCCGCCGACCTGCCCCCCACCCTCGCCGACCACTACCTCGCGCTGAAGGCCGCGGGCCGCCTGTAGGTTGAGGGGCATGGCAGAAACCGCACCTTCCCCGTCCCTCACCGCCCGCCTCATCGCCGAGGTGTTCGGCACCTTCGTGCTCGTCTTCGGCGTCATCGGTACCGCCCTGTTCGCGACCGGAGACTCCAAGTTCCTCAGCATCGCGATCGCCGTCGGGCTCGCCGTGCTGGTCGCCGCCTACGCGGTCGGCCACGTGTCGGGCGGGCACTTCAACCCGGCCGTCAGCGTCGGCGCCGCCGCCGCCGGCCGCATGCGCTGGGCTGACGTCGTGCCGTACGTGATCGCGCAGATCCTCGGTGGTCTGCTCGCGACGCTGCTGATCTGGGTGTTCCTGACCGTGAGCGGCCTCGCGGCCGACTTCGGCGCCGTCTCCAACGGGTTCGGCGAGCACTCCCCCGGCGGATACAGCATGCTCGGCGTGCTGATCGCCGAGGTCGTCGCGACCGCCGTGTTCCTCTGGATCATCCTCGGCGTCACTGCCGCCGGCTCGACCACCGCGGGCTTCGCGCCGCTGGCCATCGGCCTGGCGCTGACCATGCTGCACCTGGTCATGATCCCGATCAGCGGCGCGTCGCTGAACCCCGCCCGCTCGATCGCCACCGCCGTCTTCGGCGGACCGGACGCCCTCGCGCAGCTCTGGGTGTTCCTCGTGGCCCCGCTCGTCGGAGCGGCCATCGCCGGCTTCACCTGGAAGCCGCTCTTCGGCCGCAAGTAGTCCTCGCGCGGGGGTCAGGCGCTCACGATCTGCCTGGCCCCCGCGTCGAACTCCCCCAGGTCCCCGGTCTGCCCGGCGCGGAAGGCGCGGCGGCCGAGAACCCACTGATAGACCAGCACCACGGCCAGCGCCACGGTGCCGATGCCGATCTTGATCGGCCACGGCCAGTCCTGCCGGGTGACGAAGCCCTCGATGATCCCCGAGATGAGCAGGCTCAGGGTCAGCCCGATGACCAGCGTGAAGAACGCTCGCCCATCCTCGGCGAGCGCCTGGCGGCGGGTGCGGGCGCCCGGAGCGATCCAGGACCAGAAGATCATCAGCCCCGCGGCACCCGCGACGAACACCGAATACAACTCGAGCTGCCCGTGCGGCGAGATGTAGAGGAAAAAGTGGTCGAGCTCGCCGTACTCGGCCATGATCGCCGCCGAGATGCCGAGGCTCGAGCCGGTCTGCAGCAGCACCACGGGCGTCCAGATGCCGAGCACGCCGAACATGATGCACTGGGCGGCGAGCCAGGCGTTGTTGGTCCACACCTGCCCGGTGAACCCTGCTTCGGAGTTCGCGTCGTAGTACCCGACGAACTGCTGCGTGGCGTAGTTCTCCAGTTGCGCCGGGGTGCCGAGCGTCGCGATCAGCCGAGGGTCGCTGCCGTACCAGCTGAAGAACACCAGGAACACGACCGCCGTCGCCGCCGCGACCGCGAGGGTCGTCCAGCGCACCCGGTAGAACGCCGCGGGCAACTGATGGGTGAAGAACACCGTCAGCTGCCGCATCGGCTCGGCGGGTGTGCCCGTGAAACGCAGGCGAGCGCGCGACAACGCCAGCGACAGGCGGTCGCCCTGCGCGGACTCGCCCACCGTGGTGCGGATCACCGAGAGGTGCGTGGCGCCGGCCTGGTAGTGCTCGATGAGTTCGTCGGCCGTGGCCCCGTCGAGGTGACGGGTCTCGCCCAACCGGGCGAGGCGATCCCATTCCGCCCCGTGGGCGGCGGAGTAGGCGTCGAGGTCCATCTGCCTGCGATGATATCCGCATGGGGGATGAGCCCGACTCCGATTCGCTGATGACCGGCGAGGCCGTCGCGCTCGATCTGCGGCCCACCGGCTGGGCTCTGCGCGCGGCCGGGGCGATCATCGACGCGGTCGTCTACCTGGGGGCCTACATCGTGATCGCGATCGTGCTGTTCAGCGCCGCGACCGGCGCCGGCACCGAGGAGGCGGTGTTCGGCATCATCGCGATCGCCGCCCTCGTCGGGTGCCTGGTCGTCGCCCCCATCACCGTCGAGACGGCGACCCGCGGCAAGTCGCTCGGAAAGCTCGCCGTGGGGGCGCGCATCGTGCGCGACGACGGCGGCGCCATCGGGTTCCGGCACGCGGCGATTCGCGCGCTCGTCGGCGTCTTCGAGGTCTTCCTGACCTTCGGCGGCGTCGCCGCGATCGCCGGACTCGTCACCGACCGCACCCGACGCATCGGCGACCTGCTCGCCGGGACCTACAGCCAGTACGAGCGCGTCGCGCGCACCCCCGCGCCGGTGTACGGCGTGCCGCATGAGCTCACCGCCTGGGCCCACACCGCCGACGTCGCCCGGATGCCGGACGCCCTCTCGCGACGCGTCGCGCAGTTCCTGGCCCAGGCCGGTCAGCTGACCCCCGACAGCCGCGCCCGGTCGGCCGCCGAGCTGGCGAACGAGGTCGCCCGCTACGTGTCGCCGTTGCCGGCCGTCGCCCCCGAACTGTTCCTCGCCGGAGTCACCGTCGTGCGACGCGAACGGGAGTACGCCGCCCTGCGCCTCGAGCAGCAACGGATCGAGCGACTCGACCCCGCGCTGCGCGGCCTGCCGCATCGCTTCCCCGCGCGGGGGTGAGGGCGCGGGGTGTGCGCGCCCCGCGTCTCGGTCGTCGTCGTGCGCGTCGGCGCCGGCGTCGGCTTGTGCGCCTGCGTCGAAAACTGAGGACGTTACGTGCTGCCGACGCGACCCACCCCCGACGTCACGGGGCAGAACGACGCACGCACCGCATCCGAGAAGCGAAAGTCCTCAGTTTCGTCGGCGGGAGGTTCAGTAGCGGTAGTGGTCGACCTTGTAGGGGCCCTCGACGGGGACTCCGATGTAGGCGGCCTGTTCGGGCGTGAGTTCCGTGAGCTCGACACCGAGGGCGTCGAGGTGCAGCCGCGCGACCTTCTCGTCGAGCACCTTCGGCAGAACGTAGACCCCGACCGGGTACGCCTCGTGCCGCGTGAACAGCTCGAGCTGGGCGAGCACCTGGTTCGAGAACGAGTTGCTCATCACGAACGACGGGTGCCCGGTCGCGTTGCCGAGGTTCATCAGGCGCCCCTCCGAGAGCACCAGCACCGAGCGGCCGTCCGGCAGCCGCCACTCGTGCACCTGCGGCTTGATCTCGACCTTCTCGGCGCCGGCCAGACGCTCGAGCCCGGCGATGTCGATCTCGTTGTCGAAGTGGCCGACGTTCGCGACGATCGCCTGATGCTTCATGCCCTGCAGGTGCTCGACGGTGATGACGTTCTCGTTTCCGGTGCCGGTCACCCAGATGTCGACCTGATCGAGGACGCTCTCGATGCGGGCGACCTGGTAGCCGTCCATCGCGGCCTGCAGCGCGTTGATCGGGTCGATCTCGCTGACGATGACCCGAGCACCCTGCCCGCGCAGCGCCTCCGCAGCGCCCTTGCCGACATCGCCGTAGCCGGCGACGAAGGCGATCTTGCCGCCGATCAGCACATCGGTCGCCCGGTTGAGGCCGTCGGGCAGCGAATGGCGGATGCCGTACTTGTTGTCGAACTTCGACTTCGTGACCGAGTCGTTCACGTTGATCGCCGGGAACAGCAGTTCGCCGCGCCGGTGCAACTCGTACAGCCGGTGGACGCCGGTCGTGGTCTCTTCCGTGACGCCCATGATGCCGGCGGCGACCTGCTGCCAGCGGTCGGTGCTGCGGGCGAGCGAACGGCGCAGCACGTCGAGGATCACGCTCAGCTCGTGCGAGGCGCCGGGCTCGGTGGCGGGCACCGCACCCGCCAGCTCGAACTCACGGCCCTTGTGCACGAGCAGGGTCGCGTCGCCCCCGTCGTCGAGGATCATGTTGGGACCCTCGAAGCCCTCGGCCGACCAGTCGAAGATCTGCTCGGTGCACCACCAGTACTCTTCGAGCGTCTCGCCCTTCCAGGCGAACACCGGCACCCCGGCGGGGGCGTCGATGGTACCCGTGGGCCCGACGGCGATGGCGGCGGCCGCCTCGTCCTGCGTGGAGAAGATGTTGCACGAGGCCCAGCGCACCTGGGCGCCGAGCGCCACCAGCGTCTCGATGAGCACCGCGGTCTGCACCGTCATGTGCAGCGACCCGGCGATCCGGGCGCCGGCCAGAGGCTGAGAGGCCCCGAACTCGGAGCGCAGCGCCATCAGGCCCGGCATCTCGTTCTCGGCGAGCCGGATCTGGTGCCGCCCCGCCTCGGCGAGGCTCAGGTCGGCGACCTTGAAGGGCAGTGCGGCGGTGGTGCTGGACGTGCTCATACGTCCAGGCTAGACGGCCTCCGCACCGATGACGACGTGACGGACGACCTGCCAGCCCTGCGGTGCCGAAAGCCGTTCGGCATGCCGGGCGCACAGGTCGTAGCTGTGGGGCTCGGTGCGGTAACTCAGCGGACCGAGAACGGCCATCGCATCCGCGTAGTCGTAGGTGAGGGTGGCCACCGCCTCCTGCCCGCAGGCGACCTTGCTGCACGCTCTGCCCGTCACGGCGTCAGGATACTGCGGTCGCCCCGCCGCCCCGATCTAGACTTGCCGACATGGCTCGATCCGCGCACCGGACGCCGTCCCGGTCGGGCTCGCGTGACCGGCACGGCCGGGGTCTGCGCTCCTCGGTGACGGGTCCGCACCTGGACGTGCTGCGCACCCGGGCCGAGTTCTTCGACGCCTGCGTGGCATCGGCCGTGGAGTACCTGCGCGACCTGTGGCCCGAGGAGCTCGCCGGCGTGCGGTTCGAGGTGGGCAGCGCCCCCGCGGGCGAACCGGGCCTGCACGGCGTCGACCGCTGGCGGGTGAGCCCGGCCGAGCGACGCGTCGTGCTCTACCGGCTGCCGATCGAACGACTCGCACACCTGCACCGTGACGACGAGTGGCACCGCCGCTCGTTCATCGAGAGCTGCGTGTTCCGCGCGGTCGCCGAACTGCTCGGCAAGGACCCGTGGGACATCGCGCCCGAGCGCTACCGGCACTTCTAGGGCGACGACCTCAGGGCCGGATGACGATCGGGCCCGACACCGGACGCGCCACGGTCACCGGGAACGCCGCCATCGCCTCGTCGGCGGCGTAGCTCACGGCGGCGCGCAGGCCGGTCGCACCCTGCAGCTCGTACGTCTCTCCGGCCACGAGCGCGGTGGTCACCGCACCCCCGGCCGGGATGGTGAGGGTGACCTCCTCGTTGCCGAGCCGTTTCAGGATCACGGCGAGTTCCGCATCCGTCGGATTCACGGTGGCGAGCACCGGCGCCGGGCCCGGCGGCACCGTGAAGAGCGCGAGGTCGCCGAGGGCGGGGGCGGCGGTGTACCACGCGACGTCCGACGGGGGCGCGGGGACAATGCCCTCGGTCTCCACCGGTCCGATGTCGGCGGCCGCCGACGTGCGCACCCCGGCGACGACCGGTGCCGCCGACGACACGGTCACCGTGTACACGCCGTCGGCGAGCGCGACCCCCGAGTCGACGTCGGCGCCGGAGTCCAGGGCGAGCTCGGTCACCACGCCCGGCTCGGCCTGCGCGGTGAAACCGGTGCCGGCGATCTCGGCATCGACGGGGGTGACGCTCACCGTCACCTCCGCCGGCTCGGTGCCGGGGTTGAGGATGCGCACCACCGGGGCGACGTCGTCCCAGTCCTCCAACGACATGGCCCGGCTGGTGCCGAGGGAGTCGTGGATCTGCACGCCCGGGAAGACGAGTTCGGTCGCGGGATCGGGGGCGGCATCCACCAGGTCGACGCCGGTGGCGTCGAGTCCGCGCACGATCGACTGCTGCAGGTAGGCGACGACCTGGCCGCCGCGGGCCTCGACGTGCACGACCGGCGAGAGCAGGCCGGGGGCGAAACCGGCCAGCGACAGGACGCGCTGGGCCCCGGCGGCGACGTCGATGCCGGTGAGTCCCGGCGCCTCGATCACGCCCTGCTCGCCGTAGATGGTGAGGCTGACGAGGGCACGCACCGGCGTCGGGTTGCTGATGGTGAGGATGCTGGTGCGGCCGACCGTGGTCGCGCCGCCGGTCAGCCAGATCGACCCGCTCGGCTCGGCGCACGCGGCCGCGGAGAACCCGGAGAAGTTGGACGCGTCGACCACCTGGCTCTGTGCTCCGGTCAGCAGCGCACCCTCGGCGGATGCGATGCGCAGCACCTGGGGAGCGGCCGCGCTGCCGCCGTTGCCGGCATCCGATTCCGAGATGCTGCCGTGCTGCAGGCTCGCGTTCACCGCATCGGCACGCACGGCCGGGATGCCGATCGCGACGGCGGTGTCGGCGTTGGCGCCGGTCTCGTCTCCGAGGCGCAGGGCGCCGCCGGCGCAGGTGCGCACCTCGTCGGCGGCGACCGGGGTCACCTCGACCGACGGCGGGGTGATGCCGGAGGTCGGGAGGGGAAGCAATCCCACCGCGCCCACGGTCGCCGCAGCGGCGACGGTGGCCACGGCGCCCGCGACCAGGCGCAGGCTGAGCAGTGCCGCACGGCGGCCTCGGCCGGGGCGCGCGGGCTGCTCATCGCCCGGCGCGGGCAGCTCGGCGGGCTCGAGGTCCTCGGGGGGCTCGGGTGTCGGCTCAGCCATCTTCGTCCTCGTCGAACGTGTCAGCGGGGTCGGACTCGGTGGGGCCGAGTTCGCGCACCACCCGGCGGCGGCGCGTCGTCGGGATCGCCAGCAGCAGCGCGATCAGCACGACCACCCCCTGCGCGATCGGCACCGCCACGCCCACCGTCGTCGGCCGGAACGCCGTGGCACCGGACTCATCGAGCGCCGTGTACTCCCACAGCGGCGTGCTCACCGTCGGGGTCAGCAGGGGCGAGGCGTCGAGCGCCTCGCTGGTGCGCTGACGCACCGCCGTCTGCGCCGTCGTCGCCCCGGCCGGCAGCTCGGGCACGACGATGAACGCCACGCGCAACTCCTCCAGCAGCGGCTCGGGGTCGTAACCGCTGCGCGAGGCCAGGTTGCCGGCGAGTTCCGCGAGCGGGGCGTCCTGCTCGCGCACCTCCCGGCGGGTGGTGACCAGGGTCGACACCTCTTCCAGTGCGGTGCCCTCGTCGCGGGCCAGGCTCGCCTGCAGCGACCCGTCGGCCTGCGGCGTCAGGATCAGGGTCCCCACACCCGGATCCACGTCGGCCCTCGCCGCGACCAGCGCGGGCAGCAACCGGGCCGACCCCGGCTGGACGGCACCGGTGCCGAGCAGCGGCACCGCCAGAAGCGGCAGCACGGCGGCGGTCGCCGCGACCAGGGTGACCGCACCCGTCGGAACCCCGGCGGGGGCGATCGCATCCACCCCGACCACCACGGCGCCGACCAGCCCCAGCCAGTACAGACTGAGCGGAGCGCCGGCCCACGGCGTGACGGCCTCGGCGCCCGCCACGGCCACGTGCAGGTGCACGGCCGCCACCGCGGTCACCAGCCCGCCGAGTGCGATCGCCAGCGCCGGGATCGCGCGTCGCGCGCCGGGCAGGAACACCGCGAGCAGGGCCACCACCGCGATCGGCGCCAGGAGGACGGCCGGCGCGAGGGTGCCCAGCGGAAGGCCGAGCGCCGCACCGGACGCCGCCCACCGATCGTCGGAGGCCGACGGGTGCCCGAGCAGCAGCAACCACCCCGACGGGGGCGCGGATGCGATGGCCGGTCCCGGATCCGCCAGCAGGGCCAGCGGGGTGCCGTGGCGGATCTGCCAGAAGGCCAGCGGCGCGAACAGTGCGGCGGCGGGGATCGCGATCCCGACGATGCGCACCAGCGCGCGCGGGTTCAGCACCGCCCAGATCACCAGCAGCGCCGCCAGTGCCGGCGCCAGGACCGGCGCGCACGCGACGACGACCGCCAGCAGCAGGGACGCGGTCGCGGCGGCGCTCCACGACCGGCGGGCCTCGATGCCCGCGAGCATCAGCCACGGCAGGCCCAGGTGCACGAGCACCGCGGCCGGGCGCCCGTCGACGAGAGCCGCCAGCAGGGGCGGCGCCAGCATCCAGAGGACCGCCGCGACGAGGGGCGGCCAGCGCCGCTCGCTCAGCCGGGTCGCGCACCACCAGGCGCCGAGCGCCGCCATCGGCAGGGCGACGAGCCAGAGCAGAACGAGCGAGTGCGAGGTGTTCCACGCGGTCAGGCTTCCCAGCACGGCGACGACGGCGCTGAACGGGTCGGCCGGGCCGGTCAGCCCGACGGCGCCCTCGCGTGGCCCGATGACCAGGTTCGCCCAGAGCCGCCCCACATCGCCGCCGAGCGGCAGCAGCGCACCGCCGCGCACCACCCCCGCCTGCAGCAGCCTCCAGAACACGGCGACCGAGATCACCGCGGCGAGCAGGACGATCCACGCCCCGCCGCCGCCGAAGAAGGATGCCCGCACGAGCTCCGGTTCCTCGGCGCGGCCGCCACGGCGCTCGCGTTCGGCGGCCCGCCGTTCGCGCAGCTCGTCGGAGGGGACCCGAAGCGGCGCGATCGCCGTCCACGGGATGCGCCGGGTCCGCCGCAGCCGCCGCCGCGCGGCGGGCACGCTGCCATCGAACGCCGCCGCGAACCCGCTGGCGAGTTCGGCCCCGATCAGTCCGGGGCGCTTGCCGAGCAGATGCCCGAGCGAGCGGAACAGCGCGGCCGGCACCAGGCTCAGCCAGTGGAACAGGAGCGCCCCGCCGGGCGCGTACACCAGTCGCCGGTGCAGCTGGGCCGTGCGGGCCATGCGGAATCGCGCGCTCACGGACGCCGGGCGTCGCCGTCCGAAGTCTTCTGGCGCCGCGCCGCGAGCCACGCGGGCATCGGGGACACGCACCACGCGGGCCCCCGCCAGACGGGTCCGGATCGAGAAGTCGAGGCCCGCGTCGGTGGCCGGAAGCCCCGGGTCGAAGCCGCCCAGCTCCGACCAGACGCTGCGGCGCACCAGCATCGCCGAGGAACTGACCCCGAGCACGTCGGTGTCGCTGTCGTACTGGGCCTGATCGAGCTCGCCGTCGACGAGCCGCACCGTCTCACCCCGTCGCGACACGCTCTCGCCGAAGGACAGCAGGGTCGACGCCTCATCGGGATCGACGAGCTTGGGTCCGGCGATCGCCACCGACGGCGCCACCTCGACGGCCGCGAGCAGCCGTTCCAGCGCGCGCGGCTCGGGGATGGTCTCCGCCCCCAGCAGCCAGAGCCAGTCCCCGCCGGTCTCCGCCGGCCCGAGCGAGGCGAGGCCGCGCTCGATGGCGGCGCCGAACGACGACACGGATGCGGTGACCACCCGGGAGGGAGCCGCGGCGCTCAGCCGGGCCGCACTGCCATCCGTGGAACCGGCGTCGACCAGCACGAAGTCGTCCGGCCGCCGGGTCTGCGCCGCCAGCGCCGCGAGGGTGCGCTCGAGCCAGGCCTCGCCGTTGCGCACGACGAGAATCGCGGTGACCCGTGGCTGCATCTGTTCGAGGCTAGGGCTGGCGAGCCGATCGGGGCGCCGGGACACGCGTTCCCCGGCGTTTCAGGTGGTTACGCGCTGCGGGCGCGGCGCAGGCGCCGGCGCTCGCGCTCGGACAGCCCGCCCCAGATGCCGAAGCGCTCATCGTTCAGCAGGGCGTACTCCAGGCACTGGGCGCGCACCTCGCAGGTGGTGCAGATCTTCTTGGCGTCGCGGGTCGACCCGCCCTTCTCGGGGAAGAACGCCTCGGGGTCGGTCTGGGCGCAGAGCGCGTCGCTCTGCCAGGCGAGCGCGTTGTCGTCGTCGTCTGCGCCCGCGGGCGGACGCATGCCCGGGATGCCGAGCTTGACCGGGTCGACGAACCAGTCGTCGGGAGCGGAGGGGCGGTACCCGTTGCTCGACATTTCCCACCTCCGTCGGGCCGACTCCCCTGGCCGCCCGCTTTCTTCGGGTAATTACACCGTTGTAGTTACCCTCACGTCAAGTCGCGGATGATATTTACTTCAGCCTCTGGTGGAGGTCAGGCCGAACCGCGTGTCGCGGAGGTCGTCACGGCCTGCCACGCGCTGCTCACCATCTCGTCGACGGTGTGCCGCATCGCCCAATCCAGGTCGCGGGCCGCCAGCTCCCCGCTCGCGACGATGCGGGGCGGGTCACCGGGACGCCGTGGTGCCCTCTCGGGGACGAAGGGGATGCCGGTGACCCGTGCCATCGCATCCATGATCTGCGCGACCGACAGGCCGTCGCCGCTGCCCAGGTTGTACGCGGGCTGAAGCGGCTCGCCCGCATCGAGCCGCCGGGCGGCCGTGACATGGGCGGCGGCGATGTCGGACACGTGCACGTAGTCGCGGACGTTCGTGCCGTCCGGCGTCGGGTAGTCGTCGCCGAAGATCTTCGGCGCGGCGCCGGCCTGCAGCGCGGTGAACACCAGCGGGAACAGGTTGTGCGGGCTGGTGTCGTACACGTCGGGGTAGCCCGATCCGACGACGTTGAAGTAGCGCAGGCTGGTGTGGCGAAGACCCACGGCGACCTCCTGGTCGCGCAGCAGCCACTCGCCGATGAGTTTCGACTCGCCGTAGGGGGACTGCGGCGCCTTCGGGGTGTCCTCGGTGACGAGGTCGACGTCGGGTGTGCCGTACACGGCGGCGCTGGAGGAGAACACGATGCGCTGCACCCCGGCCTCCTGCATGGCGGCCAGCAGGACGCTGGTGCCGTCGACGTTCTGCTCGTAGGTGTGCAGCGGGCGCTGGACCGACACTCCGGCGTACTTGAATCCGGCGATGTGGATGACGCCGGTTACGCCGTGGTCGTGCATGGCCCGCAGCAGCATCGAACCGTCGAGGATCGAGCCCCCGGTGAACGTCACCCCGGCCGGGACGAACTCGCGGTGGCCGCTGGAGAGGTCGTCGACGACGGTTACCGGGATCTGCGCCTTGACGAGGGCCCGGACGACGTGCGCACCGATATAGCCGGCGCCGCCGGTCACCAGCCAGGTCATGCGACAAGGCTAGGCGACGGCGGCGACGGCGACGGCGACGGCGCGGTTCAGTGAGCTGGGCGGCGGGGCACCCGGCGGTACCCGTCCGTCACGGTGACCCGGACGGTGGCGACGAGAGTCGCGGCGACGGCCACGACGGCCACAGCGATGACGATCTCCATGGCAGTAAATCTATGGTTGACCACTGACAGCCACGAGTGGCATGGTTGACACGCTTCGTCGATTAACCGCCATGGAGGGCCGCGTGCTCCGCAAAGTCGTCTGTCTCGCCCTGCCCGGCACCGCGCCGTTCGAGTTCGGGGTCATCTGCGAGGTCTTCGGAATCGACCGCGAAGACAGCGGCGGCCCCACCTTCGACTTCGCCATCGCCACCGCCGAGCCCGGGCCGGTCGAGATGTCGCTCGGGTTCACCATGACCATCGACAACGACCTCTCCGTCGCCGCCGACGCCGACCTCATCGCCGTGCCCGCCCACCACCGCGGGCGCGTCGACGAGCGCTACCTCGACGTCGTCCGCGCCGCCGAGGCCCGCGGCGCCTGGGTGCTCAGCGTCTGCAGCGGAGCGTTCGTGCTCGCCCAGGCCGGAGTGCTCGACGGCCGACGCTCCACCACGCACTGGATGTGGACCGACCAGCTCGCCGAACGCTACCCCGGCACCGATGTCGATCCCGATGTGCTGTTCGTGGAAGACCGCAAAGTCGTCACCAGCGCCGGCACCGCCGCCGGCATCGACGCCGCCCTGCACATCGTGCGGCAGGAGCTCGGCGTCGCCGCGACCAACATCATCGCCCGGCGCATGGTGGTGCCACCCCAGCGCGACGGGGGCCAGTCCCAGTACATCGAGCAGCCGGTACCCGAATGCCGCTCCGACTCGTTCGCGCTCGTCACCGAGTGGATGCTGGAGAACCTCGACCAGGATCTCACCATCGAGGTGCTCGCCCGCCGCGCACTCATGTCGACCCGGACCTTCGCCCGGCGCTTCCGTGCCGAGACCGGGACAACCCCGGCGGCGTGGCTCAACCGCCAACGCATCCTGCGTGCACAGCAGCTGCTCGAGCAGACCGACGAGGGGCTCGAGCAGATCGCGCAGATCGCCGGCTTCGGCACGGCGGCGGTCATGCGGCACCACTTCCTCAAGGTGCTGCAGACGACCCCCACGAACTACCGCCGCACGTTCGGGGCCCGCGCCGCGGGCTGAGGTCCCTCCCCGACGAAAACTGAGGAAGTTCGGCTCGATGGTCGCCGATTCGCCCGCCGTGCAGGCGTTTCGAGAGTGATCGTCCTCAGTTTTCGTAAGCGCGCGGGGCGACGCGGGGCACGACGCGCTCGCGCCCGATCGTCGAGCGCCATCGCGGCTCGGATCGCCGCGAGGCACCCCGCCCAGTCCCCCATCAGCTGCGCATACGTCAGCCGGATGCTGCGCGCGCCCCGCTGCGCCAGCACCAGATCCTTCTGATGGTCGCGCTCGAATCTGCTGCCGCCCTCGCCGTCCCAGTCCTCGGCGTGCTGACCACCGTCGACCTCGAGGTACACCCCCGCCGACACCCGGCCGTCGAACGCTCCCGCCCCCGGCACACGCGCCTGCGGCTCCATCGTGATACCGGCATCGCGTAGACGCAGCCGGAGCACGGTCTCGCCCCACGAATCCGCCCGGCCGTCGACCAGAGCGCGCCACGCGCGGACGCGACGGGGAGCGCGGGCGAATGCCGCATCCAGCCGGGCCGGCGACCAGCCCAGGTACCGCACGACGGCGTCGCACGCGGCCACCGCGGTGTCGCGCGGAGCGATATGGAGGACGAGCACCAGCGCGTCGTCCTCGGAGGCGAGCCAGCGCGACGGCGGCAGCCGGCGGCGCCGGCCGTCGATCCAGTGGATGCGCAGACCGTCACCCGCGGACAACCTACGCCGGTGGCTTCCCGGCGACCGCAACCCGGAGGCGTTGTGCGGCACGACGATGTCGACGCGCGCCGGCGGGGGCAGGAACACCCCGCGCACCCGCAGCGCCTCGATGCCGGAGAGAACTCCGCCGACGCGGACCGCGCGCACCACGGCATCGGCGGTGCCGACCCGCGCGTACCAGCCGTGACGGACCCGGAAGATCGATCGCGCGGCGAGCTCGCGCCGGATGTCCCTGTCGGTGAACCCGGCGCGCAACAGATCCGCGCGCCGGGCGACGGGGCGGAGGAACTGCGTCACGGAGCGCACCGGGCCATGGTTGCTGCGCCGCGAGCCACTCGGCGCCGAACTCCGGGAACCGGTGGACTCGGCGTCCGTCGGTGTCCTGTGGGGGACGCGTCCTCGCGCGCGCCGCGTCGAAAACTGAGGACGTTCGCGCCGAAACCGCCCCGGACACGGCGTGTCGGCGACGGACGACCCGAACGTCCTCAGTTTTGGTCAGCGCAGAGTCACGCCCCCGCGCGCATCATCGTGGCGAGGTGTCGAGCACGACGAGACTGTCGCCGAAGTCGAGCACCGCGTTGCAGCCGTCGCCGCAGGCCGGCGGCGCCCCGTCGGCCGAGCCTCGCCGGCTCAGGAAGCGCTCCCCGTCGCCACGAACACCCGCCCGTCGCCGCTCACCCGCAGCACCGGCTCGTCGGCGAGATACGCCGCGGCACCGGGGGTCAGCGTGAGGAAGCCCGCGCCTCCGGACAGCACGGCGCCACCGTGCGCCGCGAACGCGATCGCGGGCCCGCCACCGGGGATCGCGACGTCCACGCCGCGCGCCGCCGCATCCGGAGAGATCACCGTGAGCGCGAAACCGGGCCCGTCGGGGCGGAAGCGCTCGACGCCCGGTTCGAGCACCTCCGGCCGCAGGTACGGTGCGGACACCGGGCGGAAGTCGAGCACCTCGAGCAGCTCCGGCACGTCGACGTGCTTGGGGGTGAGCCCGCCGCGCAGCACGTTGTCGCTCGCGGTCATCAGTTCGATGCCGAGCCCGCCCAGGTACGCGTGGATGTTGCCGGCCGGCAGGGAGAGCGCCTCGCCCGGGCGCAGCGCGATCGTGTGCAGCAGCAACGAGATCGGGATGCCGGGGTCGCCCGGATACCGCGCCGCCAGCAGGCGGACGGTCGCCCAGGAGTCCCCATCGAGACCCTCCGCGGCCGAGGTCACGGCGGCGGTGAGCTCCTCCACCCCCGCCCCGCGGGTGATGAGCCACTCGAACACGGAGCGGAGATCGCCGTCGTCGGCGAGGCGCTCCCGCAGCGGGGCGATGCGCGCGTCCCCGGCCACCGCATCCAGCACCGCGCGGGTCTCGGCCACGGGGCGGAACCCGGACAGGGCCGTGAACGGGTCGCTGAGCGCGTAGATCAGTTCGGGCTTGGGCGAGTCGTCCTTGTAATTGCGCTCGGGGGCATCGAGCGGCACGCCGGCGGCGTTCTCGCGCGCGAAGCCTGCGGCGGCCTGCGCGCGCGTGGGATGCGCCTGCAGCGACAGGGGCGCATCGGCGGCCAGCACCTTGAGCAGGAACGGCAGGCGCTCGGGGACCAGATCGGCCAGTGTGCCCGGGCGGCCGACGAGCCGCGACGGCGAGCCCGGATGCGTCCCCAGCCAGAGCTCCGCCTGCGGTTCCCCGGTGGGTTCGGCGCCGAGCAACGCCGGAATCGCGGTTGTGGAACCCCACGCATAATCACGCGGAGTGTTGTTGATTCCGACGAACATCGTGGCCTTCCCCCGGACGGGCTTTGCACCAAAGTACCAACGCCTTTGGGCCCCGAAACGGCCGGCCGTAGGCTTCCCGGCATGACTGTCACCACCTCCACCACCTTCACCCCGATCCCGAGCGACTTCTACGGCCTCGAGGCCCAGCTCGAGGACCGCGAGAAGGACGTGCTGATGCGTCTGCGCGCCTTCATCGAGAACGAGGTCAAGCCGCTGGTCAACGATCACTGGGCGCGGGCCGAGTTCTTCCCCGCGTCCGTCGTGCAGGGGCTCGCCGACCTCGGCCTGTTCGGGATGCCGTGGGAGGAGACCCGCCCGTTCGAGAACTCCGCGGTCTTCCGCGGCTGGGTGGCCCTCGAGCTGGGACGCGTGGACGCATCCCTCGCGACGCTCGTGGGCATGCAGAACGGCCTCGTCATGGGCGCGATCGGCGTCGGCGGATCGCCCGAGCAGCGCAAGGAGTGGCTGCCGAAGTTCGCCACTGCCGAGTGGCTCGGCTGCTTCGGCCTGACCGAGCCGCTGTCCGGGTCGGACAGCGCACAGGGGCTGCGCACCACGGCGACCCGCGAGGGCGACGAGTGGGTGATCAACGGCGCCAAGCGCTGGATCGGCAACGGCACCGTCGCCTCGCACGCGATCATCTGGGCGAAGTCGACCGAGGACGGGCAGGTGAAGGGCTTCCTGGTTCCGACCGACACCCCCGGATACCAGGCCACCAAGATCGAGAACAAGCAGGCCCTGCGCATCGTGCAGAACGCCGACATCACCCTCACCGACCTGCGGGTGCCCGAGGCGAACCGGCTGCAGAACGCGAACTCGTTCAAGGAGACCGCAGCGGTGCTGCGCCTCACCCGCGCCGAGGTGGCCTGGGCCGCCGTGGGCAACTCGATCGGGGCGTACGAGGCCGCCGTGAAGTACGGCTCGGAGCGCGTGCAGTTCGGCAAGACGATCGACAGCCACCAGCTGATCCAGGAGCACTACGCCAAGATGCTCGGCAACATCACCGCCTCGATCGCGATGTGCGCGCGCGTGTCGGCGATGCTCGACGAGGGCACTCAGCGCGACGAGCACGCCGCCCTGGCGAAGGAGTTCACGACGAGCCGGATGCGCGAGACCGTCGCGTGGGCGCGCGAGAGCATGGGCGGCAACGGCATCGTGCTCGACAACGACGTGATCCGGCACTTCGCCGACGCGGAGGCGATGTTCTCCTACGAGGGCACCCGCGAGATGAACACCCTCATCGTCGGACGCGCGATCACGGGCAAGGCCGCGTTCGTCTGAGTCCAGGCGGCCGGTGCGTGGGGCTGCGGACACGCGTCGCGGTGACGAAAACTGAGGACGTTCGCGCATTCTCGCGCGTCGAGCGCATCGTTCACGTCGGATGCGGCGCAGACTCCTCAGTTTTCGTCACGCACGCGCGGGGCGGGACGCGAAGCGCGGATACCCTGAACCCATGCACGAGGTGAACCACTACCGCCGCACCCTGGCGACGCTCGGTCTGTTCACCCTGGCCGCCGGAGACGTCTGGCGGTACCTGCTCAGCTGGTGGGGCTGGGGCGCGATCGTGCTCATCCTGTTCGTGCTCGCCGTCATCGAACTGATCCGGATGCGCGTCGACCTGCGCAGACTCCCCTACCCGATGGTCGGGTTCCTGGCGCTCGCCGCCGCCTCCATCATCTGGTCGGCGTACCCGGATGCCAGCGCCCTCGGGGTCGCGGCGCTCATCGTCACCTCGGCCTTCGCCCTGTACCTGTCGACGGCGATCGATCTGACGACGTTCGTGCGCTGCCTCGGAACGGCGCTTCGCTGGATCCTCGGCCTGTCGCTGCTGTTCGAGGTGATCGTCGCGACGGTCATCCGCGAGCGCGTGCTGCCGTTCTGGGTCGACTACTCCGATCTGGAGAAGATCCCGGCGGCGTTCTACTGGTCGCGCAACCTCCTGCTCGAGGGCGGGCGCATCCAGGGCATCGTCGGCAACGCGAACCTGCTGGCGTTCGCGGCGCTGCTGGGGGTGCTGGTGTTCGCGGTGCAGATCGCGGCGCGCACCGCATCCCGCATCTGGACCACCGGCTGGCTGGTCGTCGCGCTCGCCGTGCTCGCCCTCACCCGCTCGTCGACGGTCATCGTGGCGGGCGTGGCCGTCGGTGTCGTCGCCGTCTACCTCTGGCTGGTGCGCCGGGTGCCCGTCGGCCGTCGCGCTCCGTGGTACGGGGGCGGCGCCGCCCTCGCTGCGGCGGGCATCGCCGGCGTGATCGTGTTCCGCGACGCGCTGCTCGCGCTGCTGGGGAAGAGTCCCGACCTCACCAACCGGCTCGACATCTGGGACACCGTCATCGGCCTGGCCTCTCAGCGCCCCGTGGCCGGCTGGGGCTGGACGGGCTACTGGGCGCCGTGGGTCGAACCGTACCGCGACCTCGTCGTCATCCGGGGGGTGCCGTACTACCAGGCGCACAACGCCTGGCTCGACGTGTACCTGCAGCTCGGCATCCTCGGCCTGATCGTGTTCGGCGGCCTGGTGCTCTCGACCCTGGTGCGCGCCTGGGCCCGCGCGCTCGACCTCGAGCACGGCCGCGGAAAGCCGATCGGTCTGTTCCCGGTGCTCGTGACGGTGCTGCTCATCGTCCACAGCCTCGCCGAGAGCCGGTTGCTCATCGAGATCGGGTTGACGCTTCTGATGGTGATCGCGATCCGGACCCGATCCCGCCTCGGGCAGGATCAGCATCTTCCCGGGATGGCGACCTCGGCATGAGCGCACCCGAGCGTCCCGCCCGGCGGTTCTGGGCGGTCGTCCTCGACATCGCGGCGGCCCCGGCCACGCGCCAGGCGCTCACCGTCGTCATCTTCGTGATGGCGCTGGTGTCGCCGTTCGCGCGCATCGTCCTCGGGTGGCCCGGAGCTCTCGCGGCCCTCGCTCTCGTGGTGGCGATCGGAGCGGTGTCGCTGGCGGCGCGACGCGGCGAGATCGAGTGGCGCGGCATCCTGCCGGTGTCTCTGCTGGCGTTCGTGACCTGGATGCTGCTCAGCATCCTGTGGAGCGAGTACACGTGGGCGAGCATCGGCGGCACACTGTACTCGGTGGCCTGGATGTTCCTCGGAGCCTTCATCGCCCTGTCGCGCGACCTGATCCAGGTGGTGCGCGGCCTGGGCGACGCGCTCCGCGCGATCCTGCTGGCCTCGCTCGTGGTGGAGGTCATCTCGGGGATCCTCATCGACATGCCGCTGCCGTTCCTGGGGGTGGCGGGGCAGTTGGCGGCGGGCGGGCCGATCCAGGGCATCGCGGGGACGCGCAACGCGCTCGGATTCCTCGCGGGCCTGGCGATCCTGACGTTCTGGATCGAGATCCGCACCCGGTCGGTCCGCCGGATCGTCAGCGTGCCCTTCGTGGTGCTCGCCGGCCTGACGGTGCTGGCGACCCGGTCGCCGGTGACGTTCGTCGTGCTCGCGGTGGTGGGGGTCGCGGGCCTGATGCTCCTGGTGCTGCGGCGCATCCCGGCGAACGCGCGGGCCGCGCTGCAACCGGCGATCCTGGTGCTGGCGATCGTGGGATCGACGGTGTCGTGGGTGTTCCGCGTGCGCATCCTGAACTTCCTGGATGCGACATCCGATTTCGAGGCCCGCACGAAGATCTGGCAGACGCTTTCGGCACTCTCCGACCGGCACCCCGTGGAGGGCTGGGGGTGGGTCGGGCTCTGGCCGCGCACGGTGTTCCCGTTCTCCAGCGTGCAGCTGCCGTCGGGGCGGCAGGCGGGGTCGGCTCTGAACGCCTACGTCGACACCTGGTTCCAGCTCGGGTTGATCGGCCTGGTGCTGCTGGTGCTGGCGCTGGGGCTCGGCTTCGCGCGGGCCTGGCTGGTCGCCTCGGAGGCGCGCAGCACCGTCAACGTCTGGCCGGCCCTGACGCTCGCGCTGCTCGGGGCGGTCAGCCTCGCCGAGAGCTATCTCATCGCCGAGGCGGGGCTGGTGCTGGCGGTGGCCGCCTGCGTCGCGGCGGCGCGCAAGAGGTCGTGGCGCCGGGCGCTGGCCTAAGGCCGGGCGTCCCAGGCCGAGCGCAGCATGTCATCGATACCCAGCTCGGCCGACCAGCCGAGGTCCCGGCCGATCCGGGCGGGATCGGCGACCACGACGGCGGGGTCGCCGGGGCGGCGGGGCTCGACGCGCGGTTGCACAGCGGCACCGGTGATCGCGATCATGCGGGTGACCATGTCCAGAACGCTCGAGCCCGTCCCCGTGCCCACGTTGTAGACCTCGTGCGAGGGTGCGCGGCCGTCGAGAGCGTCGAGGGCGGCGAGGTGCGCACGGGAGAGGTCAGTCACGTGGATGTAGTCGCGGATGCACGTGCCGTCGGGGGTGTCGTAGTCGTCGCCGAAGATGAGCGGCGCCTCGCCGCGCTCGATCGCCTCGTAGACCATCGGAACCAGGTTCTGCGCGTGCACGTCGCCCAGCTCGGGGGATCCCGCCCCGGTGACGTTGAAGTAGCGCAGGCTGATCGCACGCAGCCCGAACGCCCGTGTGGCCGAAGCGGTGAGCCACTCCCCGGCGAGCTTCGTCTCACCGTAGGGGTTGGCCGGCAGGGTCGGGGCGTCCTCGTCGACCGGCGTGGGCGAGGTCGCGTAGACCGCTGCTGAGGAGGAGAAGATGAAGCGGTCGATGCCGGCGTCCTGCGTGACCTGCATGACGTTCGCCAGCGATCCGAGGTTCTGGCTGTAGTACCACGCCGCGCGCTCCACCGACTCGGCCACCCGCTTGCGGGCCGCGAAGTGGATGACCGCGTCGACCCCCTGCTCGCGCACGAACGCCGTGACCGGGGCGATGCACGACGGATCGGACAGGTCGGTCTCGATGACCGGGATGCCGGCCACCCGATCGCGCACGCCCGCCGAGAAGTCGTCGGCGACGACCGCGGAATCGCCGCGTTCGGCGAGCATCCGGATCACATGCGCGCCGATGTACCCCGAACCTCCGGTCACCAACACCCGCACCCGTGAACTCTACCGGGAGCGCCCGATCACCAGCCCAGGGCCTCGGCGAGCGGCGCCGACAGTTCGCGCGCGTAGCTGGCGGTCAGATGGTGCGGATCGCGGTACAGCAGATGCGACCCGATGATGACCCCGCACTGTTCCCGGTCACACAGCAGCGAGTCGAGATCGACGACCTGGGCCCCCGCCCCCCGTGCTGTCGCGGCCTCCCGTTTCGCCCAGTCGGCATCGATCGCCTCCGCCCGCGGGCGTGAGCAGGCGAGGGCATCCGTCAGGTGCGACGAGAGGCAGACCGCCGGCGTCCCCTCGAACGACGGTGTGTCGGTGATCAGGGTGACCTCCGACGACGCCGGCAGACTCGACAGGGTCTCGGCGAGGCCGGCGTTCCAGCCGGCCTGGTCGATGCCGGTGTTGCCCACGTCGTCGTAGTGGGCGAAGTTCGACAGCACGATGCGCTGCGGCGGGTCGGCCGCGAGCCGCTGGATCACCGCATCGCGCCAGGCGTCGCACCCGGTGTCCCGCACGCCGGCCATCACCATCGCGATCCTCACCGAGGGGCACGAGGACTTCGTGTAGACGTCGAGGCGGAAGCCCTCGCTCGTCGCGAGCTCCTCCAGGGCCGGGAACCACTGGGCGGCGTGGGAGTCGCCGAAGAGCGCGACGACGCTCTCCGAGTCGGTATCGCCGAACACGCAGTGCTCGGGCGGTACGACGAGATCGGAACCGCTGAGATGGCACCCGTCGGCGTAGGTGGCCGGCAGATCGTCGGCCGCCTCGGCGATCGAGGGGGTCATGTTCGAGGGGACGAAATCCTGGAAGACCGGCGGCGCGGCGACATCGTGGTCGGAGGCCGGCTTGCCGGCATCCAGGGGGGCGTTCCGGATGCTGTACGCCAGGCCCTGCGCCGCTCCCGCGATCACGACGCTGATCGCGAGCACGATGGCGAAGACGGTCCGCGGGCGTCGCTTCGTCGACCACTCCGCCCGCTGGAAGGGCACCTCGACGACGCGGTACAGCACCCAGGCGAGCGGGAAGGTGACGAGCAGAGCGACGACGGCCGGCCATCCGGTCAGTTCGGTGCCGCCCATCGCCAGCGCGGGGATCACGATGAGCGGCCAGTGGACGAGATAGAGCGAGTACGAGATGCGTCCGGCGAACTGCATCGGCGCCCGGCCGAGCAGCAGTTCGGTGCTTCGCGCTCCGTCGGCACTTCCCGCCGCGATCACCAGCGCCGTGGCCAGGACCGGCCAGAGCACGACCACACCGGGGAAGGCCATGTCGCCCGTGATGACCAGGACCGAGGCGATGACGGCGGCCAGCGCCACCCAGCCGACGACGGCGGCGACCGGGCGCGGGACGCGTGCCAGCGCGGGGGCGGCGATCGCGACGAGCGCGCCGGCGCCGAGCTCACCCGCGCGGGTCGGAAGCGAGAAGAACGCCCACGGCTGCGACACGAACGTGAGCAGGGCCGCGCCCACCATCGAGGCGGCCACCAGTACCGCGACCGCCGCACCGATCCGCGTCTCACGGCGCCGCAACACCACCCAGAGCAGCAGCAGCAGAAGCGGCCAGAGGGCGTAGAACTGCTCCTCGACGCCGAGCGACCAGTAATGCTGAAACGGGGACGGCGCGGTCTCGGCCAGATAGTCGGTGCCGCGCCAGGCGAAGATCATGTTCGGCACATACGCGGCCGTCGCCGTGGCGTCGGTGAGGAACGACGGCTGGAGCGCCGGGGGGACCAGGGCGGCGACGCCCGCGGTCGTCGCGATCAGGACCACGAACGACGCCGGCAGGATGCGGCGGGCGCGGCGCGCGTAGAAGCGGGCGAACGAGATGCGGCCCTCGCGCCGCAACTCGGACAGCAGGTGTCCCGAGATCAGGAAGCCCGAGATCACGAAGAAGATGTCGACGCCGATGAAGCCACCCGGGACGCCCGGGATGTCGGCGTGGTACAGGAGGACCGACAACACCGCGATCGCACGCAGGCCCTGGATGTCTGCGCGGAACCTCGCGCTTCGTGATGCGACGACCTCTGGCCGGCTCCGGGCCGTGGCGGAGGTCGCGGTCACTTCGTGATGGTACCCCCTTGGAACTGCTGGGTGCAGACGCCTCCGGTGCAGCTCTGAGCGGAGATCGGCCAGCCGTAGGCCCCGGCATTGCTGCCCTGTGCCCAGTAGACGTCGCGCAGCGGTTTCACCACCGCGAACGTGCCGGCGGCCGACTCGTAGATCGTGCCGGTGGCGAACTGCTGCCCACCGCCGTCGCCGTTGGGGTTGCCCGTCACGGTGACCCGGTCGGCCAGCGGCACGCCGAGCGCGGCGGCGTCGCCGGCCGCCTCGTACACGGCGCGGTAGTCGGCCAGCAGCACGCGCCCGCCATACGTGGCGGACCGGTACAGGGTGCCGCCGGTGAAGCGCTGCGAGCACTCGCCCGACGCGCAGTTCTGGGCGGACATGGGCCAGCCGAGCACTCCGGGGTTGCTGCCCCGCGCCCAGTAGTCGTCGCGCAGCTCGCCGTACACCGCGAAGGTACCGGCCGAACTGGAGTAGATGGTTCCGCTGTCGAAGATCCGGCCCGTTCCGCCGCCGTTGGCGCTGGCGGGCACGGTGACCAGCCCGCCCTGCGGCATCCCGAGCGTGCCGACGCCACCCGCCGCGATGTACGCATCGGCGTACGCGCCCGAGAGCGATGCGGTGCCGGCGCTGGAGGAGAACACCACTCCGTGCTGGAAGGTCTGCGTGCAGTCTCCCGCCTGGCATTCTCGGGCCGCCGTCGGCCAGCCGAGCGCCCCCGGATAGCTGCCGTTGCGGGAGTACTCATCGCGCAGCGGCTTCAGCACCGCGAAGGCCCCCGCGGCCGATTCGTAGATGGTGCCGTTGCTGAACGTCTGGCCGTGCCCGGCCCCGTTCGGCGAGGCGAGGGAGATGCGCTTGGAGATCGGAGTGCCGAGACCGAGAGCTCCACCCGAGGCCACGTAGAGCGCGTAGTAGGACCCGGAGATGCTCCGGCCGCCCGCGGCGGAGGAGTGGAACGCCATGCCGTTGACGAACTTCTGGGAGCACTCCCCCGACTTGCAGGTCTGGTCGGCGGCCGGCCAGCCCAGAGCGCCGGAGACCCCGCCGTTGTCCAGGAACTCGCTGCGCACCGGTCCGAGCACCGCCCAGGTGCCGAAGCCCGAGGTGTAGATGGTGCCCTTGGCGAATGCCTGTGAGAACCCGCTGGTGCCGCCCGCGGTCAAGGCGACGGCCTGGCCGGTGATCGCCCCGAGCGCGCTCGACGCGCCGCCGTGCGAGATGTAGTAGCGCATGATGTCGCTGTCGTCCGGCTTGGCGCCGGTCAGTGTGCCGTGCTGGAACTGCTGGGTGCAGGTCGTGCTGGAGCAGGTCTGCACACCCGTCGGCCAGCCCAGTGCGCCGAGATAGCTTCCCTTGGCGGTGTAGGCCGAGCGGATCGGCTCGATGACGGCGAACAGTCCGCCGGTCGAACCGTAGATCGTGCCGTTCTGGAAGCTCTGCCCGCGCCCGTTGCCGTTCTTGGGGTTCGCGATCGAGACGGCATCCTTCAGCGGCAGGCCCATCGCGCCGACCCCGCCGGCGGCCTGGTAGACGTCGTCGTAGGCGGTCAGCACCGCGCGCCCGCCGAGCGCCGAGGAGTAGTAGACGGTTCCGTGCAGGAACTCCTGCCGGCAGCCGAGCGAATCGCACACCTGGTCGCCGGCCGGCCAGCCCAGCGCACCGAGGTAGCTCTTCAGCGCGTTGTACTTGGTGCGCGTCCCGCCGCTCACGGCGAAGGTGCCCGCCGAGGAGGAGAGGATCGTGCCCTTCTCGAACGTCTGACCGTGACCGTCGCCGTTGGGGGTCCCGGTGATCGTCACCTTGTCGGAGACCGGCATGCCGAGCACGGCGACCCCGCCCGCGTTGGTGAGGGCCGTCGCGTACTCGGCGGACACCACCCGGCCGGTGCCGCCCTTGGAGAACACGATGCCTCCCGTGAACGGCTGGCTGCACACCCCGGAGGCGCAGGTCTGCTCACCCGTCGGCCAGCCCACCGGCCCGCTCGTGCTGCCCTTGGCGAAGAACACGTCGCGCAACGGACGCAGCACCGAGAAGGTGCCGGCCGGCGAGGTGTAGACGCTTCCGCTCTGGAAGGCCTGCCCCGATCCCCCGGTCACGCTGACCACCGGTCCGATCGGATAGCCGAGCGTCGAGCCGTAGTCCTGGGCGACGAACTCCTCCCAGACGGCACCGGTGAGCGCGAAGGCGCCCGAGGCCGCCGTCCAGTAGATGCCGCCCTTGGTGTAGCGCTGGTAGCACGACTTCTTGGTGCCGCAGTTGGCGAGGGGGCTGACGGCGGTGCCCATGACCGCGGCGCCGCCGGCATCCTCGAGTGCGAGCGCGATCGCGGCGTCACCGGCGCCGCCCATCGAGTTGCCGAACCAGCTGTTGTAGTAGTCCCAGAAGTTGCGGTTGCCGTACGACGAGCACGAATCGCCGGTGGTGCCCAGGTTCGCCAGCGCCTTGGCGTTCGGGGTGTACGGCGTGTAGTAGTACAGCGCCGCCGTCGCCCGGTTCTGGATGCGGACCGCCTTGGTCCCGCACGATGCGTTCGGGTGGTACCGCACGTTCGACACCTGGCCGATGGGGTACCAGTTGAACGAGGACCCGGGCATCCCGTACCGCTTGAACTGCCGGGCGGCCTGATAGACCTGGTTGAAGAAGCCGTAGTACGTGGTGTCGCACGCGGCGGTGTCAGGACAGCCGTACCCCATGGCGATGCGCACGGCACCCGACGTGGGCGCCGACTTGGTGAGCAGCCCCTGTTCTTTCTGCAGGGTGACCAGGATCACGCGGGCGCTGACGCCGCACGCTTTCTGCACCTTGTAGATGATCGCGGCGACGGTCTCGGTCGAGGATCCGGAGAACGCGTTGCACATCGCGTCGGCCGGCTTCGACTTGGAGGAGGAGCGCGCGTCAGCCAGGCAGTAGGAGTTCTGACAGGCCCCGACCTTGGAGCGCAGGAAGCTCTGGATCTGGCTCTGGGTCATGGCGCCGCCGTCGAAGAACAGCGAGTCGCTGATGATGTAGCCGGCGTTGAAGTCGGATCCCTTGAGCTGCAGAGCGCGCGCAGGGCGCTGCTCGGATGCGCTCTGCGGGGCGGCGGAGGCCGTTCCGGCCGGCACCACGGACCCCGCGAGGAACGCCACGACGAGTGCCGCGACGGCCCACAGGGTGCGCCGTCGGACCGTCCCGTGTGACAGCCGGCGAGAAGACACGCGTACCCCCAACAGATTCAACTCGCGGTCTAGAGTACGCGACGAGCCTCGTCCAGCCCAGGGATTGCGGGCTCGTGGCGAGCCGTCCGAGGCGGCGCGGTAGGATCGATGCCTGCCCCGACGGGGGCGATTCCCACACTCTTCCCCTCCTTCCGGATAGGACGTCGAATCATGATCCCTGCGGCCAAACCCCTCGTCGGGCCCGAAGAACGGGCGGCCGTCGACCGCGTCATGCAGTCGGGCGGGCTCGCCCAGGGCCCCGAGGTCGCCGCGTTCGAAGAGGAGTTCTCGGCGGTCGTCGACGGCCGTCGCTGCGTCGCCGTGAACTCGGGCACCTCGGCCCTGCACATGGCCTTCCTCGCGGCCGGGATCGGACCGGGCGATGAGGTCATCGTGCCGTCCTTCAGCTTCGCGGCCACCGCGAACGCCGTGCAACTCGCCGGGGCGACCGCCGTGTTCGCCGACGTCGAGCCCGACCACTTCGCCCTCGACCCGGCCGCCGCGGCCGCCGCGATCACGCCGTGGACGAAGGCGATCATGCCCGTGCACCTGTACGGCCACCCCGCCGACATGCCCGCCTTCACCGAGCTGGCCGCCAAGCACGATCTCGTGCTGTTCGAGGATGCCGCTCAGGCGCACGCCGCACAGATCGCCGGCCGGCCGGTCGGCGCCTGGAGCGAGGCGGCGTCGTTCTCGTTCTACCCCACCAAGAACATGACCTCGGGCGAGGGCGGCATGATCACCACGCCCTCCGCCGAACTCGAGCGCCAGGCCCGCCTGCTGCGCAACCAGGGCATGGAGAAGCGCTACGCCAACGAGATCTTCGGCTTCAACACCCGCATGACCGATATCCACGCCGCCATCGGCCGCGTGCAGCTGACCAAGCTCGCCGGCTGGACGGCCGAGCGGCAGGCGAACGCCCGGTTCTTCGACGAGAACCTGCGCGGCGTCGTCGTTCCCAAGGTCGCCGAGGGAGCCGTGCCGGTCTACCACCAGTACACGATCAAGGTCACCGACCACGATCGCGACCGGTTCGCCGAGGAGCTCGGCAAGCTCGGCGTCGGCAGCGGCGTCTACTACCCGACCCCGATCCACCGGCTGCCCTCGTTCGGCCTCACGCTCGATCTGCCGGTCACCGAGGAGGTCGCCGCACAGGTGCTGTCGCTTCCGGTCTACCCCTCGCTCACCGAGGACGAGCTGACCACCATCGTCGAGGCCGTCAACAAGGTCGCGGCGGCGGGCAGCTGATGACGCTGCGCGCGGGGGTCCTCGGGCTCGGCATGATGGGCAAGAACCACTGCCGGGTGCTCGCATCCGTCAGCGGTGTCGAGTTCGTGGGCGTCTACGACCCCGCCGACAACGTCCCCGACCGGGTCGAGGGCAAGCCGGTGTCGAAAGACCTGGAGGCCTTCCTCGACGGCGTCGACTACTGCGTCGTGGCGACCCCGACCATCTACCATCTCGAGATGGGCCGCGTCCTGGCCGGCCGCGGCATCCACGCGCTCATCGAGAAGCCGGTGGCGCACGACGCGGAGTCCTCCCAGGAACTCGTCGACCTGTTCGAGACGGCGGGGCTGGTCGGCGGTGTCGGGCACATCGAGCGCTTCAACCCGGCGCTGCAGTCGATGCGCACGCGGCTGGAGGACGGGCTGCTCGGCGACATCTACCAGATCGCGACCCGGCGTCAGGGGCCGTTCCCCGGCCGCATCGCCGACGTCGGCGTCATCAAAGACCTGGCGACCCACGACATCGACCTCACTGCCTGGGTCAGCCAGCAGAGCTACGTCACCGTGAACGCGCGCACCGCGTTCCAGAGCGGACGTAAGCACGAGGACATGGTCGTGGCGGTCGGCACCCTGAGCAAGGGCACCATCGTCACCCACACCGTCAACTGGCTGACGCCGTTCAAAGAGCGCACCACGATCGTCACCGGCGAGAAGGGGGCACTCGTGGCCGACACCCTGACCGCCGATCTGACCTACTTCGAAAACGGCGTGTTCCACACCGAGTGGGCCGGCATGTCCGCGTTCCGCGGCGTGAGCGAGGGCGACGTGACGCGCTTCGCCATCCAGAAGAAGGAGCCGCTGCTCGCCGAGCACGAGGCGTTCCGCGACGCCGTGCTGAGCGGCGACACCAGCGGCATCGTGACGCTGGCGCAGGGTGCCGAGAACGTCCTCATCGCCGAGAAGCTCGTCGCCGACGGGCTTCAGTACCGGCTCGGGTGACGCGGGGATGAGCACACCGCGCCGGGCGCTGGTCGCGTCCGACTCCCACATCGCCAAGGACACGCGGATCCTCTACCAGATCACCTGGCTTCGCGAGGCGGGCTGGACCGTCGACACCCTCGGTCGCGGGCCGGCCTCCGCCGAGGCCGACGGCGCGCACTACGAGATGCCGCTGCGGCCGTTCTGGCAGCGCCTGCTGGCCAACACCCTGCTGCCCCGGCGCCTGCGTTACCAGGCGATCGTGCGCGGCGCGATCCCCCGTGAACTGTCCGAGGCGACGGCGCGCTACGACCTCACGATCATGAACGAGGTCGAACTGCTGCCGTGGTTCGCCGAGGTCGAGTCGCGGCTGCTCGCCCCCGGCGGAACCCGCCACCTCGACCTGCACGAGTACTCGCTCAGCCAGCGCCGCGGTCTCGTGCATGAGCTGTTCTTCCGGCGGTACCGCGATTGGCTCGCCGGATTCATCGGATCGCCGATCTTCACCACGCGGTCGACGGTGTCCGACGGCATCGCGGATCTGTACGTCGAGACCATCGGAATCCCCCGCCCGGCGATCGTACGCAGCTGCCCCGAGTTCGTCGAGCAGCAGCCCTCCGACGTCGATGCCGGCGACATCCGACTCCTCCACCACGGCGGCGCGCAGGCGATCCGGTCGCCCGAGCTGATGATCGACGCGATGGAGCATCTCGACGAGCGGTTCAGCCTGCACCTCATGCTCATCGGCTCGCCCCGGCTGGTGGCGGACCTCCGGCGCCGCGCCGAACCGTACGGCGATCGGGTGCAGTTCCACCCGCCGGTCGGGGTGCGCGACGTGGCCCGTGCGGTCAACCCGTACGACCTCGAGGTCATCTTCTATCCCCCGTTCACCCAGAACCTGCGCTACGCCCTGCCCAACAAGGTGTTCGAGGCGGTCCAGGGCCGGCTCGGACTCGTCGTGGGCGAGAGCCCCGACATGGCCGGCATCACGCGGCGCTACGACATGGGCGTCGTCGTCGAGGGCTGGACCGGGGCCGACCTCGCGCGCGCCCTCAACGCCGTCACGGCCGACGACGTCCGGCGCTTCAAGGCCGCGGCCGACACGGCGGCCGACGACCTGAACGTCGACGCCGAGGCGCGCATGTTCTTCGCGGCGATCGGCGCGGCCGGTGCCTGAGGCTCTCGTCATCTCGCAGTCGCAGGTGCGGGGCGACTCGCGCGTGCGACGGCAGATCGACTGGCTGGCCGCCGACGGCTGGACCGTCGACACGCTGGGTCTCGGCCCGCACCCGAGCGACGTCGTGCGCACCCACTACGAGATGGTGGACGAGCCCGCCTGGACCAAACCCCGGCCGATCAAGGCCCTGATCCACCTCTACCCCAGCTTCCGCTCCCGGTTCCGCCTGCTCAGCCTGTCCCGCATCCCGCGCGAGGCCGTCGCGGCGATCCGATCCGGCCGGTACCGCCTCGTCGTGTTCGAGGACGTCCACCTGATCGCCTGGATCGACGACGAGACCACCTTCGGGCCGCACCGGGCGGACATGCACGTGCATCTCGACATCCACGAGTACCACCCGCCGGTGCTGGCGCCGACCGTCGTCGGCCGGGGGCTCGTGAACCCCTACTACCGCTGGTCTCGCGCGCACATCGGCTCGCCGCACTTCGCCACGCGCACCGTCGTCGCGGACGCCTACGCCGACGTGTACGAACGCGAGTTCGGCTTCACCCGGCCCCTCGTCGTGCGCAACGCGCCGCCCGCCGTCTCTCAGAAGCCCGGCGCGGTCGACCCGGACCGCATCCGGCTGCTGTACCACGGCGGCGCCGTGTGGGAGCGCGGCCTACAGCAGATCATCGACGCGCTCGAGCATCTCGACGACCGGTTCACGATGACGTTCATGCTGACCGGCTCGCAGAAGACCGCCCAGCAGGTGCGCGAGGCATCGACCGGCAACCCGCGCGTCGAGTTCGTCCCCGCCGTCACCGTCCACGAGGTGGCCGGCGCCATCAACGGGTACGACCTGGAAATCATGTTCTACCCGCCGGCGACCGAGAACCTCCGACTCGCCCTGCCGAACAAGCTGTTCGAGGCCGTCCAGGGCAGACTCGGCCTGGTGGTGGGCGAGAGCCTCAGCATGGCGCAGGTCGTCGGCGAGCACGGCAACGGGGTCGTCATCGAGGGCTGGACGGGCGCCGATCTCGCGCGCGGTCTCAACGCGCTCACCGCCGATGACATCCGCCGGTTCAAGAAGGCGTCCGACCGGGCCGCCGCCGTGCTGAACGCCGAGCACGAGCGCGAGACCTTCCGCGCGGCGATCGCCGGCGCCTGATCGCGCGGGCGCCGGTGCCGGATGCCGGGGCCGCTTAGACTAGGACGTCGTGCCCGCCGTCGCGTGGCATTCCCCATCTCCGCGAAGGACTCCCCGTGAAGATCGCTGTCATCGCACTCGGCAAGATCGGCCTCCCGCTCGCCGTGCAGTTCGCATCCAAGGGGCACGATGTCGTCGGCGTCGACATCGACGCCCGCGCCGTCGAGACGATCAACGCCGGCCGCGAGCCGTTCCCCGGCGAGGCGCACCTGCAGGACAAGCTCTCCGAGCTCGTCCCGGCCGGCAAGCTGCGCGCCACCACCGACTACGCCGATGCGGTGCCCGGCGCCGACGCGGTGGTACTGGTGGTCCCCCTGTTCGTCGACAAGGACGACCTGCCCGACTTCGGCTGGATGGACGCCGCCACCCGGTCGCTCGGCGAGCACCTCACGCCCGGCACCCTGGTGTCGTACGAGACGACCCTGCCCATCGGCACGACCCGCACGCGCTGGAAGCCGATGCTCGAGGAGGTCTCCGGCCTGACCGAGGGGACCGACTTCCACCTGGTGTTCTCGCCCGAGCGCGTGCTGACCGGCCGCGTCTTCGAGGACCTGCGCAAGTACCCCAAGCTCGTCGGCGGACTGTCGGAGGAGGGCGCCCGGAAGGCCGTCGAGTTCTACGAGGCCGTGCTCGATTTCGACGACCGTCCCGATCTCGACCGGCCGAACGGCGTCTGGGACCTCGGCTCGGCCGAGGCCTCCGAGTTCGCCAAGCTCGCCGAGACCACCTATCGCGATGTCAACATCGGGCTGGCCAACCAGTTCGCCAAGTACGCCGGCGACAACGGCGTCGATATCTACCAGGTGATCGACGCCTCGAACTCGCAGCCCTACAGCCACATCCACCGGCCGGGCATCGCGGTCGGCGGCCACTGCATCCCGGTCTACCCGCGCCTGTACCTCTGGAACGACCCCGACGCCACCATCGTGCGCGCCGCCCGTCAGCAGAACGCCGGCATGCCCGGCTACACGGTGGGTCTGCTCGAGGGCGCCCACGGCGAGCTCGCCGGGGCGCGCGTCGCCGTGCTCGGCGCGGCGTACCGCGGCGGCGTCAAAGAGACCGCCTTCTCCGGGGTGTTCGACGCGGTCGCCGAGCTGACCTCGCGTGGCGCGACGGTGCTGGTCCACGACCCGCTGTACAGCGACGACGAGCTCGCCGGGTTCGGTTTCACGCCGTACCATCTGGGCGAGCCGATCGACGCCGTCGTGGTGCAGACCGACCATGCCGAGTACCGCGCGCTCGGCCCCGCCGACCTGCCCGGCATCCGGACCTTCGTCGACGGCAGGCGGATCAGCTCGGCCGACGCGTGGCCGGGAGTGACCTACCGCGCCATCGGCAAGGGCTGAGGCCCGCGCCCGCTCAGACGGTGGGCGGGGTGTAGGCGTCCTTGATGGCGGCGTACCGGGCCTTGTAGTCCTCGAAGGCCTCGAGCATGCGCTCGTCGACCTCGGGGTCCATCGCCGTGTTGTACTCGCCCTCGCCGAGGGTTTCGAACGACGAGATCTCGCGCCCCGCCGCGGCGTGCAGCGATGCCGTCATGAGGTTCATCTCGGTGTTCTGGATGCGCAGGTTGATGTCGAGCAGCGAGTCATCCGGGTACACGTCGATCACGCGCTGGTCGATGAAGCGCCCGCGGTCGATCGCCGTGTCGATGAAGTGACTGGTGACGCCCTGCGGCAGGCCGCGCAGGATCGCCCACTTGAGGTTGTCGAGGCCCCGGTTCAGCGGCAGCACGCCCGGGTGCAGGTTGACGATCCCCTGGTGGAACGGTTCGATGACGGGCTGCTTCAGGATGCGGGCGCCGAGGATGATGCCCGCCTCCGGCTGCAGCTCGGTCAGCGTGGCGGCCAGTTCGGGGCTGTCGTGATCGAGGTTGAGGTACTCGATGCCGAACCTCTCGCACAATTCTTCCGCCGTGGGGAAGGTCAGGCCCTGGGCTCCCACGCGGGTCGGCGAGCGCTTCACCTTCAGCTGCTTGAAGTCCTGAGCGACGACCACGTCCGGCGTCAGCCCGCTGGCGACGAGGGCGAGGATTCCGTCGTAGGTCTTCTGGTGGGAGAACGCGTACGCGAAGGCGACCAACACGCCTTCGACCTTAACAGAAGACGGGGAGGCTACTCGCCGGGGCCCTTGCGGCTGCGGGCGGCGCGCTTCGGCGGTGCGGGCTGCTCGTCGGCGGGGGGCGGTCCGGCCTGCAGCAGGGCGACGCGCCTGGCCAGCTCGGTGATGTCGTCCTCCATGTGACGGAACTTGCGGTAGGTCGTCGTCGCGTAGCCGAGGAAGACGATGACGAGCACATACAGCAGCAGGTCGGTACCCCTGCCGATGCCGACCAGGCGTGCCAGCCAGGTGAGCAGCTGCGGGAAGAAGACCGACACGGCGACCGCCGCGACGAACAACAGCAGCAGGATGCGCCGCACGGCCTGGTGGCGCGCGCCGCCCCCGCGCAGCACGAAGAAGGCGATGACGGCGACCGCCAGGACGGCGGCGATCTGGAAGACGATGGTCATGGGGTCACCTGAAGATCAGCTCGAAGAGGATGTTGACGGAGTTGAGCAGCGACTGCCCCTTGGCCTTGGAGTACTCGGTGTAGATCACGTGCGTCGGGTACTCGGCCCAGGCCACCTTGGCCTTGCCGATCTCGTCGATCAGCTCCGAGGCATGCGCCATGCGGTTCTGGGTGAGGCGCACCCGCTCGAGCAGGCTGCGGTCGAGAACGCGCAGCCCGTTGTGCGCGTCGGTCAGCGCCATGCCCGTCGTCATGCGGGTGTACGCCGCGGCAGTGCGCAGCACGAGGCGGCGGGTGCGAGCCATCTCGGTGCGGTCGTCGAGAAAGCGCGAGCCGATCACCACCTGCAGCTTCTCGGCCGACAGCTTCTCGACCATGCCCCGTGCGTCCGCCACCTGGTGCTGGCCGTCGGCATCGAAGGTGACCACCGAGGTCATGAGGGGATCGGAGAGGGCGAAATCGAATCCGGTCTGCAGCGCGGCGCCCTGGCCCATGTTGATGGGGTGCTCGACGACGACGGCGCCGCCGGCCCGGGCTGCCGCGGCGCTCTCGTCGCGGGAGCCGTCGTCGACGCAGACGACGTGGGGGAACACCGCGCGGACATCGCGCACGACACCTTCGATGACGCTTCCCTCGTTGTACATCGGGATGACGACCCAGGTGCGCGGCATGAGCCCAGTCTCCCACGTCCCGCGGGGGGACTGCCGCCGACGGGCACCTCGTAGACTCGTCGGGTGAGCACGACCCCCGCACGTCCGCGACGATCCATGTCGGGGGTGCTGGGGCTCTTCCGCGAGGTGCTGTCGGTCATGCCGCGCTCGGCGAGCCGCTACCTCATCGTCTACGCCGTCACGCTCGCTGCGCTGTCGCTGCTCGACGCCGCGGCGCTGGCGCTGCTCGCCGCCGTCACCGGTCCGGTGCTGAGCGGGGGAACCCTGCATCTGCCGCTGATCGGCGAGGTCTCCGATGCCGGACTGCTGGTGCTGGTCGGCCTGGTCTGCGCGCTCGTCATCGGCAAGAGCGCTCTCGCGATCTCGCTGCTCTGGGGTGCGACGAGGCGGTTCGCGAAGTACGAGCTGGCGATCGGCGCCCGGCTGTTCGAGAGCTACATCCACGCCCCGTGGGTCGAGCGGCTGAGGCGCAACTCCGCCGAGCTGGTGCGCCTGACCGACACGAGCGTCTCGGTCACGATCTCGAACTTCCTGCTGCCGGGGGCGACGCTGCCGGGCGAGTTCATGAACTTCGTGACCATCCTGATCGTGCTCGCGATCGCCCAGCCCCTGCTCGCACTCGTCGCGTTCCTGTACCTGACCCTGATCGGGTGCGTGCTGTTCTTCGTCGTCACCCGGCGCTCGCGCCAGGCCGGCCGGGTCAACCAGAACTACTCGGTGCGCAGCGTCCGGCTCGTCACCGAGATGATCGGCGCCCTCAAAGAGGTGACCCTGCGCAACAAGCTCGAAGAGGTCGCCGCCGTCGTGCAGGACAACCGCGGGCACTCGACGCGGGCGCGTTCGAACATCCAGTTCCTCGGCCAGGTCCCGCGCTACGTGCTCGAGGCCGGGATCATCGGCGGTGTCGTGCTGGTCGGCATCACCGGCTACCTGACCGGCGAACTGCCCGGAGCGCTGCTCGCCGTCGCGGTGTTCGGGCTCGCCGGGTTCCGTATGGCCCCCTCCATCATCCGGTTCCAGGCCGTCGTGTCGCAGGTGACCGCGAACCAGCCGCACGCCGAGGCCGTGGTGCGCGAGATCCGGGCCGTCGAGGCGGCGTCGACCCACCTGTCCGACCGGGGATCCCGGCCCCTCGCCGAGCACCCCGAGGCGATGACCTTCGACGCGGTGTCGTTCCGGTACGCCGACGACGCCCCCGACGCGGTCCAGGACCTGAGCTTCCGGATCCCGATCGGTTCCAGCGTGGCGTTCGTCGGGTCCTCGGGGGCCGGCAAGTCGACGATCATCGACCTGATCCTGGGGCTCATCGAACCCACCTCCGGCACGATCTCGATCGACGGCGTCGACCTGCGCGAACTCACCACGGCGTGGCGCGACCGGGTCGGCTACGTGCCGCAGGACGTGGCGCTGTTCGACTCGACGATCGCCCAGAACGTCGCCCTCAGCTGGACCGACGACATCGACCGGGACCGCGTGCGCACCAGCCTGAAGCAGGCGCAGCTGCTCGAGCTGGTCGACGCGCGCGAGTCCGGCATCGACGGGGCCGTCGGCGAACGCGGGCTCGCGCTCTCGGGGGGACAGCGCCAGCGGCTGGGCATCGCCCGCGCGCTCTACCCGCAGCCGCTCGTGCTGGTCATGGACGAGGCCACCAGCGCCCTCGACACCGCGACCGAGGCCGCGGTATCGGCCGCGATCCGCGAGCTGCAGGGCACCGTCACCCTGATCACCATCGCCCACCGGCTTTCGACGATCCGCGACGCGGACCGCATCTTCTTCCTCAGCGGCGGGCGCATCGTGGCCTCCGGGACGTTCGACGAACTCGTCGCCGCCGTCCCCGAGTTCGCCCTGCAGGCAGCCCTCGCCGGTCTCATCGACTCGGCTCCGGCCGCGAAGGCAACGGCGAAGGCTCCGGCCGCGAAGGCTCCCGCGCGCGCGACGACGCGGAAGCCCGCGAAACGCGCGCCGAAGGACTAAGCGGTCAGGGCATCCGCCACGCGCTCGGCGGCGTGCCCGTCACCGTACGGTGCCGCGTCGGTCGGTGCCGGCGCGGGCCGCTGCACCGTCGCGCCGAGGATCGTCAGATCGGCGTCGACGAGGGCGTTCCAGCCCAGCTCGACGGTCTCGACCCACTCGGTCTCCGACCGGATCGTCGTGCAGGGCACGCGGAGCAGGAAGGCCTCTTTCTGCAGACCGCCGGAGTCGGTGATGACGCCGGCGCTGCCGAGCACCGCGGCGATCAGCTCGGGGTAGCCGAGCGGGTCGATCGGGCGGATCGCACCGGTGGCCAGGTCGAGGCCGTGGTCAGCCGCCTTCTGCGCCAGCCGCGGGTGCACGAGCAGCAGGACCGGGTGATCGAGCCGGCCGAGTTCGGCGATGATCGCCCCGAGCCGCGCCGGGTCGTCGGTGTTGTCGGGACGGTGCAGGGTCGCGACGTAGTAAGCGCCCGGCTCGACGCCGGCGGGGGCTGCGGTGCCGTCGGCGATCACCCGGTCGCGCACGCGGTACAGCACATCGGTCATGACGTCGCCGACCAGCAGGCTGCGCGCGGCGAGCCCCTCGTCGGTGAGGTGACGCATCGCCACCTCGGTCGGGGCTAGGCAGAGGTCGGAGGCGTGGTCGGTGAGCACCCGGTTGTGCTCCTCCGGCATGCGCTTGTTGAACGAGCGCAGCCCGGCCTCGAGATGCGCGAGGGGGAGGTGCAGCTTGACCGCATCGATCGCCGCGGCGAGCGTGGAGTTGGTGTCCCCGTAGACCAGCACCCAGTCGGGGGCGTACTTCTGGAACACGGGCTCGAGCCCGGCGAGCATCGCGCCGGTCTGCACGCCGTGCCCGCCCGAGCCCACGGCCAGGTTCTCGTCGGGCTGCGGGATGTCGAGGTCGCGGAAGAACACGTCCGACAGTCGCTCGTCGTAGTGCTGACCGGTGTGCACCACGATGTGTTCGGCACGGCCGGCGAGGGCGTGCGAGACGGGGGCGAGTTTGACGAACTGCGGGCGGGCGCCGACGACGCTCAGGATCTTCACCCGTCGAGGATACCGGGTCGTCCCCGGGCGCCCGGCGGGGGTCTCAGCCGAGCAGACGGGCGACGATGCCCCTGACCACATCCTCGTCGGCGGCGGCGGAGAGCTCGCCGCGGGCCGCCACGTCGGAGTGCCTCTTGTACTCGGCGACCGCCTCGGGCGTGAGCTGCCCGAGGGCCGCGGTGAGCGCCTCCGCCGAGGCGTCGGCGCTGGTGATGCCGAGGCCGTAGCGGGCCATCAGGGCGTCGATCTCCTCCGACGGGCTGAACACCAGCGCGAGCCGGGCCTGCACGAAGTCGAAGAACTTGTTGGGCAGCATGTACCGGTGGTTGGTGGTGATCATCGGCACGCTGTACACCCCGACGTCGTACTTGTTCAGCTCGGGCACCAGCTCGTCGGGTTTCACCGCATCGTGGAACGTGATGCGGTCCGAGCGCCCGGCGAGGGCCCGCAGGCTGCGCCAGTACGCCCCGCCGTCGCCCGCCTGCACCAGGTACAGGTCGAGCGTGAATCGATCGCCCGCTGCGATGGTGCCGGTGATCAGCGCCTCGATGTTGCGACCCGGCACGGCCGCTCCGCTATGCACCAGGCGGATGCGGCCCTCGACCGGGGCGGACGGAGCGAGCTCGCGGAACGCGCTCGCGTTGCGCACCAGTTCGGTGTGCAGGCCGAACTGCTCGTCATAGAGCCGGGCGATCGACCCGGCGACGGCGGTCACCGCGGCCGCCCGCGGCAGATACTGCCGGCACACCCACCGCATATACGGGGCGATGAGCAGGCGCCAGGACAGCACCTGGGTGCGTTCGCCCGGTGCCCACTCGTGCATGTCGCCCCACACGGGCGCATCGCCGGCGACCGCGAACGCGAGCGGCAGGGCCCGCGCCTCGTTCGCCACCACCATGTCGAAACGGCGATCCCCGATCGCGGCGCGCGCGGCCTTCACGGCCGGTGCGGCGAGCTCGACCGCGCGGTAGCGGCGCAACGTGAGACCGATCACCCCGGAGACGGTCTGCGGCAGCGTGTACGACTCGGGGATCTCGAGATGCTCGGTGGCGCCGGCCGGCTTCGGCCCGAACCCCACGGTGGTGACATCGGCGGTCTCGGCCAGGATCGCGAGCTGCCGCAGCACGCGCGAGTCGCGCACGATCGGGGTGAGCGAGATGCAGAGGATGCGGGGGCGGCTCATCGGCGTGCGGCTCCTTCGCGGATGCGGCGGGCAGGCAGGACGGCCGCGATCGCCTCGACCCCGCGCTCGGCCACCGCGCGCAGCGAGTACTCCGCCGCGCCGCGGCGGGCCAGTTTCGCACGCTCTGCCTCGGTCGCCGGGTGGGCAAGCGCATCGCGCATCGCCTCGGCGACCTGGTCGACGTCGTAGTCGACGCCCCAGCCGTTGCCCGGCTCGTCGGCGAACGTGCGGCCGGGCACGGTGCCGGCATAGACCACGCGGGTCCCGCACACGACCGAGGCGTACATCTTCACCGGGAACATGCGATGGTAGGCGGTTCCCGGCCGGACGCTGGCGAGGGTGGCGACCGCTCCCCGGATCCATTCCGCCGTCTCCTCCGGCGAGAGCCGGGGCTCGAAGTGCACGGCGCCGGGAGCGATGCGGGCCGCCGCCTCCTCCAGCAGGTCGCGGTCCGAGCCCTGGCCGACGAACACCACCTGCACGTCCGGGTCGGTGGTGCGCACCCGTGCCACGGCGTCGATGAAGATGTCGGCCCCGTGCATCTCGGATGCCGTGCCGGCGTACACCAGGTACGGGTGGCCGAGGTCGCGGCGCGGGCCCTCCGGCGTGAACAGGGTGTCATCGGCGCCGTTGCCGAGCGTGACGATCCGCGAGCGGACCCCGAGTTCGATGACGCGGTCGGTGAACTCCTGCGAGGCCGAGATCACCGTGGCCGCGCCGTTCAGGGCGAAGAGCTCGAAGCGGCGCAGCAGACGCGCGACCAGCCCCGGCTCGTCGATCGCCTCGACGGCGTCGGACCAGATGTCGGCCAGGTAATAGACGTACGGGATGCGGCGGATGCCGCAGGCGAGGCGCATCGCGACCCCGCTCGTCGGCGGCGGCTCGACGACGACACCGTCGAGGCCGCGCGAGAACAGCACGCGGAAGAATGCCGGGACATCGAAGCTGGCGTACTGCAGATACCCGCGCACGTAGTCCTTGCGATCGCGCAGCACGGGTGCCCGCCGGATCTCGATGCCCTCGTGACCGGCGGGCTCACCCGGGTAGGCCCGCGGCGGCCGGGTGGTCAGCACCCGGACGGCCGCACCGGCGTCGCGCATGGCCCGAGCGAGGGCTGCCAGCCGGTAGGACGCGGCCCCCGGTTCTGGCCCGTAGATGCGGGTGACCAGCGCGATGTTCCGGCCGGAAAGCGGGGTGGGCATCCCCCGATTCTGTCACAGGGCCGCGGTCGCTCCGCCGCGCTGAGGGGCCGCGGAGAGCGGCGCCGGAGGCCGTCCCGCGGCCAGGCGCGGGACGATCAGGAACATCAGCACGCCGTATGCGACGCTGCCCAGCAGCCACACGGCCGTGGGGCCGAGGGGCCCGGTCCACCACCACTCGGCGCCCGCGTCGAGGTTCGGCGCGGCGCCGTCGATGCCGGTGACGTAGCGGCGGATGTCGAAGTGCAGGGCGATGAAGTGGGCGCCCGTGAGGACCGTCGCCACCAGCAGCGCCGGGACCCGTTCCAGGCGCAGCGCCCGCCCCGCCGGGGTGAGCATGAGCAACCCGGCGAGCAGGATGATCAGCGGGAACAGGTACCGCGGCTGCACCTGCTCGCCCACCGCGTCGCCCCCGGCCTGCAGCACATAGACCGGAAGGGCCCACAGCACCACGAACGTCGCGAGCACCGCGATCGTGGTGCGCCGGGTCTTCAGCCCCAGTCCGGTGAAGCCGACGGCCGCGAACGTCGCGATGATGCCGAGCGGCACCACCCACGGAAGCGAGACATCCAGCCAGCCGAGCCCCCAGGTGCCGAGGACCCCCGACCACAGGAACGGGACGTTGAGCAGGTTGTAGGCCAGCAGAGCGAACCCGGTGAGGCTGTCGGAGAGGTCGCCGCCACCCGGACCGGCGGGAGCCGAGCCACCACCGGCGAAGCCGTTGAGACCGCTGTTGACCTGGCGGGCCGACAGGAAGAACGCCAGGGCGACGAGGCCCATCGCCAGCGGCAGGATCGCCTGCAGCAGATAGGCCCGCGAGCGAACCACCGTGAGCCCGAGCACGAGCACGATCGCGAAGCCGGCGTAGAGCGCTGCATCGCCCCGCGATCCGGCAGCGATGACCACCGATGCCGCGAACAGCGCACCCAGCGCCACCCGCGTGCGCCCCACGGTCTCGAAGTAGCCGAGCAGGGCGAAGAACGCCGACCCGACGCCGATCATCGCCCAGGCGCTGGGGTTGTTCGAGCCGAACAGCGACAGCCCGAGGGGCAGGGTGGTGATCACCCAGGTCCAGAGCAGCGCGGGGCGCCGGGCCACCGGCAGCAGCGCGTAGAGCGCCACCGTCAGCCCGAGGAACAGCACGACGGTCAGCAGGCGCATGAGCAGCGCCGAGGTCTGTATGTCGGCGCCCGCGAGCAGACCGTTCACCGCGTAGTAGACGGGCGGGTACTGGCGATCCCAGTTGCCGCGATCGGTGTCGATGCGGGTGTCGCTGGCCCACAACTCCGCCTGGCAGGCGGCGCTGCGCTCCGGGTTGCCGACGAAGCAGGCGACCTCGACGAGATCGTCGGGCACGTCGCGCGTGTCGGGGTCGCCGGTCGGGGCGCAGAACTCGGCCGCGACCGGACTCGCGCACCAGGTGCTCACCAGATGGAAGTCGTCGTCGGCGCCGGCGCCGATCGGCGAGGCGAACATCCAGGCGAGCAGGGCCAGCAGGGCCAGCGCCGGCAGCAGGGCGATGCGCGCGGCGGGCGGCAGCCGGTTCACGTCGCCGCCTTGTCGAACGACATGAGCTTGACGTACTCCGCGACCATCGGCACATCCCGCCGCACGGTCGGGAAGTCGCCCGAGGCGGTGATGCGGCCCGCCTCGACGACGAACACCACATCGGCGTGCTGCACGGTCGAGAGCCGGTGGGCGATGACCACCAGGGTGGTCGAGCCGCGCAGCTTCTGCAGGCTCTCGCTGATCACCGACTCGGTCCCGGCGTCGAGCCCGCTGGTCGCCTCGTCGAGCACGAGCAGGCTCGGCTGGGAGTAGAGCGCGCGGGCCAGCCCGATGCGCTGGATCTGGCCACCGCTGAACGCGTCGGCCTGCTTGCCGACGCTGGTGTCGATGCCATCCGGCAGCGTCGCGATGAAGTCGGAGAGCTGAGCGAAGCCGAGCACCTCCCGGACGCGATCGCGGTCGATCTCGTCGGCCTCGATGCCGAGGGCGACGTTCTCGGCGATCGTGCCGGAGACCATGCCCGGCCGCTGCGGGACGTACGACACCGCTCCGGGTGCCGCTGCGCGCAGCACCAGCGGTGCGGTTCCGCCGATCCGCACGGTGCCCGAGGTCGGTCTCGCGAGCCCGAGGATCACCTCGGCCAGCGTGCTCTTGCCGGCCCCCGACGGCCCGACCAGCGCGACGAAGCTGCCCGGCTCGATGGTCAGGGTCACGCCCGTGAGCGCGGCCGACTTCTCGCCCGGGTAGGTGTAGCCGAGGTCGTCGAGGTCGATGCCGAGCGGGCCGTCGTGCGGAATGGCGGCCGGGGCGGGCTGGGCGGTGACGTCGTCCGCGGATCGCGCGGCCGCATCCGCACGCACCTCCCGCAGCAGGGCACGCGCCCGGGAGGACTGCTCGGTGTTGACCTTGAGCGCCGCCACCGCGGTCTGCAGCGGCAGGATCGCCCCCATGATGCGGACGGCGCCGCCGAGGAAGACGCCGAGAGTCGCGAGCCCGTCGGCGAGCTGGTTGGCCAGCAGCTGCTGACCGACGAACAACACGACGCCCAGGATCAGCGCCGTCTCGATCACGAAGCGGGGCATGCCGCCCAGGAACGCCAGCGTCGCGCTGCTGCGCGCCAGGCGGGTGCGGGATGCGGCGAGCCGGTCGAGGTAGAGACGGCCGCGACCCAGCACGGAGATCTCGCGGAAGCTGTCGATCGTGTCGCTCACCGAGCCGACCGTCTCGACCGTGCTGGCCGCGGCATCCTCACCCGCGCGCTTCAGGATGCGCGCGATACCGGCCTGCATGCCGATCACGATCAGCGCGAAGTAGAGCAGCGCGAACAGGGCGACCACCGGATCCACCACGATGAACGCGGCGGCGACCACCAGCAGCAGGAAGCCCTCGACGACGATGCTGGCGATGTTGTTGAGCACCCCGGTGAACGTCCACTTCGTGGACTCGGTGAGCGCGAACTGGAAGTCGGCCTTCGACATGCGCCGGACGTTCTCGAGCGTCCCGCCGAGCAGATGGGCCGTGAGCTGCTGGGCGTTGCGCGCCTCGATGCGGGCGATGAACGCGGTGAGCAGGCGCGACAGGGCGATGGCGATGATCGCCTTCACCACGAACACCAGCAGCACGAAGACCACCAGCCACAGCAGGCCGGCGTGGTCGAGGTCGGGCAGGGTGAAGCCGAGGAACGACAGGCTCTTGCCGCCGGTGAACTGGGTGGCGCCGAGCGCGGCCACGACGCCGACCAGCAGGATGCCGAGCACGTCGAGGAACCCGACGAGGGCACGCGCGCCGACGATCACCACGTAGATCATCCGCTCGCGCGGGGTGAGCAGAGAGAACGTCTCTCGGGCGGCGCGGATCACCCGTTCAGAGTAGCCGCTACCGGTCGATGCGCTTGATCGGGCCGGTCAGCCCGGTGGTCCCGGCGGGCTGGCCCACGTCGACCCGCCGCGGACGCGTCGTCAGCCGGTCGCGGATCTTCCGGCTCACCCCGGCGATGCCGCCCTCACGGAGGTAGTGCACGACCCTGCGCAGGTCGTGCAGCACGCCGTAGTGCTTGACCAGCCGCAACTGCACGACGCTCTCGCGCTCGATCATCCTGCGGTCGGGCGCGTGCCACGGCTCGCGGACGTAGTCCACGAGCGGCTGCAGCACCGTCTCCCAGCGGAACCGCTCGCGCACACGCTGCACGTTCTCCCGGGCGCGTGCCGCGAAGTCGTCGTCGAACAGCACCAGCTCGAGGGCGTCGGCGAGGGCGTCGATGTCCTCGGGGGGAACGGCGACGCCGAGCTGTTCGCGTCTGATCAGCTCGCCGAAGCTGTCGCCCTTGGTCGCCACCATCGGCAGCGACGTCCACAGGTAGTCCAGGATCCGGGTGCGGAACGCGAGGGTGGTCTCGAGGTGGAACCCGTGGGTGCTGACACCGACATCGGCGTCCATCAGGTAGTTCTGGCGGTCCTCGTACGGCACCCAGGTCTCGTTGAAGAACACCGCGGTGTCGAGAACCCCGAGGCTGCGCGCCAGCTCACGGGACTGCTCGACGATCGGCATCTCGTCGACGCCGGGATGCTTCGTGCCCTGGAAGAACAGCCGGACGCTCGGTCGCGTGCGATGCAACTGCGCGACCGCGCGGATCAAGGTCAGCGGATCGAACCAGCTGTACAGCCCGCCGCCCCAGATGATCACCTTGTCGTCGGCTCCGATGCCCGGGTGGACGCCCTTGAGCACGCGGGCGTGATGCACGGGATCGTCGGTGGGCAGCCCGAACGGCACGATCCGCAGCAGCCGTTTCAGATCGGGCTCGTCGCCGTAGGTGTGCGGGTTCAGTCGCCCGAGGGCCGCGAGTTGACCCAGGTAGAAGAGGCGCTGCCGGTCGGAGGCCGCCATCAGGAAATCGGCGCGCAGCAGCTGCTCGTTGAGCAGCTCGACGCGGTCGGCGACGATGCGCTTGTATTCGGCGAACGGCTTGTCGCGCGCCTGCTCGAGCTGCTCGACGTGCATGGGGTCGTAGATGTCGGCGACCAGGATCTTGCGCGAGCGCCGGAGCGGCCGGAACATCGACATCGCGTGACCCTGGAAGATGATGACATCCGCCCAGCGCTCCAGCTTGGCGAACGCGCGATGCCGGCCGGGCGGGACCAGGAACTGCTCGAACGGGGCGGTCTGCGCGTCGAGGATCGAGGTGGTCACCAGGCGCACCGCGTGCTCTGCCGAGAGGACGAGCGCGATGTTCCAGCTGCGGATCGCGGGACCTGCCATCTTGGGCCCGATGGGGTCACTGGTCACGACCAGTACGTTCGTCACCGGATCAGCGTAGTCCGGCCTGACTGGGAGGTTGCAGGAGGTCTCGGAGCACGTCGCGCAGGCCGTAGCTGAAGCGCGAATACTCCCCGAGCGCGGCGCGGAACAACACCCGGGGCGCCCGCGCGATCCGGTTCTGCGGCAGGTCGCGGCGCCGTCGGCGGTGCGCTACCCGCGCCCGCGCCGCAGCGAGCCGGTCGGCGGGAACCCGCTCCCCCAGCCGCTCGAGCGCGGCGACGTAGCTCTCGGCGCGTTCGAGCTGCCTGCTCGCCCGCGGCTCGCGCGGCTCGCGCAACCGCGCCAGCTGCTCGCGCCGGGTGAGCCGCCGCGCGCCGATCTGGTTGCCGCCGTGCTGGCGGTAATCGGCGAGCGCGACGGGCAGCAGGCGGATGCGACCGGTCGCGGCCGCGATCGCCGCCAGCCACTCGTCGTGGATCCACCCCTCCCCGACCGGAAATGCGAAGTCCGCCAGCTCGCGCCGGATCGCCGCCGTCATGCCGGTCACCAGGTTGCGCCGCAGCAGCACCTCGAATCCGCCGCCCCCGGCGAGACCGGAGCGCTCGGCCGGACTCGCCTCCAGCGCGTCGAGCAGGTTCCGACCGAGCGGGAGGCCGTCGGCGCCGACCAGCCGCGCGTCGCTGTGCACCAGGAGCACCTCGGGGTCGGCCGCGAACGCGTCGCGCAGCGCCGCGAGCTTGCCGGGAAGCCAGACGTCGTCCTGGTCGCTCAGCACCACGATGTCGCCGGTGGCGTGTGCCGTCGCGTCGGCGAAGTTGGCCGCCACGCCGAGCGGCGGGTCATGCCGGCGCACGACGAGCGTCGTGCCCGGATGCTCCCCCGCCAGGCGCTCCACGATCGCGACGGTGTCGTCGCGCGAGGCGTCGTCGCCCAGCACGAGCTCGTCGGGGCGGGGGTCCTGGGTCAGGATGCTGCGGACCTGCTGCTCGACGAACCCCGCACCGTCGTGCGTGCAGAGCGCGACGCTGATCCTCACGCCGCCAGCCTAGGGCGAGCGGCGTGGCTAGGATCGAACTCACCATGGCCAACAGCAGCCGCGGACCGTCGGTGGGGATCGTGACGGTCGCCTACCGCTCCAACCGCGTGCTCGGCGGATTCCTCGCCTCCATCCCCGCGGCCGTCACCGGCCCCGCACCCGTCGTGGTGGTCGACAACGCGCCCGGCTCGAACGCCGATGCGTCGCGACTGGCCGCCTCCCACGGCGCGGCCTACGTCCCGATGCCCGCGAACCCCGGATACGGCGGGGCCGTGAACGCGGGGGTCGCCGCCCTCCCGGACGAGGTGGACTGGGTGCTGATCAGCAATCCGGATGTCGTGCTCGCCCCCGGCGCGATCGACGCGCTCCTTCAGCACGCGGCCTCCGACCCCGCGATCGGCGCAGCCGGCCCCGCCGTCCTCAACCCGGACGGCTCGGTCTACCCGTCGGCGCGTGCCGTCCCGTCGCTGCGCACCGGGGTCGGGCACGCGCTGTTCGTCAACCTCTGGCAACGCAACCCGTGGACCCTGGCCTACCGGCGCGAGAGCGACCCGAGTGACGAGTCGCGCGACGCCGGGTGGCTGTCGGGCTCGTGCCTGCTGGTGAGACGCAGCGCGTTCGATGAGATCGGCGGGTTCGACGACGGGTACTTCATGTACTTCGAGGACGTCGATCTCGGGTACCGCCTCGGCAAGGCGGGCTATCGCAACGTGTACCAGCCCGCGGCCCGCGTGACGCACGTGGGGGCGCACTCCACCGGCGGAGAATCGGCGCGCATGGTCCAGGCCCACCACCAGAGCGCCCGGCGCTTCCTGTCGAAGAAGTACGCCGGCTGGTGGCTCTGGCCGGTGCGCCTCACCCTCCGTGTCGCCCTGAACCTGCGCTCCCGCGCCATCACGCGCCGTCTCCGGCGCGACGGGACCGCGCCGCTCTAGGCCCGGTCGAGCAGGCGCTGCAGGTAGACCCCGTAGCCGCTCTTGGCCAGCGGCGCCGCGAGGGCCGCGAGCTGGGCGTCGTCGATCCAGCCGGCGCGCCAGGCGATCTCCTCGATGCAGCCGATCTTGATGCCCTGCCGGTCTTCGATGACCCGGACGTACTCCGAGGCCTGCATCATCGACTCGATGGTTCCGGTGTCGAGCCAGGCGGTCCCGCGGTCGAGCACGTGCACCTGGAGCTTGCCGGCCTGCAGGTAGCGTTCGTTGACCGTCGAGATCTCGAGTTCGCCGCGGTCACTCGGCTGGACGTTGCGGGCGATCTCGACCACCGCGTTGTCGTAGAAGTAGAGTCCCGGCACCGCATACGAGCTCTTCGGCGCGGCCGGCTTCTCTTCGATCGACACCGCCACCATGTCGTCGTCGAACTCGACGACGCCGTACGCCTCCGGATTCGCGACCTGGTACGCGAAGATCAGCCCACCGTCGATGTCGCGGTACTGCCGCAGCTGCGACCCGAGCCCGCCGCCGTGGAAGATGTTGTCGCCCAGCACCAGGGCCACGGAATCCTCGCCGATGAACTCCTCGCCGATGAGGAACGCCTGGGCGAGGCCGTCGGGCGAGGGCTGCTCGGCGTAGCTGATCGACATCCCCAGCTCGTATCCGTCGCCGAGCAGCGCGCGGAACTGGCCGCCGTACTCGGGCGTGGTGATGACGAGCACCTCGCGGATGTCGGCCATCATCAGTGTCGACAGCGGGTAGTAGATCATCGGCTTGTCGAAGATCGGCATCAGCTGCTTCGAGATGCCCTTGGTGATCGGCCAGAGCCGGGTGCCGGAACCGCCGGCCAGGATGATGCCCTTCACGCCAGGGTCCTCTCGTACGCGATGCACTCCTCGTACGAGGGGAGCAGGCCCTGCTCGAGCGCTTGCTGGAGGCTCGGCGCCGCCAGGTCTTTCGGCGACAGCAGCGGCTCGCCTGCCTCGGCCGGGAACGCCAGTGCGATGTCGGGGTCGCTCGGCGAGATGCCGAGCTCGCGGGAGGGGTTGTACACCTGGGAGACGAGGTAGCTGACCACGGCGCCCTCGGTGAGGGCGACGAAGCAGTGCCCCAGTCCCTCGGCGAGGTAGATGGCGCGACGGTCCACGTCATCCAGGCGCACCGAATCCCAGGTGCCGAACGTGGGAGAGCCCACCCGCAGGTCGATGACGTAGTCGAGCACGGCGCCGCTGAGCGCCGTCACGTACTTGGCCTGGCCCGGCGGAACCAGCGCGTAGTGGATTCCGCGCACGGTTCCGCGCTTGGACACCGAGGTGTTGCCCTGGCGGACCGTGAACGGGTGGCCGAGCGCCTGCTCGAGGGGTTCGAACCGGTAGTGCTCGAAGAAGACGCCGCGGTCGTCGCCGTGCTGATCCGGGGTGAACTCGACGGCACCGGGGATGCTGAGGGGCCTCGACTGCACGACCGGGAGTCTATCCGCCCAGGCCGGATGCCGATCGGGTGACCGCGACCTCGAGTGCCGGCCGGCCGAGCACGAGCGTCCACCAGTTCGCCCCCGGGCGCGGGGTGACGACGGCCACGGCGACGGGAGCTGCGGGGTCGTAGCCGATGCCGAAGCGTCGCATCGCCGCGTCGTCGCGACCCTCGAGCAGGCGCGGCACGCGCGAGAGCGCGACCCCGAACCGGCCGGGTTCGCCGGTCGCGAGGCCGACCCAGGCGGTCACCTCGTAATAGGGAGGGGTGCGCCCCTCGAGGTTCCACTCGACCGTGCGATCGTCGAGAACGATGGTGCCGGCGGATGCGGTGGCCGGCTCCGCCGCGAGACCCGCGATGATCTGCTCCTGCTTGCGCGCATCGGCGACCAGTTCGAGCGAGAGCTGAGCCGAGAGCAGGGTCGCGGCGGCGGTGACCGCCGCCCCGGCGACGAGGACCGTCCGCCTCCCGCGCAGGATGCGCAGGGCGGCGAGGATCACGATGGCGACCCCGACCGGCAGCAGCATCTGGTGCCTGCTGTGCAGGTCGGCGAAGGCGGGCAGCTTGCCGACCACCGCATACGGCAGCATGCCCAGCCCGAAGGCGCCGAGCCCGGCCGCCGCGGTGCGCAGCGGGTCGCGCGTCCGCTCGGGGGCGCGCGCGCCGGCCAGCGCCCAGCCCGCGATCATGGTCCCGGCGACCACCATCAGGCCGGCGATGAGGAAGGCGGCCGCCGCATCCCGCTCGCGCGTGAGGAACACCCCGGCCCCCGCACCGGCGATCGAGATGCCGACGGCGAGGCCCGCGCTCATCCGCGCGTGCCGGAAGCCCCCGCCGCGCGGCGCCGTCGCCAGAACGGCGGTCAGGGCGACCGCGAGGGCGGCGAGCACGACGAGCGTGACGCGCGCCCAGATCGGAAGCGGCGTGTACCAGGGCGCGAACCGGTTGTAGTCGGCCCAGATGCCGAAGCTCGGGAACAGGCGCGGTCGCAGCACCCAGAACGCCACGGGGGCGATCAGCAGGGGGAGGTGCCGCAGCGCGAACCGCAGGATGACCGGCAGCAGGGGCCGGCGGCGGGCGGTCGCCAGCAGGAGCGCGTGCCCCATCGGCAGCGCGAAGAACACCAGCAGCGACCCGGTCGTGAAACTCGCCAGGAAGAGCAGGGTCGACGCGGCCACCCGTCCCCACGACGGCCGCCCGAGCGCATCGCGCTGCCCGTCGACCAGCACGAGCCAGGCGAGCGCGAACACGGCGAGGCTGACGGTGTAGGTCCAGAGCACGTCGATGCCGACCCGTCCGGCCGCGAACGGCAGCACGGTGATGAGGGCGGCCAGCAGCCAGCGCTCGGCAGCAGCCAGCCCCAGTCCGCGCCGGGTGATCCGCAGCACCGTCCAGCCGGTGATCACCGTCGCCACAAAGGACACGACCTTGAACGCGACGGGGCCGATGGCGTCGAGCACCAGAGCCGGCGGCGTCAGCCAGGGCAACCCCATGTCGGGGTAGAGCTGCGGCAGCGGCCACCAGTCGTCGCAGATCCGGGCGTCCGGCACGAGCAGCGCCGGTCCCCAGGCGACGAGCGCGAGCCCGGCGATGCCGGCGATCGCCAGCCATGCCGAGCGCAGGGTCTGACCGTCGGGCAGGCGGTGCGCGCCGTACCCGGTGAGCATCGCGCCCGCGTGCCGCATCAGCCCCGCCGTCGTGTAGGTCGAGCGTCCCGCCCGGCGGGGCGCCGCCGCCACCGGGACCGCCGTGATCCGCCCGGTCGCTGCGGCCAGCATCCCATCGAGATTGATCAGGCCGCCGCCGGGCTGCAGCGCGGGTCGCAGGGTGCTGCGGAAGGCACGGAACGCCCCCACCCATTCCGCGTGCCGCACGCCGGCGAGACGCAGCAGGCGCTTCACCGCCGTCGAGGCGAAGGACCGCGCCCGTCCGTGGGCGCCGGGGCGCGGCACCGCGTAGACCACGTCGACGTCCGGGTCGCGCTGCAGCGGCTCGATCAGTGCGGCGATGTCGCCCGCCCGATGCTGGCCGTCGTCGTCCATCGTCACGATGAGCTCGCCGCGGGCCACCCCGATCCCCGCCAGCAGGGCGGGATGCTGACCCCCGTTCGCCGGCAGGTGCACGACGACGACCCGGCGGTCGGCGGCGGCGATCCGGTCGGCCACCGCGCCGGTGTCGTCGGGGCTGCCGTCCACGACCAGGACGAGCTCCGCATCCGACGCCGCGGCGAGGCCGCTCAGCGCCTCGAGGGTCTCGGTGGCCACCGCATCGAGGGTGTCCTCCGAGCGGTAGCACGGGATGACGACGCTGAGCAGCATCAGGACCCTCTCTGCCCGAAGGTGACGGCGCGGTGCAGCAGGAAGGACGCCACGCTCACGGCGACCATGGTGATCACCTGCGCGGGGAACGCGGCGACGCCACCGAACTCGATCAGGGCCGGGGTCGCGATCACCCCGGCGATGAGGCCGCCGGCCCAGACGGCGAGGAATCGCGGGAACGCGCTCCAGGCGCTCCCCGGCCAGCGGAACACGAAAGAGCGGTACACCGGGAAGGCCCAGGAGATGGTCACGACCTGGGCGAGGGCGATCGCGAACGGGTAGCCGAGGCCGGTGAGAAGGACCCCGCCGTAGACGGTCAGATAGCCCACCGCGACGGCTGCGGCGACGAGGTAATAGCGGGCCGCCTGCGCGACCGTGTCGGGCGCGGGTTTTCCGGCTGATCTGACCATCGCGCGGGATCCCTCTGTGGTGCCAGGATGACGGCGTGACCCCCGAGCACGTCGTGTTCTGCACACCCTACAGAAGCGCCCGCGAACTGGACTACCTGGACGCGGTGCTGACCTCCGGGCACGTCCACGGCGACGGGGAGTTCACCCGGCGGGCCACGGCGCTGCTGGCCGGGATCATCGGGCACGAACGGATCCTGCTGACCTCGACCGGATCGGACGCTCTCGAGATCTGCAGCATCCTGCTCGGGGTCGGCGCGGGCGACGAGGTCATCGTCCCGACCTACACGTTCGCCTCGGCGGCGACGGCCGTCGCGCTGGTCGGAGCGACGCCGGTGTTCGTCGACAGCGACGACCGGGACGGCAACATCGACCCCGCGGCGATCGCCGCCGCGATCACCGAGCGCACCCGGGCGATCTCGGTGATGAACTACGCGGGGGTCGGGGTCGACATGGGCGCCATCCGCGCCATCGCCGATGCGCACGGCCTGCCCGTCATCGAGGACGACGCGCACGGTCTCGGCGCCCGCACCGACGGGATCGTGCTCGGAACCCGGGGCGACCTGGCCATCCAGAGCTTCCACGACACCAAGAACGTGCACAGCGGCGAGGGCGGTGCGCTGATCGTCAATCGCGCCGACCTGTGGGAGCGCGCGCAGGTCGTCCGGCAGAAGGGCACCGACCGCTCGCGCTTCCTGCGCGGCGAGGTCGACAGGTACACGCTGCTCGACGTCGGCTCGGGGTACTCGATGAGCGAACTGTCGGCGGCCGTGCTCACCGCGCAACTGGAGGAGTTCGACGCCATCCAGCGCGAACGGCACCGGGTGTGGACGGCCTACCGCACGGGGCTCGACGCGTGGGCGGACTCGCAGGGGGTGCAGCTGATGTCACCCGGCCCGCAGCACGAGCACCCCGCGCACATCTTCTTCCTGCAGGTCCCGGATGCGGCGGACCGGCCGGTGATGCTCGCCCACCTCCGCGAGCGCGGCATCCTCGCCACCTTTCACTACGTGCCCCTGCACGACAGCCCCGGCGGGATGCGGTTCGGCCGTACCTCGGGCGACGTCGCCCGGGCCACGTCGTTCGCCGCGCGGCTCGTGCGGCTGCCGCTCTGGCCGGCGCTCAGCGACGAGCAGGTGGACCGGGTGCGGGATGCCGTGACCGACTTCCGGGTCGCCGCGCGGTGAGCGCGGTGCGGCCGAGCCCCGCGGAGTCCGCGCGGTTCGGCCTGCGCATCGCCCGGCTCGACGGCGCGGTGCTCGACCCGGCCGGGCTGGCGCGGCTCGACCCCGACGTCGTCATCGTCCGGCTGCCGGAGGGTGCGACACCGCCCCGGCCCGCGGGATACCACGCCCTCGACGCGGGGCTCGTCGTCACCTGGCGCGGCGGCCTGTCCGGGCTCACCCGGCCGCCGGAGCACCCCGAGCTCGGCGCCGAGCGCGAGAGCGATGCCGCAGTGGTCACGGGACTGGTGCGCGAGATCTTCGTCGGCTACCGCAACCACTACGCCGCGAACCCGCTGCTGGATCCGTCGGCCGTCGCGGAGGGCTACGCCCAGTGGGCGAGCACCACCCTGTCCGCAGGCGGCAGCGCGGTGGTGCTGCGCCGGGCAGGCACTCCCATCGCCGTCGCCGTGCTCGGTGCCGGCTCCTCGCCGGCGCGCGTCGACCTGGCGGGGGTGATCGAGTCCGAGCGCGGGGCGGGACGGTACGCGCATCTGCTGCACGCGGTCCATGAGGTGGCGCGCGCGAGCGGTGCGACCGAGATCGTGATCTCGACCCAGGCCGAGAACGTGCGCGTCCAGCGCGCCTGGCGCAACGCCGGGTACCGGCCGGACGGCCGGGAGCGCATCGTGCATCTGGTCCGGTCGTCTCTGCTGCCCGAATAGACTTCCCTGGTGAGAATCCTCGTCACCGGTGGCGCCGGCTTCATCGGCTCGAACTTCGTGCGCCGCACGCTGGAGGACGCCTACCCCGGTCTCGAGGGCGCCGAGGTCGTCGTGCTCGACGCCCTGACCTACTCGGGCAACCTGGCGAATCTGGCGCCGGTCGCCGAGAACCCGCGGTACTCGTTCGTGCACGGCGACATCCGCGACAGCGCCCTGCTCGACGAGGTGCTGCCCACCGCCGACACCGTCGTGCATTTCGCCGCGGAATCCCATGTCGACCGGTCGGTGCGCGATTCCGGCCCGTTCGTCGACACCAACGTCGTCGGCACGCAACGGCTGCTCGACGCGAGCCTGCGTGCCGGCATCGCCCGGTTCGTGCACGTCAGCACCGACGAGGTCTACGGCTCGATCGCCGAAGGCTCGTGGGACGAGACACGGCCCCTCGAGCCCAACTCCCCGTACTCCGCCAGCAAGGCAGGCAGCGACCTCCTCGCCCGCAGCTACCACCGCACGCACGGCATGAACCTCTCGATCACCCGGTGCTCGAACAACTACGGCCCCTATCACTTCCCCGAGAAGCTGATCCCGCTGTTCGTCACGAACCTCATCGACGACCGGCACGTGCCGCTGTACGGCACCGGCGAGAACGTCCGCGACTGGCTGCACGTCGATGACCACACCCGCGGCATCGCCCTGGTCGCGACCGACGGCCGCGCCGGAGAGATCTACAACATCGGCGGCGGCACCGAGCTCACCAACCGCGAGCTGACCCAGCAGCTGCTCGACGCCACCGGCCGGGACTGGTCCTACGTCGACCAGGTCGAGGACCGCAAGGGCCACGACCTGCGGTACTCGGTCGACATCGGCAAGATCCGCAGCGAGCTCGGGTACGAGCCGCGGGTGCCGTTCGCGCAGGGACTGGCCGACGTCGTGCAGTGGTACCGCGACAACCGGGCCTGGTGGGAGCCCCTGAGAGAACGCGCGGCGATCGCCTGATGCCGGCGAAGGCGCGGTACCTGATCCTCGGCGGCGGCGGCATGCTGGGCTCGGATCTGCGCGCCCTGCTGCGCGAGAAAGAGTACGTCGCGCCGCCGAGCGCCGAGGTCGACATCCGGGATGCGGCGGCGGTCGCCGAGGCCGCGGACGGCGTCGAGGTGGTCGTCAACGCCGCCGCGTACACCGCCGTCGACGAGGCCGAGTCCCACGAGGACGAGGCGCACGCCCTGAACGCGGTCGGCGCCGAGAACGTGGCACGCGCGGCCGCCGCGGCGGGCGCCCGGCTCGTGCACCTCTCCACCGACTACGTGTTCGACGGATCCGCTGACGAGCCCTACCGCGAGGATGCCCCCCGCAGCCCGCTCGGCGTCTACGGCCGCACCAAGGCCGAGGGCGAGCAGCGCGTGCTTGCCGCGCACCCCGAGGCCTACATCGTGCGCACGGCCTGGCTGTACGGTGCGGGCGGCGGCAACTTCCCCCGCACGATGCTCAGGCTCGCTGCCGAGCGCGATACGGTGTCGGTCGTGACCGACCAGCTGGGCCAGCCGACCTGGACGGCCGATCTCGCCGGATGGATCACCGCCCTCGTCGATGCCGGGGCCGCCCCGGGCATCTACCACGGCACGTCGGGCGAGAGCGCGAGCTGGTTCACCTTCGCGCGTGCCGTGTTCGAGAACGCGGGCCTGGATGCCGAACGCGTCCTGCCGACGGATGCCGCGTCGTTCCCGCGGCCGGCCCCGCGCCCCGCGTACTCGGTCCTCGCCCACGGCGCCTGGACGAAGGCCGCCCTCGACACCCCGCGTCCGTGGCGCGCCGCCCTCGACGCCGCGTTCAAGGCCGGCGTCTTCGACCCCGAGCTGAAGGCCCTGAACGCATGAGCACACTGCGGGTCATCGTCGACGACATCATCGCCCCGGGCTCGGGCGGCATCGGCCGGTACGCGGAAGAACTGACCCGCGAGCTGATCCGCACCGCGCCGCGCGGATCGAACGTGTCGGGCATCGTCTCGGCCTCGCCCGAACCCGACTACGTCGATCTCGAGCAGCGTCTGCCGGGTCTGCGCGGCCTGTACAAGAGCCCGCTGGCGCGCCGCGAGCTGTCGGCGGCCTGGGCGCACGGCTTCACCCGCCTGCCCGGAACCGGCATCGTGCACGGCACGAGCCTGCTGGCCCCCCTGCACAAGCACGACCGGTTCGCCGACGCGGGCAGCCAGACGGTCGTCACGATCCATGATGCGATCGCCTGGACCCGCCCCGACCTGCTGCCCGGCCGCTATGCCGGATGGTGCCGCACGATGGGCAAGCGCGCCGAGCGGTACGCGGACGCTGTCGTCGTCCCGACCCACGCCGTCGCCGACGAGATCTCGGATCACCTGTCCCTGTCGGGCCGCATCCGGGTGATCGGGGGCGCCCCGTCCTCGGAGCTCGCCTGGGTCCCGGATGCCACGGCCCGGCGCCGCGCGCACGGCCTGCCCGATCAGTACCTGCTCTCGATCGCCGGATGGGAGCCGCGCAAGGGGCTCGAGCCGCTCATCCGGGGGCTTGCCGACAAGGGCACCGGCAACGTCCCGCTGATCATCGTGGGAGCGGGCACCGCCGTCGAGCCGGAGCTGCGCGAGATCGCGAAGGACGCCGGTGTCGACCCGGAGCGGGTGCGTTCCTGCGACCGGCTCTCGGCGGAGGACCTCTCGGCGATCGTCGCCGGGGCCACGGTCGTCGCCCAGCCGAGCATCGAGGAGGGGTTCGGCCTGGCGATGCTCGACGCGTTCGCGTTCGGGCGGCCGGTCGTGCACTCCGACTCCCCCGCGCTCGTCGAGGTGGCGGCCGAGGCGGGCTACGCGGTGCCGCGCGCCGACGAGGACAGCTTCCCCGCCCGCCTCGGCGAGGCGATCGCGACCCTGCTGGCGGACCCGAAGCTGCGCGCGTCGCTCGGCACCGCGGCGGAGGATCGTTCGCACGCCTTCAGCTGGCGCGACTCGGCCGAGAAGGTCTGGCAGCTGCACGCCGACCTCTGACCCCGGTGGTCGAGTAGCGGGCGCAGCCGCGTATCGAGACCCGCAGATTTCGACAAGCGCCTCCGGCGCTACTCAATCAGCTCGACACGCGCCTCCGGCAGAACTCGGTGGTCGAGTAGCCGCGCAGCGGCGTATCGAGACCCGCTGATTTCGACACGCGCCTCCGGCGCTACTCAATCAGCTCGACACGCGCCTCCGGCGCTACTCAATCAGCAGCTGGCGCGGCGACCAGCTCATCGACCCGCGACCTGATGTAGTCGAAGTCGGGGTTCACCTCGTCGAACTCGGGCGGCACGAAGTTCAGCTTCTCGATGGGCAGCTCCCGCGTCTTGGCGCCCAACTCGACGAAGTGCGACAGCATCGGCTGCGGGATGTCCGTCGACACCACCTGCGCCCCCGCCGCGGCGACGGCCTGGAACTTCAGCACGATGTTGCCCGGCTCGAACTGGCGCAGCATGGCCTCCTGCACCTGGCGCTGGCGCTCCATGCGGATGTAGTCGTTGGTGCCGTACCGCGAGCGCGCGTACCAGAGCGCCAGGTATCCGCCGAGATGGCGGGTACCCGCCTCGATGTACCCCTCGGGCGGCGCCGGGGACCCGTCGCCGTACGTGTTGGGCCCGTACGGCACCCGTTCGGGGATCTCGAGCGTGATCCCGCCGAGGGCGTCGATGAGGTCGTCGAATCCCTGCATGTCGATGAGCACGTAGTACTGCAGCGTCAGCCCCAGGATCCCCTCGACGGCGTCCCGGGTGGCCTCGATCCCGGGTGCACTGCCGATCTGGCCGGCATCCGGGAAGAGGTCGGGGTGCTCCTCGCCGTAGGTGTAGAGGTAGCTCACCAGGCAGTCGTCGCCGCAGTCGTAGCCGTTCGGGAACGGGCCGTAGAGCGGGGACCCCTCGACGAAGGTCGCGCGCTCGAGGTTGCGCGGGATCCCGAAGATGACGGCCTCGCCGGTCTCGGCATCGATGCTCACCACCGAGATGCTGTCGGGGCGCATTCCGAGCCGGTCGGGGCCGGCATCGCCGCCGAGCAACAGGATGTTGTAGCGCCCCTCGACCGGGGCCGCGACCTCGCCCCCGGAGAACACCTGCTCGAGCACGCCGATCGCCGAGACGGCGTTGGCGGCGGCGAATCCCGCGCCCCCTGCGGTGACGGCGAGCGCGACGACGCTGACCCCGGCGACGAATCCCCGTGCCGACGGCGCGACGCGCACCAGGCGCACCAGGCGCAGGGTGTCGAACGTGGTGAAGATCCAGAGCACGGCATAGAACACCAGGCCGACGACGATCACCCAGAGCGAGATCGAGTTGGTGACCAGGCTGAGCAGCAGCGTCCGGTTGAGCACCCCGACCACGACGACGACGATGACGATCGCCCACAGCACCAGGGTGGCGCCGAGCGCGAACCGCCCGGCACGGCGGTTGCCGGCCAGCACCTGCGCCGACCCGGGGATCAGCAGGTTGAGGACCACCAGCCACCAGGCCCGCTTGGTCATCAGCTTCGGGGAGCGGGTGTCCGGGTTGCGGACGGGACTGGTGGCGCTCACGTCTCGAGGCTGCGTCGCAGGGCGTCGTTCTTCTCGGCGACGACCCGTTCGAGCCCGGCCGCGTACTCGGTCAGCGCCCCGGCGAGCCGCTCGTCGGAGGTCGAGAGGATCCGCGCCGCGAGGAGCCCCGCGTTGCGGGCGCCGCCGATCGAGACGGTCGCCACGGGGATGCCGGCCGGCATCTGCACGATCGAGAGCAGCGAGTCCAGCCCGTCCAGCCGCGCCAGCGGCACCGGAACCCCGATCACGGGCACCGTGGTGACGGAGGCCAGCATGCCCGGCAGGTGCGCGGCGCCGCCGGCGCCCGCGATGATCACCCGGATGCCGCGGCCGGCCGCCGCGGACCCGTACTCGAGCATGGCGTGCGGCGTGCGATGCGCGGAGACGACCTCGACCTCATGGGGGATCCCGAAGGCCTCCAGGGTCTCGGCGGCATCGGCCATCACGGGCCAGTCGGAGTCGGAGCCCATCACGACCGCCACGACGGGCGCGACGGCAGGCGGGGTGGGCACGGATGCCATGGTACGGCTCAGTCCCGGAAGAACCCGGCCGCGGCACGCGCCGTCGCGAGCACCTCGACGAGGTCGTCGCCGGTGGCCGTGACGTGGCCGACCTTCCGCCCGGGACGGGAGGCCTTGGCGTAGGAATGGAACTTCACGCCCGGCTGCGCCGCGAGCGCGCCGGGATAGACATCGGGCATGGTCCGCCCGGCCGGCCCGCCGAGCACGTTGACCATCACCGACCACGGCTGCCGCGGCGCCGGATCGCCGAGCGGCAGGTCGAGCACCGCACGCAGGTGCTGCTCGAACTGGCCGGTGACGGCGCCGTCGATGCTCCAGTGGCCGGTGTTGTGCGGCCGCATCGCCAGCTCGTTGACCAGCAGTCCGCCCTCGGAGGTCTCGAAGAGCTCGACGGCGAGCACCCCCGTCACCCCGAGGCCCTCGGCGATCGCGACGGCCAGCTCCCGGGCCGGCGCGAGCAGTCCCCCGGCGTCCGGGGCGGGCGCGGTGACCTCGGCGCAGACGCCGTCGCGCTGGACGGTCTCGACGAGCGGCCAGGCGACCACCTCACCCGAGGGGCTGCGGGCCACGAGTTGGGCCAGTTCGCGGCGGAACCCGACGAGTTCCTCGACCAGCAGAGGACCCTCCGCGAGCCAGTCGTCAGCGCCGGCCGGGTCGCGGACGACGCGGACCCCCTTGCCGTCGTACCCGCCCCGCGGGGTCTTCACCACGGCCGCACCGGCGTGCGCGCCGAGGAAGTCGCCGAGGCCGGCGGCGTCGCGGATCACCCCCCAGTCCGGAACGGGGGCCCCGAGTGCGCTCAGCCGCTCGCGCATGTGCACCTTGTCCTGCGCGACCGCCAGCGCCTCCGGCCCCGGACGCACCGCGACCCCGGCGGCGACGAGCTCAGCGAGCACGTGCTGAGGCACGTGCTCGTGATCGAAGGTGACCACGTCGACGTCGCGGGCGAAGGCGAGCACGGTCGCCGCATCCGTGTAGTCACCGACCGCGGTGGTCGCGATCGCGGCCGACGAGCCCTCCGTCTCGGCCAGCACCCGCAGCTCGATGCCGAGAGCCACGGCGGGCGGCACCATCATGCGCGCCAGCTGCCCGCCGCCGATGACGCCGACTCTCACGCGACCTCCGGTCGGTTCCCAGGGTGACGGATAGACTGACCCGCCTAGACGACCTTATCGACCGTCCTGCTGGGGAGGATGCGACGTGCGCACGCTCGTGGGTCAGTTCGCCCGCTTCGGCGTGATCGGGGCGATCGGATTCGTCATCGACACCTCGGTGTTCGCGCTCCTGATCTGGACGTTCCTCAGCGCCGAGTCGCTGCACGAGGGTCCGCTGATCGCGAAGGTCATCTCGACGACCCTCGCCATCATCTTCAACTGGATCGGCAACCGGCTCTGGACCTTCCGCGCCCACCGCGGCCGCCAGCTGCTGCGCGAGGGCATCGAGTTCGCCATCGTCAGCCTCGGCGGCATGCTGATCGGGCTGGCCTGCCTGTGGGTGTCGCACTACCTGCTGGGCTTCACCAGCGAACTCGCCGACCTCGTGTCGTCGAACGTGATCGGCCTGGGGCTCGGGACCCTGTTCCGCTTCACGCTGTACCGCACCTGGGTCTTCGCCCCGCATCGCGGCGATCCCGAACCCTCGGTGTTCCCGGAGCTCGGCACCGGGCCGGTCGTCGCCGTCGGGTCAGCCGCGGCCGAGACCGGTGTAGTGCCAGCCCGCCGCGCGCCAGGCCTCGCCGGGCAGGCAGTTGCGGCCGTCGATCACGACGGGTGAGGCCACCAGGGCCGCCGCCTCCACCGGGTCGAGCGAGGTGAACTGGCGCCACTCGGTGACGACGATGACGAGCTCGGCTCCCGTGAGCGCCTCGGGCACCGACACGACGTAGTCCAGGTCGGGCCGTACCCGCCTGGCCGTCTCCACGGCGTGCGGGTCGGTCGCCACCACCACGGCACCCATGTCCTTCAGCCGGCCCGCGATGTCGAGAGCCGGCGAGTCGCGCACATCGTCGGACTCGGGCTTGAACGACAAGCCGAGCACGGCGATCCGGCGACCGGCGACCTCGCCGCCGAGCGCGTCCACCGCGAGATCGACGACGCGCTCCCGGCGGCGCAGGTTGATGAGATCGACCTCCCGGAGGAACCCGACGGCCTGGCCGACACCGAGCTCCTCCGCGCGCGCGACGAAGCCGCGGATGTCTTTGGGGAGGCAGCCCCCGCCGAACCCGACGCCGGCGTTGAGGAAACGCCGCCCGATCCGGGCGTCGTGCCCGATCGCGTCGGCGAGCTGGGTGACATCCGCCCCGGCGACCTCGGCGATCTCTGCCATCGCGTTGATGAACGAGATCTTGGTGGCGAGGAACGCGTTCGCCGACACCTTCACCAGCTCGGCGGTCGCGTAGTCGGTGACGATGCGCGGCACGTCGCCGGCGAGCGCCTGGGCGTACACCTCGTCGAGGACGGCCACCGAGGTCTCATCCCCGGAACCGAGGCCGTACACGATGCGGTCGGGCTCGAGGGTATCGTGCACGGCGAACCCCTCGCGCAGGAACTCGGGGTTCCAGGCCAGGCGCGCCCCCGCCGCCTCGATCGCCGGCGCGAGACCGGCGGCCGTGCCGACCGGGACCGTCGACTTGCCGACCACCAGGTCGCCGGCGCTCAGGTGCGGGACGAGCGCCTGTACGGCGGCCTCGACGTAGCCCAGGTGCGCCGAGCCGTCCTCCGACTGCGGGGTGCCGACCGCGATGAAGTGCACGGCGGCGTCGGCCGCGGCGGCCATGTCGGTGCTGAAGCGCAGACGCCCGCTGGCGAGGGCCTCCGCGAGCAGGTCCTCCAGTCCGGGTTCGAAGAAGGGCACGCGGCCGGCGGCGAGAGCGGCGATCTTGTCCGCATCCACATCGATGCCGACCACCTCGTGGCCGATCGCGGCCATCGCGGTCGCGTGGACAGCACCCAGATAGCCGCAGCCGATGACCGAGAGTCGCACCCGACCGATCTTAGACGGCGCGTCTCACCACTCGTCGGGGGGCCGGGCCTGCTCGTGCTGGCGGCGCGCGGCGATCGGGTTGAGGCTGCGTTCCATGAGTTCGTGCAGCGCCGACTGCACCAGCGCCGCCGACGGGATGTCGCGCAGCACCACCGGGCGATCCAGTCCGGTGTTGATCAGCACGTCGCCGCTGCGGAAGAGCTGCTGCAGCCCGTTCTGACGCACCGTCACGTCGTACCCCCTGCTGTGCAGCAGCTCTTGCCGGGTGCGCACCATGAGGCCGCTGCGCAGCACGATGCGCCGGGTCGTGATCGTGTAGCTGCGCCCGAGCCACGCGGCGAGCGGCACGACGAAGAGCAGGATGATCAGCGCCGGCCCGATCGCGAGCACGGCGATCTGGGCCCAGGCGATGCGGAACGTCCCGAACAGGTAGGTGCCGGCGCCGATCACCGCGATCAGAGCGACGGCCGGCCAGATCAGCACCCGCGCGTGCGGGCGCAGCCGGGCGACGATCGCCTCCGGCACGACCTCCCCGGTGCCCCCGCTCATCCGCTGAGCCTCGCGTGGGTGACGTCACCCGCTGCGACCGCGTGCTCGATGCCGTCGAGGGCGCGGACCACGAGCCGGGCATCGGAGTCGAGGGCCACGGCGGTGCCCTCGAGGATCCTCCCGCCGGGCAGGTCGACCCGCACCTCGCGCCCGAGCGTCGTGCAGACCTCGCCCGCCCGCCCCGCCAGACCGCTGCGCTCGGCGTCGCCGTCGGCCGCCGCATAGGCCGCCACCAGGCCGCGCAGGCACTCGAGATAACCCGCCAGGACGGTGTCGGGATCGGGGTCGCCGCCCTCGATCCGCACCGAGGTCGCCGTCGTGACCGGCAGCTCGTCGGTCGTCATCGCCAGGTTCACCCCGGCACCGATCACCACCGCGCCCCGCTCGGGGATCAGCTCGGCCAGCACACCGCAGATCTTCCGCCCGTTCGCCAGGACGTCGTTCGGCCACTTCAGCGCGACGGATGCCGCGGGCAGCACCGCGGACACGGCCTGCGTCATCGCCACCCCGGCCGCGATCGTCAGCCAGCCGAACCGCTCGACCGGAAGCGGCCCGGAGCCGGCGCGCGGCACCAGCAGCACCGAGATCGCCAGGGCGCTCCCGGCGGGTGTCACCCAGGTGCGATCCAGTCGCCCGCGGCCCGCCGTCTGATGGTCGGTGACGAGCACGGTGAAATCGGGCATCGCATCCGCCCGCGCCAGATCGGCCAGTTCGGTGTTCGTCGACGGCGAGGACGCCACGACCCGCAACTCGGGCGCGAGAGCCTGGGATGCCGGCAGGTGCATGCGCCCAGCCTAGGGTCGCATAGGGTGGCGGGGATGGACACCGGGCGGGCGATCGTGGTGATCCCGACGTACGACGAGGCCGACAACATCGAGCGCACCATCGACGGTCTGCTCGCCGCCGTGCCCACCGTGAACGTGCTCGTCGTCGACGACGACAGCCCCGACGGAACCGGGGCCCTCGTCGACGCGCTCGCAGCCGCCGACCCGCGCATCCGGACGCTGCACCGCGCCACCCGCGACGGGCTCGGCCACGCCTATCTGGCCGGCTTCCACCGCGCCCTCGACGACGGATTCGACACCATCGTCGAGATGGACGCCGACGGTTCCCACCCGGCCGCCGCCCTGCCCGCCATCCTCGAGGCGCTGCGCGAGCATGACCTCGTCATCGGCTCGCGCTGGGTGCGCGGCGGCGCCGTCGCGAACTGGCCGCGGCGACGCGAATGGCTGAGCCGGGCCGCCAACACCTATGCGCGCATCCTGCTCGGCCTGCCCGTCCGGGACTCCACCGCGGGCTACCGGGCCTTCCGCGCCTCCACCCTGCGCGCCATCGACCTCGACGGCGTCGTCTCGCGCGGCTACTGCTTCCAGATCGACATGACCCGGCGCGTCGTCGAGGCCGGGCAAAGCGTCGCCGAGGTGCCGATCACGTTCGTCGACCGGGTCGCGGGACGCTCCAAGATGTCCGGCGCCATCGTCGTCGAGGCGATGCTGCGGGTCACCGGGTGGGGACTGCGTCGCCTGTTCGCCCCCGCACGGCGTCGCTAGGCTGATCCGCGTGACCGCCGACGCCACCCCCGACATGATGACCACCGCTGGCCGGATCGCCGACCTCAAGAACCGCTACCACGAGGCCGTGACCGCCAGCGGAGAGGCCGCGATCGAGAAGCAGCACAAGAAGGGCAAGAAGACAGCGCGCGAGCGCATCGAACAGCTGCTCGATCAGGGCAGCTTCGTCGAGCTCGACGAGTTCGTCCGGCACCGCACCCACGCGTTCGGCATGGACAAGAACCGCCCCTACGGCGACGCCGTCGTCACCGGGACCGGCACCATCCACGGCAGGCAGGTCGCCGTCTACTCTCAGGACTTCACGATCTTCGGCGGATCGCTCGGCGAGGTCGCCGGCGAGAAGATCATCAAGGTCATGGAGCTCGCCCTGAAGACCGGCGTCCCCATCATCGGGATGCTCGACTCCGGCGGCGCGCGCATCCAGGAGGGCGTGGTGGCCCTCGGCAAGTACGGCGAGATCTTCCGGCTCAACACCAAGGCCTCCGGCGTCATCCCCCAGCTGTCGATCATCATGGGGCCGGCTGCCGGCGGCGCCGTGTACTCCCCCGCCCTGACCGACTTCGTCATCATGGTCGACAAGACCAGCCACATGTTCGTCACCGGGCCCGACGTCATCAAGACCGTCACCGGCGAGGATGTCGGCTTCGAGGAGCTCGGCGGCGCGCTCACCCACAACACGGTGTCCGGCGTCTCGCACTACCTCGCCAGCGACGAGGACGACGCCCTCGACTACGCGCGGGCGCTGATCTCGTTCCTGCCCGACAACAACCTGGCCGAGCTGCCCGTCTACGAGAGCGAGGTCGAACTCGAGATCACCGACGCCGACCGCAAGCTCAACACGATCATCCCGGACTCGCCGAATCAGCCGTACGACGTCAAGTCGGTCATCGAGACCATCGTCGACAACGAGGACTTCGTCGAGGTCCAGCCGCTCTACGCCCCCAACATCGTCGTCGGGTTCGCCCGGCTCGAGGGACGCAGCATCGGCATCATCGCCAACCAGCCCTCGCAGATGGCCGGCACGCTCAACATCGAGGCCGGCGAGAAGGCCGCCCGGTTCGTGCGCTTCTGCGACGCGTTCGGCATCCCGATCCTCACCCTGGTCGATGTCCCCGGCTACCTGCCCGGAACCGACCAGGAATGGACGGGCGTCATCCGCCGCGGCGCCAAGCTCCTCTACGCCTACGCCGAAGCCACGGTGCCGCTCGTCACCGTCATCACCCGCAAGGCGTACGGCGGCGCCTACATCGTGATGGGCTCCAAGCAGCTCGGCGCCGACATCAACTTCGCCTGGCCGACCGCCGAGATCGCCGTCATGGGCGGCCAGGGCGCCGTCAACATCCTGTACCGCGGCGAGATCAAGAAGGCCGAGGAGGCCGGCGAGGACGTCGCCGCCGTGCGGGCCCGGCTCGCGAGCGAATACACCTACAACGTCGCGTCGCCGTTCCTGGCCGCCGAACGCGGCGAGCTCGACGGCGTCATCGAACCCGCGGCCACTCGGGTCGCCATCATCAAGGCCCTGCGCGCGTTGCGCACCAAACGCGCCGACCTGCCGCCGAAGAAGCACGGGAACATCCCGCTGTGACCGAGATCCAGCCCGCCGACATCCGCATCCTCGGCGGCAACCCCGACGACACCGAGATCGCGGCGGTCACCGCCGTGCTCACCGCCGCACTCGACGAACTCGCCGGCGAACACCGGCGGGCGCAGTCGACCGGACCCTCGGCCTGGCAGCGCAGCCAGCGGACCCTGCGATCCCCGCTCAGAGGGGACTGGCACTCGTACGGTCACTGAGCGGAATCCGTCGTGCCCGGTGCGGATCCCGTCGAAGATCGCGGGCCGCACCGCCGGAAACGGGGCTGTCCCCCGAAATCCACGGGTCGCATCCGCCGAATGCCGCAGAAAAAGGGTGAGAGCCCGCGTTCTTGTCCCCCGAAATGACGACTATGCGAGCCCGTCGAAGCACGGCAGAGTTATCTCCATCAGGTGCGTCGCTTGCGGTGCACCGCCATACATCGGGCGACTAGGGTAAGCGGCCCGATGTTGTGGGGGCGAGTCAGGGCGATATTCGGGTTGTCGCCCTGACTCGGATTTTGACGAAGGGCCTGCGTTGAACGCAGGCCCTTCGGTCATCTCGGGGCTGCTACTGATCGCGGGCGGAACGCGGGATCTCCAGCCACAGTTCGACCTCGTCGTCCTCGAGCGAATCCATGCCCAGCAGGCTCGCACTGCCGTCGTCGCTGGTCTTCAGGCCCACGACCGTGACCGCGACATCCGACCCCTCCGGCACCGTCCGGGCGATCACCTTGTCGGCCGTCGTGCCCCGCAGCGCCTCGGCCAGCCGATCCAGCACGCGCTCCAGGTCGGCGTCGGCGAGATCGTCGATCCCGCCCTCGTCGAGCAGGGTCACCGTCGTACCACGTCGCCGCGCCAGCATCACCTGTTCGCGCACCGCGTTGTTCAGCAGCTTGCGTCCGCGGATCTCGTCCCGGATCGCGCCCTCCAGGTGCAGGCACTCGGTCCGCTGGGCCGCCGACAGATCGCCGCGGGTCTGCTGGATCGCCCGCAGCATCGGCAGCGCCATGACGCTCGTCTGGCCCAGCCGGAACTGCCGCTCGTTCAGGTGCGCCTCCTGCGCGGCGTGCCAGTCCGTCGCCTCGCGTTCGGCGAGCGCGAAACGCTGCGAGTCGCGGGCCGCCTTCGACAGGGCGTTGGTGATGATGTGCGCGATCCCCACCCACGCCGCGGAGCCGACGACCCCGATCTCGCCGAGCGCCCCCGGACCGGCCCAGAGCACCGTCTGCAGCACCAGGAACGCGATGCCCGCCCAGGCGAAACCCGGCCGGCGCACCGTCACCATGATGGCCAGCAGGGTCCCGCACGCCGCCACGTACCAGGTCGAATAGCTCAACCCGCCCTCGCGGTTGGCCTCCAGCTGCGAGCTCACCAGCAACGGCAGCGCGATCGAGACCGCGAACGCGAACGACGCCAGCCACACCGGGGTGCGACGCTGGCTGACGATCAGCAGCGCCGCCGTCGCGATCGCGTACAGCACCATCGCCGCGTACACCGGCCCGTGGCCGGTGTAGTAGCCCAGCTGGAACGAGTACACCCCGAGCACGATGTGATAGCTCGAGAACAGCCCCGCCAGGCCGACCAGCAGGAACCGGGGTGCGCCGATCGTCACGACACCTCACCCGCCTCCGCGAACTCCTCGAACACCGGGCCCGCCGCCGAGCGCTCGTCCGGCCAGTTCAGCGTGACCGTCGTGCCCTCGCCCGGAGCCGACCGCACCTCCGCGTGCCCGCCCGCGCTCGACATGCGCTCCTGGATCGAGACCCGGACGCCGAGTCGCTCCGTGGGCACCGCCAGCGGGTCGAAACCGCGGCCGTCGTCCACGACCCGCACCTCGACGGACCCGTCGCCCCCGCCCTGGACCTCGACGTAGCGGCTCGCCCCGGCTCCGGCGTGCTGCAGGCTGTTCACCATGCCCTGCACCGCCGCCGAGTACAGCGCCTCCGCGACCGGGATCGGCAGGCTCAGACGCCCGAGCCGGTTCGTGCGCACGTCGAACGGCTGCGACATGGTGGTGGCCGCATCCGAGATTCGGCTGGCCACCACGCCCGCCGGCACCACCGCGTCCGCATCGGGCGCGACCGCGACCGCCTCGCGGAGGTGCCCGATCGCGTTGCCCGCCATCGTCGCCGCGAGCTCCTGGGCCTCCGGGGTGTAGGCGCGGGCCGCCGACAACAGAGTGGTCAGCACGCTGTCGTGCACGATCGCGTCCACCTGCACGCGCTCCGCCTCGATCGCGTGCTGACGCACCGCGTGGGAGTAGCGCTCCAGGGCGGTCTGCTGCGCCCTGTCGACGTTGGAGGCCGCCGTGCGGAGCATCGTGAAGATGATGGTGATCACGCCGCCGAGGATGAGCGCGAAGACCGAATCCAGCGCGGCGCGCGACGGACCCACATCCCCGCCCGCCGGCGTGAGCCGGATGATGGCGTAGATCAGCGGGATCGCCACCAGGTACAGCGAAGCCCAGCGCACCGGCAGGCCGATCGCCGCCATCGACGTCGCGACGGTCATGATGCCGTACAGCCAGAAACTGTCGGTCGGGATCGACGTGGGATCCAGGATCGCGAACGGCCAGCTCACCAGCCCGATCAGGTACACGGCCGCGAACGTGGTGGCGGCGGCGCGCACATAGCGCCGCGTGACCGCGGCCACGACGGTCACCAGCAGACTCACCAGCATCCCGATGATGAACACGTAGTTCCAGGCCAGATGCGTCGTCGGCAACTGACCGATGATCGCCGGGGTCGTCTGCAGCAGGAACGCGATGCCGAAGCCCGCCGCCGAGCGCGAGACCGCCGTCTCGACCCGCCGCAGGCTGAGCGGGTTGCGGACCTGGCGCCCGCGAGGCGGTGCGGAGCCGGGGGTGAGGACTCCGCTAGTGGCCATCGCCGGCGGCGTCGGGGTCGAGTCCGGGCAGGATCCCGTCCTCCACCGCGCGGCGCAGCAGGTCGACCTTGGTGGGCGCCGGGCGCCCCACCTCGACGTACTTCACCCGGATGCGGTCGAGATACTCCCGAGCCGTCGAGTACCCGATGCCGAGCTGCTCGGCCGCCAGCTTCAGCGGCAGACCCGAGGCGTACAGGTGCAGGATCTCGCGCTCGCGGCGACCCAGCTGCGCCTTCGCGAAGTCGCGGTCGGCGTCGATCGCGGTCGCCCACTCCAGGTTGTTCAGCACCTCGCCCCGCGCCACCGTGGCGGCGGCCGCGATGACCGTCTTCGTCGCCGACGACTTGGGGATGACGCCCGCGGCGCCCGCGGCCAGCGCCTCCCGCACCAGGGCGACCCGGTCGGCGATGCTGTGCACGAGCACCGCGGAACCCGCGGCCTGGACGCTTTTCACGTTCTCGGTCACGCTCGAGCCGTCGCCGAGCGACAGGTCGAGAACCGTGACATCGACCTCGCGGCCGGCCAGGCCCTCGATCAGCTCCGGCACGCTCGCCGCGACATGGACGACGTCGTACCCCTCGTCGGCGAAGGCGGCCTTCAGGCCCAGGCGCACCGACTCGTGGTCGTCGACGACGGCGACCCGCACGGCCTTCACCGGGACCTCGGAGGCCGGAGGCTGCTGGATCGTCTGCGCAACGCTCATCCTGTTGTAACCCCCGGGTCTCAGCTGGGGCGGAACCCCGCCCCTGCTCATGTTACCGCGCGGGCCCCTCGCGGACGAGGAGGCAGACCGCCTCGACGTGATGGGTCATCGGGAACAGGTCGAACGCGCGCAACCCGGTCAGCGCGTAGCCGTGTTCACGCAGCAACCCGGCGTCGCGCGCGAACGCCACCGGATCGCAGGCCACGTAGACCAGCTGCGCCGGCTTCACGGCCGCGAGGGCATCGATCACCGCCCGCCCGGCTCCTGCCCGCGGAGGATCGAGCACGACCGTGGCCGCCGCGAGACGCGGGGTCGGCTGCAGGCCGCGCAACCACTGCTCCACCCGTCCGGTCACCGCCGCGGCACCCACCCAGTCGGCGAGGTTCTCGGCCGCGTGCTCGGTCGCCCGGGCATCCGACTCCACGGTGGTGATCCGCGTCGCCGGACCGAACCGATCGCCGAGCGCTGCGGCCAGCAGACCCACCCCGCCGTACAGATCCAGGTTCGCGGCGCGGGGGTCGAACAGCGCATCGTCGACCGCTGCCGCGACCGCTGCGCTCAGCGTCTCCGCCGCATGCCGGTGCACCTGCCAGAAACCGGCATCGTCGACCCGGAACTCGCGTTCGCCGACCCGCTCGCGCACGACGCTGCGCGACTGCGAACCGACGATCATCCGGGCCCCGCCGATCGCCGGGGCGAGCAGGTCGACGTGTCCCGTCGACGGCTCGAAGCGTTCGGCGAGCGGCGCGATCTCGCGCAGCCCGTCGACCGCGAGCGGCAGATCGGCGACCGGGACGACGGTGTGCGACCGGGCGGCGTACGGGCCGACCACGCCGTCCTCGGCGACGTGCAGGCGGACGCGCGTGCGCCATCCGGTGCCGTCGTCGGGGCCGGGGAGCGCCTCGACCGGGGTGTCCCGATCGATGCCGCCGAAGCGCTGCAGGGCCTCGCGCAGCACCCGCGCCTTCAGTTCTCGCTGGTGGGCCGGATCGATGTGCCCGAACTCGGCGCCGCCGGCACGCTCGGCGGGATCGCGGTCGACCCCGGCCTCCGGCCACGGGTGTGCCCGACGGTGCGGACTCGGCTCGAGCACCCGTACGGTGTCCGCACGCCAGAACGCCTTCTTCGCGTCGTCGGTGATGCGGGCCAGCACGCGCTCGCCGGGGATCGCATCCGAGACGAACACCACCCGGCCGTCCAGCCGGGCGACACTGATGCCCCCGTGCGCGATGTTGGTAGCGTCGAGTTCGACCTCGCGTCCGCGCATGTCACCCACGCTCTCGAGCATAGGAGCGACCGTGCAGCTCTACCTGGCATCCACCTCGCCCGCCCGGCTGGCGACGCTGCGCGCCGTCGGCATCGAACCGGTCGCGCTGCCCTCGCAGGTCGACGAGGATGCCGCGGTCGCCTCCGCCGGGACACTCACCCCCGAGCAGTTGGTGATGCTGCTGGCACGGCTGAAGGCGGAGGCCGTGGCCGGGTCCGCGGGCCCCTTCGACGGACTGATCCTCGGCGGCGACTCGGCGTTCGAGATCGACGGGGTCGTGTACGGCAAACCGCACCTGCCCGAGGTCGCCCGCGAGCGCTGGCACGCGCAGCGCGGCCGATCCGGCCGCCTGCACTCCGGGCACTGGCTGATCGACGCGCGCGGCGGCATCGTCGGTCGCGCCGTCGGGGGCGCCGCAGTCGCCACCGTGCACTTCGCCGACGACATCACCGACGCCGAGATCGACGCCTACATCGCCACCGGCGAACCCCTCGAGGTCGCCGGTGCGTTCACCATCGACTCCAAGGGCGCCGGATTCATCACCGGCGTCGAAGGCGACCCGCACGCGGTCGTGGGGCTCAGCATCCCGCTCGTCCGCACGCTCGTGCGGTCCCTCGGGATCGAATGGACCAGCCTCTGGAACCGATAGCGGCGCGCTACAGCGTCTCGCTGCCTGATCTGTAGAGGCTCGACAAACCGGGCGGCATTTCCACCCCATAGGCTGGGGAGTTATGGCCCGCATGACGAAGGTCCTGATCGCGAATCGGGGCGAGATCGCGGTGCGCGTGATCCGCGCCGCACGGGACGCGGGGCTCGGCTCCGTCGCCGTCTACGCCGACCAGGACCGCGACGCCCGGCACGTGAAACTCGCGGACGAGGCATACGCGCTCGACGGCTCCACGAGCGCCGAGACCTACCTCGTCGTCGACAAGATCCTCTCCGTGGCCCGGCGCTCCGGAGCCGATGCCGTGCATCCGGGCTACGGATTCCTCGCCGAGAACGCCGACTTCGCCCGCGCCGTCATCGATGCCGGCCTCATCTGGATCGGCCCGTCGCCGGAGGCGATCGAGCGTCTCGGCGACAAGGTCTCGGCCCGCCACGTCGCCGAGAAGGTGGGCGCACCGCTCGCCCCCGGAACCCTCAACCCCGTCGCCGACGCCGACGAGGTTCTGAAGTTCGTCGACGAGGTCGGACTGCCCGTCGCGATCAAGGCCGCCTTCGGCGGCGGCGGCCGTGGCCTGAAGGTCGCCCGCACCCGCGAGGAGGTGCCGGAACTCTTCGAGTCGGCCACCCGCGAGGCCGTCGCGGCATTCGGGCGCGGCGAGTGCTTCGTCGAGAAGTACCTCGACGAGCCCCGTCACGTCGAGACCCAGTGCCTGGCCGACAGCGCCGGCAACGTCGTCGTCGTGTCGACGCGCGACTGCTCGCTGCAGCGCCGGCACCAGAAGCTCGTGGAAGAGGCACCCGCGCCCTTCCTCACCGACGCGCAGCGCGACCTGCTCTACTCCTCGTCGAAGGCGATCCTGAAAGAGGTCGGCTACCTCGGTGCCGGCACCTGCGAGTTCCTGATCGGCAAGGACGGCACCGTCTCGTTCCTCGAGGTCAACACCCGGCTGCAGGTCGAGCACCCGGTGTCGGAGGAGGTCACCGGCATCGACCTGGTGCGTGAGCAGTTCCGCATCGCCGAGGGCGGCCTGCTCGACTACGACGACCCGGTGACGCACGGGCACTCGTTCGAGTTCCGCATCAACGGCGAGGATCCCGGGCGCGGCTTCCTGCCGATGCCCGGCCCGGTGAACGTGCTGCGGTTCCCCGGCGGACCGGGTGTCCGGGTCGACTCGGGCGTCACCACGGGCGACGTCATCTCGGGCGCGTTCGACTCGCTGCTGGCCAAGCTGATCGTCACCGGCTCCGACCGCGCCGACGCCCTCGAGCGCTCGCGCCGCGCCCTCGACGAGTTCGAGGTCGCCGGCCTGCCCACCGTGCTGCCGTTCCACCGCAAGATCGTGCGCGACCCGGCGTTCGTCGCCGCGGACGGCGACTTCGGGGTGTATACCCGCTGGATCGAGACCGACTTCGACAACGATCTCGAACCGTGGGGTGGCATGCTGCCGGAGTCGGGTCCGGCCGAGAAGCGCCACAGCGTGGTCGTCGAGGTCGAGGGCAAGCGCGTCGCGGTGTCGCTGCCCACCCGGCTGCTCCCCTCGTCGGGGTCGGTGTCGAATGCCCCGGCTCCGCGGCGGCGTTCCGGTGGCGGCTCCTCGGTCGCCGCGACCGGGGATGCGGTGAAGAGCCCCATGCAGGCCACCGTCGTCAAGGTCGCCGTCGCCGAGGGCGACAAGGTCGTCAAGGGCGATCTCATCGTGGTGCTCGAGGCGATGAAGATGGAGCAGCCGCTGACCGCCCACAAGGACGGCACCGTCGCCAGGCTCGACGCCGCGGTCGGCACGACGGTCTCGGCGGGCCACCAGCTCCTCGCGATCGAGGACTGACCCCGGGGCCGCCCCACCCCGCCCCCACCCCTCTCCGCAACTCAGGAACATTCGGGGCCGGCGTTCCTCGTGGGGCCTGTTGTGCCACTGCAGGCTCGTCTGCATCAGGTCTTCCTGAGTTGGGCGATCGTGGCGCGGATCGTCGCCACGCACGAGTCCCAGTCCCGCGTCACGTGTCGGTAAGTGAAACGCAGCACCGCGTAGCCCAGAGCGGCCAGCGCCGCGTCCCGGCGGCGGTCCTCTTCGAAGCCGCGGCGAGTGCCGTGGTGCTCGAACCCGTCGACCTCGATCACGAGGCGCACGCCACGGACCACGAAGTCGACGAAACCCACTCCCCCCACCCGCCGCTGTTGCTCCACGGCGACCCCGGCGAGTTCGAGCCGCTGCCGCACGAGCGACTCGACCCCGGAGCCGCTTCCCACTCGAGCGCGAAGCACCGTGAATCGCTCGGCTGCCGCCGCATCCGCGAACAGCCGCTCGAGGTAACCGGACGTCCAGCCCCACGTCGTCATCGCGGTGTCCAGGCACGCGACCGCGGTCTCGGTGTCTGCCCAGGAGACGGTCTGCCGTACCGCGTCGCGCGGACCGACCCGCCAGCACTGGCCCCCTGGCTCGGTGTCGATCCAGTGAACGACCACACGCGAATCGGCGGGGTCGCGACGCAGGCGGGCGGCGTTGCGGGGCACGGCGACATGCACGCGCGCGTCATCGCCCGACCACAATCCATAGGTCGCGGAAGCGCTCACCCCCGCGAGACGCCCGCCGATGCGGACGGCGAGCCGGGCGGCCGCCGGAGCACCTGGCGTCGCGTAGTGGCCACGGCGCACGCGGACCAGCTGCCCCGCCCGGACCGCCGCCACGATGTCGGCGGCGGCCACCCCGCGCTCGAGGAGTTGTGCTCGAGCGGCCAGGTGACCCAGCGAACGGGTGACGAAGACCGCCGAGTTCATCGGAACAGGGTGCTCCGTGGCGGCCCTGGCGGACCGGGGCTGCGGCCGAACGGGTGGGCGCTGCCCCGGCCGATCCCTGGGGAGGACCCGTTCGAACTCAGGACCGCGCGGGGCAGCTGTGTCACACGAGGCAACGGTCACCACTCAGGTCACTGCCACCCCGGGGATTCCTGAGTTGCGCGCGCGGGGCGCGGGGCGCGAGGGCTAGCCGACGATGTGCATCGCGCGCGCGGCGTCCGTGATCGAACCCGAGAGCGACGGGTACACCGAGAACGCGCGGGCGAGCTGGTCGACCGTGAGCCGGTGCTCGACGGCGAGCGCGATCGGCAGGATCAGGTCCGACGCCTTGGGCGCCACCACCACCCCGCCGATCACCGTGCCCGAGCCGGTGCGGGCGAAGATCTTCACGAACCCGTCGGTCAGGCCGATCATCTTGGCCCGCGGATTCGAGGCCAGCGGGAGCTTGTAGATCTCGCCCTGAGCCATGCCGTCCTCGATCTGCTTCTGCGACCAGCCGACCGTGGCAACCTCGGGCTGCGTGAAGATGTTCGACGTGACGTTGCGCAGCTCGGTCGGCGATACCGCATCCCCCAGCGCATGGAACACGGCGGTGCGCCCCTGCATCGAGGCGACGGATGCCAGCGGCAGGAAGTCGCTGCAATCCCCGGCCGCGTAGATCGACGGCATCGACGTGCGCGCCACCCGGTTCACCCGGATGTGGCCCGACTCGGCCAGCTGGACCCCGGCCTCTTCGAGTCCGATGCCGGCGGTGTTCGGCACCGAACCCACGGCCATCAGGGCGTGCGATCCCTCGACGGTGCGGCCGTCGGCCAGCGTCACCACGACACCCTCGCCCTGCCGCTCGACACTCTGCGCCCTGCTCTTGTTGAGGACCTGCATGCCGTGCCGCGCGAAGACGTCGCCGATCACGGTAGCCGCGTCCGCATCCTCGCCCGGAAGCACCTGATCGCGCGACGAGACGAGCGTCACCTTCGATCCGAGCGCGAGGTACGCCGAGGCGAACTCAGCGCCGGTGACGCCGGATCCGACGACGATCATGTGCTCGGGGACCTCGTCGAGTTGGTACAGCTGGGTCCAGGTGAAGATGCGCTTGCCGTCCGGCTTCGCCGTGGGCAGGATGCGGGGACTCGCCCCCACGGACACCACCAGCGTGTCGGCATCGATCTCGTCGAAATCGGTGCGCTTCTTGCCCTTGCCGGTGGACACCACGATGCGGTTCGGGCCGTCGAGCCGTCCGTCACCGGTGACGATGCGCACCCCGGCCCGGGTGAGCTGCTTCTTCATGTCCTCGGACTGCTGGCGGGCCAGCAGCAGCAGCCGGCGGTTGACGGCCCCGAGGTTGACGGCGACCTCGGGCCGGACGGCCCGGCCCGCGTCGTTGCGGATGAAGAACTGCACCCCGAGGTCGGCCGCCTCGCCGACGGAGGTGGCGGCTTCGGCGGTGGCGATCAGGGTCTTGGAGGGCACGACGTCGGTGAGCACCGCCGAGCCACCGACACCGGCGCGCTCGACGAGGGTGACCTCGGCACCCAGCTGTGCCCCGGTGAGGGCGGCCTCGTACCCTCCGGGACCACCGCCGAGCACGGCCAGGCGGTGGGTGCGTTCGAACTCGTAGGCCATATGGCCATTCTCCCGCACCACGTGCCCGCGCGCCGCGCAAGCGGTGTACCCCGAGCACACCCCCGAAATAGGATGGCGGGATGCCGACGAACCCCCTGGACGATCCCGCCGCGAACCCGTTCGACATCGCGCAGCAGGCTGCCGTGCAGCTGGCCGAGGCGACCGGCGTCGAGAGGCACGACATCGCCCTGACGCTCGGCAGCGGCTGGGGGCAGGCGGCCGAGGCGATGGGCGAGACCACGGCGACCGTACCGGCCACCGAGATCGTCGGGTTCAGCGCCTCGAAGGTGGTGGGCCACTCGGGGACCCTGCGCAGCATCCTGGTGCCGACCGGTAAGCGCGCGCTCGTGATCGGCGCCCGCACGCACTACTACGAGGGCCACGGGGTGCGCCGGGTCGTGCACTCGGTACGCACGGCCGCAGCGGCCGGGGCGACCACGATGATCCTCACCAACGGCGCGGGCGGCATCAAGCCGCACTGGAAGCCCGGAACCCCCGCGCTCATCACCGATCACATCAACCTGACCGCCGACTCGCCCCTCGAGGGTGCCACGTTCGTCGACCTCACCGACCTGTACTCGGCGCGCCTGCGCGACCTGGCCCGCACCGTCCAGCCCGACCTCGAGGAGGGCGTGTACGTGCAGTTCCGCGGACCGCACTACGAGACGCCGGCCGAGGTGCAGATGGCGAAGACGATCGGCGGCCACATCGTCGGCATGTCGACGGCCCTCGAGGCGATCGCCGCCCGGGAGGCGGGCATGGAGATCCTCGGCATGTCGCTCATCACGAACCTCGCGGCGGGCATCTCGTCCGAGAAGCTGTCGCATGCCGAGGTGATCCAGGCCGGCAAGGATGCCGAGGCGGCACTCGGCTCACTGCTGGCCGCCATCGTGGAGAAGCTGTGACCGAGCCCGACGACATCGCCGCCGCTCGGGCGTGGATGGCACAGGACCCGGATCCCGTCACGCGCTCCGAGCTGGATGCCGTGGTCGCCTCCGCCGAGGCGGGGGACGCCGCCGCGGTGGCCGACCTGCGTTCCCGGTTCGCTGCGCGGCTCGACTTCGGTACCGCGGGTCTGCGCGGTGAACTGGGGGCCGGGCCGGGTCGGATGAACCGGGTGCTGGTCGCTCAGGCGGCGGCGGGGCTGGCGGCCTACCTGCTCGGGCGAGAGCCGAATCCGTCGATCGTCATCGGCTACGACGGGCGCCACAACTCGGCGGTCTTCGCCCGCGACACCGCCGAGCTGATGCAGGGCGCCGGCGTGCAGGCGACGCTGCTGCCGCGGCTGCTGCCCACCCCGGTGCTGGCGTTCGCGGTGCGCTTCCTCGGCGCCTCCGCCGGCGTGATGGTGACGGCGTCGCACAATCCCGCGGCCGACAACGGCTACAAGGTCTACCTGGGCGGCGGTGACGGGGGCTCCCAGATCGTGCCGCCGGCGGATGCGGAGATCCGCGAGGAGATCCTGCGCGTCGCGGCCGGATCGATCGAGATCCTGCCGCGCTCGACGGCGTACGCGACCGCCGGGGAGGACGTCGTCGATGCCTACCGCCGAGAGACCGCCGCGGTGGCGCGGGCCGGCGCCCCGGCGGCGGCGCTGCGTTACGTCTACACCCCGATGCACGGCGTCGGGCTGGAGACGGCGCGCGCGGTCTTCGCCGACGCCGGTTTCCCCGACATGCACGTCGTCACGGCGCAGGCGAGCCCCGACCCCGACTTCCCCACCGTCGCGTTCCCGAACCCCGAGGAGCCCGGCGCCATGGACCTCGCGCTCGAGCTCGCGGCCGAGCTGGATGCCGACCTGGTGATCGCGAACGACCCCGACGCCGACCGGGTCGCGGTGGGTGTCGACGACGGCGGCACCTGGCGCCGGCTGTCGGGCAACGAGGTCGGCTGGCTGCTGGGTGCGCGCGCCGCAGAGCAGGCCGCTGCCGCCGGGAACGGCGGGTCGCTCGCCTGTTCCCTGGTGTCGTCCCCCGCCCTCGGGGCGGTTGCCGCCGCATCCGGCTTGCGGTTCGTGGAGACGCTGACCGGTTTCAAGTGGATCTCGCGCGCCCCCGGCCTGCTCTTCGGCTACGAGGAGGCGCTCGGC
>DATMFW010000095.1:0-39274 GCA_035556655.1 Pseudolysinimonas sp.
GCATCCGGTCGGCGAGGAACGCCGCGAACGGACCGCCCACGGTGAGGGCGACACCCGAGAAGCCGAGCACCGCGATGAGCGCCCAGTCCTCGAGCTGGAACGTGCGCTGGATGTCGGGAGCAAGTGTCGTGGTCGCGTCACGGACCAGCTGCTCCATCATGACCAGCGGCACGGCCAGCGCGAGGATCGCGACACCTCCGCGGCGCACGGTCTCGCGCAGCGTCAACGTGTCGGTCGTACCCGGGAGCGCGGCGACGGCGTCGACGATCTCGGGCGGGCCCTCGGGCAGGCGCGGGGGCCGGGGGGACGTGGTGTCCGGCATGCGGTTCTCTCCTTTGAAATCCGGTGATGCGTGGGGTGGTGTGGCGAGTGTCGGGGGGTCAGAGCCGGCCGTCGAGCCAGTCGAAGAGCGCTTCGCCTGCGGTGGCGGTGGCGCCGTTCTGGCAGTGCAACTGGGCGGTCGAGTCGGTGTCGAAGAGCATCAGCTCCTTCTTCGTGGTCAGCGCGTCGTAGAGCTTCTGCGACTGATGGGCCGAGAAGTGCTCCTCGACGCCGTCCATGATCAGCGTCTCGGCCTCGATGTTCTGGGCGAGGCCGGTGAGGTCGCAGCGGTCGAACTCCTGGATGAGCTCGTAGGGCGATGCGGCACCGTGCTTCCACACCGAGTCGCGCAGGAACCAGTCGATGAGGCTGGAGTGCGCGCGCATCGCCTCGACGGCGCCGTTGAACACCTCGGGCCCCTGCTCGAACGCCTCGCTCAGCTGTTCGGGCAGGCCGATGCGGATGGACTCTCCCCAGTTGAGGACGCCGGGGTTGGCGACCAGCACCTTCATGCGCTTCTCGAACGCGGCGGCGCGCGGGGCGAGGTAGCCGCCGAAGCTGAGGCCCATGAGGCCGATCCGGTCGGTGTCGACGCCGTCGAGCTGGACGGCGACGTCCATGATCGGGGTGACGACGTTCTCCCAGTCGTAGCGGAACGGCAGTCCGTTCACCCGGATCGCCATCCCCTGGCCGGGGCACTGCACGGCGAGCGCGTGGTACCCGCGCCAGATCGCGTTGTCGTAGACCCAGCGGGTGTCTTCTGGCCAGGCGTCGCGACCCTGGAAGAACACCAGCAGGGGTGCCTTCTTCGTCGCGACCGGGCTGCGGTACAGGTAGGCCGGCAGGCTCGAGCCCTCGTAGGGGATCTGCACCGACTCGCCCGGGTACCCGGAGAGCTCGAGGTAGCGGTCCCAGCAGCGGTACGCCGCGATCGCGTTGTCGCGGGTGCGCGGGTCGTCGGGGAACGCGTTGTGGATGAGCGAGCCGCGCCAGTAGGTGGCGGCACGCAGGTAGGTGCTCGCCGCGGTCTGGGTGCGCCCGGCCTTCGCGGCGGCGCTGCCGCGGGCCTCCAGGTCGCTCGCCAGCACCGACCATTCGCGCAGCCAGTCCTCTTCGCTGTCGTTCTCGATCCGGGCCGCGACCTCGAGGCATTCGCCGAGGTCGCTGGCGCCGTAGAACATCTGCGACAGCTGGTGCTTGAACTGGTCGTCCATGACCTCGCTGTCGAAGAACGGGAACGAGGTCCAGTGCGCTCCGGGGAAGCGGCTGTTGCGGGCGGTGGTGGTCACTGCGGTCTCCTGTGTCATGTCGTCACGCGGCGGTGCGGGCCGCGGTCGGCGGGATGCGATGCGCCCAGGGCCGGGCGGCCTCGAGCTGGGCGGCGAGTCGGTAGAGCAGCCCCTCGTCGCCGTAGGGGCCGACGAAGTGGGTGCCGACCGGGATGCCGTCGGCGTTCCAGTAGAGGGGCACGGACATGGCCGGCTGCCCGGTCACGTTGATGAGGGTCGTGAACGGCAGGTACACCCCGGCGGCGCGCATGCCCTTCATCGGGTCGGACGGGTCGGGGGCGAAGTGGCCGAGCGGGGGCGGGATGCTGCCCGCGGTGGGCGTCAGCCACACGTCGTAGGGCTCCTGGAACTCCGCGAGGCCGTCGACGAGCTTCTGCAGCTCGGCGAGCGCGTCCATGTACGCGGTGACGGTCGTCGTCGACGCGCGGCCCGCCTCGATCATCGCCCAGGTGGCCGGCTCGAACAGGTCGGCGGTGGCCTTCTTGCCGGTGATGCGCTCGAGCCGGGCGATGTCCCAGGCGAGCCCGCCGCTCGACACGACGGTGAACGGGCCGGCGAGCGCGCCGCCGTCGATGTCGGGCGTCTTCTCTTCGACGATGTGACCGAGGCTCTCGCAGAGGCGCGCGGCGTCCTCGACCGCGGCGATGCAGTCGGGGTGCAGCGGGATCCCCAGCGGCGATGTCGTGCTGAACGCGATGCGCAGCTGTCCGGGGTCGCGCCGGGTCTCCTCCAGGTAGGGGCGTTCGGGGCGGGGCGCGATGAACGGATCGCCCGGGCGGGGGCCGGCCGTCGCATCCAGCAGCGCGGCGCAGTCACGCACGCTCAGGGTGACGGCGTGTTCGCTCAGCACCGCCATGCGGAAGGACACCCCGGTGTGACGCCGCGCGGACGAGATGCGCAGGCGCGTGGGCTTCATGCCGAACACCCCGCAGTTGGCCGCGGGGATGCGGATCGAGCCGCCGCTGTCACTCGCGTTGGCCATCGGCACCATGCGGGTGGCGACGGCGGCGGCGGCACCGCCGCTGGAGCCTCCTGCCGAGAGCGCGGTGTCCCACGGGTTGCGGGTGGGTCCGAACAGCTCGGGCTCGGTGGTGGGCTGCAGGCCGAACTCGGGCAGGTTGGTCTTGCCGAAGGGCACGAGTCCGGCGGCCGTGTAGCGCCGGGTGAGCGGCCCGTCCTCGGCGGGGATGTAGTCGGCGAGGTACCGGCTCGCCGAGGTCATCGGCACGCCGGCGTAGCCGACACCGCCGCCGTCCTTGAGCAGGAAGGGCACGCCGGTGAAGGGGCCGTCGGGCAGCGGCGCGGCCGCGACGGCGCGGGCCTGGTCGTACATGGTGCCGATGACGGCGTTGACGGCGGGGTTGGCCTCTTCGACGCGGTCGATGGCGTCCTCGAGCAGTTCGAGCGGGGTGACCTCACCCGCACGGACCAGTTCGGCCATGCCGAGGGCGTCGGTGCCCTCGGGAAGACTGATCGCCACGTTGCGTCCTCTCGTCGACGTCGGCTGCGGTATCTAGTATTGCCACTTAACCACATTCGCGCAATCGTTTCGAGCGTGAATCTTGATTTTCGCGTTCGAATCGCTTGCGATACGCCGAGAACGCTGTCGAACTACCCCGTTCCCCAGGAGTAGCTGACCTTCTCGATGTCGAGGTAGGTGAAGGTCTCGGTGGAGGTCACGCCCGGCATCGCGCGGATCGTGTCGTTCACGATCGACATCAGCTGGCGCGAATCGCGGCAGACCACCTCGGTGATGATGTCGAAGCGGCCGGAACTGACCACCACGTAGACGATCTCCTCGATGGCGGCGAGCGCCGCCGCGATCTCGCGCAGATCGCCATCGACCCGCAGCCCGACCATGGCCTGGATGTTGAAGCCCAGCTTCATCGGCTGCGACACGGCCACGACGCCGATCACCCCCGCCTCGATGAGGCGCTGCACCCGCTGGCGGGCCGCCGCGCTCGACAGTCCGACCTGCGGGCCGAGCTTCGCGTACGCCATCCGCCCGTCGATCTGGAGCAGCCGGATGATCGCCTTGTCGATGTCGTCGATCGGGAAGGCGGCGCTGTCGCCCTGGTCGGCCATGGCCAGATCATATGTGCCGATACTCTTCGAGGGTGGCCGACGACCTTCTGGATCCCATCCGCACGGTGATCCGGCTCTCGCGCATCGCGCAGCAGGTCTGCGAGGAAGCCGGGCTGAACCTCGCGCAGTACCGCGCGCTGCACAGCGCCGTCGCGACCGGTCGCCGCGCGTACGAACTCGCGCAGGCCACCGCCGTCAGCCGCCCCGCGGTCACCTCGCTGACCAACGGGATGGTCAGGGCCGGACTGATCGAGCGACAGGCGACACCGGACGACGGCCGGGGCGTCGTGTTCGTCATCACCGCCCTCGGCGAGGAGCGCCTGCGTGAGGCCGAACGGATGCTGGTCGCCCGGTTCGCGGAGGTGCTCGGCGACGCCGCCCCCGCGCTCGCCGCACTCGACACCGACCCCCTGCTCGCCGCACTCGACGTGCAGGCGGACCGCGACTTCGGCAAGCGCCGGTCAGAGGGTCGTCCGTAGCGGGCGGCGTCCGAGCGCGATCGACGCGATCAGGCTGAGCACCCCGGCGCCGGCCGAGACGGTGAAGACCGCGGCCGTGCCCGTCGCACCCCCTCCCGCCGCGCCTGCGACCGCGCCGAGTCCCGCGACACCCACGGCGCCGGCCAGCGAACGGAACAGCGAGACCGCCCCGCTCACCCGACCCACCCACTCGCGGCCGACGGCGTTCTGGGCGGCCAGCACGTAGTTCTGCATGAGCAATCCGATCCCGAGCCCCACCGGCACGGTCGCCGTCACCACGACGGCGTCGGGGGTGCCGTCCCGGACCGTGGCGAGCACCGCGAACCCGCCGACGAGCAGCCCGGATCCCGTGACCAGCACCGCGGTCAGCCTCCCGGTCCGCGACACCAGGTGCCCACCCCCGATCGCGCCGACCATCGTCGCAGCGAGCATCGGCGCGGCGAGGCCGCCGGCGGCCGAGGCGGGGTACCCGCGCACCAGCTGCAGGTACTGGCTGAGGTACAGGATCGCGCTGAAGGTCACCACGCCCAGGGCGATGCTGCCGACGATCGCCCAGCGCGGGATGCTCTCGCGCAGCAGCCGTCCGGCCAGGATCGGCTCGGCGACGCGGCGCTCCACCAGCACGAAGCCGGCCGATGCGCCGGCCGCGACCGCGAGCAGTGCGCCCGCGGGAATCGACAGCCACGGGAACCAGGCGCCGCCGAGCGTCAGCAGTGCCACGAGTGCGGTCACGGCGACCGCCAGCAGCAGCGACCCCGGGACGTCGAGCCGGAGCGGACCGCGCGACGGGGGCACGCGCAGGGTCACCTGGACGATCACGAGGGCGGTGAGCGCGAGCGGAAGGAGCAGGAGGAAGCACCATCGCCATCCGAGCCCCGGGATGTCGACCACGAGCCCGCCGAGCAGCGGGCCGCACAGGGTGGCCACCGACATGACGGCGCCGAGGTAGCCGGCGTAGGCACCGCGCTGCCGTGGGGTGGTGATCACCCCGAGCACGGCCTGCGACATGGCGAGAAGTCCCCCGGTGGCGACGCCCTGCAGCGCGCGCATCAGCACCAGCACGCCGAGCCCGGGTGCCAGCGCCGCCCCGATCGAGCCGAGGATGAAGATGAGGATCGCCGCCTGGGTCAGCCGCTTCTTGTCGCGGTGGTCGGCGAGCTTGCCCCACACGGGCGTCGCGACGGTCATGGTCACCAGCGAGGCGAGCACGACCCAGAGCGACTCCGCGGCGCCCGCCCCGACCCCGGCGGCGATGGCCGGGAGCGCGTTGGCGACGATCATGGCGCTGGAGACCGTGGCGAAGAGGCCCAGCAGCAACCCGACGAGGACGGCGAGCACCTCGCGGCGAGGTCGCGGTGCGTCCTGTAGTTCCACGGCTTAACTATATGGTTGCGCGCTCAGACGACTCGCAGGAAAAATAACGGAAAGGTAACTAGACAGCGTTACCGTTCCGTTATACATTTCAAGAGCGTTAGTTGTTTGCTGTGGCAACTACCGCGGAATGTGATTGCAGGACACTCTTGGTGCAAGGGAGAAGGCCGGCCGCTCGCCTCTGCGGCCGGCCTTCAATCATTTAAGCTCGCGACGTGGACGAACGCGAGGCCACCGACGCCTGGGAGAGCCTCTACCGCGCCCAGGTCACCGTGTTCCGGCAGTTGCGCGCCCAGTTCCCCGGCGGCGAGATCTCCCTCACCGAGTACGACGTGCTGTTCAATCTCTACCGCCAGCCCGACCGCCGCGCGCGCATCCGCGACCTCACCCCGCAGCTGCTGCTCAGCCAGCCGAGCGTCAGCCGGCTCATCGACCGGCTCGCCCAGCGCGGGCTCGTCGACCGCGCCATCGACCCCGGCGATGCCCGCGGCACCCTCGTCGCCCTGACTCCCGCCGGCATCGACCTGTTCCGCCGCATCGGCGCCGAGCACAGCGCCTGGATCGCGAAGCGGATGAGCGTGCTGAGCCCCGACGAGCTCCGGGCCCTCACCGAGATCACCACGAAGCTCCGGCGGCTGTGACTCCCGGCCCCAGCATCGTCTGGTTCCGCGACGACCTGCGCCTCGCGGACAACCCGGCCCTGCACGCCGGCATCGCGCGGGGCGCGCCCCTGGTGCTGCTGTACCTGCTCGACGACGACAGTCCCGAGGTGCGCCCGCTCGGCGCTGCCGCGCGGTGGTGGCTGCACGGCAGCCTGAGCGCCCTCGCCGGCGACATCGCCGCCCGCGGCGGCACCCTGCTCCTGCGGCACGGCCCCGCCGACCGCGAACTGCCCCGGCTCGTTCGCGAGACCGGCGCCGGTGCCGTGTTCTGGAACCGGCGCTACGGCGCCGGCCGCCGGATCGACGCGCGACTGAAGTCCCGGTTCCGGGACGAGGGGCTCCCGGTGCAGAGCTTCGGTGCCGGTCACCTCATCGAACCCGGAACGCTGCTGACCGAGCAGGGCACGCCCTACCGGGTGTTCACGCCGTTCTGGCGCGCGGCACGGCAGCGCCCCGTCCGCGACCCGCTGCCCGCCCCGGCCGAGGTGCGCAGCGTCTCGGGGGTCGGCTCCGACGAGCTGGGGTCCTGGGGCCTGCGGCCCACCGCCCCCGACTGGGCCGGGGGGATCCGCGACGCGTGGGAGCCCGGCGAGCGGGCTGCCACGCGGAGGCTCGAGGGCTTCCTGCAGAACGGGCTGGCCAGGTACCACCGCCGGGACGAGCCCGGCGCCGAGGCGACCTCGCGGCTGTCGCCGTCCCTGCGCTTCGGCGAGATCGGGCCGGCGCAGATCTTGCACCGGGTGCACGGCGAGCTCGCACCCGCCGCACGCCGCAACGCCGCCCTCTTCCTCGCCGAGCTCGGCTGGCGCGAGTTCATGGCGAGTGCGCTGTTCCACGAGCCGGACCTCGCGACGGTGAACCACCGCCGGCACTTCGACGCCTTCCCGTGGAACGAACCCGACCCCGCCGAGCTGCGCGCCTGGCAGCGGGGCCGCACCGGCATCCCGCTGGTGGATGCCGGAATGCGCGAGCTGTGGACCACCGGTCACATGCACAATCGCGTCCGCATGATCACCGCGAGCTTCCTCGTCAAGAACCTGCTCGTCGACTGGCGCGTCGGTGAGCGATGGTTCTGGAACACGCTCGTCGACGCCGACGAGGCCAGCAACCCGGCGAACTGGCAGTGGGTGGCCGGCAGCGGAACCGACGCCGCCCCCTACTTCCGGGTCTTCAACCCCGAGGTCCAGGCGAAGAAGTTCGACCCGGACGGCGGGTACGTGAGGCGGTGGGTGCCCGAGGCGGGGACCCCCGGCTACCCGGACCCGATCGTCGACCTCGGACAGAGCCGGAAGGACGCCCTCGCCGCCTACGAGACGATGCGCCGGAGCCCTAGATCGGGGGCCGCCCGCCGATCACCATGATCGCCCGGGCCGCCACGAACACCCCGGCCTCGGCGGCGGCCAGTGCGTCGCGGTCCGCCACCCAGCGCTCCAGGAACCCGGCCGCCAGCGCATCCCCCGCTCCCGTCGGATCGACGATGTGCTGGATCTTCGGCGCGGGCACCCGGGTGTGCTTCTTGCCCTCGAACACGATGAGTCCCTCGGCGCCCATCGTGAGCACCACCACCTCGAACCGCTCCCGCAGGGCCTGGCCGATGCGCTCAGGATCGGTCTGCCCGCTGAGCATCGCGCCCTCGGCCAGATTCGGGAACAGCACCGTGGTGCCATCCACCGCCTCGAGGAACTCGGCGGCGCCGAAGTCGGCGATGTACCCCGACGAGCCCGGAGTGACCGAGACCGGAACCCCCGCCGCCGTCGCCCGGTCGATGAGGTCTCGAGCGCCCGAGATGCCGAAGCCGTCCATGATGCTGTAGCCGCTGATGTGCAACACGCCCGCCTGCGCGAGGATCTCGGCGGTGACCGACGAGCTCGAGAACGCCGAGTTGGCGCCGCGCTCGGTGAGCATCGTGCGCCGCTCGCCGTCGACCAGGATCACGATCGTCCCCGTCGGCATGCCGGACCCGAGCTCCAGGTAGGGCACCACGCCGCCCTCGCGGAAGATGCGCTCGTGATCGTCGAGGTCCTCGATGCCGACGCAGCCGAGGAAGTCGACCGGCGCGCCCAGCGAACCGAGCCACACGGCGGTATTCGCCGCCGAGCCGCCCGGCCGCTGCCGGATGGTCGAGGCGGTATCGGTGTCGGGCCGCACCTCGCCGCGAGGCACCACGACGATGTCGTTGATCACGTCGCCGACGACGACGATGCGCTCACCCGTCACGAACGGCTCGACCACGCCGAGGCGATGTCGGCGGCGACCCGCACGTTGTTGCGCGCCAGGTCGAGATTCACCTCGAGGCTGCGGCCGTGCGAGGCATCGACGATGAAGCCGAGCAGGAACGGCGTCACGGCCTTCCCGCGCACCCCCGCCGCGTCGGCGGCGGCGAAGGCCTCGGTCAGCACCCGGTCGTGCTCGGCCGGGTCCCACTGCTGGTCGGCGGGGATCGGGTTCGCCACGATCAGCCCGGACGACGCACCCAGCTCATCCCGCGCGGCCATGATGCCGGCGACCTCGTCGGCCCGGTCGACGGCCCAATCCAGCTCGAAGCCGGACTCGCGCAGCCAGAACGCCGGGAACATGCGGGTGCCGTAACCGACCACCGGCACGCTGAGAGTCTCGAGGCGCTCCAGCGTCGCGCCGATGTCGAGCACGCTCTTCACCCCCGCGCTGACCACGGTGATGGGCGTCTGAGCGAGCACCGTCAGATCGGCCGACTCATCGAAGGTCTCCGCCGCCCCGCGGTGCACTCCCCCGAGCCCGCCCGTGGCGAACACCCGCACTCCGGCGAGCGCCGCCAGGTACGCGGTCGCGGCGACCGTGGTCGCTCCGCTGCCGCTGCGCGCGGCGAGGATCGGCAGGTCGCGCACGCTCGCCTTGGCCAGCTCCTCGTTCGCGATGCGCTCCACACCCTCGTCGTCGAGACCGATCCGGGGGACACCGTCGAGCACCGCGATCGTCGCCGGCGTCACGCCGCGATCGCGCAGGATCGCCTCGAACTCCCGCGCGGCCTCCAGGTTGCGAGGGCGCGGCAGGCCGTGGGAGATGATCGTGGACTCGAGGGCGACGACCGGGCGCGATGCGGCGAGCGCGTCGGCCACCTCGTCGGAGAGCTGAATGGGGGACATAACATCCCCACGCTACCGGTCGGACGAGCCGGGTCAGGATGCCGCGGGCACCTTCGCCTTCTTCGCACGGGGCTTCGCCGCGGATGCGGGGGCGATCTTCTTCGAAACGCCCGGTCCGCTGGTGGGCGTTCCGGCATCCGCGATGATCTTGCGCGGGTTGAGGTTGCCCTTCGGGTCGGTGGCGGCGAACAGCCCGCCCATGACCTTCACGCCCTCGGCCGAGATGTCCTGCTCGAGCCACGGGGCGTGCTCGAGCCCGACGCCGTGGTGGTGCGAGATGGTCGAGCCGTTGTCGACGAACGCCTGCTGGATGGCGCTCTTGACGTGGTCGTACTCGCCCAGCGGATCCTTGTCGAAGACGAAGGCGAACGTGAAGTACAGGCACGCGCCCGAGTGGTACGAGTGCGACATGTGGCTCATGATCCAGCCCTTGATACCGAGCTCGTCGTAGGCCTTGTGCGCCGCCGCGATCGCCGCGTCGTGCACCTGGTTGACCTTCGACCACGGCATCGCCGTCTCGGACACGTCGCCCGCGGCGCCCCGGTCGAGCAGGAAGTCACGCAGGTACGGGGTGTCGAACTTCTTCTGGTCGTAGAGCACCCCAGGGCCCGTGCCGACGCCGAGACCGTTGTGCTTGGCGACGATCTTGTCGACCAGCTTCTTCTGGCGCTTGGCATGCGAGTCGGAGCCCTCGAAGCCGATGAAGGACAGGCAGATGTTGCCCTCCATGTCCTTCCAGCCCTTGGCCTTCATCAGGTTGGGCAGCACCGTGCCCGCCGCGAACTTGTCGAAGCCGGTGCGCGCCTTGCTGGTCGCCAGCGAGAAGCCCGTCTCGGGGCCGTCCGAGATGCGCGTGATCGAGGGGGCCGCATCCGACTCCGCGATCTCCTGCATCGCGGCGATGCCGGCCTCCCAGTTCGGGAAGAAGTAGGCGTACACATCGCGCTTCTCGGGGATGCGGTGCACCTGGGCGGTGACCTCGGTGATCACGCCGAGGCGCCCCTCGCTGCCGAGGATCATCTCGCGCACGCTCGGGCCGTGCGAGGCCGACGGGTGCGACTTGATCACCAGGGTTCCGCCCGGGCGGACGACCCGCAGGCCGCGGGCGATGTCGGAGATGTCGCCGTACTTGTCGGACTGCATGCCCGACGAGCGGGTCGCCACCCAGCCGCCGAGGGTCGAGTGGGTGAACGAGTCCGGGAAGTGCCCGATCGTCCAGCCCTGACGGTTCAGCTGGTCCTCCAGATCGGGGCCCTGGGCGCCCGCCTGGATGACGGCGGTCTGGGACTCCTCGTCGATCGAGACCACCTTGTTGAGCCGGCCCATGTCGAGGGACATGATGACGCGCTTCTCGTCGGCACGCGGCTCCAGCGATCCGGCGATGTTGCTGCCGCCGCCGAACGGGATGATGACGACATCGGCCGCGACCGCGGCGTCGACGACCTTCTGCACCTCGGCCTCGTCGGCGGGGTACACCACGACGTCCGGGTAGCGCTGCACCTGGTTGGCGCGGATGCGCACCAGATCGCGCAGGCTCTTGCCGTAGACGTGGACGACGCGCTCCATGTCGTCGGTGGTGACGTGGCCCTCGCCGACGATGGTCGCGAGGGTGGAGAGCAGCGGCTTGCCCGCCAGCGACGTGGGGACCGTCATCTTCTCGAACGACGGCTTCTCGACGGGCTTCGCCGTGTGCAGATCGAGACCCACCGCGTACTTCACGAAATCGGCGAAGCCGGGCTTGTCCTCCCAGTGGAAGCCGACCCCCTCGTTTCCCCAGCCCCACCACTTCATGTGTTTGACGTCGGTCACGTGCTCTCCTTTTTCATGATGCGTGCGCTGTGCTCGTCATACATCGCCACCACCTGGGCGCGCACGCGAGCCATGAACTCGGTCGGGTTCTCGCCTTCGTTCACGTACATGGGGGCGCCGAACACGACGCCGATCGGAAGCCCCGTGGTCGGCCACTTCGACCCGCGCGGGTGTGCCTCGTGCGCGCCGATCAGGGCGATCGGCAGCACGGGGGCCCCGGTGGATGCCGACAGGGCCGCCGCTCCCGGCTTGAAGTGCCCGATGACCCCGTCTCTCGACCTCGTCCCCTCCGGGAAGACCAGCACCGGGACGCCGTGTTCGAGCAGGGTCTTGGCGCTGACGTTGCGGGGGTTCCTGCCGCTGCGGTCGACGGGGAACGCGTTGAAGAACAGGGCGGTGAGCCCGCGGCGCCACCAGACGTCGAAGAAGTAGTCGCCCGCGGCACCGGCCGCGAGATACCGGGCCAGCGGCCGCGGAAGCGCCCCCATGATGAGCGGGGCATCGAGGTGGCTGGAGTGGTTGGCCACCACCACGAACGGGCGCTTGACGCCCTTGATCTTGTCGCGGCCGATGAGCTCGACGCGGAGCATGCCCCACACCACGCCCTTCAGCAGGCCGCGCTGCGCGACGAACCGGGCATTGGCCATCGCGGGCGACGTGAAGCGGTCACGCATCGGGGGCATCCGCGTTCCTCTCATCGATCGAGGCACCGATCGAAGTCATTCCGAAGCGGCTTTGCTGCGACTCAGGCTAATCCTGCGCGACACCGCGCGCACCGTCGAACGTGGCAGATGCCGCAGCAACCAGGAGAGCAGACCGTAGCGGACACTGGGTATCGAGATCACGCGGCCGCGTTCCATGTCGCGCAGCGAGACCCGCACCAGGTGTTCGGCGTCGAGCCACAGCGAGTCCGGGATGCTGCTGGAGCTGATCGAGGCACGCTGATGGAACTCGGTACGCACCCAGCCCGGCATCAGGCAGGTCACGGTCACCCCGGTGCCGTGCAGTTCGTTGGCGAGGCTCTCGCTGTACGTCGTCACCCACGCCTTGATCGACGAGTAGGCGCCCATCGACAGCTGGCCGGCCGTGCTGCCCACATTGACGATCGCACCCCGGCCCCGCTCTTTCATGCCGGGCACGACCGCGGCGGACAGCATCCAGACCGCGCGCATCATGACCGCGTAGGCGCGGTCCTGCTCGGCGATGTCCGGGTTCGCCAGCTTGCTCAAGCCGCCGAAACCCGCGTTGTTGACCAGGATATCGACGGGCTTGCCGGTATCCGAGAGTCGCTTCGCGACGCGGGCCGTGTCCTTCTCCGAGCTCAGGTCGGCGGCGAGGATCTCGACCTCGCGACCGGTCGCGGCGAGCTCGGCGGCCATCGCATCCAGCCGGGCGGTGTCGCGCGCGACCAGGATCAGATCGTGCCCCCTGGCTGCGAGTTGCCTGGCGAACTCCGCTCCGATGCCCGAGGTGCCACCGGTGACCAGAGCGATACCCATGGTCCTTACGATACGGTGCTGGTGAGCACCCCAGAGAATGGTCTGCCCATGACATCGCGCAACGCCTCACGCCCCTCCGGGGCAGAGGTGTCTCCGGAGTCCGAGGTGTTCGACATCCGGGAGTTCACCCGCACCGCGCGCGGCAACCACCGCGCCGACCTGCAGCTCGACGCGGTCACCGCTTCGGGGCTCGGGGCCGACGCGATCCGGCTGCTGCGCCTGCTGCGCGACCTCGAGCGCACCACGATGCAGCGCATGCGCAACGTGCTCGTCACCGCCACCCACAAGGACGCCCGGGTCACCGCGTTCCTCACCACGTGGGCCTTCGAGAAGTTCTGGATCGCGGACGCGCTCGACGCGGTGCTCGAGGCCACCGGCGACGACCTGCACTCCTCCGACAGGGTCGGGGTATCGCGGCGCATCGTCACCGAGCGGGCGGAACGACGTGGCCCGATCTCGCGCGCCATCCGCGCCAACTTCGACGGCCCGCAGATCGTCGCCGCGCACGTCACCACCGGACTCGCCGACGAGTGGATCACGCAGGCCGCGTACCGCCGGCTCGGCGAACTCGCCGAGAGCCTGCACACCGTCGTCGACCTCGTCATCTCGATCAAGGACCGCCACATCAGGTTCCTGGCCGAGGAGTCGCAGCGCCGGCTCGCCGCATCCTCGCGCGCCAGCAAGCTGACCCGCCGCGAGATCAAGCAGGCGGTCTGGCCGCTCGGCGCCGTGGAGCGCAGCGACGACGACCGCAGCTTCTTCGAGCGCGTCGTCTTCGGCGGGCCCGACGGGGCGCGCGAGGCCCGGCGCATCGCCGACCTGCTCGCCGAGCTGCCCGGCCTGGCGTCGGTGGCCCCGACCGTTTCTGCGAGACTTACCCCGTGACACCGAAGCGAGCCGCCACCGATCTCGGTCGCTCGCACGTCTTTCTCACCGGAGCCACGGGTTTCGTCGGGCAGGCCGTGCTCGAGCGATTGCTCTCCGACCACCCTGAGACGACGATCTCGATCCTCGTGCGCGGCAAGGCAGGAGCCGACACCGCCGACCGCGTGCGGGTGCTGCTGAACAAGCCCGCCTTCGACGGCTGGCGCAAGAAGGTCGGCGCAAAGGGTGTCGAGGCCGCGGTGAAGAACCGCATCAAGGTCGTCGAGGGCGCCATGGGCTCGATCCCGCAACTGCCGAAAGACCTCGACGTCGTCATCCACTCCGCCTCCGTCGTGTCGTTCGACCCGCCCATCCACGAGGCGTTCGACACCAACGTCGGCGGGGCCGTGCAGCTCTACGAGAACCTGCTCGCCGCGAAGGGCGACCCGCGGGTCGTGCACGTCTCGACGTGTTACGTGGGCGGCCTGCGCAAGGGCGTCGCGCCCGAGGCCAAGCTCGTGCACGACGTCGACTGGCGCGCCGAGTACGACGCCGCGAAGGCCGCCCGCGACCGCGTGGAGCTGCTGTCGCGCGAGCCCGACAAGCTGCGCGAGTTCCTGGATGCGGCCCGCGGAAAGCACGGCAAAGAGGGTCCGCAGGCGGTCGCCACCGCCGCCGAGAAGGCGCGTATCGCGTGGGTCACGGCCGAGCTCGTCGACGCCGGACGCACCCGCGCCCAGTCCCTCGGCTGGACCGACGTCTACACCCTGACCAAGGCGTTCGCCGAACGCGCGGCGGAAGAGCTCTGGGGCGAGAACGGGCACCGGCTGTCCGTGGTGCGCCCGGCCATCATCGAGAGCGCGCTGCAGCATCCGTTCCCGGGTTGGATCGACGGGTTCAAGGTGGCCGACCCGCTGATCATGGCGTACGGGCGCGGCCTGCTGCCGGAGTTCCCGGGGCTGCCCGACTCGATCCTCGACGTGATCCCCGTCGACTACGTCGTCAACGCGATCATCGCCGCGGCCGCGAACCCCGCCGAGAAGAACGCGCCCGAGTACTACCACGTCGCCTCGGGGTCGTCGAACCCGCTGCCGTTCCACGAGATCTACGGATTCGTGAACCGGTACTTCACCGAGAACCCGATGAAGGACAAGCAGGGCAAAGACATCAAGGTGCCGGTCTGGGAGTTCCCCGGCGGCAACAAGGTCGAGAAGTCGGTGCTGCGCAAGGAGCGCCTGGCGAACACCCTCGAGTGGTGGCTAGGGCGCATGCCCGACACCGAGCGGGTGCGGGCCTGGCACAACCAGATGATCAAGAACATCGCCGACCTCGGCACGCTGCGCAACTTCACGCAGCTCTACCGGGTGTACGTGCGCACCGAGATCATCTTCGACGACACCAACCTGCGTGCCCTGCACGCCGCCCTTCCGAAGGCCGCCCAGAAGGATCGTGGATTCGATCCGACGGCGATCGACTGGGAGGACTACATGATGAACGTCCACTTCCCGGCGATCACCGAGCTCACGAAGGCGTTCTCGGCCCGCCGCGCCGAGTCGAAAGCCGCCGCGGCACCGAAGCCGCAGAAGACCCTGCCGAAGGGCTCGAACATCATGGCGGTGTTCGACCTCGAGGGCACCGTCGTCGACAGCAACATCGTGCAGCAGTACCTGTGGGTGCGCTCGGCCGGCGTGCGCAAGGGGGCGTGGCCCGCCGAGGTCGCGCGCATCCTGTTCTCGCTGCGCGGGTACCTGCGGGCCGAGAAGGCCGACCGCGGTGAGTTCATCCGCTCGTTCCTGCGCCGGTATGCGGGCATGCCGGTCGCACGCCTGGACAAGATCGTGCACTCGCCCGGTTACGCCTCGACCGTCAAGCGCCACACCAGCCCCGGCGCGATCAAGGCGATCGCCGAGCACCGTGCCGCCGGGCACCGCACGGTGCTGGTGACCGGGTCGATCGAGCAGCTCGTCTCGCCGATCGCCGACCTCGTCGACGACGTCGTAGGCGGTCACATGCACGAGCGGGGCGGCAGGCTGACCGGCTATCTCGCCAAGCCGCCGCTCGTCGACGAGGCGCGCGCCGCCTGGCTGCGGCGCTACGCCGCCGAGCACGGCATCGAGCTCTCAGCCTCATACGGGTACGGTGACTCGCACGCCGATCTGGGCTGGCTCGAGCTGCTCGGCCACCCGCACGCGGTGAACCCCGACACCCAGCTCGCTCGCGAAGCGCAGCGCCGAGGGTGGAAGATCGACAAGTGGAAGCGCGGCCGGCGCGCGGACTGAGGGAACGACCATGGCATTCGACATCGCGAAGTACACGGCGAACTCCGCCCCGGTGGGGTGGGACGACCTCGACCTCGACGCGTTCGAGACCGATCCGCTTCCCGAGACCACCCTGCGCACCCTGCGGTACATGTGCGATGTCGAGTACCACACGGTCTGCTACCTGCGGGACCTGCTGACCACTCCGTCGCACAAGGAGCCCGAGGTGGGCGCCTTCATGACCATGTGGAATCGCGAGGAGTTCTGGCACGGCGAGGCGCTCGCCGCCGTTCTCGGCAAGCACGGCATCGCCGTCGACTTCGACGAGTTGAAGGCCACCCGCATCAAGCTCGGCTGGAAGGACCGCCTCGACCCCATCAAGCAGTCCCTGATGGGCGGGCTCGTCGGCCACGATTTCGTCGCCGTGCACATGGCGTGGGGCGCCGCCAACGAGTGGTCGGCGAACGCCGCCTACATCCGCCTCGCCAAGCAGGAGGGCCACCCGGTGCTGGCCGAGCTGCTGAAGCGGATCGCGGCGCAAGAGACCAAGCACGTCGCGTTCTACGCATCGCAGGCCCGCGAACGCCTGGCGGCATCGAAGAAGGCGCGGGTGATCGCCCGGTTCGCCCTCAACAAGTTCTGGCGCCCGGTCGGATCGGGCATCTCGTCGGATGCCGAGGTCGCCCACGTCATGGGCGAACTGTTCGCCGGCACCGAGGGACGCAAGCTGGTGCGCGACATCGACTCGCACATCGCGAAGATGCCCGGCATGGAGGGGCTGCGGATCGTCGAGAACGCGCTCGATGCGTTCGGCATCCCGGCCGAGGGTCCGGGGTCGGAGGAGCTGCGGCGGGAGGCCGTGGCGGCGTAGTTAGCGGCCGCCCCCGCCCTTTCCCGACTCCTCGCCGCCCCGGTGATCGCTCTCGCTGCGGTCGGCCTCGGCCGTCGTCTCGCGATCGCTGACGCCCTGCCCGGTGAGGCTGTTCTCGACGTCCTCGGACATGCCCGAATCGACCGAGTCCCAGGTCTCGGCCGAATCGCCCGACTGACTTCCACTGGCGTTGCTGCTCATGGTCTCATCCTGTCGGGAGCGGCTGAGAGAATCGAGATCATGGCCGCGGTCCCCAGCGAACACCCACGCGGGGGCACGGCCCTCGCGGTGAGCGCCGTGCTGCTCGGGTGCATGACCGTCGAGGTGGGGGCGGCCCTCGCGATCACGATCTTCCCGCAGACCGGCCCGGTCGGCATCGTCACGCTGCGTCTGGTCTTCGCGGCGATCATCCTGCTCATCGCGTTCCGCCCGCGGCTGCGCGGCCGGACGCGGGCCGACTGGCTCGCCGCGATCGGCCTCGGCCTGGTCCTGGGCGCCATGAACGTGGTGTTCTACCTGGCACTCGAGCGGCTGCCGCTCGGCGCCACCGTCACCATCGAGTACCTCGGACCGCTGATCCTGTCGGTCGTCGTGGCGCGCCGGGCCTCGGCCTGGGTGTGGGCGGTTCTCGCGTTCGGCGGCGTCGTCCTGCTGTCCCGGGGCGGCCTCGACCACCTCGACCCGGTCGGCATCCTCCTCGCCCTCGCAGCCGGCACCTGCTGGGCCGGGTACATCCTGCTCACGGCGCGTGTCGGATCCCGCTTCAGCCGCCTCGACGGGCTCGCGATCGCGATGACGGTCGGCGCGCTCGCGGTGCTTCCGCTGGGTATCGGGGTCGCCGGCCCCATCCTGCTGCAGCCGCACATCCTGCTCATCGGTCTCGCCGTGGCGGTGCTGTCCTCGGCGATCCCGTACGGCCTGGAGATGCTCGCCCTGCGGCGGCTGCATGCGGCGACGTTCTCGATCCTGCTCTCGCTCGCCCCCGCCATCGCGGCGATCGCCGGGCTGGTGCTGCTGAATCAGCAACTGACGGCCCTGGATGCGGTGGCGATCGCCCTGGTCGTCGTCGCCTCCATGGGGGCCGTGCGCTGGGCGCAACCCCGCGCGCGGGTGGAGCCGGTGCCGTGAGCGGCGGGCCCTCCGGCGTCATCCTCGACGAGCGTGCCCCCACCGTCGCCGAACTGCACGACCTGGCCGAAGCGGTGGGCTGGCTCGACCACTACGACTGGCAGAGCATCGGTGCCGGCCTCGAGCGCTCCCTGGCCGGCGTGGTGGCGCTCGACGACGGGAAGGCGGCCGGCTGTGCGCGCGTCGTCGGCGACGGCGTGCGCTACTTCTACATCCAGGACGTGTTGGTGCATCCGGGCCGCACCGACGACGGTCTGGCGACCCGGATGGTCGAGCGGCTGCTCGGCTGGATCGAGCGCACCGCGCCCGCCGAGGCGTTCGTCGGCCTGTTCTCCAGTCCCGACGCGCGCGGCGTCTACGAGGGGCTCGGTTTCGGCGAGCCCGACGACATGACCGGCATGGTCCGGTTCCTGGGGTCGCCGTGACCGCCCGCGAGACCGCTCGCCGGCGCATCGACGAGCGGCGCCGCGAGGTGTCCGAGCGGCTGGCCGAGGTCGAACGACGGCTGAGCAGCGTCCGCAGTGCACGGGGCGAGTGGACCGATGAAGAGCACGACCCCGAGGGTTTCGCGCTCACCTTCGAGTGGCAGCAGGCGGAGGGCGCCCGGATGGGGCATCGGCACGAGCTGGCCGAGCTCGATGCCGCCGAGGCGCGCGTCGCCTCCGGCGACTACGGCGTGTGCGAGCGCTGCGGACAGCAGATCCCGGACGAGCAGCTGGCGCTGCGGCCGGCGCGCACGAGCTGCGTCGCCTGCGTGCGGTGACGCGCCGTCAGGCGTCCGGCGTCAGGCGTCGGGCTCGGTGTAGCCGATCAGCCACGGAACCCCGAACCGGTCGGTGAGGGTCCCGTCGACGTCTCCCCACGGGCGGCGCTGCAGGGCGTCGACCTCGGATGCGCCGTCCGCCAGCGCCTCGAACCACGCGCGCAGCGTCGCGGGACCGGCCGTGCCGAGCAAGGCGAACCGCACGCCGCGCAGAGCGAGCGGCTGCTCCCCCTCGCCCGCATCGGCCGCGAACAGCCTCACCGGACCGCGCAGCTCGCCGTGGGCGATCGCGTCCGCCGGGCCGTCGGTCCTGCCGAACGCCCCGTACTCGTGCAGCTCGGCCTCGCCCCCGAACACCGACGCGTAGAAGGTCAGCGCCTCGCGCGCGGTTCCGGGCAGCAGCAGATAGGGGGTGAGGTCGGTCACCTGGCCAGTATGGTCGCCGCTGCCGTCACGAGCCGGTCTGGGCGTCCGGGTCCCCCGGACGAACCGCGGCGGTCTCGGCGACATCGATGCGGGTGGGGCGGCCGGGACGTTCGGTCACCACGATGCGCGGGGCCGCATCCGACTCATCGGATTTCGGGGCGCGCGTGAGCTGATCGCGCCGCTTCTCGTCCTCGGTCATGTCGTCGGTCACCGGAGTCACCCCGCCGGGTTGTCGACGGGGGTGCCGTCGGCGTCGGTCGACTCGGGGCGGCTCGGCGCGCCCGCGTCGCCGGTGGCGTCGCCCACCGCCTGGTCGTCGCCGTCGCGCGGCTCGGCCGGACCACCGGATGCGGTGTCGGCTTCGCTGTCGGCGCTGTTGTCCATGTTCTGCTGATCGCTCATGACCCGACGCTACGTCGGCGGCGCGGGGGTCGCAGGGGGGTTGACAGCGTCAGCGCACGAAGGTGACGTGCACGACGCCGCTCTCGGCGACCTCCGAGGTGACGGTGTAATCGCGGTCGAAATCGCGCAGGTCGTCCCAGAGCCGCACGCCGCGTCCGAGAACGACCGGGGCGATCGCGACGTGGACGCGATCGACGAGACCCGCCGCGAGGAAGTCGCGCGCGATGCCGGCACCGCCGCCGATCCGGACGTCGCCGTCGCCCGCCCGTTGCTGCGCCCGCACGAGGGCGTCCTGCGGTGTCGCGGCGAGGAACTCGAAGCGCGTGCCGTTCGCGAACTCGATCGGATCGCGCTCACGGTGGGTCAGCACCAGCACCGTCACCCCGAACGGCGGCTCGTCGCCCCACCAGCCGCGCCAGTCCGGGTCGTCCGGGTAGGCGTGGAGGCCGAACATCCCGGCGCCCATGATCTCGGCGCCGATACCGGTGAAGTACGCGGCCGCGTACCGGTCGTCGACGCCGGTCGTGCCCGCGCCGGAGGTGTCGTGCAGCACGCGCTCACGGAAGGTCCGGGTGGCGGCGTAGTGCTCGACGAGCCGCCCCCAGTCGGCGCCCATCGGGTTCTCGGGCGACGGGTCGGCGGGCATCGCCACGCCGTCGAGCGAGATGTTGAGGTCGAGGCGGACGGCCATGGGGTCCCTTCGAAGCGGAAGTGTACGGTGTCCACATTAGCGCGCACGTGGCCGCGTGATCGATGCTGGCGTCGAGAACTCGGCTCAGCGCGTCGCGGGCAGGATCTCCGCAAGCAGACGCTCGACCCGTTCGCGGATGTCGTGGCGGATCACGCGGACTTCCTCGATCGGCCGGCCCTTCGGGTCGTCGAGTTCCCAATCCTCGTAGCGCTTGCCGGGGAAGATCGGGCAGACGTCGCCGCATCCCATGGTGATGACGACATCGGATTCGCGAACCTGCTCGGTGGTCATGAGTTGCGGAATCGCTGCCGAGATGTCGATGCCGTCTTCGGCCATGGCCTCGATGGCGATCGGGTTGATCTCGTCGCCGGGCTCGGAGCCCCCAGAGAGCACCTCGACCGCTCCGCCGGACAGGGCGCGGGCGTATCCGGCCGCCATCTGGGACCGGCCGGCGTTGTGGACGCAGACGAAGAGGATGACGGGCTTGTCAGTCATCGGAGCCCCGCCTCGCCGCGCTGCGCCATTCCACCAGCACGGTGTCGCGCCATCTCCCCGCGTGCGGCCCGTAGGGCATGAGCCCGATCGCCTCACGCGTGCCGACGATCCGGAACCCGTGCCTCTCGTGCAGCGCGATGCTCGCGGTGTTCTCGGGGAAGATGCTGGACTGCACAGTCCAGTAGCCTGCGGCCTCGGCCGCCCCCAGAAAGGCCCCCAGCAGCTCCCGCCCGATGCCTCTGCCCTGGGCTTCCGCAGCGACATAGACCGAGTGCTCGATCACGCCGCGGTAGACGGCACGGTTCGAGACCGGTGAGGCGGCTGCCCAGCCGATGACCCTGTCGCCGTCCGTGGCGACGAGCCGGACGTCGCGGACCTTGCCTGCGTCGAAGGCCTCCCATGTGGGCGGGTCCGCTTCGAAGGTGGCGTTGCCGGCGTCGATGCCGTCGCGATAGATCCGCTCGACCTGCGGCCAGTCCTCCGGCCGCATCTCGCGGATCACGAGCAGCAGCCGGACGACTGCTGCTCGGGGCCGGTGGACGTTGAACACACGCCCGTCGCGGGCAGCTCGAGCTCGACCGTGCCGGCTGCGGCCATGTCGCCGGCGAGCCAGGCGGTGATCGATCGCACCTGCTCGTACCCGGTGGCGAGCAGGAAGGTCGGGGCGCGCCCGTAACTCTTCATGCCGGCGAGGAAAAACCCGCTGTCGGGCTGCCGCAGCTCGGCGAACCCGTGCGGCTCGACGGTGCCGCAGGTGTGGACGTTCGGGTCGATCAGCGGCGCCAGACGCTTCGGGGCTTCGACGATGTCGTCCAGGTCGAGCCGGACCTCGCGGAGCATGTCGAGGTTGGGACGGAACCCGGTCGCGTTCACGACCAGGTCCGTGTCGTGATCCACGAGCTCGCCGGCGCGCGATCCGACGATGCGGACGCCATCGGCCTGGCGTGAGAGGCGGACGATCTCAAAGCCGTCCACCACCTCGATGGCGCCGGCCGCGACGAGAGCAGCGACGCGGGTACCGAGGGAGGCCCGCGCCTGGAGTTCATCATCGGTCGAGGCGGTGACGCGGACCGCGGCGACGTTGCGGATCAGCCACGTGATCCGGGTTCCGGGCTCCTCCTCGGCGAGAGTGGCGAGATCGAGGAGCGTGTTGGCGGCAGAGTGCCCGGCGCCGACCACGGTGCTGCGCCGCCCGGCGAACCGGATGCGGTCACGACCGAGCACATCGGGGAGCGCGTGGCTGACCAGATCGGCGACCTCGGGAAGCCCGAGCGGCTCGAGGCCGGAGGAGGCGAGGCTGTTCGGTGAGCGGTAGGTGCCCGACGCATCGATCACGGCCCGCGCTGTCATCTCTCTGACTTCGCCGTCGTCGTTCAGGCGAAGCAGGAACGGGGTCGTCATGCGGTTCGCGGTCCGCGTGCGATCCATGCCCTCGCGCGCGACGGCGGTCACCTCGACGCCGGTGCGGATCCGCGATGCGATCGAGTCCAGCGCCGCGAGAGGTGCGAGGTACTGCTCGACCAGCTCGGCACCGTTGGGAAGTCGGTCCTCGTCCGGGTGCACCCAGCCGGACGCTTCGAGGAGGCGACGCGAGGCCGGATCGACGAGGTGATTCCACGGCGAGAACAACCGGATGTGACCCCACTGGCGCACGCTGTCCCCGATCGTGTCTCCTGCTTCGTAGACGACGAAGTCGATGCCGCGCTCCACCAGGTTCGCTGCAGCGGCGAGACCGATCGGCCCGGCGCCGATGATGGCGACCGGCAGGGTCGCGAGACGGGAGTCGTAGACCGGCGGACGGGTCAGGTCGATGAGGGTCATGTCGGCCAGCATCGCGTATTCATCGACGGACGTCAATATAGACATTCTTCGATGGATGATGGAGGATAAGCAGGTGCCCGTCGCCGAACTCCTCCCCGTCACCGATGTGTCGGCCGCAGCCTGCTGCAGCCCGCTGTCGAAAGAGGTGATCGCCGCGGACGACGCCGAGGCCGTCGCCCGCACCTTCAAGGCGCTCGGCGATCCGACCCGGGTCCGCATCCTCTCGATCGTCGCGTCGCACGCCGATCAGGAGGCGTGCGTCTGCGACCTGCAGGAACCCCTCGAGCTCTCACAGCCGACGGTGTCGCATCACCTGAAGATCCTGATGGACGCCGGCTTCCTCACCCGCTCCAAGCGCGGCACGTGGGCGTACTACGCGCTCGTCCCCGGGTCGCTCGAGGCGGCGGGGCAGGTGCTCGCCGGTGGCGGCGGGCTGGAATCGGTGCGCCCGGAGGGATTCGAACCCCCAACCTTCTGATCCGTAGTCAGATGCTCTATCCGTTGAGCTACGGGCGCATGGGTACTGCAGAACAACCTGTCGAGTGTATCAGCGCAGAACGGGGCTCGCGTCCAGCGCCTTCAGCTGCCGGACGAGTGCGACCTGCCGGTACGAGGCGTCCACCAGCTCGGCGACCTCAGCCCAGTCCTCGACGCGGTCGAGCTCGAGGGCCAGCCACCCGGAGGGGCCGAAGTACGGCGGCGAGAAGATGCGCGCATCCTGCCGCAGGGCGGGCTCATCGTCGGGGTCGGGCTTGAACACCATCGACAGCGGAACCGCCATCGAGGACCCCGCGACCGCGAAGATCTTCTTGCCGGCCCGGAAGGTCGGGCGGCCCCAGACGGTGACCTCGACGGCCTCGGGGTAGCGCAGGCAGATCTCGCGCAACCGCACCACGAGCGGGTGCTGCGGGTCGACGACCTCCGGATGCGGTTCTGCCATCTGCCCAGGGTACGGTGGCGCCATGATCGTGCGCGTCTCGGAGGCCCTCGTGAAGCCGGAGCGGCGCGAGGAGTTCATGCGGGTGCTGAAGGACCTGGTGGCCACCTTCCCGGACCGCTATCCCGGCCTGGTCAGCCACAGCATCCTCGTCGATCGCGAGGACGATACCCGCGTCGCCTACCAGAGCGTCTGGCTCGACGAGGATTCGGTGGCCGGCTTCGCGGGAGAGAACTGGGCGACCGAGCCGGTCACCTTCCCGGGCGAGGCGGAGTTGCTGCAGCAGCCCCTGCGCCTGCGGCATTTCGACACCGCGGAGCCGGACGACTCGGCCGAGGATTTCGAACCGGAGGAGTGACCGCGCCATTAGGCTCGGGGCACGCCGGATCCACCGGCACCACAAGGAGAAATCAATGGCTGCTGTCTCCCTCTCCCGTCGCGCAACGGCGGGCATCGTGTTCATCATCGCGGGCGCACTGCTTCTGCTCGCGCTCATCCTGCCGCTGCTGGGCGTCACCGCCGCCGGCGTCTGGCTGACCCTGCTGGCCTACCTCGGCATCGCCGTGGGGCTGGCGATCCTCGGCTTCGGGGCGATCAACGGCAATGTCGCCAAGATCATGCTCATCGTCGCCGCCGTCGGCTGGGCGATTCTCGCCCTGGCTCTCCTCATCCCGGCCATCCCGGCGATCCTGGTGCAGATCGCGGCGATCGTCGCCGCTGTCGCCGGCCTCATCGCCGCGATCGTGGTCTACGTGGGCAAGGAGATCAAGAACACTCCGGCGCTGCTCTTCATCATCACGATGGTGCTGGCGCTGCTGGTTCTGCTCGGGTACTTCGGGGTCGCCCTCGGAGACACGCTCGGCCTGATCATCGCCCTGGCCTTCGGCGCCGCGCTCGTGATCACGGGCGTGCTGCTGCGTCAGAAGGAACGCCGCTGATCACGGTCTGAACCGGAGGGGGCCTCTCGGCGACAGCCGAGGGGCCCTTTCCACGCTCACTCCCCGAGAACCGGGATCTCCTCCGGGCACGGCACCGAGAGCAACTCGAAGCCGCTCGAGGTGACGACGAGGTTCTCCTCGACCGCGAAGCGTCCGCGGGGTGTGGAGATGACCGGCTCGACAGCCAGCACCATGCCCTCCTCGAGCACGGTGTGGTCGAACGGCGCCAGGCTCGGGGCCTCGGTCAGCTGCAGACCGATGCCGTGCCCGACCCGGCCGGCTCGGTTGACCGGCTGCCCTTCGCTTTCCAGGAACGCGGCGGTGGTCTCGAAGACGTCGGATGCGGCCACCCCGGCGCGGATCGCCCCCATCAGGCGGGCGGTCGCCTCACGCGCGAGCGCGTATCCGCGGGCGGCCTCGTCGTCGAGTTCATCGAAGGCGACGGTTCGGGTGATGTCCGACCAGTAGCCGCCGATCGTCGGGCCGCCGTCCATCCACAGGATCTCGCCGCGCTCGATGCGGCGGTCGGTCGGCGAGGAGTTGATCCAGTCCATGTGCACCGGCGCGGTGTGCATGCCCAGGTAGTGCGGTCCGTCGGCCCCGCGGGCAGCGGTCTCGGCCAGCCACCGGCGATACGTCCCGATCTCGGTACGGTGCTCCGCGGCCTCCGCCAGAGCGATGTCGAGCGACTCGTGGTTGACCAGGTTCGAGCGCCGCACGGCCTCGATCTCGCCTGGGCTCTTGCGCATGCGCGCTGCCCAGAGCACCTCGGAGGCATCGACAACACGCTCCTCGCCCCATGTGGCACGCATGCCGGCCAGCTGGTCGAACGACAGGTTGAGCCGCTGCTCGGCCCCCACCTCCATGGCCACGGCGGAGGCCGGGCCCGCCAGCCGCGCGACCGTCGCGGTGAGCGCCTCGGCCGCGGAGTTCTCCAGCCCGTCGTAGGGGACCAGTTCGCCCGCCCACAGGGTCGAGAAGTAGGGGACGTGCCCGCGCGAGCAGATCAGGGCGTGTTCGCCCTCGGCTCCGAGCACCAGCAGGACGGGACGCGAGCGGATCACATACGACGGCGTGGTGATGCCGGTGAAGTAGGCGACGTTGATCGGGTCGGTGAAGGCCGCGGCGCCGATCCCCTGCCGATCCATCGCCGCCCGGGTGCGCTCCCGGCGCCCGACGTACTCGTCGTCGGCGAACCTCAGGATGGGCTCGACGGCGTGCAGGGGGCTCGGAGCGGTCACGCTCACTGCTCCTTCTTCCAGGCGGTCGCGTCGATCTCGACGAGGAACTCCGGCCGCGAGAGCGGTCCGATCTGCACCGTGGCGCGGGCCGGACGGTGCTCGCCGAACGCCCGAGCGTAGGCGGCGTTCATGCCATCGCTCAGGGTGATGTCGGTCAGGTAGACCGTGGTCTTCACCACGTCGGACAGGCTCGCCCCGGCCGCGGCGAGGATCTCGGCCATGTTCGCCAGCACGCGCTCGGTCTGCTCCTCGATGCCGTCGCCGACGCTCTCGCCGGTCTGCAGATCGAAAGGCACGCACCCGGAGACGAAGATGAACGGCGGCACGACGAATGCCGGCGCATACGGGGGGACGGGCGGGCGGGCGCCCGGAACGTACAGCGGGCCGGCGGTCATCGTGCGGCTTCCTCTCCTGCGACGGGCACCCCGTCGCGCCAGGCGCCGCGGCTGCGGCGCAGACCATCGGCCACCCGGGTGAGGTCGCCGTCGAACAGCGCGAGATCGGCGGGCAGCCCCGCGGCGACCAGGCCGCGCGCACCCTCTCCGTCGATCGCGGCCGACGGGACGGAGGTGGCGCGCTGCACCACCTCTTCCACCCGCACCCCGGCCGCCACCACATCGGCGAGCCGACCGGGAAACAGCCCGAGCTTGCGGCCGAACTCGTCGCTGCTGAAGAACAGCCGCGCGCCGCGCGCGCGCAGGTCGGCGTGCAACTGCCAGCGGTTGCGCGGGCTGCCCGCCGGAGCCGACGCGATGAAGACGTCGCCGTCGCGCACCGTGTAGTCGGCGAAGCTGTTCGGCAGATCGAGATCGATGAATGTGCCCTGCGCGACGATGCGGTCGGCGACCTCGGGGTCGTAGTCGATGGTGCCCATCTCGGCGCCCAGCCAGTTGCAGTGCGCCAGGGTGTCGACCCCGGCATCCACACACATGCGGATCGCCGTGGTGCAGGTCGCGTGCGCGACGACGTGCAGCCCGAGGCCGTGCGCCTCGTCGACGAGCGCAGCGACCTCGGCGGCCGTGTACTGCGGTGCGCGCCGGTTGGTGTGCGGGTCCATGTCTCCACCCGCGGCCATCAGCTTGATGTGATGCACCCCGGCGGCGTGCAGCTCGCGCACCCGGGCACGCAGCCCGGCCTCGTCGTCGGCGGTCACCCCGATGAAGTCGGCGTGCCCCTCGGTCGTGGTGATCGCCGGGCCGCCGGCGCGCAGGCGTGCGGCGCCGAGGGACGGGTCGGCGACCTCACCCGCGACCGCGACGGCGTCGAAGGTCGGGCTGCCGACATCGCGCACGGTCGTCACCCCGGCGGCGGCAGCGGCCTGGAGGGAGGCGAGGCACCAGGCTCGAAGCCCCTCGGGGCTCGTGCGACTCGCCTCCCACTCGGCCGGGTCGTCGTCGGTGGAGTAGCCGGGGTGCGCGTGAGCGTCGACGAGGCCGGGGGTCAGCGTGGCGTTCCGGGCGTCGAGCACCTCGGCGCCTTCGACACGGTACGTGTCGCCGATCGGCTCGATTCCGGCGATGATGCCGTCGCGCACCACGACGGCGACGTCGTGCGAGGCGAGCGCCCCGGTGCCGTCGATCAGCGTGCCGCACTCGATGGCCAGCGTGCTCATGTCCCCCCTCGGGATCTCCGGGTGCGCGCATCCCGCTCGACGTCGGCCAGCACGCGCATCACCGCTGCCGCGTCATGGAAGTCGGCGAACTCGCCGCGGTGACCGGGATCGCGGATCGCGGCCGCCACATCCGCGAGAAACCGCGCGACCGGCTGGGTATAGGTGTCGCCCGCCCAGCCCATCAGCGACGGTTCGGTCTCGGGCTCGTCGAAGATCTCCTCAGCGCCGTCGCGCCGGGTTCCGATCAACCGCGTGTCGTCGTCGAGGATGAGGCTGCCGGCGTCGCCGTGCACCTCGATGCGCCGGCCGCGGGCGCGCGCCAGGTTGGTGAGGACGACGTTGACGAGCAGGCCGCCCTCGGTCTCGAGGATGAACGCGGCGCCGTCGTCGGCCGTGGCCTCGCGGCGAGCGCCGTCGGGGTCGGTGCGCAGCGCGTCGACGACGCGGGTCGCGCCGCGTGCCGAGCGCACCTCGCCGAACAGCCACCGGATGAGGTCGACGGCGTGCGAGCCGTATTCGCGGAGCACCCCTCCGCCGTTCTCGGCGGAGGCCAGCCAGGTCCAGCCGCGCTCGTGCAGCTCGGGGGCCGCGATCTCGAACAGCGCGAACCGCGGCGTTCCGACGTACCCGTCGCGCAGCAGCTCGCGCAGCCGGCGGCGCACCGGGTTGTAGCGCTGCTGCAGGTCGACCGCGGCGACCCGGCCCGTGGAATCGGCGGCCGCGACCATGCGCCTGGCTTCGGCGGCAGTCAGCGCGAGGGGCTTCTCGCACACCACGTGGGCTCCGGCCCGCAGCGCGGTGACGGCCGGGCCGGCGTGGAATGCGGGTGGCGTCGCGATCGCGACGACATCGAGTCCGAGCAGGGAGGGGTCGGCGAGATACTGCTCGCCGACGCGCAGATCGGATGCGGGGGCCGCATCGATCAGCTCGTTCACCTTGCGCGGGTCGGGGTCGTACACCGCCGCGAGGGTCCAGTCCGCACTGCGGCGGAAGGCGGCAGCCATCACCGACCCCATCACCCCGAGGCCGAGGATGCCGATGCGCAACGGTGCGCTCACTTGCGCGGTCCCCAGGTCAGGCCGCCGAGCAGCCGCGGCACGCTGCGTGCGACCTTCGCCTGCCCGCGGTCCATCCGGCGCTCCAGGCGCCGCAGCAGCGCGACGACCGGCAGGCCGAGCGCCAGGTACCCGACGGCGACGAGGGCGAACAACTCGACGTAGCGGAAGTTGAGCGCGGCGATCGCTTTCGCAGCGCCGAACAGTTCGGGCACGGCGATGAAGGAGAACAGCGAGGTGTCTTTGAAGATCGACACCAGGTAGCTCGTCCAGATCGGCAGCACGTTGCGGATCGCCTGCGGCAGGATCACCCGGAACCAGGTGCGCGCCGGGCTGAGCCCGAGCACCTGGGCGGCCTCGCGCTGACCGGGTTCCACGGCGAGGATGCCCGCCCGGAACACCTCGGCGAGGTACGGGCAGTACGCGAACGAGATCGCCAGCACACCGGCCACCATGGCCGGCAGCACGACACCGAACTGGGGCAGAACGTAGTACCAGGCGAATAGCTGGACGAGGACCGGGATCGCGCGGCCGACGTGGATGTAGGCGTCGATCACCTTGCGGAACCAGCCGCGCTCGGGAGTGATGACGGCGAGGCCGATGCCGAGCAGCGAGGCCAGGACGGCGATCGCGACCGCGAGCCCGATGGTGGTGAGGATCGCGCTGCCGAGGATCGGCAGATACCCCTGCAGGCGCTCGAGGAACCCGTCGTCGATCATGCGATCCTCCAGCGGCGCTCGAGCCGCCGCAGCAGCATGGTGGTGGGGATGCAGGTGATGCAGAAGAACAGCGCCACGATGCCGAGCGGCAGTATCGACGTGCCCGGATTCGCGCGGATGTAGCTCAGCGCGTTGAACAGGATGTCGGGCAGGGCCACGAGAGCGACGACGGGGGTGCTGCGGAACGCCTCGATGAGGGTGTTGGCGGTCGGCGGGAACGCGACCCGGATCGCCACCGGAAGGGTGATGCGCCGCAGGCGCACGCCGCCGCGCAGCCCGAGGACGGTCGCGGCCTCCATGATGCCGGTGGCGATGGTGCCGTGCGCGGCGCGGAAGACCTCCGAGAGGTAGGCGCCGAAGTGCAGGGCGAAGGTGAGCACGGCGGCCGGCCAGGCGTCGAGTGCGATGCCGAACATCGGCAGCACATAGAACACGAAGAACAGGTGCAGCAGCAGCGGGGTGGTCCGTACCAGCTCGACGTAGGCGATGATGATCGGCGCCAGGATCGGGATGCGGGTGATGCGGATCCCCGCCGCGACCAGCGCGACCAGGATCGCCAGCGGGAAGGCGATGGCGATCAGCTGGACGTTGACCAGCCCCGCTGCGAAGAGCGAGGCGACCAGATCTGGCACGCGGGGTGTGTCCTCTCAGGCAGGTCCGGGCCGACCTTCTCGGCCGACCCGGACCAGTCGGGGTGGGTTTTACGGGCGACCCGGCTCGGCCGGGCCGATCGTCGACGAGTCGAATCCGTACTCATCGAGGAGTCCGGCGAGGGTGCCGTCCTCCTTCGCCCCGGAGACGCAGTCGTTCACGGCATCGCGCAGGGCTTCCTTGCCCTTGGCGAAGTACCATCCCGGTGCCGAGAGGCTGATGCCCTCATAGTCCCACGGAGCCGCCACCTCGAACCCGTCACCCGGGTTCTTGGCCACGTAGTCGCTCAGCGAGAGCTCGGCGGTCGCGGCCATCGTGATGCGGCCGGCCTTCATGTCGGCGACCATGGCGTCGAAGTTGGGGTAGAGGCTCAGCTTGACGCCGAGCTCTTCGATCGCCGCCTGGTAGCTGCCGCCGGAGATGATGCCGAGGGTCTTGCCCGATGCGGCGACATCCGACCAGCTGTGGATGTCGTCCGGGTTGCCTTCCAGCACCATGACCTTCGAGCCGTACGCGTACAGCTGCTGGGTGGTGATGCCGACCTGCAGGCGCTCCTCGGTGATCGACATGCCGGCGACGACGACGTCCCAGCGGTTCGATCCGAGTCCGGGCAGCAGGCCGTCCCAGTCCGTCGTCGAGACCTCGACGTTGTCGATGCCCAGCTCTTCGGCGCAGTACTCGATCAGGTCGCCTTCGGCGCCTTTGAGCTCATCGCCTTCGAGGTAGGACCACGGGACCTCGTTGGCGATGGCGACCCGGAGGCCGTCCGCCTTGTACGAGGCCAGCGGGTCGTCGGAGTCGGAAGGGGCAGGGGTGGAACACGCCGTCAGGAGGAGCCCGGCGGCGGTGAGGGCGATCAGGGATCGCGTGAGGGGTGCAGTCATGCGGTGTCCTTTCGGAAAAATGCTGCGTGTAGCATGTACAATGCTGGTACCGGTGGAGATTGTCAAGAGCGGCTCGCCACGACGCGATTGCGGATGGCCCCCAGGCCCTCGATCTCGAGTTCGACGACATCGCCGGGCTCCAGATACGGCACCTCGTCATGCCCGTACGACACCCCCGCCGGGGTCCCGGTGCTGATGATGTCGCCCGGGTTCAGGCGGGCCTGATGGCTGAGATGCCAGACCAGGAACCGCGGGGGGAACGACATGTCCGCCGTCGTCCCGTCCTGCCGCAGCACCGCGTTCACCCGGGTGCGCAGCCGCAGCGCGTCGACATCGACGATCTCGTCCGGTGTGACCAGCGCCGGCCCCAGCGGATTGAACGTCGGGGTCACTTTGCTGCGATCCCAGCCGGTCGGCGGATCGATCTGCCAGTCGCGGATCGAGACATCGTGGCTGATGGTGTAACCGGCGATGACGGAATCGGCGTCGTCCGGGCTCGCCAGCCGCTCGGCCGTCGCCCCGATCACGATCGCCAGTTCGACCTCCCAGTCGAGGGTGTCCTGCCCCGGCGGGCGGACCACCTCGTCCTCGGGACCCACGAGCGTCTCGGTGGACTTCAGGAAGTAGATCGGCTGCTCGGGGATCGGAAGCGAAGTCTCACGCGCGTGATCGGTGAAGTTCAGCCCGACCGAGATCAGCTTGCCCGGGCGCGGCACCGGAACCCCGCGGCGCAGCTTCCCCGTGCCGGGCGGTGCGGGCGCGAGACGCCCCGACGCCAGCAGGTCCACGAGCTCGCGCGCGCCCTCGGGCGAGATCGCCTGCATCGGGTCGCGGTCGCCGATCTCGAAGAACTCGTCGCCCCGGCGTACCACGAGCCGCTCCTGCCCTGGATCGCCGCGTCGTTCGAAGATCATGCTGATCCCTCCGTCGTCGCTTCGAGGGATGCCGGCCAGCGATCCCCGGACCCGGTCGCCACGATCACGACGCGGGCTGCAGCACTCGGCGCGGGAACGCTCGCCAGCGCCGCGGGCAGGCCGGCGAGCGCCGCCGCTCCCGCCGGCTCGGCGAACACCCCCAGACGCCCGAGCGAGCCCATCGCGGAACGCAGCTCGTCGTCGGTCACCGTCACCGCGGTGCCCCCGACCGCGTTCATCGCCCAGAGTGCGTGGTCGCCGGCACGTTCGTCGCGAAGCGAGTGGGCGATGGTCTCGCCGAGAGGGGTGGCCGCGACGGTGGTGGCCCCGGCATCCAGCGCCCGCACGAGCGATGGGCAGCTCTCGGGCTGCACGGCGACGATGTGCGGGACCGCGTCGACCACACCCGAGGCGCGAAGAGCGAGGAACCCGCGGATGAGTCCGGCGATGCCGTCGCCGCCGCAGGCCGGCATCACGACGACATCCGGCACGGTTCCGAGCGCGGCGACGATCTCGACGGCGATCGACTTGTAGCCCTCGATCCCGTAGGGGTTCGCCAGAGGTCGCGGGGCGTTGCGGCCGAGATAGGACCAGCCCTCGTCGACCAGGGCGCGCACGTGCCCGCTGCGCTCGGTCCACGGCACGACCTCGGCCTCGCCGCCGTAGATCCGCACGACGCCCGCCGCGGTGCCGGGGACCTCGACCGGCAGGAACGCGCGGGCCCGCAGCCCGCGGCGGCGGGCGAACCAGACGGCGGACACCGCCTGGTTCCCGGTGCTCGAGGCGACGACACGATCCCCACCGAGGGCGCCGATCGCCGCCGTCGCGGTGGCGTTCAGCCGGTCCTTGAAGCTGCCGGTCGGGTTGCGGGTCTCGTCCTTGATCCAGACCTCGGCCGCGCCGGTCGCGGCCGCGAGCGCAGGGGCGGGCCGAAGGGGCGTCGACCCGTCGCCGAACGTCTCTGCCGTCGCCGCCTCCGGGAACGCCGTCGCCTGACCGCCGCCGGTCCCGGCCGCGACCCGGTCACGGAACCAGGTCGTCGGGACGACGACGTGCAGCGTGCCCGCGCACTCGGGACAACCTCGCCACTCGGCCGAGAACGGGTAGCCGGCGTCGCACTCGCCGCAGCGCAGGCGCAGCTCGTCGTCGAAGAGCAGGCGCGAGACGTCCGGGTTCATGCGCCGTCCAGCGCGTGGTGCGGGTTGTCGAGGAAGAACCGGTCGACCTCTGCCTCGTCGAGCCCGGCGTCGATCAGCCGCTCGCGGAATCCGCCGAGCACGTAGCCGTAGCCCGGGCCGCCGAAGGTGGCCAGGTGGTCCTTGCGGCACACGTCCTGCGAGAGCAGGATCCGCTCGCCGAACCCCGCCCGCACGAGCTCGAGCACGTAGCGGACGCGCCGCGCGGTCTCGTATTCGTTCTCACCGCGCACGGTGTCGAACTGCACGAACACGCCGCGCCGGGCGAGGGCCAGGTGGTACTCGGGGATGTTCACCGAGTCGCTGTGCCCGATGATCACCCGGGCCGGGTCGGCGCCTTCGGCTTCGAGCACGTCGAGCTGCGCGAGACCGACGGGCCAGCGGGAGGCATGGGTCGAGATCACGACACCGGTCGCGACCTGCGCGCGGGCGGCGGCACGGAAGCTGCGCTCCTCGGCGGCGGAGAGATACCAGCGATCCGAGCCGATCTCGCCGATGACCCCGGCCTTGACGCCGGTGCCGGGAAAGCCCGCGGTGAGGTCCTCGATCATCCGCTCGGCCAGCAGGTCGGGGCCGAAGCGGTCGAAATCGTTCAGGTAGGGGTCGCGGTAGTGCCCGGTGCCGAGCACGATGTGCACCCCGGTCGCGGCCGACACATCGCGCAGTTCGATGACGTTGTTGTGCGCGCGGGTCTGCTGCGTGGTCGGCAGCCCGGCGGGCTCGCCGCGGAACAGCCCGAGCGGATCGGGGCTGGCACCGACGGTGAGTTCCGCGGAGGTGAGGTCGACGATCGTGCCGCCGCCGGCATCCCGGAAGAGCTCGAGTTCGCGCCGGGCGAGGTCCGCGTCGTTGAGCAGGCCGTTGCCGCGGAACTCGGGCAGCAGGTTGATGAACACGTGCTCATGCGTGATCGTCCGGCCGAGCTCGGCGGCCGTCACAGGCCCCGTGGCTGTCTCGATCACGCGTCCTCCGTTGACGTGCAGCATGTGGCATTTTTGTGTAGTCTAGCCGGGCTGCACTCACGCTCCGCAACCTCACGAGAAGAGAGCCCCGTGACAGGACCCGGTACCGACGACGCTCCGGTCGTCCGATTCGTCGACGTCAAGAAGACCTTCGGCGACGTCGTCGCCCTCGACGACATCAGCATGGACGTCACGCGCGGCGAGGTCGTCGCGCTCATCGGATCGAGCGGCTCGGGCAAGACCACGATCCTGCGCAGCCTCATCGGGCTGAGCGACATCAGCGACGGGCTCATCGAGGTGCACGGCGAGCCGGTCGCCGACGCACGCGCGGGTCATCCGCCGATCAACCAGCGCCGGGCCGCCGAGGTGCGCCGCACCCGGCTGGGCATGGTATTCCAGTCCTTCAACCTGTTCCCGCACCGCACCGTGCTGCAGAACATCATCGAGGGACCGGTGTACGCGGGCGGCATCCCGCGCGACCAGGCCGTCGAGCGCGCCCGCGCCCTGCTCGAGCGCGTCGACATGCTGTCGCGACAAGACCGCTACCCCTCCGAGCTCTCGGGCGGGCAGCAGCAGCGGGTCGCCATCGCGCGCGCCCTGGCCATGCAGCCCGACGTCGTGCTGTTCGACGAGGTGACGTCCGCCCTCGACCCCGAGCTCACCGGCGAGGTGCTCTCGGTGATGAACGACCTCGCCGGCGAGGGCCAGACGATGCTCGTGGTGACCCACGAGATCGGGTTCGCCCGCCGGGTGGCCACCCGGGTGATCTACATGGACCACGGCAGGATCATCGAGCAGGGCGATCCCGCCTCCGTCATCGACGACCCAACGCACGAACGCACCAAGCGGTTCCTCAGTTCTGTGCTGCGCTTCGGCACGGACTGACGGTGATCGACGCCGCGGTCCACCTCTGGTCCGCCGACGCGAAGCCCGAGCGAACCGGCCTCGCGGGCGACCCGGACACCCTGTTCCGCGACCTCGCCACCGCGGGCGTCAGCCGGGCCGTCGTCATCCAGTCGAGTTCGTACGGCGACGACCACCGCTACCTGCTCGAGCAGGTCGGGGCGAGCGCCGGCCGCCTCGCCGCGGTCGGACTCCTGCGGGCCCGCGGCGCTGACGCCGCCGGCATCGCCGCGCGACTTCTCGACGCCGGATGCGCGGGGCTGCGGGTCATCGTCGGCGACGACCCCGGCTGGCCGGCCTCGGACGCCGCCGCCGCCGTGTGGGATCTCGCCGAACACCGCGGAGCCCCCGTCGGCCTGCTGGCCGCGCCCGCCGCGCTGGATGCCGTGGCCGCCCTCGCCGAGGCCCGCCCCGCCCTGCCCCTCGTCCTCGATCACCTCGGCCTGGTCTCCCCCGCCGCACTCGATGCGGCCCGGGTACCCCTGGCGCGTCTGGCTCGCGCACCGCGTGCGTTCATCAAGGTCTCGGCCCTGCGGGCGGTGAGCGAGCAGGATCCGCCGTACCCCGGCATCCGGCCGCTGCTCACCGAAGTGCGCGACCTGTTCGGGTACGACCGCATGATCTACGGCACCGACTGGCCGTACGCGGCCGAGGCCGATCCGTACCGGGCGACCATCGACGCGCTCGATGCCGTGTACGACTGGTCGCCAGCCGAACGCGACCGCGTCGTGGAGTCGAACGCGGCCGGCCTCTGGTGGCGCTCCGGCTAGTCGAGCGCCAGGGTGCGACGGCTGAGGTCGAGGTGCTGCGAGACGAGCGTGCCGACGGCGTCGACGTCGCCGGCCTCGATGGCGTCGAGCAGCTGACGGTGCTCGTCGGCGGTGCGCTCGTCGTCGTGCGAGGGCGGCAGCAACTGGGCATCCATCAGGTCGGCGAGCATCTGGGTGATCTTGGCGTTGCCGTAGAGACCGATGAGGTAGAGGTGGAACTCCTTGTTCGCCGCGAGGTACTCGACGGCCTCGGCATCGACCGACATCGTCTCGAGTCGGCGGGCGAGCGTGCGGGCGGTCGCCAGTTGGTCGGCGGTCAACTGCCCGGCGATGCCGCGCAGTGCCGTGCGCTCGAGGAGTTCGCGCACCTCGAGGTAGTCGCGGATCGCCGCGGGCGAGAGCTGCACCACCTCGAAGCCGACGCCGGCCGAGACGTGGATGAGACCCTTGCTCTCGAGTTCGAGCAGCGCCTCGCGCACCGGGGTCCGGGACGCGCCGTAGCGTTCGGCCAGATCGCCGGCGTTGTAGATCTGACCCGGCGCCAGGCGTCCGGCCAGGATCTCGGTGCGGAGGTTGGCGACGATCTGATCTTTCAGCGTCACTTTGGCGACCATGTTCATGGGATGCGGGTCTCCTGTCCGACTGGCCGAGAGCACAGCATGCAGCATGCTATCCGCCCGGCGCCCCCTGCCGCACCCGTCGTGCTCCCCCGTGACGTCATCAGCGTCCGCGGATCGGCACGGCCGGCGGCAGCCCCGAGATCGTCGAGCTGAGCCGCACCAGCTCGCGGGGGACCTCGGCCAGATCGGTCACGCCGCTCTGCCGGGCATCATCGAGCAGCCCGCCGTTCAGCAGGTCGAGCACCCGCGCGACCCCGGCTTCGCCGGCGGCCGCGAGGCCCCACACGACGGGTCGTCCGACGAGCACCGCGCGGGCTCCGAGGGCGAGCGCACGCAGCACGTCGGCGCCGCGGCGGATGCCCCCGTCGACGTAGACCTCGAGGCGATCGCCGGCCGCAGCGGCCACGTCGGCCAGGGCCTCTGCCGTGGGAAGGGTTCCATCGAGCTGCCGGCCGCCGTGGTTGCTCACCACGACGCCGGCGACGCCGAGGTCGGCCGCGCGGCGGGCATCACCGGGGCGCATGACGCCTTTCAGCACCAGCGGGATCGGCGAGTCCTCGACCAGGTGCTCGATCGTGCGCCAGGTGATTCCCGCATCGAACACGACGCCGTCGTTCATCGGGAACGTCAGCGTCGACGGCAGGCCGATCGGGCCATGGGGGCGACGGTGCCGCGGAAGGTCGACCACGGCATCCACGGTGAGGACGAGGGCCTCGGCGCCGGCCGCCGCGACCCGCTCGGCGGTCGCGCGCACGTGCCCGCGATCGGCGGTGGCGTAGAGCTGGAACCAGGTGCGGGATCCGGGTGTCGCGACGACGTCCTCGATGCGCTCGGTGGAGTTCATCGACAGCACCAGGATGTGCCCGCCCGCGGCGGCCGCCCGCGCGGTGGCCAGTTCCCCGTCGGGGTGCGCGAGGCGCTGGGCCGCCATCGGGGCGATCATCACCGGGGACCCCGCCCGGGCACCGAGGATCGTCGTCTGCGTGGTCAGCGCCGTGGTGTCGCTCAGCACGCCCGGCAGCAGGAACCACGAGCCCCACGCTGCGACGTTGGCACGCAGCGTGACCTCGTCGCCGGCGCCGGTCATGTAATAGGAGTGCGCGTCGTCCGGCATGACCTCGGCGGCGATCCGCTCCAGGCCGGCCATGCTCACGGAGCTCAGGAAGGGGCGATCCACCAGGCCAGCGTACCTGCTCCATGCTGCACGTCGGGAGGCGGGCCGCGCTCTGGGAGTCGGCTGGACATCCCCCGGCAGCCTTGCCGGGGCGGCGCGGCCGGGCGTACTCCTGAGGGAATGGGCACCAGGCGCATCCGGATCTCCGGCGCCCTCGCCGCGGGGCTGGTCGTCATCACCGCCGTCGTGACGGGATGCGCGAGCCCCGCCGAGCAGCGGACGCAGGTGGCGGAGGACGCGTACGCGGCGGTCGCCAGCGCCGCCCTGGCCCTCGAGGTCGCTCCGGGCACACCCGTTCTCGCGACGGCCGTCGACGACGCGATGCGTGAAGTGATGGATGCCGAGACCCGTGCCGTCGAGCTTCCCGCCGGGCCCCAGCGCGACACCCTCCTGACGGCCCTGCGTCGGGCCCAGGACGCACTCCTGCTCGCCCGCGACCACGGCGCGGATGCGGCGGCAGCCCTCCGCGGTGCCCGTGACGCCCTCGAGGAGGCCGGCGGGTGAAACGGCTGTTCGCCGTCGCACTCGGGGTGCTCACCGCGATCGGCGGATTCGTCGACATCGGCGACCTCGTCACCAACGCGGTGGTCGGGTCGCGGTTCGGCATGTCCCTGGCCTGGGTCGTCGTCGTCGGAGTCGTCGGCATCTGCCTCTACGCGAACATGGCCGGGCGGGTGGCCGCGGTGTCCGGCCGTGCGACCTTCGAGATCATCCGCGAGCGCCTCGGACCCCGGGCTGGCCTGGCCAACCTCGGGGCGAGCTTCCTGATCAACCTGATGACGATGACCGCCGAGATCGGCGGGATCGCTCTCGCCCTGCAACTCGTGACCGGGATCGGCCCGATGCTCTGGGTTCCGCTCGCCGCCTTCGCGGTCTGGATCGTGGTGTGGCGGGCCAAGTTCTCGCAACTGGAGAACTCGGCGGGCCTGCTCGGCCTCAGCCTCATCGTGTTCGCCGTCGCCGTCGTGCTGCTCGGACCCGACTGGGCCGAGCTCGGCCGTCAGGCCCTGCTGCCTGCGGTGCCGGCGACCGAGCACCCGGCCACCTACTGGTTCTACGCCGTCGCCCTGTTCGGCGCGGCGATGACCCCGTACGAGGTGTTCTTCTTCTCCTCGGGGGCGGTCGAAGAGGGCTGGACCCGGCGCGACCTCGGTCAGGCCCGGGTCAACGTGCTCGTCGGGTTCCCACTCGGTGGACTGCTCTCGCTCGCGATCGCCGCCTCCGCTGCCATCGTGCTCCTGCCGCAGGCGATCTCGGTCACCTCGCTGTCACAGGTCGTCCTGCCGGTCGTGCAGGCCGGCGGCGTCGTCGCGTTCTGCTTCCTCGTGGTCGGGATGCTGGCCGCGTTCTTCGGCGCGGCCCTGGAGACCACGCTGTCCAGCGGGTACACGATCGCGCAGTACTTCGGCTGGTCGTGGGGAAAGTTCCGCCGCCCGGCGAAGGCCGCGCGGTTCCACCTCGTCATGCTCGTGGGGCTCGTCATCGCCGTCGGGATCCTCGCCACCGGCGTCGACCCCATCGCGGTCACCGAGTACTCCGTGGTGTTCTCGGCCGTCGCCCTGCCGCTGACCTACATCCCCATCCTCATCATCGCCAACGACCCCGACTACATGGGCGATGCCGTGAACGGCCGCGTCGTGAACGCGCTGGCGCTGGTCTACCTCGTCATCATCGTCGTGGCCTCGCTCGCCGCGATCCCGCTCATGATCATCACGGGAGCAGGCGCATGACCAAGCACCCCAGCATCCGCGCCGGCCGCCTCATCGACGCCCAGTTGCACCTGCTCGACAGGCAGGTGCTCGACCGCGACGGGGTGCCGGTCACGGCCGTCGACGACATCGAACTGAGCGATGTGCCGCTCGGGACCGACCTGCCCGCCTCGAGCCCCCCGCCCGTGATCGAGAACCTGCTGAGCGGGGCGGTGCTGGGCACGCGCATCTTCGGCGGCCGGCCACCGGAGAGCAGGTGGCACCGGATCCCGTGGAGCGCGATCCGGGAACTCGGCGTCGCTCTCGCGCTGGATGCCGGCGCCGACGGCCTCGAGCTGACCTGGCCCGAGAGATGGGTGCGGGACCGCATCATCGGGCGGATCCCCGGAGGACGCCATGATCCTGAGTGACCTGCTCGGGGCGGCCGCGATCGACTCCGACGGCGGACGCGTCGGGCGGGTGATCGACGCGCGCTTCGAGCTGACCGGGCGGACCACCCCGGCGACGGCGACCCTGCGCGGGTTGATCGTGAGCCCGCGATCCGCCGCGTCGTTCCTGGGCTACGAACGCACCGCCGCATCCCGGCCCGTCATCATCGACCATCTGCTGAGCCGCATGCACCGGGGGTCGTTC
>DATMFW010000096.1:0-23020 GCA_035556655.1 Pseudolysinimonas sp.
TCGAGGAACTTGACATCGGTGTCTTTGATGAACTTCAGGACCTCGGACGAGTCGCTGAACAGGGGCTTGGACATAGTGCGGAAACTCCAAAGGCCGTGAGACGACTGCTGGGTGCAGCCAGTCCCGAGGGTAGAGGCGCACCGTTTCCCGAGGGTGTCGCGTCTGTTTCCGGGATGTTACGCGCGGAGGCGCACCTAGGCTGGTGAGGTGAGTGCCGCATCCGAGTCACGCTGGCCGGGGGAGCGCCTCGGACTCCCCGAGCAGGGACCCCGGTCGATCGCCCGGCTCGGCCGCCGGCTCGCCGCGATCTTCATCGACTGGGCGATCGCCTGGGTGATCTCGGTCGCCCTGTTCCCCGAGGGTCCGTTCCAGCCGAACGCGTGGGCGACCCTCGGCATCTTCGCCGTGGAGCAGCTGATCTTCCTCTGGACCGTCAACGGCAGCATCGGCCATCTGCTGCTGAAGATGCGGGTCGTCCCGCTCGAACCGGGCAAGCTCGGATGGTGGCGTCCGGTCGCCAGGACCGCGCTGCTGTGTCTCGCGGCGCCGGCCTTGATCTGGGATCGCGATCAGCGCGGTCTGCACGACCGCCTGGCCGGCACGATGCTCGTGCGGGTCTGAGTCGCGGTCCGCTATCGCGGTCGCGGTGCGCGCACGCGCATCGGGTCGATCCCCTTCGGGATCGGCAGCCCGCCGCGGCCGAGGGAGGACAGCCGGTTGTTGACGGCCAGGACCTCGGCCTTGGTCAGTGCGCGCTTGTATTTCGCCAGCGCCGGCACGATCTTGTGCAACTGCACCGAGTCGGCGTCGGGCCCGACGTAGAGGAAGTGGATCGGGACGTTGGGCAGCACGCGCTGGATGTTGGCGCGCTCCTTGTCGAGCATCGGCTGGGTGCGCGAGCGCGGACCCTCGCCGATCAGCACGACGCCGCCGCGTCCCACGGCGCGAAACACCGCATCCTGGCTCTTGTTGACCACCAGCGGCATCTCGCTGCCGGTCCACGCGCGCCGCAGCCCGCTCTTCAGCACGGCGCCGACGGCACCCGGCTTGCCCGCGATCTGCGAGTAGGCGGCCGCCTCGGCACGCCGGCCGAGCACGATCACCGCGACGAGCACGCCGGCGAGCACGCCCGCGATGATGTAGAGCACCAGCCCGAGGATGTTCCCGGGCGAGAGCAGGAACGCCAGCGCGACGCCCAGGCCGGTGGGGACGATGAAGCTCGCGATGAGCAACCAGGTGATCGCCGGGTCGTACCGGCGGGTCATCTGGAACACCTGCCACATCTGCTTGAGGCGGCCGGGCTCTTTCTCGGGGGTGCTGCGTGCCATGGCTCCTACGATACGGCTCTCAGGACACCGCCTGCGCGAAACCGAGCTCCGCATCCGCCAGATGCTGAAGACCCGCCGGGATGCTGCGCCCCTTCGCCATCATCGACCGGGCCCAGAGGCGCCCTGCTCGGTAGCTGGATCGCACGAGCGGTCCCGCGAGCACGCCGAGGAACCCGATGGCCTCGGCCTCATCCCGGATCTCGGCGAACTCGGCCGGAGGCACCCACCGGGCGACCGGCAGGTGCCGCGCGCTCGGGCGCAGGTACTGGGTGACGGTGATGATGTCGGTACCGGCCTCGTGCAGATCGCGCAGCGCCTGGCTGATCTCGGCGCGGTCCTCGCCCATGCCCAGGATCAGGTTCGACTTGGTGATGAGCCCCGCCGCCCGCGCCTGGCTCAGCACGTCGAGCGAGCGCTCGTAGCGGAAGGCCGGCCGGATGCGCTTGAAGATGCGCGGGACCGTCTCGACGTTGTGCGCGAACACCTCGGGCCGGCTGTCGAAGACCTCGGCCAGCAGGTCGGGGTTTCCCGAGAAGTCGGTGGCCAGGATCTCGACGCCCGTGCCGGGGTTGGCCGCGTGGATGGCGCGCACCGTCTCGGCGTGCAGCCAGGCGCCCTCGTCGGGGAGGTCGTCGCGGGCGACGCCGGTCACGGTGGCGTAGCGCAGACCCATCCGGGTGACGGATTCGGCGACCCGGCGCGGCTCGTCGGTGTCGTAGTCGGCGGGCCTGCCGGTGTCGATCTGACAGAAGTCGCAGCGCCGGGTGCACTGGCTTCCGCCGATCAGGAAGGTGGCCTCGCGGTCCTCCCAGCACTCGTAGATGTTGGGGCAGCCCGCCTCCTGGCACACCGTGTGCAGCTGCTCCTCCTTCACCAGGGAGTGCAGGGCCGTGTACTCGGAGCCCATCGTGGCGCGGGTCTTGATCCACTCGGGCTTGCGCTCGATCGGTACTTGCGCGTTGCGCACCTCGAGCCGCAGCAGCTTGCGGCCGGAGGCGTCGATCTGCGACGCCGGGCTCATGCGAAGACCGCCGGCTTGATGGCGAGGCTCGGCTCCAGGAACCGGGCGAAGTGCCGCTGGACCAGGGGTGCCGCGTCGGCGGGGGTGACCACGCGCCCGAGTTCGCGGCTGATGCTGGTGACCCCCGCATCCGCGAGCCCGCAGGCGACGATGGTGTCGTAGGCATCGAAGGCGTTGCTGCAGTTGAGCGAGAAGCCGTGCATGGTGACGCCCTCGGCGACCCGGATGCCGATGGCGGCGATCTTCTCGCCCGCCCCGCGGCCGGGTCCGGTGAGCCACACCCCGGAGCGTCCCTCGACGCGGGTTCCGGTGACCCCGAGGTCGGCGAGCAGCTCGATGAGCATGCCCTCGAGCCGCCGCACGTAGGCCACGACGTCGACCGGATCGGCGAGGCGCACGATCGGGTACCCGACGAGCTGCCCCGGCCCGTGCCAGGTGATCTTGCCGCCGCGGTCCACATCGATGACGGGGGTGCCGTCGATGGGCCGCTCGGACGGCTCGGTGCGTCGTCCCGCCGTGTACACGGACGGGTGCTCCAGAAGGAGGACGGTGTCTGGCGCCCGACCGCTCACGACGTCGGCGTGCAGGGCACGCTGCTGCTCGAGAGCGATCGAATACGGCACGGAGTTGGCGCTTAGCCCCGTGACGACGTAGTCGACCACGGCATGAAGTCTGGCACACCTCTCGCTCCGAACCGGTCGGATGCGTCAGCATCCCCGCTTCCGCGCCGGACGGCCGCGCGCGGCGCCCGCATCCGTGACCCTGGTCGCATGGAGACCGGGGTGTCGCACGCGGGGTATCCCGTGCTGCGCCTGCTCGCGGAGGGCACCCGGTCCCGGGTGTGGCTGCTCGGCGACGGCCGGGTGCTGAAGGTGCTGACGCCGCAGTCCGCGCCCGGGGCCGTCGTCGCCGAGGCCGAGGCGCTGCATCGCGCTCGCGGCGACCACGTCGTGCCGTTGCTCGACGCCTCCGCGGTGGATGGCGAGCTGGGTCTGGTGTTCCCGCGCCTCGACCGGGGATCGCTGGCCGGCCTGCTGACGGCGCGCGAGACCGTGGATGCGGGGGAGGCCGTGACCATCCTGGTCCCGGTGGCGACGGCGCTCGCCCGCATGCATGGGGCGGGGGTCGCGCACGGTTCGCTCGATCCGGCGGCGATCCTGTTCTCGGCGGAGGGCGCCCCGGTCCTGACCGGATTCGGGTCGGCGGAGTCGTTCGAGGCCGGCCTGCCGGAGGTGCGCCGCGAGCGGCTCGCCCCGGTGGTCGCGGATCGCGACGCACTCCAGGCGGTGGCACGCGCGCTCCTGATGCGGATCGCGGGTCCCCGCGCCGCGGCCGCACGCGCGATCGCCGACCGGCTGCGGGACGGGGATGCAGTGGACGTCGAGCAGGTCCTGATCCGCGAACTGTCCGAACTCGCTGCGGCGCGGCCCGTGGTATTCGAGGCGCCCGTGGGTGACAGCGCGCCCCGCGTGCCCGGCCGGACGGTGTCGGTCGCCGAGCAGGTGACGGCGGAGGGTCCGGACGCAGGTACGGCAACTGCCGCAGCGGGTCGGTTCGCCGCGCTGGCGGGTGTCGTGCTCGAGTCCGGTCCGGGACGCGTCGCGCGCGAGGCCGCGCGGCGCGGATGGTCCGTGCTCAGTCCCTCGCGCCGGCGTGCGGTGCTGGCGGCGGCCGCAGGAATCGGCGCACTGCTGGTGCTGATCGCCGTGGTCCCCGGCCCGTCGACACCGTCGCCCCCGACCGCCCCGGTGGCGGACTCTGCTGTCGTGGACGAGGAGGCCGGCGCCGAACAGGCCGGCACCGAACAGGACCCGCTCGCGGCATTGGCGTCGCTGCTGGAGGTGCGCGAGGGCTGCCTGCGTGCCATGTCGGTGCTCTGCCTGGCGGGGGTGGCCCAGGACGGCTCCGCCGCTGCGGTGCAGGACCGCGCCTGGCTCCAGGGGATGATCGACGCCGGTGCGACCCCGCCGCCGATCTCGGCCGACGGTGCCGTCGTCGTCGAGCGGCTCGGCGACTCGGTTCTGGTCGCCTTGAGCCCCGGAAATGATCCGGCCTCGGTCCTGCTGATGAGGACCGAGGCCGGGTGGCGTATCCGCGACTACCTGATGGCGTCGCCGGGTGGCTAGATTCCGAGATCGCCGGAGAAGTCGCCGCTCTCGAGACGGTCCTTGACCGCGGTGAGGAAGCGGGCGGCGTCCGCACCGTCGACGATGCGGTGGTCGTACGACAGGGCGAGGTACACCACCGAACGGATCGCGATGGCGTCGAGACCGCCGTCGCTGACGACGACCGGCTTCTTCTGCACGATGCCGGTCCCGAGGATCGCGACCTGGGGCAGGAAGACCACCGGGGTGTCGAACAGCGCGCCACGCGAGCCCGTGTTGGTGAGCGTGAACGTGCCGCCGGCGAGCTCGTCGGGCTTCAGTTTGTTGTCGCGGGTGCGGGCGGCGAGATCGGCGATCTGCTGGGCGATCTGCGCCAGGTCGAGCTCACCCGCGTCGCGCAGCACCGGGGTCAGCAGACCGCGCTCGGTGTCGACGGCGATGCTGATGTTCTCGTGGTCGGGGTAGACGATGTTCTCGCCCTCGATCGTCGCGTTGATGATCGGGTATGCCCGCAGCGCCTCGGCGGCGGCCAGGGTGAAGAATGGCAGGAAGTTCAGCTTCGTGCCGGTCTTGGCCTGGAACGCGCCCTTCACCTCGTCGCGGAACGCGGCGATCCGGGTCACGTCCACCTCGACGACGGTGGTGAGCTGGGCCATCGTCTGCATCGAGACGACGGCGCGCTCGGCGACCACCTTGCGCAGCCGGGACATCGGAACCGAGGTTCCGCGCAGCTGCGATGTCTCGAGCTGCGGCGCGGGGGTCGCAGCGGCGGCGGGGGCCGACGAGACGGGGGCTCCACCGGCGACGGCCGCGAGCACGTCCTGCTTGCGGATCCGGCCGCCGACTCCGGAGCCGGTCAGCGAGGCGAGGTCGACGCCCTTGTCGTTGGCGAGCTTCCGGACGATGGGGGTCACGTAGCCGGCGTGTGCCGTCGAGATCGCGGCCGGTGCGGGCGCGGCGGCGGGTGCCGGGGCGGGTTCAGGTGCCGGGGCAGGCGCCGGTGCAGGCTCGGGGGCCGGGGCCGGTGCAGGCTCGGGGGCCGGGGCCGGAGCGGGCTCGGGAGCCGGGGCCGGCTCTGCGGCCGGAGCAGGAGCGTCGACCGGCTGCTCGGTGGACGGCGCCTCGGGCACCGCCTGCTCGGGCGTGGGGACCGGCGCCTCGGCAGCCGGTGCCGGAGCAGGTGCGGGCTCGGCGGCGGGCGCGGGCGCCTCGGCGGCGGGCGCGGGCGCCTCGGGGGCGGGAGCAGGCGCCTCGGCGGCGGGAGCCGGCGCGGCGGCAGCCGCGCCCGAACCGTCACCGATGGTCACCAGGGCGGTGCCGACCTCGACGGTCTCGTCCTCGGCGACCAGGATCGCCTCGATCACGCCGGCCACGGGCGACGGGATCTCGGTGTCGACCTTGTCGGTCGAGACCTCGAGCAGCGGCTCGTCGACCTCGACACGATCGCCGACCTTCTTCAGCCAGCGGGTCACCGTGCCTTCCGTGACGCTCTCGCCGAGTGCCGGAAGACTGACGGATTCACTCATCGGTGATGCTCCTTATGCGGTTTCACGTTCCAGTTTAGGTGCGAGGTGCGGTACGCGGTCAGATCGCGTGCAGCGGCTTTCCGGCAATAGCCAGGAAAGCCTCGCCCAGGGCTTCGTTCTGCGTCGGGTGCGCATGGATGAACGGAGCGATGTCCTCCGGGTACGCCTCCCAGTTCACAGCCAGCTGCGCCTCGCCGATCAGCTCGCCGACGCGGGCGCCGATCATGTGGACGCCGACGACGGGACCGTCCTTGACCCGGACCACCTTCACCGAGCCCGATGTGCCGATGATGTGGCTCTTTCCGTTGCCGGCGAGGTTGTAGTCGTAGCTGCTCACCGCATCCGCCCCGTATTGCTCGACGGCCTTGGCCTCGGTCAGTCCGACGGAGGCGACCTCGGGGTCGGAGTAGGTGACCTTGGGGATGTTCACATCGGCCACGACGACCGGGTTGAGGCCCGCGATCTCCTCGGCGACGAAGATGCCCTGCTGGAACCCGCGGTGGGCCAGCTGCAGGCCGGGCACGATGTCGCCGACCGCCCAGATGCCGGGGATGTTGGTCTTCAGGCGCTCGTCGGTGAGGACGAATCCGCGGTCCATGGTGACCCCGACCTCTTCGAAGCCGAGGTTCGCCGTCGATGGGCCGCGGCCGACGGCGACCAGCAGGAGGTCGGCCTCGACGGTCTCGCCGTTCTCGAGCGTCACCACGACGCCGGTGTCGGACTGGGTGACGCCCTGGAAGCGCACGCCGAGCTTGAAGTCGATGCCGCGCTTGCGGAAGGCGCGCTCGAACTGCTTGCTGACCGACTCGTCCTCGTTGGGGACCAGGTGCGGCAGCGCCTCGATGATGGTGACCTCCGCCCCCCACGAGCGCCAGACGCTCGAGAACTCGACGCCGATCACGCCGCCGCCCAGAACCGCCACCTTGCGCGGCACGAAGGGCAGCGCGAGCGCCTGCTCGGAGGTGATGACCCGTCCCCCGATCTCGAGGCCGGGAAGCGAGCGGGAGTACGACCCGGTCGCCAGGACGATGTTCTTGCCGGTGACCGTGATGTCGCCGACCTGCACGGTGGTGGGGGAGGTCAACCGGCCCTCGCCCTCGATCGTCGTGATGCCGCGGGCCTTGATGAGCCCCTGCAGGCCCTTCCACTTGCTCGCGACGATCTCTTCGCGGTACGTGGTGACCGCGGCGATGTCGATGCCGTTGAACGTCGTCGAGACGCCGTACTTGGCGGACTCACGGGTCACATCGGCGACTTCGGCGGCGTGCAGCAGCGCCTTCGTCGGGATGCACCCGACGTGCAGGCACGTCCCGCCGACCTTCCCCTTCTCGATGAGACCAACGGTCAGGCCGAGCTGGCTCGCGCGCAGAGCGGCGGCGTACCCGCCGCTTCCCGCACCCAGCACGACAAGGTCAAAGTTCTGCTCGGACACCCGGCGACTCCTTGTGCGATTGCATGGTCCGGCGCCGCCTCAGGGGTGGTGCGCAGCGCCGCATCGACCCTACTACGGCCGGGACAAGACTTCTGCGAACGCGATGAGCGTCCGCACGGTGACTCCTGTGGAGCCCTTCGGCGTCAGGCCCCACCCCGAGCCGGGATTGTTGGCCGGCCCCGCGATGTCGAGATGCGCCCATGGGACGGCCGACGCATCCGGACGGGGCGCGACGAAGTGCTTCAGGAAATGCGCCGCGACGAGCATGCCGCCCACCGGCTGGGCCGGCCTGCCGTTGGCGAGGTCGGCGATGTCGCTGTCGAGCATCGTCCGCAGCTCCGGGGGCATCGGCATGTACCAGAAGGTCTCGCCCAGCCCGGCTCCGGTCTCGGTGATCGTGCGGGCCAGGTGCTCGTCGCCCATGACCGGGATGTAGCGCTCACCGAGCGCGGTGCGCGCGGCCCCCGTGAGGGTCGCCACGTCGACGAGGGCGTCGGGGGACTCCGCGACGGCGTCGACGAGTCCGTCGGCCAGCACCACGCGGCCCTCGGCGTCGGTGTTCAGCACCTCGACGGTGGTCCCTCCGCGCAGGCGCAACACATCGCCCGGGCGCATCGAGGTGCCCGAGACCATGTTCTCGGCGATGCACATGCGCGCGGTCACCCGCACGGGCAGTCCGAGCCGGGCGACCGCCAGCAGCACCGCCATGACCGTCACGGCGCCGGTCATGTCGTACTTCATGCTGATCATGCCGGCGGCGGGCTTGACCTGCAGGCCGCCGGAGTCGAAGGTGATGCCCTTGCCCACGAGCGACAGGTGTCGGGTCGCCCCCTCTGGCGCGTAACGCAGGGTGACCAGTCGCGGGGGGCGAGCCGAGCCGGAGCCGACACCGAGGATCCCGCCGTAGCCGCCCGCGGCCAGCTCGGTCTCGTCGAGCACCTCGACCTCGACCGGCAGTCCTCGGGCGAGGTCGGTGGCGGCGGCGGCCAGGGTCTCCGGGTAGAGATCGGATGCCGGGGTGCTGACCAGGTCGCGCACCGTGTGGACGGCGGCGGCGACCGCGCGCGCGCGATCGAGGATCGCATCCTCATCGAGCGCGAGGCCGGCGCCGAGGTGCACGGTGACGTCGTCGGCGGGCGTCTTCGTGGTCCCGATGGTGTCGACCCGGTAGCCGGTGTAGGCGTAGGCGCCGATCCCCGCCCCCTCGAGGACGGCGGCCGCATCCTCGGCCGAGGAGATCGGCAGGGCGAATGCCAGGGTGTCGATGCCGGTCAGCTGCCGGGCAGCCGAGCCCGCGGCGTACCTCAGCGTCTCCGGCGTCGGGTCGCCCGCGCCGACACCGATCAGGGCGAGCGGGGGACCGCCGTCGACGCCGGGCAGGCGACGCAGTTCGTCGACGCCCCCGGTCGAAGAGACCGCCCCGAGCATCGCCGGGATCCCGGAGAACGCGGGATCGTCGGTGAGCAGCCGGGGCCCGTCCTCGGTCTTCGCGACGGCGAGGACGAGCACGTCGGCCTCGCTGTCGGCGACCGCACCGCGGGACAGCGACAGGGTGGGAGCAGCCATGCCGCCAGCGTAGGTGGTGTTCGCTCACAGCATGGCGCGGCAGGCGCCTTCCTTCCGGCGGTGCCGCGACCCCCGATCTAAAATCGGCATATGCGCGACCCCGGCAGCCTCTACGATCTCTCGATCGACGGGTCCACGGTGCCGCAGGGCCTGCACCTGGTCGCCGGCCTCACCGGGTTCTCGGACGCGGGTTCGGCGGTCACCCAGTTCAGCCAGTACCTCTTGGAGACCCTCGAGGTGCGCGAGATCGCGCAGTTCGACACCGACGCGCTGCTGGACTACCGGGCTCGCCGTCCCACCATGTACTTCGATCAGGACCACCTGACCGACTACCAGCCCGCCAAGCTGTCGCTGTACCTGGCCAAGGACGAACTGGGGCAGCCGTTCCTGCTGCTCACCGGGTTCGAGCCCGACTTCCAGTGGGAGCGCTTCACGCAGGCCGTCATGCAGCTCGTCGAGCGTTACGCCGTGAAAGACACCACGTGGGTGCACGCGATCCCGATGCCGACCCCGCACACGCGTCCCATCGGCGTCACCGTGAGCGGCAACCGGCAGGAGCTGATCGACGCGCTGTCGATCTGGCGCCCGCACACGCAGGTCCCGACCAATGCGCTGCACCTGCTCGAGTACCGCCTGGCCGAAGCGGGGCACCCCACGGCGGGGTTCGTCCTGCTGATCCCGCACTACCTCGCCGACACCGAGTACCCCCTGGCCGCGGTCAGCGCCCTGGAGAACATCAGTGCGGCGACCGGCCTCATCTTCCCGACCGACAAGCTGCGCGAAGAGAACCGCGAGTTCCTGCAGAAGGTCGACGACCAGGTCGAGAAGAACGCCGAGCTGCAGCGCCTGGTGGGCACCCTCGAAGAGCGCCACGACTCCTACATGGAGGAGAACGCGCTGCCGTCACCGCTCATGGGCGAGGACGGCGAGCTGCCGCGCGGCGACACCATCGCTGCCGAACTCGAACGCTTCCTCGCCGAACGCGCCGACGACTGACCGCCCGTAGCCTGATCAGGTGAACTCCGCGCGCTCCTGGGTCGTCTTCGGCGGCGCGGTCTTCGCCTACATCATCGGGGTCACGCAGCGCACCTCGTTCGGGGTCGCGGGCGTGGAGGCGACCCATCGGTTCGATGTCACGGCGGCGACGATCTCGACCGTCGCGGTCGTGCAGATCATCGTCTACGCCGCGCTGCAGGTCCCGGTCGGGGTCCTCGTCGACCGCATCGGCCCGCGCCGCCTGATCGTCGTCGGTGCCCTGCTGATGGGGGCAGGCCAGGTGCTGTTGGCGTTCGCCCCGGTGTTCGTCGTGGCCTTCTCGGCGCGGATCCTGCTGGCGATCGGGGACGCCCTGACCTTCGTCTCGGTCATCCGGTTGCTGCCGAACTGGTTCGGCGGGCGGATCCTGCCCCAGCTGGCGCAATGGGTCGGGATGCTGGGGCAGCTCGGTCAGATCATCGCCACCTTCCCCTTCGCGCTGCTGCTGCACACCACGGGGTGGCAGCCCGCCCTGCTCATCGCGAGTTCGGCCTCGGTGCTCGCCGCGGTCGTCGCCCTGGCGCTGATCCGGCGCGGCGAACCCCCGGCCTTGACGAGCCCCGTGCCGGCCGGCGGGGTGCTCAGCCAGCTCGCCTCGACGGTGCGCCGTCCGGGCACCCAGCTCGGATTCTGGGTGCATTTCGTCGCGGGGACGGCACCCACGGTGATGGCGCTCATGTGGGGCTACCCGTTCCTGACCGCGGGGATGGGGCTCGAGCTGGGTGCTGCCGCGGGCATCTTCTCCCTGCTGGTGCTCGGGCAGCTCGTGGCGGGACCGGTGATCGGCTACCTCGTCGCGCGGTTCCCGTTACGGCGCAGCAACATCGTGCTCACCGTGGTCATCCTGATCGTCGTGCTGTGGATGCTGGTGCTGGCCTGGCCAGAGCGGCCGCCGGTCGCGCTCGTGGCCGCGCTCTACTTCGTGATCGGGGTGGGCGGCCCCGGCTCCCTCGTGGGCTTCGACGTGGCCCGCAGCTTCAACCCCTCGCATGCCCTCGGCTCGGCATCGGGCATCGTCAACACCGGCGGCTTCGTCGGCGGCTTCGTCGCCGTATTCGGCATCGGCGTCGTCATCGACATCGTGCGGGATGCGGCCGGCGGCACCGGACCGCTCTACACGCTCGACGCGTTCCGGCTCGCTTTCCTCGTGCCGGTCGTCGTGATCGGGGTGGGAGTCGCGGGGTTGCTGGTGGCCCGCCGCCGGACGCGCCGGCGCATGTACGAGGTCGAGGGAATACAGATCGCCCCCCTGTGGGTTGCACTCTTCAGAGCCCGGAGACGGCCGCCACCGCCCGACAGCGCGGAGTGACAGGAGCCCTCCCGGGACTGTGCGACAATAGTTCCTCAGGACCCGGTCGTTTCCCCAGGGTCGGCGCCTCAGGCGCCGGGGGGACTTGACATGGGTCTTAGTACTGCCCAGATGCACCCGGAAGGGGTCAGCATGCCCACCCGAACCAGCGCGAAGGCGAAGGACGCGGTCAAGGACGACCGCGCCGCCACGCGAACCGCGAAGAAGTCCGCCGCCGAGAAGGCGGCCGCGCCCGCCACGAAGACCGCGGCACCCCGCACCACGAAGAAGGAGACGGCGACGACCCCCGCCACGAAGACCACGACCAAGTCCCCCGCGAAGAAGGCGCAGGCGCCCGCCGCCAAGGCGCCCGCGAAGAAGACCTCGAGCAAGCCCGCCTCGAAGGCGGCGCCGTCCAAGGGCGCCGACGTCGACGGTGTCGTGGACGACGAGGACGTCGTCCTCGATGAGGTCGAGGTCGATGAGGCCGACCTGGACGGCGACGACGAGGCGGCCGATGTCGATGCCGCCGACGGCGATGCCGCCGACGAGACCGAGGCAGCCGAGGGCGGCGACAAGCCCGCCGCCGCCGACGCAGAGGACGACGACGAGGACGCGGACGCGGCCGAGATCACGGAAGAGCTTCCGACGGGCGCCATCCGGCTCTCGATGACCGACGACGAGGACGAGGTCCCCGTCTACTCCGCGGCCATCACCGGTGCCACCGCCGATCCGGTGAAGGACTACCTGAAGCAGATCGGCAAGGTCGCGCTCCTGAACGCGGCCGAAGAGGTCGAGCTCGCGATGCGTATCGAGGCCGGCCTGTTCGCCGAAGAGAAGCTCTCGGGCATGACCGACGCCGAGAAGCGCAGTCAGCTCGGCCGTGAACTGGCCTGGGTGGCGCGCGACGGCCAGCGGGCGAAGAGCCACCTGCTCGGCGCGAACCTGCGCCTCGTGGTATCGCTCGCGAAGCGCTACACCGGTCGCGGCATGCAGTTCCTCGACCTCATCCAAGAGGGCAACCTGGGTCTGATCCGGGCTGTCGAGAAGTTCGACTACACCAAGGGCTTCAAGTTCTCGACCTACGCCACGTGGTGGATCCGCCAGGCGATCACCCGCGCGATGGCCGATCAGGCGCGCACCATCCGCATCCCGGTGCACATGGTCGAGGTCATCAACAAGCTCGCTCGCGTTCAGCGCCAGATGCTGCAGGACCTCGGGCGCGAGCCCACCCCTGAAGAGCTGAGCCGCGAGCTCGACATGACCCCCGAGAAGGTCATCGAGGTGCAGAAGTACGGCCGCGAGCCGATCTCGCTGCACACCCCGCTCGGCGAGGACGGCGACAGCGAGTTCGGCGACCTCATCGAAGACACCGAGGCGGTCGTCCCGGCCGACGCGGTCGGCTTCACGATGCTGCAGAAGCAGCTCGAGAGCCTGCTCGACTCGCTCTCCGAGCGTGAGGCGGGTGTGATCCGCATGCGATTCGGACTCGGCGACGGGATGCCGAAGACGCTCGACCAGATCGGCGACACGTTCGGCGTGACGCGGGAACGCATCCGCCAGATCGAGTCGAAGACGATGGCGAAGCTGCGTCACCCGTCCCGGTCGCAGTCGCTGCGCGACTACCTGGAGTAAGCCGGTGCGCACGGCGCTGGCGGTGCTCGCCGGCCGTCTGGTCCGGGTTCTCGCGCGCCTGCGCGGCGGCGGGTCGGCCTTCCCGGGCCGGGTCGCCCTGGTGATCGCGCCGCGCTTCCTGCAGCGTGCCGTCGAGCGGCTGCCGCTCGGGGTCGTCTTCGTCTCCGGATCGAACGGCAAGTCGACGACGACCCAGATGCTGGTCGGCATCCTGCGCGAGCATGGGGTGGCCGTGTTCACCAACCCGAGTGGGGCGAACCTGCCTCAGGGCATCGCCTCGGCGATCCTCGCCACCGCGCCGCTCGACGGGCGCCTCCGCGACGAGATCGCGGTGCTCGAGGTCGACGAGGCCTTCGGACCCGGCCTGGCCACGCGCCTGGTCCCGCACAGCGTGCTGCTCATCAACGTGCAGGTCGATCAGCTCAACCGCTTCTACGAGCCCGACCGGGTCGTCGGCATGCTGGAGTCCTTCGCGGGCGTCGCGACACGCCACCTCGTGATCAACGCCGACGACCACAACCTGGTCGCGCTGGCCGGCCGGATCGCCGGCCGTGGCGCGCAGCTCAGCGCGTTCGCCATGGCCCCGGAGCTGCTGGCCGAGTCCGCCTGGCTCGCGCGCGGTGACAACCCGGCTCTCGCGACGTCCGAGGCGGCGGCGATCGCCGCATCCACCCGGTTGACGGCGGCGGACGGCGCGACCGCCACCATCCGCGTGGACGGCGCGACCGTCGATGTCGCGCTCCCGGCGCGCGGGCTGCACAACGCGGTGGATGCCTCGGCCGCCTTCGCGATGGCGCGCGCGCTGCTGGGCGAGCGCTTCGATCCGACGATCGCGGCGCGCGGAGTGGCCTCGATGACGACCGTCTACGGCCGCGGCGAGGTCATCACGACCCCGGACGGGGAAGAGCTCGAGCTGCTGATGATGAAGAATCCGCCGAGCATGCAGGTCAACCTCGACGCCCTGGCCGGCGTGCCCGAGCAGGTGTTCGTCGCCGTCGACGAGGGCACCCCGGACCCGTCGTGGGTGTACGGCACCGACTTCGCCAACATCCGGCACGTGGATGTCATCACGGGGACCAAGTCGTGGCAGTTCGCCACCCGGTTCGCCTACGAGGGCATCCGGGTCGACGCCGTCGTACCCGACCTCGGCCCGGCGCTCGAGCGCTTCCTCGCACTGCCGAAGCCGGCCACGGGCCGCAAGACGCTGCTGGTGAACTACGAGCAGATGATGGCGATCCGCAAGTCGCTCGGCTACCGGGAACTGGAGGGCGCGCCGTGATCACGATCGTGCACCTCTACCCGCGTGAGCTCGGCATCAACGGCGATGTCGGGAACGTCATCGCCCTGCGCAGGCGCGCCGAGTGGCGCGGGCTCCCGGTCGAGGTGGTGGACGTCGGGGCGGGGGAGTCGCTGCCGTCCCGTGCCCATCTGGTGCACATCGGCAGCGGACCGGCTTCGGCACGGCAGCCGCTGCACGCCGATGTCGCTCGCCACGCCGCGACGTTGCGCGAATGGGCCGCGGCCGGGGTGCCGTTCCTGGCGATCTCCGCCGGCTGGCAGTTGCTGGGCCGCGAGGTCGTCGAACTCGACGGGAACGTGTCGCCGGGTGCGGGCGTGATGCCCTCGACGGCCCGCGTGTCGCCGACGCGCACGGTGGGAGAGGCCGCGGGCTCCTCCGAACTCGGTGAGGTGGCCGGCTTCCTGAACTTCGGCGCCGACTACACGCTGGATGCCGGGGTCGCCCCGTTCGCGCGGCTCGCCTCCGGCGACGACGGCCTGGTCTCGGGCGCGCTCATCGCCACCAACTTGCACGGTCCGCTGCTGCCGATGAACCCGGTGTGGGCCGATCACCTGCTGGGTGCTGCGGCGGCGCTGTCGGGGGATACCGGCGGCGAGCCGGACGCGCACCGCGCGGAGGTCGATGACTATGCGAGGCGATCGCGCGAGGCGATCCGGGGGCGGATCTCGGCGGGTCGCTGACGGGGGATCTCGATACGCCGCTCCGTGGCTACTCGATCACCGAGGGACGCCGCTGCGCGGCTACTCGATCACCGAGGGTGGGGGAGGAGGATGCGCTCGGCGCGCCTGGAGGAGCGCGCGACGATCTCGTCGCCGACAGTGCCCGCCCAGGTCGCCCATTCCTCGGCGGTCGGTTCCCCGTCATCCCCCGGGCCGAACAGCGTGGCCACGTCACCGATGTGCGCCGAGCCCTCGCCGAGATCCACTTCCAGTGTGTCGATGCCGATCTCGACCACCTCGCGACGGACGCCCTCCAGCAGAACCCAGCCGCCGGATCCGGACGCGCCGAGCACCGAGGGCGGCACCCCGTCGGCCGAACCCGCCGCGATCGTGGCGCGCCCGTCTTCCACCGCGATCACGGGCGCCCGCACGGTCATCACGGGCCGTAGCCCGAGCCCGCGCCCGTCGATGTCGTCGAAAGGCGAGATGCCGTAGGCGGCGATGCCGAAGCGCACCTGGTCGAAGCGGGCTTCGGGCTCGCGGATGCCGGCGGAACTTGCTGCCAGGTGCAGGAACGGCCCCTCGACCCCCAGACCCGCGGCGACGGCGACGGCGGCCCGGAACTCGGACAGCGCCGCGGCGTCGTCCTCGGTGGAGGCGTCGGCCAGATGCGACCACAGTCCCGCGATGCGCAGGCGACCCGAGAGCTCAGCCTCGCGCGCCGCCGAGACCAGCGCCGGCCAGTCCTCGGGGCTCGCGCCGTTGCGGTGCAGACCCGTGTCGATCTTGAGATGCACGGCCGCGGGCTGCGCGGCGACGGCATCGAGGATGCGGTGCAGCTCGGCCAGGGACGACACGCCCAGCTCGACATCGGCCTCGATCGCCGCGGCGAAGTCGGTGTGCGTGCCGTGCAGCCAGGCGAACAGCGGCACGGTGATCCCTGCGGCGCGCAGTTCCAGGGCGGCGGGAACCTCGAGCACCCCGAGTGCTTCAGCGCCCGCCTCGACGGCCGCCTCGGCGAAGGGCAGCATCCCGTGCCCGTAGGCGTCGGCCTTGACCGCGATCATGCAGCGGGCCGGCGCGGCGATGCCCGCGAGCGTGCGCACGTTCGCGCGGAACGCCTCCAGGTCGAGGATCACGGTCGGGCCGGTCATCGGCCCACCCGCACGATGCGCGAACCCAGGCCCGCCGTCAACTGCAGGGGGTGCCGCTCGGTCGCGGTCGCCCAGTCGTGGGTCGAGGTGGCGCCGGTGCCGGGATCGCCGAACAGCACCGCGTCCGATCCCGGCTCGGGGGCGTCATCGCCGCAGTCGACGACGAACTGGTCCATGGCGATGCGCCCCACCAGCGGGTGCACATCGGATCCGACTCGCACCGATGCGCGATTCGAGGCGAGCCGCGGCACGCCGTCGGCGTAGCCGAGTCCGATGAGCGCCAGGCAGCCCGGCGCCGTCGTGCGGTAGGTGTACCCGTACGAGACCGCGGCCCCGGCCGGGACGTGCTTGATCGCGATCACCTCGCCGACCAGGGTGAGCACCGGGATGCCGCCCTCGGCCAGGCCGTAGGCCGCGGCTCCGAGGGCGTCCGCCTCGGTGACGCGGCCGATCCGCAGATCGCGGAACCCGGCGGCGGCGGCCACCGCCGCATCCCGCTCGTCGGAGACCACGAGCGCCTCGACCCCCGCCGCGCGAGCGACCGGCGCGATCAGGTCGAGCGAGTGCCCGTACGCGTCGGCGCGGGCATCAAGAACCGAGGCCCCCGCGACGTTCGTCGCGAAGGCCTCGAGGTCGATGCGGGCTACTCGCCGGATGCCGGGCATGGGGTCGAATCTAGTGGGTCTCGATACGCCCCGCTGCGCGGGCACTCGACCACCGTCGGCCGACGGGCTGCTCGTGCAGCCGTCAGTCGACGGGCTGCTCGTGCAGCCGGGCCGTCTCGTCGTGCCAGTTGAGCGCCGTCGGCTCGAGCTTCTCTTTGAACTTGGCCCCGTGGTGGGCGCAGAAGAGCAGGTCGCCGGATGCCAGCGTGACGCGGATGTAGGCCTGGGCACCGCAGCTGTCGCAGCGGTCGAAGGCGGTGAGGGCGGCGTCGAGCTCCAGCTCGTCCACGGTGTCGGTGATCTGCGACATGGTGTCCTCCCTCTTCTTGATGACTGCACCCAGTCAAGCATGGACGTGTGTCAGGCGCCGGTCATTCGGGGTGCATTTCGCTCAACGCGTACGCCCATCCCCAGGCGGGGGTGTCGCGGCGCTCACGGCGTCCGCCGTCGTTAGGGTTGAACGATGGCCTCCGACTACTCCGCACACCACCTGACCGTGCTCGAGGGGCTCGAGGCGGTCCGCAAGCGTCCCGGCATGTACATCGGATCGACCGATTCGCGCGGGCTGATGCACTGCCTGTGGGAGATCATCGACAACTCCGTCGACGAGGCGCTCGCGGGCCACGGCACCGACATCGAGGTGATTCTGCACTCCGACGACAGCGTCGAGGTGCGCGACAAGGCGCGCGGCATCCCCGTCGACATCGAGCCGAAGACCGGGCTCAGCGGCGTCGAGGTGGTGTTCACCAAGCTGCACGCGGGGGGCAAGTTCGGATCGGGGTCGTACGCGGCGTCCGGCGGCCTGCACGGGGTCGGTGCCTCGGTGGTGAACGCCCTGAGCTCCCGCCTCGACGTCGAGGTCGACCGTGATGGCAAGACCTGGGCGATGTCGTTCCACCGCGGCGAGCCGGGCCGCTTCCTCGACGACGGCGAGCCGTCGCCGGGTTCGCCGTTCGAGCCGTTCACGACGGGCAGCGAGCTGCGCGTCGTGGGCAAGGTGGCCAAGGGCGTGACCGGCAGCCGCATCCGGTACTGGGCCGACCCGCAGATCTTCACGCGCGGTGCCACGTTCCAGGCCGACGAACTCGTCGAACGCGCGCGGCAGACTGCGTTCCTGGTGCCCGGCCTCGGCATCCGCATCGACGAGCGACGCGGTGACGAGCCGCGCGTCGAGACGTTCCGCTATGCCGGTGGCATCAGCGAGTTCGTCGACTTCCTCGCGCCGGATGAGGGGGTCACCTCGACCTGGCGCATCCAGGGGACCGGGGCCTACACCGAGACCGTCCCGGTGCTGCAGGAGGACGGCCACATGGTGGCCACCGAACTCCACCGCGAGTGCGTGGTCGACATCGCGCTGCGCTGGGGCACCGGGTACGACACGGTGTTCCGCAGCTACGTCAACATCATCGCCACCCCCAAGGGCGGGACCCACCAGTCGGGGTTCGAGCAGGGGCTGCTGAAGTTCCTGCGCGCGGAGATCGAGAAGAACGCGCGACGCCTCAAGGCCGGAACCGACAAGCTCGAGAAGGAAGACATGCTGGCCGGCCTGACCGCCGTGCTCACGGTGCGCATCCCCGAGCCGCAGTTCGAAGGCCAGACCAAGGAGATCCTCGGCACCCCGGCGATCCGCTCGATCGTCGCCAGCGCGGTGTCGAAGGGCATGGCCGAGCGCTTCGGCAGCAGCAAGCGCGATGACAAGACCCAGAGCGCCCTCGTGCTCGACAAGATCGTCGCCGAGATGAAGAGCCGCATCTCGGCTCGCGCCCACAAAGAGACCCAGCGCCGCAAGAACGCGCTGGAATCCTCGTCGCTGCCGGCCAAGCTGGTCGACTGCCGTTCGAACGACGTCGCGGGCACCGAGCTGTTCATCGTCGAGGGCGATTCGGCGCTCGGCACCGCCAAGCTCGCCCGCGACAGCGAGTTCCAGGCGCTGCTGCCCATCCGCGGCAAGATCCTCAACGTCCAGAAGGCCTCGCTGACCGACATGCTCGGCAACACCGAGTGCGCCTCGATCATCCAGGTGATCGGCGCCGGGTCCGGCCGCACCTTCGATCTCGCGCAGGCCCGCTACGGCAAGGTCATCATCATGAGCGATGCCGATGTCGACGGCGCGCACATCCGCACGCTGCTGCTGACGCTGTTCTTCAAGTACATGCCCGAGCTGATCACCGACGGGCGGGTGTTCGCGGCGGTTCCGCCGCTGCACCGCGTCGTCGTCCAGAACCCGGGCTCGAAGCCGAACGACATCGTCTACACCTACTCAGAGGCCGAGCTGCACGGCGTACTCGCGGGGCTGAAGAAGAGCAACCGCAGGTACCAGGAGCCCATCCAGCGCTACAAGGGTCTCGGCGAGATGGACGCCAATCAGCTCGCCGAGACGACCATGAGCCGCGAGCACCGCACCCTGCGCCGGGTGCGCATGACCGACGCCGCCGCCGCGAACAGCGTGTTCGAGCTTCTGATGGGCAACGACGTCGCGCCCCGCAAGGACTTCATCATCGCGGGGCAGGGCCTGGACCGTGGACGGATCGACACCTAGAGCCTCCCGCCTGCCCGCGATCGGGGTGATCGCGGGCGCCGCGGCGCTCGTCGCGGCGCTGACCACCGCGGTGTTCCTGATCCGTGCCGGGGGAGACCCGGCCGACGCCGCCACCTGGCCGATCACCTGGGAGCTGCGCTCGAGCGACAACGGGTCGCTGTTCCAGTTCCTGCAGGATGCGGTGGCCGGGCGCCCGCTGGACTGGCGCTTCTCGCCCCAGGTGTACGTCTTCCCCGAGCTGCCGCTGAGCGCGCTCGCGTTCGCTGTGGCGGGAGGGTCGGTCTACGGCTACTACCTCGTGGTCGCGGCATCGGCGAACGCGCTGATGTTCCTGGCGATCCTCGCCCTGGCCCGGGTGCTGTTCCCCGCGGATCGCCCGGTCCAGTCGGTGCTGCGCGCCGGCATCGCGACGCTGCCGCTGCTGGCGCTGCCCCTCATCGGCACCTCGTGGATCTTCTCCTTCCACCTCGCGCCCACCTATTACCTCGGCATGTACGCCGCGTTGATCGTCTCTCCGGTCGTCGTGCTGGCGCGGACTCGCGGGGTGCGCATCGCGCTGGCCGGTGCCCTCGCGCTGACCGCTGCCTCCAATCCGCTGGCGCTGCTCTTCGCCGCACCCGGCACGGCGATCGCGCTCGTGCTCCTGGTGATCCGCCGCGGTTCGCGGGCGGCGCTGCGACCGGTGGCGCTGGTCGGAGGGATGCTGGCCGTCACGCTAGTCCTGCGCGTGCTGATGACTCCGCTGCAGGGCACCTCGCCGTTCACCTATGTCGACGCCGGCGTGTTCGCCCGCCGGCTCGCCGCGATCGGCCCGTATTACGGCTACCAGATGCGGGATGCCGCGGCCGGCCTCCTCATCCCGCTCGGCATCGCGCTGGCGATCCTCTGCCTCGTCGTCGCGGGCCTCGCGGCCGGCGTCTGGCTGCGTGCCCGCACTCCCGATCCGCGCCTGCTCGCCGTCGTGCTGCTCGGAACCGTGCCCCTCGGCGGCCTGGCCGCGACCTACCTGATGATGATCACGCACTACTACTACTTCTGGCCCGTCCTCGTGCTGCCGTTCGTCCTCGTGCTGCTGGCGGTTCCCCGGGTGGCGCTGCCCTCCGTTCTCGCCGGGGGTGCCGCGGGACTGCTGGCCATCGCGATCGTGACCGGGCTGACGACCAACCTGGCCACGGCCTCACGCTTCTTCGGCTATCGCGGTGATGAGATGGCGTGCATCGACGCGGCCGTACCCGGGCAGACCGGCTACGCGACCTTCTCCGACGCGCGACGATTGTCGCTGACCTCGCGGACGGGGGTGCGGCTGATCCAGGTCGTCGCGGATGGCACTCCGAGCAACTGGCTGGCGAACACGGCCACCCCGCGCACCGTGACCGGCACGTTCTTCTACGTCAACGGCTACGGCGACGAGCGTGAGCTGGACGAGCAGGGGATGCGCGACCGGTTCGGCCCACCGGACCGCGAGGTGGGCTGTTCCGACCGGCAGCGCATCCTGATCTACGACGACCCGGAGAAGATCGCCCTCATCACCCGGTTCTATGCCGAGACGAGAGCGCATCCGCGCTGACAACGCCTCGATCATTGACATCGGCGACGTTTGACGGTTCACTCGTCAGAGGGAAGTAAAGTTTACTGACATCGCCCTCCGGCAGTGCTGCCGGCGGGCCAGAGGATCGAGGTCTACCCCCATGGCACCATCCACAGCACCCCGTCGTCTTGCCGTCGCGGCCGCCGGAGTCTCCTCCGCAGCGCTCGTGCTCGCCGCCCTCACCGGCTGCGCGCCCGGCTCGGACGCCGACGTCACCATCCGCATCGCGATGGGCGCGTCGGGCGACATCGTCGACAGCAAGTTCGAGGTCCTCAAGGACCAGTACGAGGATCTCTACCCCGACCGCGAGGTCGAGATCATCGTGCAGGAGGACGACATCTACCAGACCACCGGGCTGGCGACGCTGCTCACCAGCCGCGAGGCCCCCGACGCGTACTTCGAGTGGTCCGGGCCGCGCATGCGCAACCACGTCGCCGACGGCGACGGAGCCGACCTGACCGAGTACCTGCAGGGTGACGGATTCGCCGGCCGGTTCGACGAGGGCGCCTTCACCGGCATGGACGTCGACGGCAGCGGCATCTACATGGTCCCGTGGACCGGGGATGTCACCGACGTCGTCTGGTACAACAAGGGGATCTTCGACTCGCTCGGCCTGTCGGTCCCCACCACCTGGGACGAGTTCATGGACGTCTGCGCCGCCATCAAGGCCTCCGGCGTCACCCCCATCGTCGAGGGCAACAAGGACCAGTGGCCGGTCGGCAACTGGGCCTCGCAGATCGCGTCGCGCGTGGTCGGCGAGGATGTCTACGCCCAGACCATGAACGGCGAGGCTCCGATGAACTCGCCCGAGATGGCGGACGCGCTCGGCTACATCGCCGAGATCGCCGAGAAGGGCTACATCAACAACAGCGTCAACGCGCTGGCCGACGACGAGGCCAACACCCAGTTCTTCCTGGGCAAGGCGGCGATGATCGTGATCGGCAGCTGGCTGATGTCCGACGCCGCGACCGACGCGGACGGCCTGGAGTTCGACTACTTCAACACCCCCGCGCTCGAGGGCGCGGGCGACCAGTCCAGCGTGCTGGGCATCTCGACCGGCTTCATGGTGAACGCCAAGTCGGAGCACATCGAGGAGACGATGGACTTCCTCGCGCTGGTCGCCTCGGCGGACGGCACCAAGCTGTGGGCGGAAGCGGGTCTCGCGCCCATGACCGTCGACCCGTTCGAGGGTGTCGAGGCCGACGAGCGCACCGTCTCGCTGGCCACTCTGATGTCGACGGCCAGCACCGTCGTCGCCCCCGCCGACAGCGGCTACGACATCGAGGTCGCCGCGGCGTTCTACGACGCGGTCGCGACGGTGATCGGCGGCGGCGACGTGCAGGAGGCCCTGGACACCGCCGAGAAGCGGGTTGCAGAGCTGCGCTGACCCGACACCTGACGCGCATGCACTGACGATGCGGGGGTCTGCTCCGGCCGGCCCCCGCATCACCATCCAGGAGGAACGACGAAGTGAAGGCAGACCGGCGGTGGACGCCGTACGTGCTGGTGGCTCCCGCCGTGCTGGTCTTCGCGTTCGTGGTCCTGATCCCGGCGATCCTGAACACCGCGCTCAGCGTCATGGACTGGTCCGGCACCGACCAGATGCGCTTCGTCGGCCTCGACAACTTCTTCCGGGCATTCCGTGACGACATCTACCTGATGGCGTACCGCAACACCTTCCTCTACATCGGCATGACCCTCGTTCTCGAGGTCCTGGTCGGGCTCGTCCTGGCGGGCCTGGTGACGATGCGCGGCACGCGCACCGCGTTCTACCGCATCGCGTTCTTCGTGCCGGTCATGCTTCCGATGGTCGTCATCGCCGTCCTGTGGTCGTTCGTCTACAGCGACGACATCGGCCTGATCAACACGGGGCTGCGCGGGATCGGCCTCGACGAGTGGGCGCCCGTGTGGCTCGGCGATCCGTCGACGGCGCTCATCGCCGTGAGCGTGGTGTCCGGGTGGATCTACGCGGGCTTCTACATGGCGATCTTCTACGCCGCGCTGCAGCGGATCCCCGCGAACATCGTCGAGGCTGCGACCCTCGACGGCGCCTCGCAGTGGCGCATCTTCTTCTCGGTACGGGTGCCGATGATCCGGCCCATCATCGAGATCGCGGTGCTGCTCTGCGTCACCGGCGCGTTCCAGAGCTTCGACCTGTTCTACGTCATGACCAACGGCG
>DATMFW010000097.1:0-29719 GCA_035556655.1 Pseudolysinimonas sp.
CTGCACAACGGCGAACTCCTGCACAACGGAGGCGGCACCCACGGTCAACCCCGCAACCGCAGACCCTGGGGCGTTGCGGCGAACCCCGCCGCGACGAGGGCATCGCCGAGCGGGGTGCCGATCGCGAAGGCTCCATCGACCTTCTCCACGCGCAGGCGCCCCCTCGTCGCCCGGACGGTCGCCGCCAGCGACTCGGCGGCCGCGGCGCGTTCGGCGTCGTCGCCGAGGAAGTCGAGCACGGTCTTGCCGCCGCGTTCCACGAACAGGCCGAGCCCTCCGTCGATGAGCACGACGAGGGCACCCGCCTTGCGACCGGGACGGTGCCCGCCGTGCCGCTCCTGCGCATCCGAGGGCCAGGCGAGCGCGGCGCCGAACGGGTTGGCGGGGTCGGTCGCCGACAGGGTGAGCGCGGTGATGCGGCGTTCGGCGGCGTCGGCAGCGGTCTCGGAATCCGCCGCAACGGCGCGCAGCCGGTCGACCGTCGCCGGGGTGGCGAACTGCGCCGCTCCGAGCCCCTCGATGAAGTAGCCGCGACGGGTGCGCCCGGTCTCCTCCAGCCCGCTCAGCACCTTGTACGCGGTGGCGAACCCGCCCGCGATCCCCTCCGACATGACGGCCCCGCGGGTGACGACACCGTGCCGCTCGAGCAGCTGCTCGGCCATCGCGGTGGCCCGGATCGTCGAGCTCGCCTCGGGCGCCGGCAGCAGGCTCCATCGCCCGGCGACCGTCGGCGGCGCCGTCGCCGCGAGGCTCGCTGCGACCGACCGGGCCATCGCCGCACGTCCGCGCCCTCGCAGCGCACGGCTCGGCGGAGTCGGCCGAGGTCGCGTCGTGGTCGCCCCCAGTCGCGCGCGCAGCGGGACCAGGGTGTCGTTCGTGACCAGGCCCGCCCAGGCCAGATCCCAGAGCGCGGTCGCCAGGTCTTTGTCGTCGACCGGTTCCGTGACCGCGAGCGTCGTCGCCAGCTGCCGGAAGAAGAAGGCGCCCCCGCCTGCGAGAGCATCGACGACGCGGCCGTGCAGTTCGCCCTGATCGACCAGGTTCGGCTCGGTGAGGGTCAGCGGCGCGGTGTCGGCCAGATGCAGGGCGAGCCAGCCGTCGCCTCCGCTCAGCTCACCGCGCCCCGACCACAGCACCTCGCCGGTGGTGGTGAGCTCGTCGAGCATCGCGGGGCTGTAGTCGCGGATGCGGCTCGGCAGGACGAGCGATTCCCAGGTGGAGGCCGGGAGGGCCACACCGCCGAGCTGATCGAGCACCGTGACGACGCCGTCGACTCCGCGCAGGGGCCGGGTCAGGTGCTGCCACTCGGGCAGGAACCGGCCGAGCGCCGGCTGGGGCACGGGCTCGACCTCGGACCGCAGCGCCGCCAGCGAGCGGGACCGAAGCCTCCGCAGCACCTCGGCGTCGACCCACTCCGACCCCGTCGCGCCGGGACGGAACTCGCCCTCCACGACGCGGCGGTCGGTGGCGAGCCGGCGCAAGGCATCGGTCACGATCGCGACGCCGAGGCCGAGACGGGCCGCCGCATCCGCAGCCGTGAACGGCCCATGCGTGCGCACGTATCGGCTCACCAGATCGCCGACCGGGTCGGCGACCGGGTCGAGAAAGGCGTTCGGGATGCCGTGCGGCAGCGGAACGCCGAGGGCGTCACGCAGGCGCGACGCGTCTTCGATGATCGCCCAGCGGGTCTCGCCGGCGATGGTGGCACGGAGGACCCGGTTGGCGCGGGCGAAGTCTTCGAGGATCGCGTGGGCGGAGGTGTCGGGGTCGGGTCTCGACACGCCCTTCGGGCTACTCGACCGGCTGGGGTCGCCCTTCGGGCTACTCGACCGGCTGGGGTCGCTCGACCACCTCAGTTCCAGTTCCTCCGTGCTGAGCGGGCCGAGCACGCGCAGCAGGTCGATGAGGCCCTCATCCCCCTTGGCCTTGCGGTCGGGATCGAGGCGTTGCAACTCGAGTTCGGTCTGCGCGATGACCTTCGGGTCGAGCAGTTCGCGCAGTTCGGCGCGGCCGAGCAGCTCGGCCAGCAGGGTCGGGTCGAGCGAGAGCGCCGCCGCACGGCGCTCGGCCAGCGGAGAATCGCCCTCGTACATGAACGCGGCGACGTACCCGAACAGCAGCGAGCGCGCGAAGGGCGATGGCGAATCGGTCTCAACCTCGACCAACCGGACCCGCCGGGCGGCGATATCGGAGGTCAGCTCGGCGAGGGCGGGCAGGTCGTAGACGTCCTGCAGTACCTCGCGCACCGTCTCGAGGATGATCGGGAAGCTCGGATACTTGCGCGCGACCTCGAGCAGCTGTGCGCTGCGCTGCCGCTGCTGCCACAGCGGCGAGCGGCGGCCGGGGTTGTACCGCGGCAGCAGCAGGGCGCGGGCCGCTGATTCCCGGAACCGGGACGCGAACAGCGCCGAGCCGCCGACCTCGAGCGTCACCAGCTCTTCGAGCTCGTCCTTCTCGAAGAGGAACAGTTCGGCTCCGGGCGGCTCGGCGTCGGTCTCGGGCAGTCGCACGACGATGCCGTCGTCTGCGGCCATCGCCGACCCGTCGACGCCGAGCCGTTCGCGGATGCGGGCCGAGATCGCCAGCGCCCACGGCGCATGCACCGGCGTGCCGTAGGGCGAATGCAGCACGAGCCGCCAGTCGCCGAGCTCGTCGCGGAAGCGTTCCACCAGCAGGGTCGTATCCGTCGGCACCGTGCCGGTGTGCTGCTTCTGCTCCAGCACGAACCGCTTCAGGTTCTCGACCGCCCAGGTGTCGAGCCCGGCGTCGACGAGCCGCTGGTCGAGTGCCGCCGCAGGCCGTGTACCGAGGCCCACCCCCGCCACCTCGCCCGCGAACGCCCCGATCGCCTTGCCGAGCTCGGCCGGGCGGCCGAGCCCGTCGCCCTTCCAGAACGGGACCCGCCCCGGCTGCCCGAACGCGGGGCTGACGAGCACGCGATCCGAGGTGATCTCCTCGATGCGCCACGACGTCGCGCCGAGTGCGAAGACGTCGCCGACGCGCGACTCGTAGACCATCTCTTCATCCAGCTCGCCCACGCGCCGAGGAGCGCCGCGCTGTCCTGCGCCTGTCGAAGGGTCGGACGCGCCGACGATGAACACCCCGAACATGCCGCGGTCGGGGATCGTGCCTCCGGAGGTGACGGCCAGCCGCTGCGCGCCGGGGCGGCCCGCGATGGTGCCGGCCACGCGATCCCAGATGATGCGGGGCCGCAGCTCGGCGAACTCGTCGCTCGGGTAGCGCCCCGCGAGCAGATCGAGCGTCGCCTCGAACGCCGAGCGCGGCAGGGTGGCGAACGGGGCCGACCGGCGCACGGTCTGCCACCAGTCCTCGACCTCGAGCGTGTCGAGTGCGACGGCGGCGACGGTCTGCTGGGCGAGGATGTCGAGCGGATTCTGCGGGACCGCGATCTCTTCGATCAGCCCGGTGCGCATCCGCTCGCTCGCGACCGCGGTGTGCAGCAGGTCGGCCCGGTGCTTCGGGAACAGCACCCCCTTGCTGATCTCGCCGACCTGATGCCCGGCACGGCCCACCCGCTGAAGGCCCGACGCGACCGACGGCGGCGACTCGACCTGGATCACCAGGTCGACAGCCCCCATGTCGATGCCCAGCTCGAGGGATGACGTGGCCACCACACAGCGCAGCCGGCCCGACTTCAGGTCGTCTTCGATCTGCGCCCGCTGCTCTTTCGACACCGAGCCGTGGTGGGCGCGGGCCAGCACGGGCGCCACGGGCGCCGTGTCGGCACCCGCGGGCACGAGGGACTCGGCATACAGCTCGTTCATCGCCGCCGTCAGGCGTTCCGCGAGCCGGCGCGAGTTGGCGAACACGATCGTCGAACGGTGCTGCAGCACGGTGTCGACGATGGCGCGGTCGACGTGCGGCCAGATCGATCCGGCGCTCTGCAGGGCCCCCTCGTCGTCGTCGAGCTGCTCGGCGGTGGCCCGCGCGCCGAGCTCGGTCATGTCCTCGACCGGCACCACGACCCGCAGGTCGAACGTCTTGGCCGCGGGCGGCTGGACGATGGTGACCGGGGCCTGCCCGCCGAGGAAGCGCCCGATCTCATCGATCGGCCGCACCGTCGCCGACAGCCCGATGCGCTGCGCCGGAGCATCGAGCATCGCGTCGAGCCGCTCGAGCGAGACCGCCAGATGGGCCCCGCGCTTGGTGGCGGCGACCGCGTGGATCTCGTCGACGATCACCGTCTCGACCCCGGCGAGGGTCTCGCGCGCCGAACTGGTGAGCATGAGGTACAGCGACTCGGGCGTGGTGATGAGGATGTCGGGCGGGTCGCGCTGCAGCAGCCGGCGATCGGCGCTCGTGGTGTCGCCCGAACGGACACCGACCGAGATGGCCGGAACCTCGACCCCGAGGCGCTTTCCGGTCTGGGTGATTCCCACCAGCGGCGAGCGCAGGTTGCGTTCCACGTCGACGCCGAGCGCCTTCAGCGGCGAGATGTAGAGCACCCGGGTGCGCTTCGCGGTGCGCGGCTCGGTCGCGAGGCGGTCGAGCGACCAGAGGAACGCCGACAGCGTCTTGCCGGATCCGGTGGGGGCGACCACGAGCGCGTGACGTCCCGACGAGATCGCCTCCCACGCTCCCGCCTGAGCCGGCGTGAGCGCGGGGAACGCTCCGGCGAACCACTCACGGGTCGCCAGGGAGAAGCGCTCGAGCGCGGGGTCCATCTGTCCATCCTCCCCTGGTCCACCGTCAGGCGCTGGGGGAGGGGGAGGGGGGTCTCGACACGCCGCTGCGCGGCTACTCGACCAGCGGGGACGCTGCGCGGCTACTCGACCAGCGACGTCAGGAAGGCGGCCACGTCGTCGAGCTCTTCGCGCGAGATCGAATGCCCGAGCCCCGGGTACACGTGCGTCTCGGCGGCGGTGTGCGCCGCGAGCCAGGGCTCGGTGCGCGCGACGATCTCGGCGCTGAACAGCGGATCGGCCGCTCCGCGCCCCCAGAACACCGGCGGCCGGCTGAGGGCGAGCATCGCATCCCCGGGCTGCTCGCCGCGGACGGCGAACCCGGCCAGGTTCACCGCGAACGCGAAGCGCCCCGGTTCCCGCCGCAGCAGGTGGGTCGCCATCGCCCCGCCCTGCGAGAAGCCGAGGGTGCCGATCAGCGACGGCGCGAACGGCAGCGCGTCGAGCCAGGTGAGCACCGCCGCGGCTGCGGCATCGACCCGCTCGGGTTCCGGATCGCCGGACGTGACGGTCTGCCACCACGACCAGCCGGCCCCTTCGGCGAGGGGTGCCCGGACCGCAGCGACGACATACTGCGGCGGAAGCGCGGGCGCGAGAGCGAACAGGTCCTGCTCGTCGCTGCCCCGGCCGTGCATGGTGACCAGCAGGGGACGCCCGTCGCGCTCGGCGGCGGGCGCCGACCAGAGCACGGCATCGGGATCGAGCTGCACCATCAGAACGTCACCACCGTGCGCCCCGAGACCTCGGCCCGGTACGCCTCGGCCGCCTGGATGGCCGGCAGGCTCAGCCCGACGTCGGTGGTGAGCACGCCCTCTTCGGCGAGCCGGGCGACGGTCTCGAGACCCGCCCGGTCGAGTTTCACCCCCACCCGGGACGACCGGATGCCGCGCTCGCCCTCCGCGGGCGTCGTCACCGAGACCGCGACCCCGCCATCGCGCACCGCCACCAGGTAGCTCGTCGGGTCGGAGGGCGCGGTGTTGAGCACCCCGTCCAGCTCCATTCCGGCGAAGTCGGACGGCGGCGTGGCGCGCCCGCCGCGCAGCACCGTCAGTCCCCGATGCTCCGCCAGCTCGGCGGCCAGCCCGCCGACGCCACCCGATGCGCCGAGGATCAGCACCGACCGGCCCGCCGTCAGTTCCATCGCGTCGAGAGCCTGCAGGGCGGTCAGGCCGTTCAGACCGAAGGTGCTGAGCTCGGGGGAGGGGATGGCGTCGCCGACCACGGCGATCGCATCGCGTGCCACGGCGACGTCGGAGCGCTGCAGCCCCGGACCGCCCTTGAACCACTGCGAGAAGACGAGCACGCGCCGTCCGACGAGCTCGGGCTCGACCCCGTCGCCCACCGCGGTGACCCGCCCGGCGGCATCCCAGCCGAGCACCCAGGGCGGGTCGCCGGGCATCTTCTCGCCGTACCCGGGGTCGACGGCGCCGCGGTCGACCGGGTTGATGCTCGCCGCCTCGACGGCGACCACCAGTTCGCCGGGGCCGGCCACCGCATCCGGCACCTCGCGCAGTTCCAGGGCCCCGAGGCCCACTCCGGTCAGGGTGATCGCTCTCGCCATGGCTCCATGATGTCGTGTGCGACCCGCCGGGCGCTGAATCGGGACACAATGGAGCATGAGCTCCGTGGGAACCCCCGACCCCGTTCCCGACGAGCCGAACTCCGCCTGGCTCAGCGATCACGAGCTCCAGGACGTGCGCCGCCGCATCCCGCTGCTCTACGTCGAAGCGGTGCCGGTGCGGGTCGACGGCCTCGGGGTGGTCACCAGCGTCGGGGTGCTGCTGCGGGCGAACGCCCAGGGCTCGATCACCCGCACCCTGGTGTCGGGCCGGGTGATGTTCGGCGAGACCCTGCGCGATGCGCTGTTCCGTCACCTCGAGAAAGACCTCGGGCCGATGGCGTTCCCGCTGCTGCCGGCGAGCCCGGTGCCGTTCTCGGTCGCCGAGTACTTCCCGATCCCCGGGCTCAGCGCCTATGTCGACGAGCGGCAGCACGCCGTGTCGCTGGCGTACGTGGTGCCGGTGACCGGCACGCTCGAGCCCCGGCAGGACGCCCTCGAACTCACCTGGATGACCCCCGCAGAGGCCTCGTCGCCGGCCGTCCACGCCGAGATGGAGGGGGGCCGGGGTACATTGCTGCGGGCCGCTCTCGCCTCGGTGGGCGTCCTGGGCTGACGCCCGCGAAAACCGGGGGACAAGCCTCACCCCCTTTCGTGTCACGCCCGACCTGGGGCGTGCCGAGCGCCCCCGATGTCAATAGCTTTGACATCGATGGGGACCCGAAGAACCCGTCGGAGCTCGTAGGGGTGCTCCGCTTCGGGTCCGACGTGGAGAACCCGAAAATGCTTACTTCTGCGCGCTCCCGGAGAACCGGACGCATCGCAGCGGCCGCCGCCGCCCTCCTCGGGCTGCTCGGCGGGCTGTTCGCGAGCGCACCCGCCTTCGCCGACGACTACACCGCCGTGCTGCAGATCACCAAGACGGTAAACAAGGCCGCCCTGGTGCCCAACGACACGCTCGTCTACACGATCGCCGTCGACTGCTCGACCGACAACTGCGTCGGAGCCCGGCTGGTCGACACCCTCCCGCCGGAGTGGGACGCGCTCACCCTGCAGACCACCCCCGCGGTCTCCGGAGGGTCGTCGACGTTCAGCTGGGGCGGCGTCAACAACCGCACCCTCACCGTCGACTTCACGAAGGCGACCCCGGGCGGCCCCGGCATCCCGGCCGGTACCGGCTACTCGGTGCAGGTCTCGCTCACGGTCCCGTCGAACCTGCCCGCGGACTGGCTCCCGAACGGCGTCACCGTCACCAACACCGCCCGGGTGTCGGCGACGACTGCCGCCGAGGTCAGCGCGAGCGCCGACGCCAAGGTCACCGTGCCGTACTCGGTCAACACCACCGCGGGTGCCACCTGGAGCCCGACCAGCGCGCAGTTCAAGGTCGGTGAACCGTCGACCCTGACCCTCACCACCCGCAACACCTCGAACGCCGCCGCCACCAGCCTGCGCCTACTCGCCCCGACCGACCCGACCGCCGCGAGCAGCCTGTTCGAGTACACCAACCTGACCGGTTTCGGGGCCGTCGTGTTCCCGGCGGGCGCTGACCGCATCCAGGTCGACGCGTATGTCGCAGGCGCCTGGGTGACGGGCCCGGTCGGCACCACAGCCGCCCTGGACGGCTCGGTCACGATGTCTGACGTGCGGGGTCTGCGGATCACCTTCACCTCGTCGACCGGCAGCACCCTCACCTCGAACGGGGCCGCCGGCTCCGTCGTCGTGCAGCTCGGACAGCGCGCCACCACCCGGACGGCGGGCACATCGCTGATCAGCGGTGCCACGGTGACCGCGAACGTCACCGGAACCGTCACCGTCCCGACCCAGCCGGCGAAGAGCGTCACCACCAGCGCGACCTACGGCATCGGCGCCCTCACCTCCTCGGTGAGCGCCACCACGACCTTCACCGGAACCCGGGTCGCGGCGGGCACCAGCAGCCGCGCCACGCTGACCGGACGCAACACCTCCAACGGCCCCCTGGCGTCGATGACGATCACCCAGCCGACCTCGAGCGCCCTGCTCGGATCCAAGGTCACCTTCGGCGGCTTCTCGGCCACCGGGGCGGCGTGGCCGACCGGGGCGACCAGCGCCACCGTCACCTGGTTCGTCGACAGCGGTGCGGCGCCCGCGCCGGTCGTGATCTCGTCGACCGATCCGCTGCCGGCCACCCCGACGCTCGTCGGCGGCCAGGGCATCACCGGGTTCTCGGTGCAGTACGCCGGCTCGATCGCGGCGAACGCGACTGCGGCCGTCCCCTTCACGGTGGCGCTCGCGGCGGATGCCGTGCCCGCCAGCCCGGGCAGCGGCACCTTCACCAACACCATCCGCGTCGACGGCGTGAACGACGCCGGCACCGCGACGCCGGCGACGGCCAGCGCGACGCTCACCGTGCTGTACCCGCAGATCGGCATCAGCATGACCAAGTCGGTCACGCCGAGCGCGAGCGCCCCCGCGCCGGCCGGCGGTCGCTCGATCGTGCAGCTGCGGGCCACCACCTCCTCCGACTCCGGGTTCGTGACGCCCACCACGGTGACCATCTCCGATGGGGTCACCGGCGGGCCCGCCGACTACTGGAGCGCGTTCAACCTCGTCGGGGTCGCCCCGACGCAGGTGCTCGCCGGTTCCACCCTGCTCGTGCAGTACACGCTCGACGGCACGACCTGGACCGACCTCGGCGGTGTCACCGCGGGGGCCTCGGCCACGACCTACCAGGGCGTGTTCCCGACCGCGGAAGCGCCGAACATCGTCGGGGTACGCTTCGTGCACACCAAGGCGTCCGGCTTCGCCCAGTCCTCGACCCTGGTCGGCAACCTGGCCTTCCAGTCCCGCGCGACCCTGCGCGGAACGGCGACGCCGACGGCGACCTCGGGCAGCACGCCCAGCTACACCAACGCCGCCACGGTGAAGGCCGTCGGAGATGTGAACCTGCCGGGCGGCGGCGCCGTCTCCGGCAGCGGCGGGGCGAGCTCCGCCGGCGGTGTCGTCTGGCGCCCGGCCGGCAGCGGCGGGCAGCTGTTCGACAAGGCCTGGACCACCGCGACCGTCGACTCGCAGTCCGGTCAGACCAAGGTGGCGCGGATCCGCTGGGGAACCGAGATCGACGGCTACAGCAGCGTCGCCGTCAGCGACCCCGCCGACCCGACCCTTCCGGTGTCGCAGACCGTCTTCCAGGCGTTCAACCTTCAGCGGATCGACGCCATCACCACCAGCACCGACCCGCTGATCGCCTTCGACCAGGTCGCCGACATCGAGCTCTACACCGCCGCGGGCGGCTGGGCCTCGATCAAGTCCACGGTCTGTGCCACGGCATCCAACTGCCAGGGCAAGCTGAACGCCTACACGCTGACGACGGCGCAGCAGGCGAACACCCTCGGCGTGCGCATCACCTTCGCCGAGTGGGCCGCCGGCCGCGCCGCGAGCACCGACCCGCTGACCCCGCCGGTGGGCTCGGGGGTGGCGAGCAGCCCGAGCTCGCGCCGCCTCGACCTCACCTTCGTGCTGCGCAACAAGGTGCGCGACGCCTCCGCGATGGCCGATCCCACGTTCCCGTGGACCACCGGGACGCGCGTCTACAACGCCGTCGACCCCGGCGTGGTCTCGAACGACGCCAAGGTGACGATGGGCGCCCACAGCGCGTCGGCCTCCGACACCATCCTGATCTTCGACCGTCCGCCGGGCGTCAACCTGACCCACGTCGCCCAGAACTCCGCGGGCGCGGCGCTCACCGGGCCGATCGCGATCCCGAGCCTGAATGACACCAACCCGACCGCCTACCCGGTCGTGAAGTTCTCGATGACCGGCACCAACGCATCCACCGCCCGCGCCTGGTACCTGCGCATGACCGACCAGATGCCGTGCAGCACGACGGCGGTGAGCAGCTGCGCCCACCTCAGCGTTCCCGGCACCGGCGGCTGGACGGTCAACCCGTACGCCGGCAAGACCTGGGATGCCGCGACCAGCCCGTTCGAGTACTTCACCATCGAGAAGGTGGCCTACACCCTGACCAGCGGGTCCGGGATCTCGGCGGGCAACTCCTCGATCACGTTCTGGAAAGAGGACGGCAGCAACGAGACCGTCGCCCTCAGCTCGCCGAAACTGACCGACAAGGCGTATCTGGCCGACGTCGTCGGCGTCAGCGCGGTGTTCGCCAGCACCTCGACCACCGAGGGCGGCACCATCGTCAGCGGTGGCGGAGCGACCATCGTGCTCGACACGCGGCTGCGCAAGTTCCAGCGCAGCGACGACGCACTCATCTCGGGCGCCCGCTCGGTCCTGAACTCGGCGTTCGCGCAGGACTGGGACGGCGTGCTCGACGACACCGCCGCCTACGGCTCGACCAGCGCCAGCGTCGCGCTGACCGACGCGCAGATCGACGTGGCCGTCACCAAGAGCTTCTCCACCGCGAGCATCCTCGAGGCCTCGCGCGGAACCGAGATCACCACGACGCTGCACGCCGATCAGGGCGCGGCCACCGCATCCGCCACGCAGGTCGTGGTGAGCGATGTCGACCCGGCGTTCTGGGACGCGTTCGAGCTGCGCTCGCTCACCAGCGTCGGCATGCCGCTCGGCGCCGACCGCGTGCGGGTCGACGTGCAGCTGAACGGCGGAAGCTCCTGGACCTCGGGCGCCACCGTCTCTTCTGCCCCCGCCCTGCCCGCCGTGACGCTGTCGCAGGTCACCGGTTTGCGCGTGGTGTTCACCCGCGCCGACGGCGGCCTGTTCTCGGTCACCGCCCCGGCTGCGGGCTGGTCCACCGACATCCTGTTCGCGGTGCGCCTGCGCAGCGCCGACCGCGGAACCGGGGCGGCGATCCCGTTCCCCGGATCGGTGTCGAACACGGCCACCGCGACCGTCGAGCACCCGGTGCTCGGCAGCGACTCGGCCACCGCGACCCGCTCGCTCGCGCTCGATCCCGGCACCTTCAGGGTGGATGTCGAGAAGCGCCGCTCGGTCGCCACCAGCCCCGCGGGTGAGACCCTCGAGTTCCGTCTGCTGGTCAAGAACACCGGAACGGGTTATCTCGACAACCCGGTCGTCATCGACCAGCTGCCCATCGACGCCGGCCTCGCCGCGGGCGGACCGCTGCTGTTCGACCCGACCAGCGAGGTCACCTACTCCACGACGGCGGGCGGCATCCTGCCGGTCACCGGGGTGGGCGTCGCCTACGACGACACCACCCGGCGGATCACGTTCAGCTGGCCGTCCGGCTCGCGCCTGGCGCCCGGGGAGACCTACACGATCGTGGTGCCGCTTCAGGTGGCCCCCGGTCTGCAGTCCACCTACGGCGATGCCGTCAACCGCATGACCTTCACCAGCGACCGCACCCTGAGCGGCTGCACGAACGCCTCCGCGAACGGCGAGGGCGTCAGCCAGCCGGGCGGCGCGAAGTACTGCTCCACGACGAGCCGTGTTCAGGCGGTCTCCGCCTCGGCGATCAGCTCGTTCAAGGGGGTCAAGGGCGATGTCGACGCCGCGGGCGTCTCGACCAGCGGCGCCGTCAACGTCAACGACGCCACGACTCCGTGCGTGGCCGACGCCCAGGGCTTCTACCGCAACCCGTGTGCGGCGAACACCGTCGTCGGCGGCACCGACCTCTGGAAGGTGCAGTACACCAACGGCGGCAACGTGCCCGCGCTGACCGCGACCGTCGTCGACGTGCTGCCCAAGCCGGGGGATGTCTACCTCGGCACCGGCGCGGCTCGCGGTTCGACGTTCCGTCCGGTCTTCGCCGGTGACGTGACGCTGAGCGCGCTCGGGCTGGCGGCGGGCACCACGCTCTCGGGCTGGCAGGTCACCACCTCGGCGAACCCGTGCCCGAGCTACGCCTCGAACCCGACCTGCACCACGGCCAGCTGGCTCGACGGCGCCACATACCCGACCGGCAGCTACGGCAACATCACCGCTCTGCGGTTCCAGTTCAGCTTCGCCGGGGTCACCGCATCGCCCGGCTCGCTGCCGCCGGCCGCGACGGTCGCGGTCACCTACAAGACCGTGAACACCCCGACGACCTCGGCGAGCGACAACCGTGCCCCGGTGACCGCTCCCGTGACGAACCAGCGCGCCTGGAACACGTTCGGCGTCTTCGCCACCTTCGGCCCGAGCTACACCGACCGCCGGGTCGAGCCCGTCCGGGCCGGCGTCCAGCTGGCCAGCGGCCCGCTGCAGGTGCAGAAGGTGAAGATCGGCGACGGTGCGCCGTGGTCTCCGACGTCGCTCGCGGCGAGCGTGACCTGCACGGTGGCCGGCGTGAACGTGGTGCTCCCGGCATCCGGTGCGCTCACCCTCGCGATGAGCAACGGGACGCCGTATGCCGCCCGCCTCGACGGCATCCCGGTCGGGTCGGTCTGCGACATCGCCGAGACCACCACCGGTGCATCGGCGGTCGACTACGACCCGGCGGCCCCGGGCGGTGACGCCGCGCGCGTCACCATCGGCACGGCCGGCGGCCCGGCCGCCGCCATCCCGGCCGGCCAGACCGCGACGGTGACCAACACCTACGGCACGACCCGCCTGAAGATCAGCAAGGTGGTCACGACGGATGCCGACACGGGCTCGTTCGGCCCGTTCGACTTCACCCTGTCGTGCTCCGCGAACACCGGAACCGGGATCGTGCCCGTCGTGCTCGACCCCTCCGACGCCGCGTTCACCCTGAGCGCGAACCAGTCGCGCACCATCGTCGACCTGCCGGTCAGCGCCACCTGCCAGGTGACCGAGACCGACAGCTTCCACGCCGACCTGATCGAGATGTCGATCCCCGGCGGGCCGGCGACCACGGTGCTGCAGGGCCAGGCCTACACCGTCGCGCTCGGCACCGACCCGGGCTACGCCGTCACCGTGCGCAACACCTACCTCGCCGGGCAGGTGGCCGTGTCGAAGACCGTCACCGGATCCGGTGGCGCCGACTTCGGCACCGGGCCGTTCACCGTGGAGCTGAGCTGCACCTGGCAGGGCCAGAGCCTGTACACGACCAGCTTCACGCTCGTCGACGGGCAGACCCGCACGATGACGCCGGTCTTCCCGAAGGGTACGTCCTGTGCGATCGACGAGACCGACGCGGGCGGGGCGACGACCCCGGCCTCCGGTACCTCGGTGATCGTGCCCGGTCCGGCCGGCGGTCAGCCGCTGGGACTGGTCACGGCCGGGCTCACCAACCGCTTCGACACCGGATCTCTGAAGGTGGTCAAGCAGCGCACCGGCTCGTACCCGCGCTACGGCGCCGGACCCTTCCAGGTCCACGTCGTCTGCACCTGGGACAAGCCGGGCGCGAGCGATCAGGTGATCCCGCTTCCGGGCGGCGGACTCGTCGACCTGACGAGCGCCGGCGGCTACGAAGCCACCGTCACCGGGCTCATCGCCGGGGCCGACTGCACGGTCAAAGAGACCCGGTACGGCGGGGCCACCAGCCACCCGACGGCCGGCGTCGCCGCCTCCGCGATCACCGTCGGCGGCACCAGCACGGCGACCATCACCAACGACTACGCCACGGGCACGCTCGTCATCGACAAGGACCGCACCGGACCGGGCCGCGACGCGTTCGGCGCCGGACCCTTCGAGGTCGCCGTCTCGTGCTGGTACGACGTCGACGGCACCGCGACCCCCATCGCCATGGGGGCGGATGCGACCGCGACCCTCAGCGCAGGCAACGGCTACCACGCCGAGATCACCGATCTCATCGTGGGCGCCGAGTGCACGGTCGTCGAGACGGATGCCGGGCTCGCCACCTCGACGACGTACGCGCCCGGCGACGGGACCGTGACGATCGTCGCCGCGGGCGGAACCGACGCCCGCGTGCTGATCACCAACGACTTCCAGGTCGGGGCGCTCGACATCGAGAAGACCGCGTCCGAGAGCCTCGTGCAGGGCGGTGACGGCTACGACTACGAGTTCGTCGTGCGGAACGTCGGGGTGGTCGACGCCGCCGATGTCACCGTCACCGACGTTCTCGACCCGGCACTCAAGGTGACCGCCATCGCCTCGGCCGGCTGGGCGAGCTGCGCGGTCGCCGGTGCCGATGGCGCCGGGTTCGGCGGAACCCTCACCTGCCTGCTGAACGATGCCGGCAACCCGGTGCTCGCCGCCGGTGCCACCGCGCCGACCATCACGGTCACGGTGCTGGTGCTCGACGAGATCGCCCAGGACGACATCGTCAACGAGGCCGAGGTCACCACGTCGACGGTCGTCGTGACCGGCGACGACGACAGCGTGACCACCCCGGTCAAGTGGCTCGACGTGGTCGCCGCACCGCAGTGCGTGCAGGACGCGCCCTGGCTGACCTACACGGTCGACGCGCACAACCTCGACGTCGCCGGCCACACCATGACCGTCGACTGGAAGGACGCGGCCGGAACGGTCATCCACACCGACAGCGTCCCGATCACCGCCAGCGGTGTCGTGCACGGCCAGCTGCTCTGGCCCGGAGCGGAGGTCGACGCCAACGGCGACGGCATCGCCTGGCCGGGCTGGCGTGCCGCACTGCCGGGTGAGACCCCGGACTGGGAGAACCTCGTCCTCGATCCGGCCGCTTATGGCTACGGCCTGCGCAGCGGCGCGACGGTCGACATCCACATCAACCCGTCGACGACCGTGTCGGTGACCTACCCGCCCGCGAGCGCGTCCTGCGAGGAGACCCCGGTCGGCCGGATGTCCGACATGTGGCTGACCAAGACGGCCTCGAAGACCGATGTCGCGCCGGGTGGCACGTTCCAGTACACGATCCGCGCCGGCAACGACGGCCTGGGAGCCGTCGAAGACGTGGTGCTCGTCGACGACGTGCCCGACACGCTCCTGGTGCTGGCGGCGACGCCGGTGGTTCCGACCGACCCCGCGGCTCCGGCCTGGCGCTCGTGCACCGTCGACCCCGGTTACGGCGGCGACGTGAGGTGCGAGCTGGATCGCCCGCTGGCCTTCGGGGAGACCGTTCCCGACCTGGTGCTCGATGTGCGACTGGATCCGAAGGCGAAAGCCGGAGTCATCGTGAACGTGGTGACCCTGACCTTCGAGGAGAGCCCGCCGAACGCGGCCGCGCGCCTCGCCGGTCTCGGCACCCGGTCGCTCACGGCGGATGCCACGGTGATGACCGCGGGGCTGGCGCTCGCCCTCACCGGAGCCGGGATCGGGATCGCCCTGCCGTTCGCGCTCGGGCTGCTGGCGGCCGGTGTGCTGCTGATCGTGTACCGCCGCCGGCCGGCGGCGGACTGAGAGACCACCGGCCGGCGGGCCCTACCCCGCCGGCCGGTACTCGTCGGGGCTCAGCCCTGCGCGCGACGACCCGCGCGACGCGGGTTGCCGGCGGGCGCCGGACTGCTCGAGGTCGTGTAGACCGTCGAGGTCCCGCTCTTCGCGGCCGGGCGGCCGGAGCGATCCCGGCCGGGGCGGCCTCGGCTGGGACGCTGACCCTGACGGGCCGGCTGCCCCTCGCGCGCGGCACGCTTGCGCTGGGCATTGGCTCCCTGCGATCGGCCTCCGCCCTGCTGCTGACGCTGCTGCGGGCGCGGAGCCGGCTTCACATACGCGGCGACGTCGCCGATCAGGGCCTTCACGGCATCCGACTCGCTGGTGACCCGCTGGGTCTGCGCCTGGATTCCGGCCTTCCGCATGAGCTGGGCCAGGTCCTTCTCCTGGGCAGGCAGCACGAGGGTGACGACGTCGCCCTCGCTTCCCGCGCGGGCCGTGCGACCGGAGCGGTGCAGGTAGGCCTTGTGCTCCATCGGCGGATCGACGTGCACGACCAGCTCGACGTCGTCGACGTGCACGCCGCGCGCGGCGACATCGGTCGCGACCAGCACCTTGGCGTCACCCGCGGCGAAGGCCGCGAGGTTGCGGTCGCGCTGCGGCTGGCTGAGGTTGCCGTGCAGATCGACGGCGGGGATGCCGGCGTCGGTCAGCTGCTTGGCCAGCTTCTTCGCGTGGTGCTTGGTGCGCATGAACAGGATGCGGCGACCGGTTCCCGAGGCGAGCGCATGGATCAGCTGCTTCTTGGACTCCACATCGTTCGTACCGAAGACGTGGTGGGTCATGGCGGCGACCGGCGAGTTCGCCTCGTCGACCTCGTGCAGCTTCGGGTCGTGCAGGAACTGGCGCACCAGCTTGTCCACCCCGTTGTCGAGGGTGGCGCTGAACAGCAGGCGCTGGCCGGATTCGGGGGTCGACTTCATGATGCGGGTCACCCCGGGCAGGAATCCGAGGTCGGCCATGTGGTCGGCCTCGTCGAGCACGGTGATCTCCACGGCATCCAGGAAGACGAACTTCTGCTGCATGAGGTCCTCGAGCCGGCCGGGGCAGGCGACGACGATGTCGACACCGGCCTTCAGCGCGGCGACCTGGCGGTTCTGCGAGATGCCGCCGAAGATCGTGGTGGTGGTGAGGCCGTAGGCGGTCGCCAGCGGCTCCAGCGTCGCGTTGATCTGCGTCGCGAGCTCGCGCGTCGGCGCGAGGATCAGCCCGAGCGGCCGGCCGGCGCGCCGCGCCCCGCCGCTGAGGCGGGTGCCGAGGCGCGCGACCATCGGGATCGAGAAGGCCAGGGTCTTGCCGGAGCCGGTCTTTCCGCGGCCGAGCACGTCGCGTCCGGCGAGCGTGTCGGGCAGCGTGTCGGCCTGGATCGGGAAGGGGATGTGCTTGCCGTCGGCCGCGAGGATCTCGAGCAGCGGGTGGGGCACGCCGAGCGTGCGGAACGTCATATCGGACATGGGTGTTCGGGATTGCTTTCTGTTTGCTGGCCGAGCAGCCGCGCAGCGGCGTATCGAGACCGATGGCGAGGACGCCTCTGGGCGTCAACGTTCGCCGGAGAAGATGTCAGCCGGACCTTCGTGGGACGAAGCGGCGAGGGAGCGTTCTACGACGCACGCGGGCGGCTGCATGTCAGGGCAGTGCTCCGCGAGTGATGCCAGCGTAGCAGACGCTCCCCCTCCCCTCCCGTTCTGCAGGAGGAACACCCCTGCACACCGAACTTGTACTCTGCGGAGTCCTGCAGAACCGCAGACTCCTGCACAACGGACGGGGTCCGGGAGACTAGCGCCAGCCGGAGGCGAGGCGCGCCAGCTGCCAGCCGCGCCACTGCCAGAACGCCCACACCCCGATCCAGACCAGCGGCGTCAGGGCGCCCGCCGAGATGTCGAGGCGGTCGCGGTACAGGGTCCGGCCATCGGGCGCCGGCGCCACCGCCATCCGGTGCCGCCAGCGGGTGATCACCGACAGGACGCCCGAGACCGGCCCGCCCGCGTCCTCGATGATGCGGACGTCGCCGCGCTCGCGGTAGCGGATGTCGATGAGCTGCTCGCCCGCCGGGACCACCGACCACAGGGCGCGGGCACGCACCGAATGCTCTCCCTCCGGCCAGGTCCGCGGAAGGCCGCGCGGCGAGAGCGGTTCGAACGAGAAGAACGGGTGCGCGACCTCCGCCAGCACGGCCGGGGAGCGCAGGGCGGCCCACACGGCATCCGGCGGGGCGTCGAGCACGAGCTTCAGCTGGACCCGCATGTCCCCAGTCTGCGGCATCATGCGGACATGAGGTACTGGCTCGGGGTCGTGCAGCGCTCGCACGTGCTGCGCGGGGTCTCGCTCGGCATCGCGCAGACCAACCACGGCGAACGGGCCGGCCTGCTGCGCATGCAGCCGGGCGACGGGATCGTCTACTACTCGCCGAAGGCGACCTATCCCGACGGCGCGGCCCTCCGCGAGTTCACCGCCATCGGCCGCATCGCCGAGGGGGAGCCGTGGCAGGCCGACGAGGGCGACCGGCATCCGTGGCGCCGGCGTGCCGAGTACGACGAGTCGGCGCACGCCGTGCCGATCGCTCCGCTGCTGGAGGTGCTCGAACTGACCCGCGGCAATCGCAACTGGGGTCTCGTCATGCGGCGCGGGCAGCGGGAGATGACGCCCGGCGACTTCGCCGTGATCGCCACCGAGATGGGCGCCGGTAGCCTCATCCCGTGAGTCAGAGCACGTACCAGGTCCGATTCGACTGGGGCTCTGCCGGCGCCGACGCGGTGGGGGCGGATGCCGACGCCGTCGTGTGGGTCTCGCAGCTTCTGCAGACCCCCGGCCCGGCCGGGGCGGTCGCGGGGTCGCTCGAGCGCGCCGCCGAGCTCGGTGCGTGGGCACTGCAGCAGCAGCAGGCGGTCGGCGGGCGCTTCCGCATCGCCGTGGTCGCCGCGGGCGCGCCGCGCGCCGACGGGTCGCTGCGCTTCGCCGTCGAGGATCTGCTCGCGGCCGGCGCCGTCGTCGACGCGATCGCCGAGGTCGGCATCGACCACCAGTCGCCGGAGGCCGCGGCGGCCGCCGCCGCGTACACCGGTCTGCGCACCGCCACCCGCCACCTGATCTCGGCGTCGGAGACCTCTCGGGAATCGCGCAGCGCCGGATGATGTTGTGGCAGACATGCCTACCGCGACTCTGAACGGAATAGTCCTGGCCGAAGCCGACGAGGCGGACGTGCTGCACATCGAGGGGAATGTGTACTTCCCGCCGTCGAGCGTGAAGAAGGAGTTCCTCGTCGAGAGCGCCACCCCGTACACCTGCCCGTGGAAGGGCGAGTGCCAGTACTTCTCTGTGAAGGCCGGCGACGACCTGCTGCAGGATCGCGCCTGGAGCTACCCGCACCCGTACCCGACGGCGTTCGACCGCGTCGGCGCCGACTTCAGCGACTACGTGGCGTTCTGGAAGGAAGTCCGCGTCAGCTGAGCGCCTCGCGCTGCTGATGTCGGCGCATCGCCGCGCGTTCGCGGTGCGCCCGCACCTTCGCCCGGTTGCCGCAGCGCTCCATCGCGCACCACCGGCGATTGTTCGTGCGGGACTCGTCCCGGAACACCAGCCGGCAGTCGTCGGCGTCGCAGCGCCGGACCCGCGGCTCGGACCGATCGCCCAGGATCGCGACGGCGTCGCGCGCCAGGCTCGACAGCGCTTGACCGACGCGGATGCGCCCGGCGCCGGCCTGGCGCCGGCCACCGCCCAGCGCCGGGGGGATGTCGGGCATCGCCGCGAACAGGTTGAGGGTGTCGACGTCGTCCGGGTCGGGCCCGGTGTCGTCGGCGCGCGCCGTGAACAGCCGTGCGAGCGCATCGCGCAGCCCGCGCGCATCGGCCAGGTCGCGGTCGGTGACCTCGGCGGGGTCGACCCGGTCGACCCGCTCGGCGAGCCAGCTGCCGAGGTCGTGGGGCGTGTGCAGCTGCTCGCCCTGCCCGGCGGCTCCGGCGAGTCCGCCGGTGTAGGCGAAGTCCAGGCTCTCGGACCCTGCGTCGAAGAACCAGGCGGCCCCCTGTGCGGGCCGCATCCACTGTCCGGTGCTCACGTAACCATTGTGGCGGGTTACGGGGCGGGTTCCGGGGCTACGCCGCGCGCTTGACCCACTCGATGCGGAACCGGGGATCGAACCTCTTCGAGCACTTCGCGCACGACACCACGCGCGTCGGTCGCCGATACCGGAAGTGCTCGTGTCCGTTGACGCAGTGCCCGACCCAGGGCGCGAGCTCCGTGGCGATCGCGCCGTCGTGCAGCCGCTTGCCCTCGTAGCCGATCTCGCGTGCGACCTTCTTCCAGCGCGGGCCGTGCCCGGCTCCGGCTCCGGCGATCGCATGGGCCACCTCGTGCAGCAGTACCTGGTGGACCTCGTCGTCCTCGTAGCGCGCCGCGAGCAGACGCGACACCGAGATGCGCTTGCGGTCGTAGCGGCAGAGCCCCGCCCGGGTTCGGGCGTTGTCGAACCCGAACGTCCACGAATCGTCGAGGTGCAGCCGGATCAGGGCCTCAGCCCACATCCGCACCCGGGCGGGATCGGCCATCTAACCCTCGACCAGCTCGGTCAGGCGCACCAGCAGGATGCGGTCGTCGCCGGTGCGCGGATCACCACGGCCGTCGGTGTTGTTCGTCATCATCCACAGGGACCCGTCCGGACCGGGTGCGACGTCGCGGAGGCGCCCGTACTCCCCGGGGAACCACGCGACCGGGTCGGCGATGCCGGACTCCTCGTCGACGTAGATCGCCCACAGCCGCTCGCCGCGCAGCGATGCGAGGAAGAAGGTGCCGTCGATGTAGGTCAGCCCGCTCGGGCTGGCCTCGTCGGTGGGCCACTGCGCCCACGGGTCGATGTAGCCGTCCTGTTCGCCCACGCCCTCGACGATCGGCCATCCGTAGTTGCCACCCGGCTCGATGCGGTTGAACTCATCCCAGGTGTCTTGCCCGAACTCGGCGGCCCAGAGCTGCCCGTCGGCGTCCCAGGCCAGCCCCTGCGGGTTGCGGTGCCCCATCGAGTAGACGAGCGAGCCGGGCGTCGGGTTGTCGGCGGGTACCTCGCCCGCCGGCGTCATGCGCAGGATCTTGCCGTTCGGCGAGCCGGGGTCCTGCGCAGAATCGGGATCGCCGGCATCGCCCACCGTGGCGTACAGCATGCCGTCGGGCCCGAACGCGATGCGCCCGCCGTTGTGATTGCTCGCCTTGGCCAGCCCGGAGAGCACGACCTCGGCGCCGCTGCCGAATTCGCCGTCGCCGTCGAGCGGCAACCGGATGATGCGGTTGTCGTCGGAGGTGGTCTCGTAGGCGTACAGCCACGATGACGGGGTGCCCTCGACGCGCAGGTGCGCGAGACCGAGCAGCCCGCCCTCGCCCCCGGAGGCGACGCCCGGCACCGTGCCGAGCACCTGCGGGGTCATGCTGCCCTTGGGCCCCGACGAGCTCGGGTGCAGGATCAGCACCGTCGCGTCGTCGCGCTGGCTGACGAGCGTCACCGGGTCGCCGTTGGAGCCCGGATAGGTGATGACCGACCAGGGGGCGCGCAGACCGGTGACCACGTCGGTCGGCATCCCGGCCGGCTGCACGCCCTCGACCTCGGAGGTCGGCACGGTGGGGGCCGGCGACAGGTCGGGAGGCGGTACGGCGCAGCCGCCGAGCAGAGGCGCGGCCACGAGGGCGAGGGTGAGGACCGGGAGTGCGCTGCGCATGCCGCCGACGCTACCCGCCGCCTCCGCGAACCTGGAATACGGAACGCGAGGGTGGGGGCGACGGCACCGCCGAGTCGTCGTGGACGACAGGCGCCCCCGCGACCCAGTCCCGCAGAGGGCGACCGTGCACCACGGCGGCCGGGTGCGGTCCCCCGGCCATCAGCCGCGGCATCCAATCGAGGGGAAGGGGCTCGGCGGACGCCACGATCACGAAGTTGCCGTAGCGCCTGCCCTTCAGCACCTGCGGCTCGGCGAGCACGGCGACATCCACCAGCACCGACCCGATCGTGGCCACCTGCCCGCGCGCGAACGCCCCTCCCGCGCCGTCGGCGACATTGACCAGCATCACGCCGGAGCCCGCGAGGTAGCGTGCGGCGAGCTCGTAGAACTCGGCGCTGGTGACGTGCGCGGGGATGCGCGCTCCGCCGAAGATGTCCACGACGACGAGGTCGGCCGCACCGCGCAGTCCCGCGGGCAGTCGCCCGAGCGTCTCGCGGGCGTCGCCGTACCGCACGCGCAGCGACGCTCCGCGCGGCAGCGGGAGCTCGCGCCGGACGAACTCGACGAGGAGGTGCTCGAGCTCGAGCACCTGCTGGCGCGAACCCGGCCGGGTGGCCTCGACGTAGCGGGGGATGGTGAGCCCACCCGCACCCAGGTGGAGGGCCGTGATCGGCTCGCCCGGCATCCGCAGCCCGTCGATGACGTGCCCCATGCGCCGGACGTACTCGAAGAACAGGTCGGTCGGGTCGGCGAGGTTCACGTGCGACTGCGGCGTGCCGTCGACCACCAGTTCGAACGCCCCCGACACGAACCGGTCGGGGCGGATCACCGCATGCAGCCCGCTGTCCAGACGCACAGAGGATTCGGCCACCGTGGAAGCGTATCCCGGGCTCCCGTTCGTCGGCTTATAGCCCTATTCCAGAATCAAGTCAAGGAATATGTAGACATGTCGCGCAGTTTCGACCTATAGTTGCTCTTTGCGCCCTCACGTTCTCGTGCCTTCATATTGCGGTAGGTCTGGCGCCTTCTCACCACCCACCCATATCTGAGACCGACGGGTCTCTGGAGGTTGCATTTCCTTGGCTGCTGCGCGCTCCGCATCCAGTAAGAAGTCCCCCAAGAACGGCCGTACCGCATCGCGGCTCTCGTTCGCCAAGATCACCGACACCCTGACGGTCCCGGATCTGCTGGCACTGCAGACCGAGAGCTTCGACTGGCTCGTCGGCAACGAGGGCTGGAAGGCCCGGGTCGCCGAGGCGAAGGCCGCCGGCAACGACTCGGTGCCCGAGACCACGGGCCTCGACGAGATCTTCGAAGAGATCTCTCCGATCGAAGACCTCGGCGAGACGATGCAGCTGTCGTTCACCGCTCCCGAGCTCGAAGAGCCCAAGTACTCGATCGAAGAGTGCAAGGAGCGCGGCAAGACCTTCGCCGCCCCGCTGTACGTCAACGCCGAGTTCATGAACCACATGACCGGTGAGATCAAGACCCAGACCGTGTTCATGGGCGACTTCCCGCTCATGACCGAGAAGGGCACCTTCATCATCAACGGCACCGAGCGTGTCGTGGTGTCGCAGCTGGTCCGCTCTCCCGGTGTGTACTTCGAGCGCCAGAACGACAAGACCTCCGACAAGGACATCTACTCGGCGCGCATCATCCCGTCGCGCGGTGCCTGGCTCGAGTTCGAGATCGACAAGCGCGATCAGGTCGGCGTGCGCATCGACCGCAAGCGCAAGCAGTCGGTCACCGTGTTCCTCAAGGCCCTCGGTATGACCAGCGACGAGATCCTCGCCGCGTTCCCCGGCTACGAGTCGATCGTCGGGACCCTCGAGAAGGACGCCATCCTCACCAAGGAGGAGGCGCTCAAGGACATCTACCGCAAGCTCCGTCCGGGCGAGCAGGTCGCCGCCGAGGCCGCCCGCGCGCTGCTGGACAACTTCTACTTCAACCCGAAGCGCTACGACCTCGCCAAGGTCGGCCGGTACAAGATCAACCGCAAGCTCGGCCTCGACGCCGGCCTGCGCGACTCGGTGCTGTCGATCGACGACATCATCGCCACGATCAAGTACCTGGTCGCCCTGCACGCCGAGCAGACCACCCTGCCGGGTGTGCGCGACGGCAAGAAGGTCGAGATCCGCCTCGACGTCGACGACATCGACCACTTCGGCAACCGCCGCATCCGCGCGGTCGGCGAACTGATCCAGAACCAGGTCCGCACCGGTCTGTCGCGCATGGAGCGTGTCGTGCGCGAGCGCATGACCACGCAGGACATCGAGGCGATCACCCCGCAGACCCTGATCAACGTGCGCCCCGTGGTCGCCGCGATCAAGGAGTTCTTCGGAACCTCGCAGCTGTCGCAGTTCATGGACCAGAACAACCCGCTCGCGGGTCTGACCCACAAGCGCCGCCTGTCGGCGCTCGGCCCCGGCGGCCTCTCGCGTGAGCGCGCGGGCGTCGAGGTGCGCGACGTGCACCCCAGCCACTACGGCCGCATGTGCCCGATCGAGACCCCGGAAGGCCCGAACATCGGCCTCATCGGCTCGCTCGCGTCGTTCGCGCGGATCAACTCGTTCGGCTTCATCGAGACCCCGTACCGCCGGGTGTCGAACGGCAAGGTGTCGGACAAGATCGACTACCTGACCGCGAGCGAGGAGGACGACTTCGTCGTCGCCCAGGCGAACGCGCCGCTCACCAGCGACTCGAAGTTCGCCGAGCCCAAGGTCCTCGTCCGCAAGAAGGGCGGAGAGGTCGAGCTCGTCGACGCCGACCAGGTGGACTACATGGACGTCTCGCCGCGCCAGATGGTGTCGGTGGCGACCTCGCTGATCCCGTTCCTCGAGCACGATGACGCCAACCGCGCCCTGATGGGTGCGAACATGCAGCGTCAGGCCGTTCCGCTGCTGCGGTCCGAGTCGCCGCTGGTCGGGACCGGCATGGAGGGCTACGCGGCCATCGATGCCGGCGACGTCATCACCGCCGACAAGGCCGGTGTCGTCGCCGAGGTGAGCGCCGACCTGGTCACGGTGCAGCTCGATGAGGGCGGCACGCAGGACTACGTGCTGCGCAAGTTCGACCGCTCGAACCAGGGCACCTCGTACAACCACCGCGTCATCGTCGAGGCCGGCGACCGCGTCGAGGTCGGCCAGGTGCTGGCCGACGGCCCGGCGACCGAGAACGGCGAGCTCGCGCTCGGCAAGAACCTGCTCGTCGCGTTCATGCCGTGGGAGGGTCACAACTTCGAGGACGCGATCATCCTCAGCCAGAACCTGGTGAAGGACGACGTCCTCTCCTCGATCCACATCGAGGAGTACGAGGTCGACGCCCGCGACACCAAGCTGGGTAAGGAAGAGATCACCCGCGACCTGCCCAACGTCAGCCCGGAGTTGCTGGCCGACCTCGACGAGCGCGGCATCATCCGCATCGGCGCCGAGGTCCGCCCCGGCGACATCCTGGTCGGCAAGGTCACGCCGAAGGGCGAGACCGAGCTGAGCGCTGAGGAGCGCCTGCTGCGCGCCATCTTCAACGAGAAGAGCCGCGAGGTGCGCGACACCTCGCTGAAGGTCCCGCACGGTGAAGAGGGCACGGTCATCGCCGTCAAGGAGTTCAACGCCGAAGAGGGCGACGATGAGCTCGGCTCGGGCGTCAACCGCCGCGTCGTGGTGTTCATCGCCCAGAAGCGCAAGATCACCGAGGGCGACAAGCTCGCCGGCCGTCACGGCAACAAGGGCGTCATCGCCAAGATCCTGCCGGTCGAGGACATGCCGTTCCTCGCCGACGGAACCCCGGTGGATGTCGTGCTCAACCCGCTCGGAATCCCCGGCCGCATGAACTTCGGCCAGGTGCTCGAGACCCACCTCGGGTGGGTCGCCAAGCAGGGCTGGGAGGTGCAGGGCTCGCCCAAGTGGGCCGGCCGCCTGCCCCAGGAGGCGCACTCGGCGGCACCGGGCACCAAGCTCGCGACGCCGGTGTTCGACGGAGCGCTGGAGGAGGAGATCGAGGGTCTGCTCGACTCGACGACCCCGAACCGCGACGGCGAGCGCCTGATCGACTCGACGGGCAAGACCCGCCTGTTCGACGGTCGTTCCGGCGAGCCGTTCCCGGAGCCCATCTCGGTCGGCTACATGTACATCCTGAAGCTGCACCACCTCGTGGACGACAAGATCCACGCCCGCAGTACCGGCCCGTACTCGATGATCACGCAGCAGCCGCTGGGTGGGAAGGCGCAGTTCGGCGGTCAGCGCTTCGGCGAGATGGAGGTCTGGGCTCTCGAGGCCTACGGCGCCGCCTACGCACTGCAAGAGCTGCTCACGATCAAGTCCGACGACATCCTCGGTCGCGTGAAGGTGTACGAGGCCATCGTCAAGGGCGAGAACATCCAGGAGCCGGGCATCCCCGAGAGCTTCAAAGTGCTGATCAAAGAGATGCAGTCGCTCTGCCTGAACGTCGAGGTCCTCGGCGCCGACGGCAACGCGATCAGCCTGCGCGACACGGACGACGAGGTCTTCCGTGCGGCGGAGGAGCTGGGCATCAACATCTCGACCCGCTTCGAGTCGTCCTCGATCGACGACATCTGAGCCGGCCGGTACAGGAACTAGAGACGAAGAACTAAGAGAGATACCTACGTGATCAACGCAACCAGTTTCGATCAGCTCCGTATCGGCCTCGCGACCTCGGCAGACATCCGTGCCTGGTCGTTCGGTGAGGTCAAGAAGCCCGAGACCATCAACTACCGCACGCTGAAGCCCGAGAAGGACGGCCTCTTCGGAGAGCAGATCTTCGGACCCAGCCGCGACTGGGAGTGCTCGTGCGGCAAGTACAAGCGCGTGCGCTTCAAGGGCATCGTCTGCGAGCGCTGCGGCGTCGAGGTCACCAAGTCCTCGGTCCGCCGTGAGCGCATGGGCCACATCGAGCTCGCCGCCCCGGTGACGCACATCTGGTACTTCAAGGGTGTCCCGTCGCGGCTCGGCTACCTGCTCGACATGGCGCCGAAGGACCTCGAGAAGGTCATCTACTTCGCCGCCTACATGGTCATCTCGGTCGACGAGGAGGCACGTCACGCCGACATGCCCGGCCTCGAGAACGAGCTGCGCGGCGAGATCAAGACGCTCGAGCAGAACCGTGACTCGCAGATCGCCACGCGCCTGACCACCCTCGAGGCCGACCTGGCCGCGCTGGAGGAAGAGGGCGCCAAGAGCGACCAGAAGCGCAAGGTCAAGGACGCGGCCGAGAAGGAGATGGGCCAGGTCCGCAAGTCCTTCGACGAGCAGATCGCCCAGCTCGAGCGGGTGTGGGAGGACTTCCGCAACCTCAAGGTCGGCGACCTCAAGCCCGAGGACTCGGTGTTCCACGAGCTGCAGGACCGCTTCGGTCTGTACTTCGAGGCGTACATGGGTGCCGAGAGCATCCAGAAGCGCCTCGAGGCCTTCGACCTCGCCGCCGAGAGCGAGCTGCTGCACGAGCAGATCGCCAACGGCAAGGGTCAGAAGAAGATCCGTGCGATCAAGCGCCTCCGCGTCGTGAACTCGTTCCTGCAGACCGGCAACTCGCCGGCCGCGATGGTGCTCGACGTCGTCCCGGTGATCCCGCCGGAGTTGCGCCCGATGGTCCAGCTCGACGGTGGCCGCTTCGCGACCTCCGACCTCAACGACCTGTACCGCCGCGTCATCAACCGCAACAACCGCCTCCGCCGCCTGCTCGACCTCGGAGCTCCCGAGATCATCGTCAACAACGAGAAGCGGATGCTGCAGGAGGCCGTGGACGCCCTGTTCGACAACGGCCGCCGCGGCCGCCCCGTCACCGGGACCGGCAACCGGGCGCTGAAGTCGCTGAGCGACATGCTGAAGGGCAAGCAGGGCCGGTTCCGCCAGAACCTGCTCGGCAAGCGCGTCGACTACTCGGGCCGTTCGGTGATCATCGTCGGACCGCAGCTCAAGCTGCACCAGTGCGGTCTGCCCAAGCAGATGGCGCTCGAGCTGTTCAAGCCGTTCGTGATCAAGCGCCTCATCGACCTGTCGCACGCGCAGAACATCAAGAGCGCCAAGCGCATGGTGGAGCGTTCGCGGCCGCAGGTCTGGGACGTGCTGGAGGAGATCATCCGCGAGCGCCCGGTTCTGCTGAACCGCGCGCCCACGCTGCACCGCCTCGGCATCCAGGCCTTCGAGCCTCAGCTCGTGGAGGGCAAGGCGATCCAGCTGCACCCGCTCGTCTGCGCCGCGTTCAACGCGGACTTCGACGGTGACCAGATGGCCGTCCACCTGCCGCTGAGCGTCGAGGCCCAGGCCGAGGCGCGCATCCTGATGCTGGCCTCGAACAACATCCTGAAGCCGTCGGACGGCCGTCCGGTGACCCTGCCCACGCAGGACATGATCATCGGCCTTCACCACCTGACGACCCTGAAAGAGGGCGCGACCGGTGAGGGGCGGGCGTTCTCGTCCGTGGCCGAGGCGATCCTGGCCAAGGATCAGGGCACGCTCGACCTCAACGCGCAGGTCCGCATCCGCCTGGAGGGCGTGTACTTCGCCGAGGGCGAGATCCCGGAGGGTCACGAGCAGGGCGGCACCGCGCTGGTCACCACGACCCTCGGGCGCGCGCTCTTCAACGAGACGCTGCCGGTGGACTACCCGTACGTCGAGGCCGTCGCCGACAAGGGCAAGATCAGTTCGATCGTCAACGACCTGGCGGAGCGCTACCCCAAGGTCGAGGTCGCCGCGGCGCTCGACCGCATCAAGGACGCCGGGTTCCACTGGGCCACGCGTTCGGGTGTGACGGTGGCGCTGTCCGACATCCTGACGCCGAAGAACAAGGCCGAGATCATCGGGAAGCACGAGAAGCGCGCCTCGAAGGTCCAGGGCGAGTTCGACAAGGGTCTCATCGACGACGCGAGCCGTCGTCGTGAGCTCATCGACATCTGGACCGAGGCCACCAACGAGGTCGCCGCGTCGATGCAGGAGTCCTTCCCGAAGGACAACAACATCTTCCGGATGGTGTCGTCGGGTGCTCGAGGCAACTGGCTGCAGGTGCGCAACATTGCCGGTATCCGTGGCCTGGTCTCCAACCCGAAGGGTGAGACCATCCCGCGTCCGATCATCTCCTCGTACCGCGAGGGCCTGTCGGTGGCCGAGTACTTCATCGCCACGCACGGTGCCCGCAAGGGTCTGGCCGACACGGCTCTGCGTACCGCGGACTCGGGCTACCTGACCCGTCGCCTCGTCGACGTCTCGCAGGATGTCATCATCCGCGAGGACGACTGCGGCACGACCAAGGGCCTCGAGCTGCGGATCGCGGCGAAGGACGAGACCGGCGTGCTGATCCGCGACGAGAACGTCGAGAACTCGGTGTACGCCCGCTCGCTCGCCGAGGACGCGACCGACGCCAAGGGCAAGGTCGTGGCGGAGGCCGGCAGCGATGTCGGCGACGTGCTGATCGACCGGCTCATCACGGCGGGTGTCGAGACGGTGAAGGTGCGCTCGGTGCTGACCTGCGAGTCCGCGGTCGGCGTATGCGCGGCGTGCTACGGCCGTTCGCTCGCGACCGGCAAGCTCGTCGACATCGGCGAGGCCGTCGGCATCATCGCGGCCCAGTCGATCGGTGAGCCCGGAACGCAGCTCACGATGCGTACCTTCCACTTCGGTGGAACCGTCGGCTCCGACGACATCACGCAGGGTCTGCCGCGTGTCACCGAGCTGTTCGAGGCGCGCACCCCGAAGGGCGCGAGCCCGATCGCGGAGGCGGCCGGCCGCATCCGCATCGAGGACACCGAGAAGCAGCGCCGCATCGTGCTCACGCCCGACAACGGCGACGAGGAGCAGGTCTACCCGGTTCTGCGCCGCGCGACCCTGCTGGTCGAGGACGGCGATCACGTCGAGCTCGGCCAGCAGTTCGTGGTCGGCAACCTCGACCCGAAGGAGGTGCTGCGCGTGCAGGGCGTCCGCGCCGTGCAGCTGCACCTGGTCGACGGCGTGCAGGGTGTGTACCGCTCGCAGGGTGTGCCGATCCACGACAAGCACATCGAGGTCATCGTCCGGCAGATGCTGCGCAAGGTCACCGTCGTCGAGCACGGCGACACCGACCTGCTGCCCGGCGAGCTGGTCGACCGGTCGAAGTACAACGAGATCAACCGCGCTGCGCTGACCGAGGGCAAGAAGACGGCGTCGGCCCGTCAGGAGGTCATGGGTATCACCAAGGCCTCGCTGGCGACCGAGTCGTGGCTGTCGGCCGCGTCCTTCCAGGAGACGACCCGCGTGCTCACGCAGGCCGCCATGGAGGGCAAGTCCGACCCGCTGCTCGGCCTCAAGGAGAACGTGATCATCGGAAAGCTGATCCCCGCCGGCACGGGCCTTGCGAAGTACCGCAATGTCACGGTCGAGGCCACCGAGGAGGCGAAGGCGGAGCGCTACCCGAACCGCATCTTCTCCGACGACGCGGCCTTCAACGAGGGCGACCTCAGCTTCGTCGACTTCGACGCGTTCTCGAGCGACGACTTCACGCCCGGCAACTACAGCTGAGCGTGTAAGCCATGAAACGGCGCCCGG
>DATMFW010000098.1:0-15852 GCA_035556655.1 Pseudolysinimonas sp.
GAGGCGGCGGCCGCCGCCTGGCCGCTGGAGTCGATGCTCGACGAGGGACTGGTCGCCACCCTCGGTTCGGACGCCCCGATCGCCAGCCCCGACTGGCGGCGCACCATCGCGGCCGCGGCCGCGCTGCTGGAATCGCGCGGCGTGGAGGTCGGCGATGCCGAGCTCACCCGGCTGCTGCGCATGGTCACCGCCATCCCGGCGGTTCAGGACGGCTCCTCCGCATGGAAGGGCACGCTCGAGCCCGGCAAGGCCGCCGATCTCTGCGTGCTCGGGTCCGACCCGCTCGCCGTGGGGGCGGCGGGCCTCCCGGCCGTCGACGTGAGGATGACGATCGTCGACGGCCGGGTCGTCTTCGAGCGCTAGACGGCCTCGGCGAGCAGCAGCCGCGGAGAGCCGGGCAGGGCGACGACGCCGGTCGGCTTCCACCCCGCGGCCTCGAGCCAGCCGCGGACCTCGGACTCCGGGTACACGACGGTGCCGTCGATGACGAGGTACTCGGCCGCGTGCAGCGCATCGATCGCGCGCTGCTGCGGGTCGTCGTCGAGGAAGAAGTCGAGCACGACCAGCCGGGCCCCCGCCGACGCCGAGGCCCGGGCGTTGCGGAAGATCCCGGCGTTCTCCTCGGCCGTGAACCGGTGGATCACGTGGTTGGCGAACACCAGATCGAACGGTCCCTCGATCCGCGCGGTGGCGGTGTCGGCGGGGGTGACCTCCGCGCGATCGGCGACCCCGGCATCCGCGACGGCCTGCCGCACCGAGTCGGCGAAGTCGGGGGCGAAGGCGAACGTGGTGTGCAGCGCGGGGTTGCGCTTCATCACCTCGAGCGAGAAGTACGGGGCGAGGCCCCCGAGATCGAGCAGCCTCGTGGCGCCCGCGGTGTCGAGGGCGTGCGCGAACATGGCGGCGTGCAGGCCGTTGTAGGTCATGACCCCGGCCATGAAGGTGCCCCAGCGCGCGTCGTCCATCTGCAGATCGCCGGGCTCTGTGCTGTCGACGGTGCCGTCGAACTGCAGCCAGTGCGGGTAGCTGATCTGGTTGAGGAAGGTCAGGAACGGGCCGAGGTCGAGCTCGGCGGATGCCCCGGTCAGGTACGCGCGGGCATCCGGCTCGAGCGCATAGCGGCCGGCGGTCCGCGTGAGCAGGCCCTGCGAGGACATGCCGTCGGCGAGGATGCGGGCGATGCGTTCGCTGACGCCGGTCGCCTCCGCGATCTCCGCCGCGTTCTTCTCCCCGTCGGCGAGCGCGGCGAACAGCCCGACGCGGCTCGCCGCGAACAGCTGCTTGGCGCCCATGTATCCGATGGCCAGGTCGACGATGCGGGTGGGGTCTGCGGTGGTCACGATTTTCTCCTTACGTGGGAAATAAAGGGCATGGGTTCACGCCCCGAGGAAGGTCAGGACGCCGGCGCGGAACTCATCCGACGCCAGCGCTGCGAGATGGTCTCCCGGAACGACGAGCAGGGTCGCGCCCGGGATCGCGGCGGCGACGGGCTCTCCGCCCGCGGCCATCGGATCATCGGACCCGGCCACGACGAGAGTCGGGACGGCCGGCGGGTCCGCCAGGGTGAACGGCTCGCGCCCGAGGCCCTCGGCGACCCGCAGCAGAGCGTCGGCGTCGTTGCCCGGCGCGGTGACCATGCGCGCGATGAACCCGGTGAGCGGATCCGCGGGCTCGGTGCCGTCGGAGGCGAACCGGCGGGCCGCGGCGAAGTCGACGGCGGCGAACGGTTCCATCGGACTCAGGCCGCCGAGCACCAGGTGCTGCACCGGGACGGCGGAGGCGAGATCCCAGGCCAGTCGCGCGCCGAGCGAGTAGCCGACCAGGTCGATGCCGCCGCGGGCGCCGGCCACCGCATCCGTCAGTGCGGCGATGGTCGCCCGGGTGCCGATCGCTTCAGCGGGGCTCGCCCCGTGACCGGGCAGATCGATCACCCGCACGTCGCGCCCGGCGGCATGAAGCGGCTCCGCCCAGCGCTCCGCCGGGAAGTCGCGCTCGCCCGTCGAGGCGAAGCCGTGCAGCAGAACGACGGTCGGGCCGGCGGGCTCGCCGTCGGCGGGGAGAGAGGTCACGTGCATCGGAGCGCCTTCCGTTCGGGCGGCGCACCCGCGCCGCGGATCAGCCGGAGGCCGCCAGCCGCCGCAGCAGCACGTCGATGTAGCTCCGGTAGTCGGGGATCCGGTCGCCGCCGGGATACATGAGGCTCATCACGGCCGACCCGATCGTGACCGAGATGATCTCGTTGGCGATCTGCTCGTCGGTGTCCTTCGTGCGCACGGTCCGCTCGCGGCGCGCCCGCCCGAGGATCTCGATGAGTTGCGACTTCCAGTTCTCGAGGTGACCGCGGTAGAGCTCGGCCAGCTCGGCGTTGGACATCGCGTACTCCCACAGCGCCAGCAGCACCCGGCCCGAGGTGATGCGGTGCTGGTCCAGCGGCAGCGAGGCCTCCAGGTAGAGGCGCAACTCGTCGACCGCGCTCGCGCCCTCGGGGGCCGGCGGCTGGCTGCCGTACATCTCTTCCAGGACCTGCTGGAAGGTCGCCGCGACGATGCTGTCCTTGCCGGGGAAGTAGTGCTTCAGCGCACCGTTGGCGAACCCCGCCTCGCTCGCGATCGACCGCATGGTGGCCGCCTCGAAGCCGCCGTGCAGGATGAGCTTCTTGGCGACCTGCACGATGTCGCGTCGCCGCTGGTCGTGATCGATGATCTTGGGCATCGCGTCCTTCCCGACCCCTAATGTACTGGGGCATCCGCGGTCTCCCGCAGCGCGAGCCAGGCCTCGCGCCGTCGTTGCTGCTCGGCCGGATCGGCCACCGGCGACGCCAGCAGCAGCCGCTTGCTGTACGGGTGCTCAGGTGCCCGGGTGATCGACTCACCGCTGCCCTGCTCGAGAATCTCGCCCTGGTACATGACGGCGACGCGATGGCAGATGCGCCGCACCACGCCGAGGTCGTGCGAGACGAACAGGTATGACACGCCGGTGTCGCGCTGCAGCTCGATGAACAGGTCGATGATGGCGGCCTGGGTGGTGAGGTCGAGGGCGCTCACCGGTTCGTCGCAGACGATCAGGCGGGGGCCGCGCACCAGGGCCCGGGCGATCGCGATGCGCTGCCGCTGGCCACCCGAGAACTCGCTCGGGTAGCGGTCGACGATGGTCTGCGGCAGGCGCACCCGTTCGAGCATCTCGCCGACGACGCCGCGGGCGGCGCGCCGGGTGCTCCCCGCCGCCTCGAGCGGCTCGGCCAGGATGTCGCCGATGCTCATCGTCGGATCGAGCGAGCCGTAGGGGTCCTGGAACACGACCTGGATGCTGCTGGCCAGCTTCCGGCGTGCGGTGCCGCGCGCGCGGGTGATGTCCTCGCCGTCGAAGGTGACGGTGCCGGATCGCACCGGCACGAGCCCGAGGATGGCCTTGCCGAGCGTCGACTTGCCCGACCCGGATTCACCGACCAGGCCGACGCACTCCCCCGCGGCGACGTCGACCGAGACGCCGTGCAGCGCGCGGTAGGCCCCGTAGTCGACGACGAGGTCGCTCACCTGCAGCAGGCTCATGCGCTCTTCCGATCCAGTTCGGCGCGGGTCTCTGCGCTGTCCAGCGACGCCGCGATGAGTTCGCGCGTGTATGGCTCCGCGGGTGCCGCGAACAGCGCATCGACGGTGCCGGTCTCGACGATGGCGCCGTCGCGCATCACGACGACGCGGTCGCAGATGTCGGCGACCACCCCGAAGTTGTGCGTGACGAGCACGAGCGCCATCCGGTGCTCGGCCTGCAGTTCGCGCAGCAGTTCGAGCACCTCGGCCTGCACGGTGACATCGAGCGCGGTCGTCGGTTCGTCGGCGACGAGCACCGCGGGCCCGCCGGAGATGGCTCCCGCGATGAGCACGCGCTGCGCCATGCCGCCGGAGATCTCGTGCGGGTAGGAGCGCATGACGCGTTTCACGTCTCGGATGCCGACCCGCTCGAGCATGGCCGCGGCGGTCGCGCGGGCGGCGGCCCGCGACATCCCGTGGACGGCCCGCAGCGGCTCGACGAGCTGGTGCCCGATCGTGTACGAGGGGTCGAGGTTCGACATCGGTTCCTGCGGGATGTAACCGAGTTGCCTGCCCAGCAGCTTGTGCCGTTCCGACGGAGCCATCGAGGTGACCTCGCGCCCGCCGATCCAGATGGCGTCGGCGCTCCAGCGCCCGCCGGCCGGCAGCAGGTCGAGGATCGAGAACACCGTCTGCGACTTGCCCGACCCCGACTCCCCGACGATGCCGAGCACCTCGCCCGGTGCGACGTCGAGGCTGATGCCGTGCACCACCTCGGTCTCGCCGGCCTGGCCGGCGTAGCAGACCTTGAGGCCCTCGATGCTGACCGCCGAGTCCCGGGTGGCGTGTGCGATGGTCCCGGTGCTCTGCGTGGCGGGGGCCTCGGCCGCGGCCGCACGCCGCGCCCGCCGCGCGGCCCGGCTCTCCAGCGGAGTGCGTACCCGCACGAGGTCGGCGAGCGTGGAGCCCATCACGGCGAGTGCGGCGATGGTGATGCCGAGCGCGGCGGAGGGCCAGAGCAGCAGCAGCGGGCTGGTGAGCATGAGCCGGAAGCCTTCGAGCATCATGGCGCCCCAGCTGGGTGTGTTGGCGTCGCCGATGCCGAGGAACTGCAGTCCCGCCTGGATGCCCATGGCGATGCCCGCGGTGAGGGCGGTCTGGATGATGACGGGTGCGTAGACGGCGGGCAGCACGTGCCGGGCCATGATGCGCAGGTGCCCGAGGCCGGACACCCGGGCGGCGTCGATGTAGGGCTCGTTGCGCACCGCGAGCGCGGTGGAGCGGGAGATGCGGAAGAACCCGGGCGACATGAAGGTGCCGACGGTGACCATGAGCAGGAAGAAGTCGGAGCGGGTGCCGGCGGCGACGACGAGCAGGATGATCATCCCGGGGATCGACTGCAGTGCATCGCTCATCCAGGAGCTGATGCGGTCCCAGACTCCGCCGAAGTAGCCGGCGGCGACACCGGCGGGCACGCCGAGCACGATCGCGGTGACGATGGTGACCAGGGCGCCCCACAGCGTGGTCCGGGCGCCGAACAGGATGCGGCTGAGCACGTCGCGGCCGGAGGAGTCGGTTCCGAACAGGTGCTCGGGGCTCGGCGGCGCCTTGGAGATCGCGAGGTCGACGAAGTTGGGGTCGTGCGGGGCGATCAGAGGTGCCAGCACCGCAGAGAGCAGGATCAGCGCGAACACGACGGCGGCGATCAGCCCGTCGGGCCGGCGCAGGAACCGGCTGAGCAGGGATCCGCGCCGGGCGAGCCTCGGGTCGAGCTCGCCGCTGAGGGCGGTGGTGGCGGTCATCGGACGCGTGCTTTCGGGTTGAGGAAGCCGAGCGCGAGGTCGAGCAGGAAGTTGACGATGACGACGAACACGATCGAGATGACGGTGATGCCGAGCAGCATCGGGATGTCGCCGATCTGCGAGGAGGAGTTGGTGAGCTGGCCGATGCCCGGCAGGCTGAAGATGGCTTCGACGACGATGGCACCGGAGAGCAGCCCGACGAACATCAGTGCGAGCACGGTGAGGGCCGCGGGTGAGGCGTTGCGCAGGATGTGCACGGTGACCCGGGCGCGGGAGAGTCCGCGGCTGCGGAGGGTGCGCACGTAGTCCTGCCGGTCGACGGCGATGACGGCGTTGCGCAGCTGTTCTGCGATGGCGACGATGGCGCCGAGCGCGAGCGAGACCGCGGGCAGGGTGATGGATCGCAGCCAGCCGTCGATCGACTGGGTGGGTTGCACGTAGCCGACGGCGGGGAACCACTTCAGCTGCACCGCGAACCAGATCACGAGCACGAGGCTCACCCAGAACCCGGGCAGTGCGAACAGCACGACCGAGACGGCTTTGATGACCCGGTCGAAGATGCTGCCGGGGCGAAGCCCCGCGATCAGCCCGAACGCGGTGCCGACGATCGCCGTGATGAGGATCGCGAAGGTCACCACCGAGAGGGTGACGGGCAGCTTGAGGGCGAGCTGGTCTCCGACGGATTGGAAGTTGCGCCAGGAGGTGCCGAAGTCGCCGCGCACGGCGTGCGAGGCCCAGTCGCCGAACTGGACGAGCAGGGGCCGGTCGGTGCCGATCTTGTGGGCGAGCGCCGCCTGCTGTTCGGGCGTGTAGGTGCCGCCGAGCAGGTTGACCGTCGGATCGGAGATGGCCAGGTGCGCCAGGAAGAAGGTGCCGACCGACACCAGCACGAGCAGCACCACTCCGGAGAGCAGCCGCTTCGCGGTGAACCAGATCATCGACGATCCTTCGGTGGATAGGGGACGGGCCGCCGCGCCCGAGGGTACGGCGGCCCGTCGTCGTGCTGTCTAGCCCTGCTGGATGTAGCGCAGGGTGGGGAACATCATGCCGGTGATCGGGGTCACCGTGATGCCCTCGGTGCTGTAGTACATGTTGTTCGCCTGGTACCAGACGCTGTACCAGGCCAGCTCGGTGAGCTTCTGGTTCAGCTTCGTGATGCTGGCGAGCTGCTCGTCTCCGGTCTGGGTCTGGATATCGTCGACGATCGAGGCCAGCTCGGGGAACTGCGCGTACTCCGGCTTCGGGTTGTACCACTGGACGTTCGTCACCTGGCGGGCGACGGTGGCCTGCGGGTTGGCGTCCATCGCGAGGAACGAGATGAACATCGGGTAGGTCGGCGCGTTGATCTGGTAGTCGGGCATCTGCATGTCGTCCCAGGTCACGTCGATTCCGAGCTCGCCGAAGGTCTGCTCGACGACCGGCTGCCACTGCTGGAAGATCGGCGACATCGGCATGTGCAGCGCGAACCCGTCGGCGTAGCCGGCCTGCGCCAGCAGGTCCTTGGCCTTGTCGAGGTTGAACGCGTAGGCGTCGGTCAGCGACGCGTCGTAGCCGCCCGCGCCGACCGGGAACACCTGGTTGGTGACCTCACCGGATCCGGCGCCCACCGACTGCAGGATCGCCGCGCCGTCGAAGGCGTAGTTGAGCGCTTGGCGCACCTCGAGCTTTCCGAGCGGGGCGAGGTCCTTGCCGGTGTGGTCGAGGAACTGCAGCCCGACCCAGCCGGAGACCTTGCTGGAGATGTTCCAGCCCTGCTCCTTCGCCTGGTCCTGGTTGAGCGGGTCGGCGTAGTTGACGTTCACCTGACCGGAGAGCATCGCGTTGTGCCGCGCCGTGGCATCCAGGATCGGGTAGATCGAGAGGCCCGTGAACGGGTAGGTCGCGGCATCCCAGTGATCGGCGACCTTGTCGAAGTGGTACTCGGCGCCGACGACCGAGGTGTCGGCGTCGAGCGTGTAGGGGCCCGAGCCGACCGGTTCGGTGGCGAGGGTGCCTGCGGCGATCGCGTCGGGCGCCATCATGTAGCTGCGGCCGAGTCCCATCAGGTACAGCATGGTGTCGTCGCGCTTGCTGAGGTCGATCTCGATGGTGTCCTCGTCGACGGCGGTGACCGACGTGACGTTGAGGTAGGCCTCGCTGGAGCGCGCGCCGTCCTTCAGGTAGTTCAGGCTCGCCACGGCGGCGTCGGCGTCGAACTTCTCGCCGTCGCTGAACACGGCGTCGGTGCGCAGGTTCATGGTGACGGTGAGGAAGTCGTCGGAGACCGTCCAGTCGGTGGCGAGCACCGGGGTCGGGTTGCCGTCCTCGTCGAGGGCGAGCAGCGGGTCGTAGACCGCGGACAGGTACGGGCCGTCGAAGCCGATGTCGGCCAGCGACGGGTCCCACGAGGTGACATCGAGGAAGTTCCCGATGTTCAGGTCGGTGACGCCGCCCTCGGCGGGGGCGTCGGTGCCGCCGCCGGTGCAGGCGCTGAGTGCGAGCGCCGCCGACGCGGCGAGCGCGACGGCGAGGGGAGTTCTCTTCATCGTTCCTTCTCTCGGGTGCGAGTGGGCTGTGTTGTGCGCGAGTACGGGGGGTGTGAAGACGCCACACCGATGTGTCGTGGCGGTAATCCTACACACGTTGACTTAAATCGCAAGACCTTCACCATGCCCCGTCGGCGCGCACGGCGGTGTCCAGCCAGAGCCCGGCCACCGCATCCCGGATCGCCTCGCCGTGCGCCGCGGCGAGCGCCACGGCCGCGAGGTTCTCGTCGAGCTGGGCGACCCGCGACACCCCGAGCAGCACGTTCGCGGTCGCCGGATGCGTCAACGTGAACGCGATCGCGAGCTGCGTCGGCGTCACCGAGAACCCGGCGGCGATGCGCTGCACCTCCGGCCAGAGCGCGACGATCCGCTCGCGGATGCCGCCCATGTCGGCCCCGATCTTGCGCGCCGGCTGCAGCTTGCCGGCCAGGATGCCGCCCTCGAGCACGTCGGAGGCCTGCAGCGCCAGCGTCCCGTCGGCGAACAGCGCGCCGTAATGCGGCCCCTCGGCCATCGAACGCCGTACCAGCGAGTACTTCAGCTGCGCGAAGGTCGGCGGCGTGAGGCCCTCGGCGCGGGCCACCTCGATCGCCTGCAGCGTGTGCTCGATCCGCCAGTTGTTGATGCCCCACCCCCCGGTCAGCCCGTCGTCGACGAGCGCCGACACCTCACGCACGAGCGCGGGGACATCGGGCTCCTCGGCGTAGTCGCCGACCACGACGGTGTCGAACCGGTCCAGCCGCGCGCGCTGCAGGCTCACCTCCAGCTGGGGCCGGAACCGTGACGCGGGATCCCAGAGCCAGACCTTGCCGCAGACCGTGAACTGCTCCCGCCGCACCCCCGCCGCCGCGATCGCGTCGCCGAACAGGATGTCGGTGCGCGAGTTCTCGGCGTGCGGGCCCATGTTGTAGAAGGCGACGTCGAAGAACGCCGCCCCGGCCTCGACGGCGCGACGCACGAGCGCGGCCGCCTCGGCGGGCTCCATCCGGTCCCAGGTGTTCCACGAGCCGAGCGCCAGCAGCGGCACCTCGGGTCCGCCGGGGCCGAGCCGCCGGGTCGGGATGGGCAGGTTCACGTCCATGGGGACCTCCGCTTGGTTTTTTTCTACATTCGTATAATATGCCGTTCCATGACCCAGCGACGCGTCCTCATCACCGGCGGGGCCGGCGGCCTCGGCCGCGGCATCGCCGAGGCCTTCCTCGCCGACGGCGCCACCGTGGTGATCGCCGACATCGATGCGGATGCGGTGGCCGCCACCGCGGCCGAGCTCGGCTGCGAGGGCGAGCACATCGACATCTCCGATGCGCAGTCCGTCGCCGCCGGGGTCGCCGCCGTCGCCGCTCGGCACGGCGGCCTCGACGTGCTCGTGAACAACGCCGGCATCGTCGGGGGTGGCGGGGGCTTGCTCGAACTGGACGTCGCCGTGCTGGATGCCGCCCTCGCCGTCAACGTCCGCGGCACCTTCCTGATGACCCAGGCCGTCGGTCGTCACCTGGCCGCCGCCGGCGCCGGCGCCATCGTCAACATCAGCTCGATCGGCGCACGGCAGCCCACCCCCGGTCTCGGCCACTACGAGGCCACCAAGGCCGCCGTCGACGCCCTGACCCGGACCGCGGCGATCGAACTCGCCGCGCACGGCGTCCGTGTCAACGCCGTCGCCCCCGGCCCCGTGCTCACCCCGCTCACCGCCGGCTTCGCCGCCGACCCCGCGGCCCGGGCCGCCTGGGAGGCGCGCATCCCGCTCGCGACCATCGCCGAGGTGAGCCAGATCGCCCCGCTCGTGCTGTTCCTCGCCGGAGACGCCGCATCGCACATCACCGGGGTCAGCATCCCCGTCGACGGAGGGCAGCTGCTGGTATGACCATCCCCGCCACGACCCGCGCCGCCGTGCTCACCGAGCACGGCGCGCCGCTCGAACTCACCGAGGTGCCGCTGCCCGCCGCCCTCGAACCCGGTGCCGCCCTGGTGCGCATCTCGTGTGCGACGCTCTGCGGCACCGACGTCGAGATCTGGTCGGGGAAGATGAGCTTCCCGGGGATGCTGCCGATGATCCTCGGGCACGAGATGACCGGTGAGATCGTCGCGCTCGGCGCCGGCACCCGCGACGCGCTCGGCCGCGAACTCGCCGTCGGCCATCGCATCGGCTGGTCCGAGTCGACCTGCGGAGAGTGCTTCGGCTGCGTCGTGCTGCGCGAGCCCGTGCACTGCACGCGGCGCGGGTACGGGTTCCTGCAGCGCTCCGACCTGCCCCCGTACGCCACGGCTGGGCTCGCCGAGTACTGCTACGTGACCCCGGGAGCGGCGAAGCTGCTGCTGCCGGCGGAGGTTCCCGACCAGCGGGCCGCGATGGCCGGCTGCGCCGCGAAGACCGTGCTGCGCGCCGTCGAGCGCGCGGGCGGTGTCCGCGCCGGATCCCGGGTGGTGGTGCAGGGATCCGGCGCGCTCGGCATCTTCGCCACGGCCGTGGCGAGCATCTCGGGAGCCGGCCAGATCATCACCGTCGGCGCCCCCGCATCCCGGCTCGACCTCGCACGGCGATTCGGCGCCGATGCCGTCGTCGACATCGCCGGCGGATCGGCCGCCACCATCGACGCCGTCCACGAGCTCACCGGCGGCCACGGCGCCGACCTGGTGCTCGACTTCGCCGGCGCCGCGAGCGTCGGGGCCGAGGCCATCGCCATGGCCGCCCCGCGCGGCACGTTCGTCGTCGTCGGAAGCACCGGCCCCGGCGGCGACCCGTTCCCGCTCAGCGCGATCATGGGCAAAGAGCTCACCGTCGTCGGATCGCTGAACGGCGACATCGCCGACTACCACCGCGCCGTCGAGTTCTTCCGCACCTTCGGCGACCGGATGCCGTGGGACGACCTGTTCGCCACCCCCGTCCCGCTCTCGGGCGCCTCGGCCGCCCTCGCCGCGATGGAGGGACTCGAGCAGATCAAAGCGGTCATCGACCCGCGCCTGCCCTGGAGGAACGCATGATCGAGGTCGGCCGGCTGTCGCTCGGCTCGTGGCACACCTACGACCGCATGGACTTCCGGGATGCCGTGGCGCTGCTGCGCGCCGCGATCGACGGCGGCATCACGCTGTTCGACGTCGGCGTCTACGGGTTCCCCGGCGCCCCTCCGGTGTTCACCGACGTGCTGTTCTCGGCGATGGTCCGCGCTGCCGGGCTGCGCCGCGACGAGTGGCAGCTGTCGTCGAAGCTCTGGCTCGAAGGCTTCGGCGACGAGGGCTTCCGCCCGCAGCTGCAGAACGCGCTGTTCCGGGTCGGGGCCGAGCACGCCGACCTGGTGATCCTCGGAGATCTGCGCCGCGACAACGTCGACCTGCGCGACCTCGTGCTCGACCTGGCGTCGCTGCGCGAGGCCGGGCTCATCCTCGACTGGGGGGTCAACAACTGGTCGGCGCAGAACATCGCCGCCCTCACCGAGATCGCTCGCGCCGAAGGCGTCGCCGGACCGGTGATCGCGCAACTGAAGTACAGCGTCGCGCGGCGCTCCATCCCCGACGGCGAGCCGTTCGCGCGGCTCTTCGACGCGGGGCTCGTCATGCAGGCCTCCGACGTCATGGAGGGCGGGGCGCTGGTGAAGGCCGGGGAGCTCGGTCGCGAGATCGGCCGGGACCCGGGCGGCATCCGGGATGCGATCATCGCGTCCCAGCCCGACCTCGCCCGGCTCGCCGAGCGGCTCGGCACCACGCCCGCGCAGCTCTGCATCGCCTTCACCCTCACCCACCGCGCCAGCGTCACCACGCTGTTCGGCGCCACCCGGCTCGAACAGCTCGAGCAGGCGCTCGGAGCGCCCGCCCTCGTCGAACGCATCGGCGCCGAGGCGCTGCGCGAGCTCGTCACGCCGTTCTGGGCGGATCGCGACATCGTCGATCCCGCCGGACCCTGACCCACTGGAGACAACGCATGCCGTACCCGCCCGTTCCGTTCGCGCCCGAGTTCGTCCCGATCCTCGAGATCGTGGCGCCCGCCGGCGCACCCGTCCCGGGGCCGGAGGACATCGCGGCGATGCGCGCCGGTGCTTCGGGATTCGTGCAGCCGGTCGCCGACGTGATCGCCGGGCGGGCCGTCGACGCCGAGGACCGCGTCGTCCCCGGTCCCGCCGGGCAGCCCGACATCACGGTGACGATCCTGTCGCCGGCTGGTCACCGGGACCGGCTCGCGGCGGGCGGGCCCGCCGTGCCCGGTCTGCTCAACATCCACGGCGGCGGCATGATCAGCGGCGAGCGCGGGATGGACACCGCACGCCTGGTCGAGCTCGTCCTCGCTCTCGGGGTCGTCGCGGTCAACGTCGAGTACCGGCTCGCCCCCGAGCACCCGGACCCCGCCCCGGTCGAGGACTGCTACGCCGGGTTGCTGTTCCTGGCCGGGGCGGCCGCCGAACTCGGAGTCGACCCGGAGCGACTCGTCGTCATGGGCGGCAGCGCCGGCGGCGGACTCGCGGCAGGAGTCGCCCTGCTCGCCCGCGACCGCGGCGGTCCCGCGCTCGCCGGCCAGCTGCTGCTCTGCCCGATGATCGACGACCGCAACGAGACCGTGTCGTCGCACCAGTACACCGGCATCGGCACCTGGACCCGCGAACTCAACCTGCTCGGCTGGTCGTCGCTGCTCGGCCCGGCGGCCGGAGGCGACGACCCGGTCAGCCCCTACGCCGCACCCGCCCGCGCCGAGGACCTCTCCGGCCTGCCGCCGGCGTTCATCGAAGCCGGCAGCGCCGAGCTGTTCCGCGACGAGAACGTCGCCTACGCCTCGCGCATCTGGGCCGCGGGCGGGAACGCCGAGCTGCACGTCTGGGCGGGCGGCATCCACGGGTTCGACGTCTACGCGCCCGACAGCGAGCTGGCCGCGGCGGCCATCGCCTCGCGGCTGGCCTGGTTCCGCCGGGTGCTCGGCCTGTGAACGTCGCCGACTACGAGCCCGTCCCGCCCGTTCCCTACGACCCCGAGCTCGTCCCCGCGCTCGCCGGGTTCCTCGACCTGGTGGAGCGCATCCCGCTGCGCGCCGACACCATCCAGGTCAATCGCGAGCACTTCGCGACCATCGTCCCCCCGCTCGAGCAGTTGCTCGAGGGTCGCCGGATCCACGTCGAACACCGGCGGGTGCCTGGACCCGCCGGTGACCCCGAGGTGGAGGTGACGATCCTGCGCCCGGAGCCCGCAGTCCCGGACGCGGCGGGGATCTACCTGATCCATGGGGGCGGCATGATGCTCGGCACCCGCTTCTTCGGCATCGACGAGGTGTTCGACCTCGTCGAGAACGACGGCGTCGTGGCCGTGAGCGTCGAGTACCGCCTGGCCCCGGAGCATCCCGACCCGGCCCCGGTCGAGGACTGCTACGCCGGACTCGTCTGGATGGCCGGCGCCGCCGCGGAGCTCGGCATCGACCCACAGCGCATCCTCGTCTCCGGCACCAGCGCCGGAGGCGGCTTGAGCGCCGGCGTCGCCTTGCTCGCCCGCGACCGCCGCGGACCCGCGCTCGTCGGCCAGCTGCTCAACGCACCCATGATCGACAACAGCAACGACACGGTGTCGGCCCGGCAGTACGACGGCATCGGGGCGTGGGACCGCAACAACAACGACACCGGCTGGAACGCGCTGCTCGGCGAACGGCGGTTCACCGCATCCGTCTCGCCGTATGCGGCGCCCGCGCGCGCGAGCGATCTGTCGGGCCTGCCGCCCGCCTACATCGAAGTGGGCGCGGCCGAGGTGTTCCGCAGCGAGGCCGTCGACTACGCGACCCGCATCTGGGCGACCGGCGGACAGGCCGAGCTGCACGTCTGGGGCGGGGCGTTCCACGGGTTCGCCGGGTTCGCCGCCGGCACCACGGTGGCCGACGCGGCCGACGCCGTGCGGTCCGGCTGGATCCGGCGGGTGCTGGGACTCTGAACGCGCTGCGACCGCGCACGCTGGTGCTGCTGGCGTGCTTCGGGATGTTCGGGCCCCTCTCGATGGATCTCTACCTCCCCGCCCTCCCGCAGCTCGCCCGCACCCTCGGCACCACCGACAGCCTCGCGCAGGCCTCGATGTCGGTGTGCATGATCGGGCTCGGGGCCGGGCAGCTGATCACCGGGCCGCTCAGCGACCGGTTCGGGCGGCGCGTTCCGGTTCTGGCGGGGCTCGCAGCGTTCGCCGTGCTCTCGGCCGCCTGCGCGCTCGCCCCGGACATCGAGTCCCTGCTGGTGCTGCGGCTGCTGCAGGGAATCGCCGGATCGACGGGCATGGTCGTCGCCGCGGCCATCGTTCGCGATCGCGCGTCGGGCAGCGAGCTGACCCGGGGACTCGCGCTGATGTCGCTGCTGAGCGGGTCGGCTCCGATCGTGGCCCCCGTGGTCGGCGGGCAGCTCGCGCTGATCATGGACTGGCGGGGCATCTTCGGGGTGCTCGCCGCGATCGGCGTCGTGGTGTTCCTGCTCGCCGCCGCATTCCTGCGCGAGTCCCTGCCACCCGAGCGCCGTCACGGCGGCGGTTTCGCGACGGCGCGCGGACACCTGCGCGCGCTGCGCACCGACCGCTCGTTCGTGGGACTGCTGCTGGTGTCGGCGTTCGTGGGCATCCTGTTCTTCAGCTACCTGTCGATGTCGAGCTTCGTGCTGCAGGACGGCTACGGGGTCTCGCCCCAGCTGTTCGGTGTGCTGTTCGCCGCGAATGCGGTGTCGGCCATGGCCGGAGCCCAGACCACCCGGGTGCTCGTGCGCCGGCTCGGTGCCCGGCGGCTGTATCTGCTCGCCGTGACCGGCACGGCCGGCGCCTGCCTGGCGCTGCTCGCGCTGGTGACCCTCGGGGCGCCGCTCCCCGCGGTCGCCGCGGCCCTCGCCGTCGTGCTGTTCTTCGAGGGGGTCGGGCTGCCGAACTCCTCGGCGCTGGCACTCGACGCGCACGCCGAACGGGCGGGGACCGCCGCCGCGGCGCTCGGGACCGCTGGGCTCGTGGCCGGTCCGATCGTGGCGCCGCTGGTGTCGCTCGGCGGCGTCACGGCCGGGGTGATGGCGCTCACCATGGCCTCCGCGGGGTTCGTCGCGCTCATCCTGGTCTGGGCGCTCGTGCGCCGACCCGCTACGATGTGAGTCACAGATCGTATATGATGCGTATCTCCGGTGATCACGAAGTGGTGGTAGCCATGCAGGACTTCTCCGCATTCCGCACCTCGGTATCCGAGGCGTTCGTGCCCTTGCACGTATCGAGCGACGATCCCGACCGGTTCTGGGGCCGCATCCGCTCGGTCGAGGTCGACGACGTGCACATCTACGACGTCGTCGCCGCCCCGCACGTCGTCGAGCGCACCCCGGAGCTGCTCGCCCGCAACGACCGGCACTTCTACAAGGTGGGAATGCTGCTCTCGGGAACCGGCCTGCTCGTGCAGGAGGATCGCGAAGCCGTGCTGCGCCCCGGCATGCTGACCATCTACGACACCAGCCGGCCGTACACGCTGGTGTTCGACGATCAGTTCCGCAACCTCGTGGTGATGTTCCCCAAGCAGATGCTCGACCTGCCGGGCCCGATGGTGTCGCAGCTCACCGCGATCCCGATGTCCGGCACCCGCGGCGTCGGCGCCATCGTCGCGCCGTACCTGGCGCACATGGGCGGCAACCTCGGCGAGCTGACCGGCAGCACCGGGGTGCGCCTGGCCCATGTCGCGCTCGATCTGATCACCACGCTGCTTTCGAAAGAGCTCGACGTCGAGGGTGCGCGCGGGGTGCCGCACCACGCTCTGCTGCAGCGCGTCCGGGCCTACATCGACGCCAACCTGGGTGCCACCGACCTCGGTCCGGCGCGCATCGCCGCCGCGCACTTCATCTCCACCCGGCAGCTGCACAGCATCTTCCGTCAGCAGGACACCACCGTCTCGACCTGGATCCGCCAGCGCCGGCTCGAGCGCTGCCGCCGCGACCTGCTCGACCCGCTGTTCGACGACCAGCCGGTCGCCGTGATCGCCGCCCGCCGCGGATTCATCGACGCCGCCCACTTCAGCCGGGTGTTCAAGGCCAGCTACGG